>JBBINH010000030.1:0-38074 GCA_037443945.1 Caldilineales bacterium
GCCGGCGGCCTGGGGGCCGCCGGCCGCAACCTCACCACGCCGGGCGAGCCCTCCATCGGCTGAGCTGTTACAACGGACACAAACTCAGGCGATGGTGATGCTCTCGTCCAGGTAGACGTCCTGGATCAGGTTGAGCAGCTTGACCCCTTCGGCCATGGGCCGCTGAAACGCCTTACGACCGGAGATCAACCCCATACCGCCGGCACGCTTGTTGATCACGGCCGTGCGCACGGCCTCGGCAAAATCGTTTTCGCCCGAAGCGCCGCCCGAGTTGATCAGACCGGCGCGACCCATATAGCAGTTCGCCACCTGGTAGCGGGTCCAGTCGATGGGGTGATCGGTCATCAGCTCGGTATAGACCCGCTTGTCGATTTTGCCGTAGGGGTTCTCTTTGGTGCTCAGGGCCAGATAGCCGCCGTTGTTCTCGGCCATCTTCTGCTTGATCAGGTCGGCCTCGATGGTCACGCCCAGATGATTGGCCTGGCCGGTCAGATCGGCCGCCACGTGATAGTCCTTATCCTTCTTGAAGGCGCTGTTGCGCAGATAGCACCAGAGCACCGTCACCAACCCCATCTCGTGGGCGATCTCGAAGGCCCGGCTCACCTCCACGATCTGCCGGGAGGACTCGGCCGAACCGTAGTAAATGGTGGCGCCCACGGCCACAGCCCCCAGGTCACGCGCCTGTTTGATGCTGGCAAAGATGATTTGATCGTATTTGTTCGGATAGGTTAGAAATTCGTTATGATTAAACTTGACGATAAAAGGAATTTTATGTGCGTATTTGCGGGCAACTGCGCCTAAAACGCCTAAAGTCGAGGCGACGGCATTGCATCCGCCCTCGATGGCCAGTTTGACAATGTTTTCGGGATCAAAATAGATGGGGTTTTTCGCAAAGGAAGCTCCGGCACTGTGTTCGATGCCCTGGTCTACCGGCAGGATGGAGAGATAGCCCGTGCCGGCCAGACGACCGTGATTGAACAGGGCCTGGAAATTACGCAGGACCGGAGTGGGACGGTCGCTCAGGGCCACCACCCGATCCACGAAGTCGGGGCCAGGCAGATGAAGCATGCTTTTGGGAATCCCTTTGCATTCGTAGGTCAAGAGGCTTTCGGCCTCATCGCCGAGCAAGTCAACGATGGTTTGGTTCATAGGAAACTCCTGACAGCGAGGGGGTAATCGGCCGGTGTCGTAAACACCTGGCTGCGGGTTGCGGAGATTTGAACGGGATTGTACCATCAAGAGCCCGGTCTGACAATGCGTTTCATCATCTTCGGCCCTGCCGGGGGTTTCCCCCCACGCCGATAGCTCACTTGCCTGCCGTTTTTGGGACCTGCCATGCACACCCTTGGCGTCGATGTCGGTGGCACCTTCACCGACCTGGTCTATTACGATGGTCGCCGCATTCGGATCTACAAGCTCCTTTCGACCAAAGCCAACCCGGCCACGGCGCTGCAGAACGGGATGGCGGCCCTGGCCGTGGCGCCGGGTGCGGTGGTCTCCCACGGCACGACGGTGGCGACCAATGCCGTCTTGGAGCATCGTGGCGCCGTCACGGCGCTCATCACCACGGCCGGTTTTGGCGATGTCCTGGCCATCGGCCGGCAGACTCGACCGAGCCTTTATCGTCTCACCTTTGCCCCGCGCTGGCTGCCCGTGCCCGCGGAACTCCGTTACGAAGTCACCGAACGGGTGACCGCCGATGGGCAGGTGCTGATTCCGCTGGACGAAGAGACTGCGGCCGCCGTGCTGGATGCCATCGTCGCGGCCGGCGCCGAAGCGGTGGCCGTGTGTTTGCTTTTTTCCTTTGCCAACCCGGACCACGAACGGCGGATCGGCCGTCTGGCCGCGCAACGCGGGCTGGCCGTCTCGCTTTCCTCGACCATTCTGCCCGAATTTCGCGAGTTCGAGCGCACGGCAACCACCGTGCTCAATGCCTACGTCTCGCCTCTGATGACCCGTTATCTCCATGCCCTGGAGACAGGACTGGCGGGTCATCCCCTCTGGATCATGCAATCGTCGGGGGGCATCCTGGATGCGGCCACGGCGCGACGGGAGGCGGTGCGCACCCTCCTCTCAGGACCGGCGGCCGGTGTGGCGGGAGCTTTCCATATCGCCCGACTGGCCGGTTACGACCACATCATCACCTTCGATATGGGCGGTACCTCGACCGATGTTTCCCTGGCCGACGGTGCCATCCGCCGCACAACCGAGGGCAGCATCGAAGGCTGGCCGGTGCGGGTGCCCATGCTGGATATCCACACCGTGGGCGCCGGCGGCGGTTCGATTGCCTGGGTCGACACGGCCGGCGTCCTGCGTGTAGGACCGGCCAGCGCCGGTAGCGAACCCGGTCCGGCCTGTTATGGCCGCGGCGGTCGCCATTTCACCGTCACCGATGCCAATCTGCTGTTGGGCCGGCTGGATCCAAGCCATTTCCTGGGCGGTCGCATGAGGCTCGACCGCAGCGCAGCCGAGACGGCAGCCCGACCTCTCGCCACACGCCTCGGCCTTTCGATAGTGGAGCTGGCCGAGGGGGTCGTGCGCATTGCCGACGCCGCCATGGAGCAGGCCATCCGGGTTATCTCCGTGGCGCGCGGTTTTGACCCACGGCAGTTTACCCTGGTCCCCTTCGGCGGTGCCGGTCCCATGCATGCGCTGACCCTGGCCGCAGCCCTCGGCATCGAGCGCGTCCTGGTACCTCGCCATCCCGGCGTGCTCTCGGCCCTGGGGCTGATCCTGGCCGATTTCACCGTGGATGCCTCGCGCACCGTTATGCGACCCCTGAAGGCCATGACCGCAGAGGACCTGCAGGCGGCGCTGGCCCCCATCCTCGGCCAGGTGCGTCAGGCCCTGGCCGACCAGGGCTTTACGACGGCGGCCATGGAGATAGAGCCGGCCGTGGACCTGCGCTACCGCGGTCAATCCTTCGAGTTGACCGTAGCGGCCGATACGTTCGACCCTGCGACCCTTGCCTCGCGTTTTCATGCGGCCCATCGACAACGCTACGGCTACGCCCGACCGGAGGCCCCGGTGGAACTGGTCAATGTGCGGGTCACCGGCCGCGGCTTGCGGCCCAAACCGGAGCTGCCCACGCTCGCGGCGGCCACATCTCCGGATCCGGCGTCGGCCCAGGTGGGCACAACGCCTCTGCGCGCGGCCGGCGCCTGGCTGACCGCGCCTGTGTATGAACGGGAGCAGCTGCGGAGCGGACATCGGCTTGTCGGTCCGGCTCTGATTGTGCAAGAGGATGCCACCACCGTGCTGCTGCCCGGCTGGCAGGCTCAGGTGGACCCGTGGGGCCATTTGCTGATCACCTTGCATTGAGGACGGGCGCCGATGTACGACCCGATTTTGTTGACGATCCTGAACCATCTGTTGACGGCGGTGGCCGAGGAGATGGGGGCTGCCTTGGGGCGCACGGCCTTTTCGCCGAACATCAAGGAACGCCGCGATTTTTCCTGCGCCGTTTTCGATCCTCGCGGCCTGATGGTGGCCCAGGCTGCCCATATCCCGGTCCATTTGGGCGCCATGCCGCTCTCGGTGGCGGCAGCGCTGGCGCGTTTTCCCGATCTGGCCGATGGCGATCTCGTCGCCCTGAATGACCCCTATCACGGCGGCTCGCACCTGCCCGATATCACCCTGGTCTCACCGGTGTATGACCGCGCCCCGGACGCGGGGCCGGTCCTGCTGGGCTATGTGGCCAGCCGGGCCCATCACGCCGACGTGGGGGGCATGACGCCCGGCTCGATGCCCCTGGCCACGGAGCTGTTTCAGGAAGGGCTGATCATCCCGCCCGTGCGCCTGATGCGGCATGGTCAACCGGATGAGGGCATTCTCGACCTGATCACCCGCAACAGCCGCACGCCCGAAGAACGCCTGGGCGACCTGACCGCGCAACTGGCCGCGCACCAGGTGGGCGCCGACCGCCTGCGGGCCCTGGCCCGCCGCTATGGGCATAACGTGCTGCATGCCTACATGGCGCATTTGCAGGATTATGCCGAGGCCATGGTGCGACATCTCATCCGGACGATGCCGCGCGGCCGTTTCCGCTTTCAGGACGTGATGGATGATGACGGCATGGGCACCACCGACCTCCCCATCGTGGTGACGATCGAAGCCCAAGGGGAGCGGCTGCAGGTGGATTTCACCGGCACGGCGGCGGAGGCGCCGGGCGGCATCAACACGGTGGCCGCCGTCACGCTTTCGGCCGTGTTCTACGTGGTCCGTTGTCTCCTGGCCGATGACGACGTGCCGACGAACGCCGGCATTTTCCGTCCGGTGGATGTGATCCTGCCGGAAGGGACGCTGGTGAACGCCCGCTTTCCCCGCGCCGTGGCCGCGGGCAATGTGGAGACCTCGCAGCGGATTGTGGATGTGCTTTTGGGCGCCTTTGCGCAGGCGCTGCCGGAACGGGTTCCCGCCGCCTCGCAGGGCACAATGAACAACATCACCATCGGTGGCGATGACCCCCGCACGGGCAGCCGTTTTGCCTATTACGAGACCGTGGCCGGGGGCATGGGCGCCGGCGCCGAGGCAGACGGATTGTCGGGCGTCCATGTGCATATGACAAACACCCTCAACACGCCCGTCGAAGCGCTGGAATATGCCTATCCCCTGCGGGTGACCCGCTATGCCTTGCGACGCGGTTCGGGCGGTGCCGGCCGTCGGCGCGGGGGCGACGGCCTGGTGCGCGAGATCGAACTCCTGGCCGATGCGCAGGTCACCCTTCTGTGCGAGCGGCGACGGCACGCGCCCTGGGGCGCAGCCGGGGGCGAACCCGGCGCCCCGGGCGCCGACTGGTATCTGCCGGGGCCAACGGCGGCCGGAGAGGCGGCTCAACCGCAACGGTTGCCCGGCAAGGTTTCGTTTCGTGCCCGCGCCGGCGACCGTATCCGGATCGAGACCCCCGGTGGGGGCGGATATGGTGCGGCCGATGCCCTGTCTGAAGAAGGCCACTAAGGCGAACGGAAACGGCGTGCGAAGCCGCGTCACGCCGGACGATCTGCCCGCGCAAGGGCCGCGGACAGGCCTGGTCGCCCAATCATAGCTCGCTGCGCCTACGATTTCATCCGTGCGCCTTTTTCCTCGTAGGTGAAAATCCAACCGGCGAGGTCGCCGATCCCGAACCGTTCGGTAAACTCGCCTGTAGCCGGGTCCACGAAGACGCGATAGAAACGCGAGGAGTAGCGCCCGGCATCGGCCTCCAATTCGGCCTGGGTCATGGCCTGGATGCGCCGCAACCGCTCCTGCCAGCGGGCCATGTTCTGCGGCCGCAGATCCACCCAGCCGTCTTCGGCGTTTGTGGCCTTGCACTGCGGCCCGCGCAAAAGCCGGTCGCCTTCGGGGAGCAAAATGGCGATCCCGATGGAGAGAATCTGCCGGCGCAACTCGGCATCCTGGGCGATCTCGTCATAGCAGGCGCGCGCCAGCGTTTCCGGCGCCATCGCCAGGGTGCGCGGGATGCTGTCGCCGCTGACCCGCTGGAGTAGGAACGCCTCGAACAGCAGCTTGGAGAGCCGCGGGGGGCCGAGCAGTTCGAAGGCCACGCTGCGGATACCGTGTATCTGTTCTAACTGCCGCATGCGGGCCAAAGCACCTTCGCGCAGGATACCGGCGCGATACGTGGGTCCCAGGACCGATTGATCGAGGGCGCTGATGACGTCGAAGCCGGTGTTACCGCCTTTGATCTCAAGGGCGATATAGCGGGCAATCTCTTCCGGCGTCACGAACTCCATCTGGTTGAGGGAGGTGATGGTCGAGAACTCACCCAGGGCGAAGAGGCCGTTTTCGCCGGTGTCGATGTAGACGTTCTCGAGCACCCGCCCCGGTACCGGTACACCGAACTCGCCTGTATCGGCCAGGGCCTGCTCCAGGGGATAGGCCTGCTCCGGCGGACAATCGTACAGCGGGATGGTATGACCACCCCGGCGGATGGGGCCATAGCCGATCTCAGCCCAACCGATGGCCGCCGTCGGTTTGATTTCCTTGATGGCGGGCAGGTCCGGCGAGGTGCGCGCCAATAAGAAAAGCAGCAGGCTGTGGGCGCCGGCCACGGCGGCTTTCGAGAGCAGGACCGAAGACGGTTTTTCCTCGCCGTGGGTATAGGGGATATTGAGCCCCATGCCGCCGGTGCCGCTTGTCCCCACCTTCACGTAGACCTTGACACCCGGCCAGCCGGCCGCCGGGTCAGGGGACAGGGTCTCCTGCAAAATCTGGATATGACGCACGACGTGGGGGACGTAGAGGCGGGCCAGATGCTGCTCGGCTGCCTGACGAAAGGCCGTCGGATCCCCGGCCGCAGCGGCAGCCAGCAGCTCGCGAGCGCTGGCATAGATGTCCTGGTAGGCGAAGGCTGTGGCCGTATTGATGCAATCCACGATAGCGTGAGGTCGATAGTGTCGGACCAGGCGGTATAGGGTGGATTCGTGCAGGATCTCGGCCTTGCGCTCGCCGACCATCGGGTCGAGCAAATCGGCCAGGACCTTACGCCGCGCCTCGGGATCGGCCAGGATATCGGACCAGCTCCAGTCCTTGTATTCCCAGCGCACGAAGATGTTGCCCCAGAAGGGGCTGAGTTGGGTCTGCGGATCGGCGTCGCTGCGAATGCGCGCAACAGCCGCTTCGGCGCCGGCTTGATCGAGCGAAGCCACGATGAGATGACCGGGCTTATCCCGCAACAGGCGGCGGCACACGGCCTTGCCCACCATGCCCCCGCCACCCAAGACAAGAATCGTACGTCCTTGTACATCCATAGGTGTCCTCCATTGGACAGAAACTTAGCGATATCACGACGGCCAATACCGGGCTTATCCTAGCAAACACGGAACCATGGTGCCATGACTCACGTCATGAGCAGCATCATCATGAGTCGGGCCGGCTTCGTCGCCCCCTTGCACTGGACTCGGTTCTATCTTTTGTTGGTGAGAACGTTTGAACGTTATACCTGCCTGCCCCTCTTGCGCCAACACACTCCGGAACCGTCTCTTGCTCTGCGGTCGGCCCATCGGCGGCCGTTATCCGTGGTATAATCGGCTTTCCCGACATGAAACGACTATGCTTTGCCCTTTTCGGTCTTGGGACCGTGCTGGTGCTGACGTTCCTTATCGGCGGTAGCCTGCGTTACGGCAGCGTCGCCGGTCTGGTCCGCCGCGTGCGGGCCGAGGTCATGATCCGCCGGCCGCCGTCTCATCCTCTGTTCGTGCCCACGCCGCTGCCCACGCCCACCGTCGCCATGGCGACATCGCCGCTTCGGCCTTCGCCCTCTCCCACCAGGCCGCGGAAACCGTCGCCGACATGGCCTCCCCCGGCGACGCCGTCGCCCACCGGGACCCACGCGCGCTTGCCGACGGTTACGTCATCACCGACGGGCACAAAAACAGCCACGGCCACGCCCACGGCCACCCCGTGGCCGCTCCCATCGGCGGGTCTCGTGCGGCTCGAGGGCATCCGTCATGCCTGGCAGACCTGGAACAATTGCGGCCCGGCCACATTGGCCATGCATCTGAGCTATTTCGGCAGCGCTCTCGACCAGGAGGACGTGCGTCGGGCCTTGCGTCCCCACCCTGACGACAAAAACGTCAACCCGGAAGAGCTGGCCGCCTTTGCCGTGGACCAGGGTCTGCACGCACGCGTCCTGGTCAACGGCGATCCCGATCGGCTCCGGGCTTTGATCGCTGCAGGCCTGCCCGTCCTGATCGAAACCTGGCTGGAGCCAGAACCGAACGACGGCATGGGGCATTATCGCCTCCTGGTCGGCTACGACGATGCCCGGCAGGAGTGGATCGTCTACGACAGCTATGTCGCCACCGGTATCCGTCGAGACGCGCCCTATCAGGGGATCCGGTTGTCCTATGCCGAGGTTGCCCGGGACTGGCGTGTGTTCAACCGCACCTATCTTGTGCTGTACACGACCGCCCAGGCCGACACCGTCGCCGCCCTCCTGGGTGCAGACGCCGACGTAACCCGCATGTGGGAACGTTCGCTGGCGCAGGCGCAAACCGAGATCGCCACCGTAGGTGATGCCTTTGCCTGGTTCAATTTGGGCACCGGTCTGGTGGCGTTGCAGCGCTATGAAGAGGCAGCGGCGGCCTACGACCGGGCCCGCCAACTGGGCCTACCCTGGCGGATGTTGTGGTATCAGTTCGGCCCCTTTCAGGCCTATTATGAAAGCGGGCGTCTGCATGAGGTGGTCGCCCTGGCCCAGGCCACGCTGAAAACGACGGATACGGTCGAGGAGTTGCACTATTGGTTCGGCCGCGGCTTGGAAGCCTTAGGAGATACGGCCGCTGCCAAGAACGCTTATCGTCGCGCCCTGGCCATCAACCCCTCGTTCGTTCCGGCGAGCGTTGCCCTGGCCCGTCTGTCCGATTGAGAAACCACCCACCTGGTCGGTTAGCAAGGGAGTCTATGTCCTCGGCGGCAACCGCCCGTCACATCGGCCGCAACACCCTGCTGGTCGCCTTTGCCTTCGGTTTGGCGGCAGCGGCGGGTCTGCTGCGCAATATGGTCATTGCCCGCCGCTTCCCTTTGGGCGCCGACCTGGATGCCTATTACGCAGCCTTTCGGCTGCCCGATTTGCTCTTTACCGTCGTGGCCGGCGGCGCCCTGGCGACCGCCTTCATTCCGGTTTTTGCCGATTACCTGGCCCGAGATGACCGTCTGGGTGCCTGGCGGTTGGCAGCGGCCATCACCAATTGGGTGGTCCTCATCGTCGCCGCCGGTGCCATCGTGGCCGGTCTGGCAGCGCCGTGGTTGGTGCGCGTGCTCATTGCGCCGGGCTTTACACCATCCCAGCAGGCCCTAACGGTCACCCTCATGCGGCTGGTGTTGGTCTCGACCGTGCTTTTCGGCATCAGTTCGGTCCAGAGCAGCGCGCTCCACGGCTTCCGCCATTTCTTGCTGCCGGCGCTGGCGCCGGTGGTCTATCCGCTGGGCATAGCGGCCGGTGCGTTGTGGCTGACCCCGCGCTGGGGCGTGATGGGTCTGGCTGCGGGGGCCATCCTGGGTGCGACCCTTCACCTGGCCGTCAAAATCCCCGGTCTGGTCTATTTCGGCTTTCGGTGGTGGCCGGTGCTCGATCCGCGTGATCCGGGCGTGCGTCGGGTTGCCGTTCTGCTCGGCCCGCGCATCCTCGACCTGGGCGTTTTCCACCTCACCCTTATCATCATGACCAATCTGGCGTCGCGGCTCGACCCCGGCAGTGTGACAGGCCTGGAATGGGGTTGGGATGCGATGCAATTGCCCGAAACGCTGATCGGCACGGCCTTCGGCATCGTGGCCTTTCCGACATTGGCCGCTCTGGCTGCAGCCGGAGACAAGGCGGGCTTGCGTCGCACCCTGGCCGAAACCCTGTCGGCCGTTATGGCGCTGGCGGCACCGGCGGCGTTGTTGCTCATCCTTTTGGGCCGGCCGCTGTTGGCCTTGCTCTATCAACGTGGGAGCTTTGATGCTGCCGCCATCGAGACCATCGCCGTTGCCTTGCGCTTCTTCGCCTTGGGCCTGCTCGGCCATGTCTGCCTGGAACTGGCCGCCCGCGCCTTTTTTGCGCAGCAGGACACCGTCACCCCCTTGCTCGTGGCCGTGGTGGCGGCTGCGGCCAATATCGCCCTTGCCCTGGTGCTGATGCCCTGGCTGGCGCACGGTGGACTGGCGCTGGCCAATTCGCTGGCCGTCAGCGCCGAGGTTGTGGTCTTGCTGATGCTGTTGCGACGACGCTGGGGCGGTGTCGAGGGTCGTCGCCTGCTCTATACCCTGGCCAGGGTCCTGCTGGCCACAGCGTTCATGGCCGTGGCCGTGACCGTGACCCTATCTCTGACCGGGGAAGAGGGCCGGCTGTTCTCTCTGGCCTTGAGCACGACCGTCGGCCTGGTGGTTTACGGTGTGGCCTGCGTGCTCTTGCGCGAAACGGCCCTGTTCTATCTTCCCGCCGCCCTGTTGGCGCGCGGGCCGGTTTTCCGGGGTCGTCCTGAGGGAATCGGACCATGAGACGAGGGCTTATCCTGCTGCTGCTGGCGCTGGTCGCCTGCGCCCAACCTACCCCGACGGCGATGCCATCGCCCACACCGAAGGTGATACCATCGCCGACCCCCACGGTGATACCGTCGCCGACCCCGTCGCCCACGCCGACGGCCACGCCGTCACCGACCCCCTCGCCCACGCCGACGGCCACCCCGTCGCCGACCCCCTCACCCACGCCATCGCCCACCCCCGACCCCTATGCCGGGCTCACCATCGCCGATCTGACCATGCGCAGCTACGGCGGCGGCGAGGTGGCGGCCCTGGAGACGCTGGCCGTGACGAGCGCTTTCACCCGCACGCTCATCGCCTATGAGAGCGATGGTCTGCGCATCGTGGGCTTTATGAATACCCCCGTCGGCGCCGGTCCGTTCCCTGTGGTCATCGTTCTCCACGGCTATGTGGACCCGGCCCGATACCACACCCTGACCTATACGACGTCTTATGCCGACGCCCTGGCCCGTCGAGGTTATCTGGTCGTGCATCCCAATTTGCGCAACTTTCCACCCTCCGAGACCGGTCCCGATCCTTTCCGCGTCGGTCTGGCCGTGGATGTGCTCAATCTGATCGCCCTGATCAAGGCCGGGGCCGGTCGGCCCGGCCTTTTTGCCCAGGCCGACGCCCACCGTATCGGCCTGTGGGGCCATAGCATGGGCGGCGGTGTGGCCTTGCGCGTGCTTGTGGTCAGCCCGGATGTGCGCGCCGCCGTCCTCTATGGCTCGATGAGCGGCGACGAGCGCCGTAATTACGAGAAGATCGCCATCTGGTCGGGGCGTCGGCGTGGGCTGTGGGAGCTGAGCGTGCCGGAAGCAGAGCTACGGCGGATTGCGCCGGTGTTTTTCCTCGATCGCATCACGGCGGCCGTAAGCATCCACCATGGCGAGGCGGATACCGTCGTGCCCCTGGCCTGGTCATTGGACCTGTGCACCCGTCTGCAGGACCTGGGGAAGACGGTTGAATGTTTCACCTACCCCGATCAGCCCCATACGTTCGTAGGCGAAGGGAATCGCCTGTTCCTGGAGCGGGTGTTGACGTTTTTTGCGCGCACGTTGGGAGAATGAACAACGCCCACCCAGGGGTTGTATAATGCTCTGGCCTAATTCCGTCTATCCGGCGAGGCCGGGCATGCTGCATCCGACCATCGCCCGCGACGAACGCAACGGCTGCTATCGGCCATCCGATTTCTGATCCCACTCCGGTTCATGTCGACTTCTACCCTTACCCGCCCGCGCGTCGGGCTTATCGGCTTTGGTTACTGGGGCCCCAATCTGGCCCGCAATTTCCAGGCCATTCCCGATTGTGAATTCGTCGCCATTGCCGATGCCGACCCCGCCCGTCTGGCCAAGGCAGGCGAGCTCTATCGCCATGTCCGGCTGTATGCCACGGCCGAAGCGCTTATCGCCGCCGATCTCGATGCGGTTGTCATCGCCACACCGGCGCGTACCCATTATGCCCTGGCCCTGGCGGCGTTGAACGCAGGCAAACATGTCCTGGTCGAAAAACCGCTGGCCATGAGCAGTGCCGAAGCCCGGGCTTTGGTGGCGACGGCGGCGGCCCAACGGCGAGTCTTGATGGTAGGGCATGTCTTCGAATACAACCCAGCGGTGCGCTACATCAAAGAACTGCTCACCACCGGCGCCCTCGGCGATCTCTATTACCTGTACTCGCGACGGGTGAACCTGGGCCGGGTCCAGAACGACATCAACGCCCTTTGGAGCATTGCACCCCACGACATCTCCATCTGCCTTTATCTCCTGGAGCAAATGCCCGTGGTCGTAAGCGCCCAGGGGGCGCGCTATCTCAACGGCAAGTTAGAGGATGTCGTCTTTGTCACCCTGCGTTTCCCCAACGGAATCCTCGCCCACATTCACGTCTCCTGGCTCGATCCCAGCAAAGTGCGGCATATGACCCTGGTAGGCAGCCGCAAGATGGTCAGCTATGACGATCTGGCCGATGAGGGCAGGGTCAAAATCTACGACAAAGGCGTGATCCGCACGACCGATCCCCAATACGGCGAGTATCAATATCGCCTCCATTCCGGCGATATCACCATTCCTAAACTCCCCCTGATCGAACCCCTGCAGGCCGAATGTGAAGACTTCGTTGCCGCCATGCGCGAGGGCAGACCACCCCTGGCCGATGGTCATGATGGCTTGCGGGTGGTTGCCGTGCTCGAAGCCGCCCAGTGTGCCCTCCAGAAGGGGGAAACGGTACCGGTCCCATCGGTATAAGCCCGATGGTGCCGCCGTTTAGCGCTCCGGAGGGGTCATCGTTTGATCCCAGGTCGGCATGGGTGTAGCCGGTATTTCCGCCGGTCGCGCTCCGCTCTCTGCGGGTGACGCTGCGCCTGTGTCGGTTTCGGCAGTGGGAGTGACGGCGATAGCCGATAGGCGCAAAACCATCCCCGGCCGCAACCTGAGCACGGCGCGGCCGTTTAGCGCCCGCAACGTGCGGATGCTCACCCGGCAGCGCACGGCAATCTTGGCCAGGGTATCCCCGCGACGCACGACATAGGTAGAACCGCAGCGCGAAGCGGTCGGGATTTCGCCCGGTTGCGCGGCGGCCGACACCGACAGATCAACCAAAACCAAAAACAGACAAACCCAGGCCATAAGCGCCAGACGTTGGCGAAACAGCAAGGGCAGTGGCAAAGGAGAGGGGGACATCGCTTTTTCACCAACGGTAGGAGAGGCAGGGTACGCTCGTCGTATAGTCCATTGTAGAGCCGAAAAGTCGGCAGCGCAGGGGCTAATCCTTGCGATTCGCCTACAATCGGCGCAGCTACTTTACAGTCTCCGAGCGCAAGCTACCCGCTCGTCATTTCCCCGGCAGTACCCGGCCTGGGCAGGTGTTCTCTCCGGTGTTGACCCACTCTTTTCCTCGCCAAGAAAAGCACAAAACAAGGTACAAACGAAAATCGGTCATTTATGAAACGAACGATCATCAACAACGCCTTGACAATCCACAAAAATATGCTATATTTTGTTTGAAACGCCTTGTCGTAGCGTTAGTCATTTTGCATGATTCTTTCATCTACGTCAAAAACTTCCATCTTCATGAAGCAAAAGTTAACGCCATTTGCTGCGTTTCTATTATGTATAAGCCTGTATCTGGCTTTCATGGCCCTACCATTCGGGACACAAGCATCAGGACAGGCCCAGACCTATTTAAACGCCTGGCGTACTTTCGATCCTTTTGACGGCGCCATCGGTAACTGGTTCTGGACGGCCACGCAGACGCCGGACAATGCCATCTGGTTCGGCACGGACCAGGGTGTGTTGCGCTATGACGGCATCTGGCGTGCGTATGGCGAAGCCGACGGATTGCCGTCCGGTTCGGTACGGACGCTCTTGGTCGACCGGAACGGTCGTCTTTGGGCAACGACCCGCCAGGGGGTGGCCTATCTGGACGGCGAACGTTGGGTGCTGGAAAGCGAAACGCAGGGCCTGACGGAGCAGGCTTTTCTCAGCCTGGTGGAGTTACCGGACGGCACCTTATGGGCCGGAAGTGTTGACGGCCTTTTCGCCCGCAACGCCGCCACAGGCACGTGGGAGCCGATAGCGGGGGTGCCGGTTCGCCAAATCGATGCGTTGACCGTCACGGCCGATGGCCGCATCTGGCTGGCCAGCGCCAACCGTCTGTGGCGGTGGCAGGACGGCCACTGGCAAGAAGTAAGCCTTGTCGTCGAAGGAAGCCCGCTAGCCAGTCGTATCACGGCGCTGGCGCCCGCCGGTGATGGCAGTTTGTGGCTGGCCACGAGCGGCCAAGGCGTTGGTCACCTGACCCCACAAGGCGTACATTGGTACGATCGCCGTCACGGCCTGCCCGAAGACAACGTGCTTAGCCTCCTGGTCACCCGTAGGGGCGAGGTGTGGGCAGGTACAAACGGTGGGGGTGTGGGCTACTGGCACGAGGGGAGCTGGTCCCAGCTCGATTTCACCGACGGTCTGGCTGCGAATTTTGTCACCACCGTCTTCCAGGATCGCGATGACATGATGTGGTTCGGGACGGTAGCCGGTATTTCCCGTTACGACACGCGCAGTTGGACTACCTGGGAAGAAGATGATGCGCCGCTGAGCCGTGTCCTGACCTTGCTCATGGATGACCGGGGTCAGGTGTGGGCAGGCACCTATGGTGAAGGCCTGGTGCGCTTCGACGGCACCCGCTGGTCTCCGGTGACGGTCCTGGACAAACACAGCGGGCTGCCCATTCTCTATTTTGAGAGCAGTTTTCGGGCGGCCGACGGCTCGCTGTGGTTCGGCAGCAACGGCTACGGCGTTGTTCGCTATCACGATGGCTTGATCGAGCAATGGACGACGGCCGACGGTCTGGCCCACAACCAGGTCGTGGCCATCGCCCAAACCCCCGATGGGGCTATGTGGTTTGGCCTGTTGGAGCACGGCCTGAGTCGTTGGGATGGGCAGACATGGCAACCGATCACCATGACGGACGGCCTGAACGCCGACACGGTGCAGGCCTTGCAGGTCGATGCCCAGGGCCGATTGTGGGTGGGGACCATGACCGGGGTCTCGATGTATGACGGCGCCTGGCACCATTACACGGAGAGCGACGGCTTGGCCGCGGCCGATATCAACGACATCGCCCTGGCCCGCGATGGGAGTCTCTGGTTTGCTACCTGGGGCGGCGGCGTCAGCCGTCGCCACGACGACCGTTGGACGACGTACACGACGGCCGATGGCCTGCTGGCGCCGGGGGTGGATGCCGTCTGGGCGGACCCCAACAGCGAGCGGGTCTGGTTCGGCACGGTCAGCGGCCTTTCCGTCTTCGACGGCGAGACCTGGCAGAGCTACGGTGTGGCCCAGGGCATCGGTGTGGGACGGGTATACGACGTCATCGGAAGCCCCGATGGCAGCATCTACCTGGGTACGGAGACGGGTGTGGTGCGGTTCTATCCCGATCGCACACCACCGCAGGTTCGCTTCGCCGCCGTCAACGGCCTGATGCCCTCCACAACCACCGTGAGTGTCTCCCCCGATGACTTTGTCCGCATCAGCTGGGAAGGCTACGATCTGGTAACGGCAGCCAACGCCCTCTTCTATCAGTATCGGCTCCAGGGCTATGACACCGCCTGGCATGAGACGCGCACCCCCATAGCCACTTACGCACCTTTGCCCGAGGGCACCTATCGGTTCGAAGTGCGGGCGCGCGACACCGGCCTGAATTACTCGCCGAGTATCTTCCTGGACCTGACCGTGCGGCGGCCACCTTCGACCATCTGGGTGCCGTGGGTAGGACCGGTGCGGGCCGAACTGGTCTTGATCGGTGTTATCCTGGCGACGGTGCTCGTGCTGGTCTCGATTTATGCCGTCTGGAGCACGCTGATCCGGCTGGCCATGAGTCGGCAGGCTGTGGAGCGACGTTTCAATCCCTACGTAGCCGGTCCCCCCATTCGCGATGCCACCATGTTCTACGGCCGGGAAGCGCTTCTGCGCGAGATCGTGGATGCCATCCATCAGAACAGCCTCATGATCCACGGTGAACGTCGCATTGGCAAGACCTCTCTGCTTTACCAGTTGCAAAAGCGCTTGCAGGATTATGCCGATAGTCAGTACCGGTTCTTCCCGATCTACATTGACCTGGAGGGCACGCCAGAACCGGAGTTTTTCCACCGGCTCATGGAAGGCGTACTGGAGGCTCTGGCCGAACCCTTGCAAGCGATGGCCAATCGCCAGGAACTCAGCTACTATCAGAAGGAAACACCAGAGTCGTATGATGACCGTGATTTTCGCCGGGATTTGCGACTTATCATTGATTTTCTCAAGGAACATTATCAACAACAACCCCGTCTGATCTTTTTGCTAGACGAGATTGACATCCTCAATAGTTATGACCCCATCACCCAACAGCAACTGCGCCGCATTCTTCAAGATACCTTTGCTCAAAATGTCAGCACGGTCGTTGCCGGCGTCAATATCAGCAAAGCCTGGGAGCGCGAAGAATCCCCCTGGTACAATATGTTCATCGAAATCCACCTGCCGCCCTTCGATCGCCAGGATGCCGAAAAGTTGATGCGTGAGCCGGTATCCCGTTTCTACAAATGGGAAGATGACGCCATTCACTATGTTTATGCGCGCAGTCAAGGCCGACCTCACCGTATTCAGCAGATTTGTCTAGAAGCTGTAAATTTTATGCTAGATGAGCAACGCAGGTGTATTACTCTAAAAGATGTAAAAAATGCCTATGACCGCATCATAGCCAGTGATAACGATTGACGTTATCTTGTGTTCGCGGAGTTCCCCCATGAGTTCTTCCCCCCTTCCTAACCCCTACATCGTCGGCGGCTGGGTTTCCGGCGATGCCTTCTACGGCCGCATTGCCCTCCGTTACAACCTGCTCCACGACCCCAACCGCCAGCTTTGGGTCGTGGGGACCCGGCGCGTCGGCAAGACATCGCTGTTGCGTCAGTTAATCCTGGATGCCGGCGAGGCTTTTGTCCCCCTTTACTGGGATATGCAGGCATGCGAGACGGCCGACGACCTGGACGAGGAGTTGTACTACGCGCTGGAAGAGCAAAACGCGCGGCTCCAGGGACTCGGCGTTGACATTGCGGGATTGCGCGGCAGCGATTTTCGGCAGATCATCTTCACCATTGCGCGGGCGGCCGAGAGCCGTCGTCAAGAAGTCTTGCTGCTTATCGACGAACCCGAAGCGCTACTCGATATCGGTCGTCAGCAGGAGGTCATCCTGCGCCGCCTGCGGTCGGTTTTCCAGCGGCACGAGAATCTGCGCGTGATCCTGACCTCGACCAAGGCCTTTGCCCGCATCAACGAGATCACGCGGCACTGGGAGACTTCGACGTTCCTCCAGGATTTTGCCCCCCGCCATCTGGCCGGGTTGGAGCCGATCGAAGCCGAAGCCCTGGTGCGGCAGGTGCGCAGACCGCAACAAGTGGAGACCGACCCCAAAACGCTGGAGATCATCCTCCATCATACCGGCCGACACCCCTACCTGCTGCAATGGCTATGTCGTCGGCTCTACCAGGAGAACGGCCGCTTGCGACGACCCGGTGAGGACGATCTGCGGCCCGATGGCAATCTCAACAGCCTGTTCGAGATCAGCTATAAGCATCTCTCCGAGATCGAACGCCGGATTCTGCACCATCTGGCCGATGTCGGCTCCGACGACGAGGCCGGGCTGGCGCAGGCCCCGAACATGGACCGCGCAGAGCTGCGGCTGTATCTTTACGCGCTGGACCGCATGGGGTATACTCGTGAAATCGACGGCCGCATCCTGCCCGGCAACGGTTTTCTGGCGTCGTGGCTTCAGGACAATCAGGCCTCTCTGCCCATTACCGGCGCCGAAGTTGCCGATGGTTGGGTAGCGGAAGTCGCCGCCCACGGTCAGCACCAAGAGCGCCTGTATTGGCAGCAACAGCTCCAGACCTATCGCACCAACCTGGCCCGGCTGGAAATGCAGGCGGCCAATTACGGCATGAACCCGCCGCTGAGTCTGGTGAACGAGATCGACTTTCACCGGCAAAAAATCCAGGAGCTGGAGCAGCGCCTGGATCGCCTGGCCGCCTATGCCGAGTCGGCCCGAAAGCGCTCTTCCTCCCGGCCGGAACCCATGAGCTTCTAACCGCCATCCCTCCTGTCGGGCCGATCGCTTCTGCAAAAACCAACAGGCCTCGAACAACCCCACCGGTCCGACAGCTTCGCTTTTTGCTTCGCGACGATGCTGTTTCCTTGAGGAGCAGCATCGTCCTTTGTGTACAAAAGGCTCGCCATGAATATCCCTCTTGTTGACCTCAAAGCCCAATACGATACGATTCGCCCGGCCATCGATGCCGCCATTCAACGGGTCATCACGAATAGCGCCTACATTATGGGTCAGGAAGTCGCCGCCTTTGAGCAGGCTTTTGCTGCCTATTGCGGCGTGAAACATGCCGTGGGCGTCTCCAGCGGCACGGCGGCGCTCTTTCTGACCTTGCTGGGGTATGGGATCGGCCCCGGTGACGAGGTCATCACCACGCCCTTTACCTTTTTCGCCACCGGCGAGGCTATCTCGCAGGTGGGGGCGCGTCCGGTTTTCGTGGACATCGATGCCGTCACCTACAACCTCGATCCCGAGCAAATCGAAGCAGCCATCACCCCGCGCACTAGGGCGATTATGCCGGTGCATTTGTTCGGCCAACCGGCCGATATGGATGCCATCAACGCCATTGCCGAGCGTCATGGTCTGCTGGTGATCGAGGACGCGGCCCAGGCTCACGGCAGCCGCTACAAGGGTCGGCGCGCCGGCAGCCTGGGAGCGGCGGCCTGCTTCTCCTTCTATCCCAGCAAGAACCTGGGCTGTTACGGCGACGGCGGCGCCGTGGTCACCGACGACGACCGTCTGGCCGCGCGGGTGCGCTTGTTGCGCGACCATGGTCGTACCAACAAGTACGAGCATGCCGAGTTGGGCTACGGACATCGCCTGGATGGCATGCAAGCGGCCATTCTGGCCGCCAAACTGCCCCATCTGGATGCCTGGAACGCCGCACGACGCCGCCTGGCCGCTCGCTATACCGCCTTGCTGGCCGATACACCCCTTGTCACCCCGCGGCATTTACCCACAACCGAACCGGTTTACCATTGTTATGTGGTGCGGGCCCCCCAACGCGATGCCTTATTGCAGCGCCTGCAACAGGCCGGCATCGGCGTCGGCGTCCACTATCCCATTCCCCTCCATTTACAACCGGCCTACCGTTTCCTGGAGCTGGAACCGGGGAGCTTTCCCGTCTCCGAACAGGCTGCCCGCGAGGTCCTGACCCTGCCGCTTTACGCCGAGATGACAGAAGCCCAGCAGGACACGGTGGTGGCCGCCATCAAAACGGCCCTGGCCGAACTGGATCTGCTGTAAACCGGCTGCCCCGGCAAGGAACAGGGCATGACCGCACCGCCGACGCTTTCGGTTGTCATCCCGGCCCATAACGAGGAGGCCAATATGGCCGAACTCGTGACCCGGACGGCCCAGGCCTTTGCGCAGATAGGGGCGCCGGCCGAGCTGATCATCGTGGACGACGGCAGCAGCGATGGCACGGCGGCGCAGGTGACGGCCCTGCAGACCGACTACCCCTGGCTTCGACTCATTCGGCATCGGCGCAACCGTGGGCTGACGGCCGCGCTGCGCAGCGGGTTTCGGATGGCCCAGGGCGAGTTTATCCTGTTTCTGCCGGCGGACCTGGAATCGAACCCGGCCGAGGACATCCCGAAGTTGTATGCCGGGTTGCAGGCGGGCTACGATGTGGTGGTGGGATGGCGGCAGGGCCGGGCCGACGGCAAAGAGCTGGCCTCGGCCATCTATAACGCCGTCAGCCGTCGCCTGTTCCCGGTGCAGGTCCACGATGCCAACTGGGTGAAAGGCTTTCGCCGCGAGGTCATCCGGGCCTTGCCGCCGCTTCGCTCCGATTGGCACCGTTTTCTTGTCCATATCGCCGCCGACCAGGGCTTTCGGATCACCGAAGTACCCACCACCTGGTACCCACGTCGCGCCGGTCGTTCCCACTTCGGCTTCAGTCGCATCCCCATCGCCCTTCTCGATGTCATCACCATTCGTTTTCTGCTCACCTTCAGCCAAAAACCCATGCGCTTCTTCGGAGGGCTGGGGCTGGCGACCTTTACCGTGGCGGGCCTGGTCTTTCTGTTCCTGGCCTATTTGTGGTTTTTCCAGGAACAAACCCAGAGACGACCGGTCTTCTGGACGGCGCTGACCCTGGTCGTGGCCGGCCTGCTCTTTTTCCTGGTCGGTTTTCTGGCCGAGATCATCGTCGCCCAGGGCGATCGTCTGGCCGATCTGGAGGCGCGGTTCGAACAGCGCGAACAGAACCACGAGGCCAAGTGAGGGCTATGCGCATCGGCGTTCTCACCCATAACTACCCCCGCTTTAGCGGCGACTTTGCCGGCCATTTTATCCGGCAACTGTGCCGGGAACTGGCGCGGCAAGGGGAGGAGGTGCACGTCATCGCGCCCGACGACCCGGCCTACAGCGCCGAAGCGCGGGCAGGGAGCCATCCGCAACTCCACCTGTATCGCTATGCCTGGCCCCCGCGCGCCCAGCGCTTGGGCTACATGCGCACCATGGAGGCCGATGTGCGGATGCGACTCTCGGCCTATGCCCTGGGCCCCCTGCTCTTTGCTGCCGGCATTGTTGCCGCCATGCGCGTGGCCCGGCAGCAGCGGCTGGACATCCTCCATGCCCATTGGGCTTTGCCCAACGGCTTTATCGGCGCCGTTGTCGCCCGGCGGCTGGGCCTACCCTTGGTCGTGAGCATTCCCGGTAGCGACGCTCTGGTAGCGGGGCAGAATCCGTTGTTCCGGGCCATGGCGCGCCTGGCCTTTGCCCAGGCCGATCTGATCACGGCCAATGCCGAGGTCCTGCGCGAAGTGGCCGTCACCGAGCTGGGCGCCGACCCCACGCGTTTCGAGCTGGTCATCTACGGAGTCGACCCCGAGCAATTGCGCCCGGATCCCACCGGGACGGCGGCCCTGCGGGCGGCCTTGGGCATTCCGCCCGATGCCTTTGTGTTTCTGGCCGTGGGACGGATGGTCTACAAAAAGGGCTTCGACATCTTGCTAGAGGCGTTGGCCCAGGCCGGCGAAGCCGCACGTTCATGGCATACCATCCTGGTCGGCGAGGGCGACTTGTGGCAGGAATGGCAGGCCTTAGGCCGCCGTCTCGGGTTGAGCCATCTGCATTGGGTGGGCAACGTGCCGACCGACCGCATGCCGGTCTATTACAACGCCGCCGATGCCCTGGTGATGCCGAGTGTGCGCAAGCCGGCCACAGGCTTGCACGTCGCCGTGGTGGAGGCCATGGCCTGCGGCAAGCCCATCATCGGCAGCGATACGGCCGGCCATACGCTGGTGATCGAACCGGGTGTCAACGGCTTTATCGTTCCCGCCGGGGACGCAACGGCTCTGGCCGCCGCCATGCAGCAATTGACCTCCCAACCCGGGCTGGCCCGGGCTATGGGTCAGGCCGGTCGGCGCCTGGTCGAGACCCGCTTTGGCTGGCCTCAGATCGCCCGCCATTACCGGCAACGCTATGCCGAACTGATTGCCCGTCGCCGCTGCGCCTCCCGATAGCGCCGGGGCAGGATACCAATCGTAAATTTGCCTACCAAGTTTGTCTGCGTGCCAATGCCTGGATGACGGGATTTGTGCTAAGCTTGTGGTGAATTTCTCTTAGTCGTTATTCCCGTCACAGCCTCCCCATCGCCTTGCGAGCGCCTGGACGAAGTTGCGGCTCCGCCGCTCCGTGGCCCGCAATGCCTACGTTGAGGGCATTTCCTGTTTCCCAAGGAGCGTAACGATGCGCCTTCCTATCGATCTCAGCAGCTACGGCGAGTATCTGCACTACGGTGTGCCACTGGCGCTGCTTACCGTCATGGGACCGGACGGTCGGGTCAACGTCTCGACCAATGCCTCGATCACCCCCTTGCCGGGCGAAATTCCCCGTTTGGTAGCCGGTGTCTTGACGGCGAACTATACCAATCAACTCATTGCCCGCAGCCGGGAGTTCGTGGTCAATGTGCTAACCGAGACCATGCGTTCCATTGCCCGGGAATGCGGCAGCTATTCCGGCCAGGAGATGGATAAACTGGCCCTGTGCGGCTTGACCACCCATCCTCCCCGCGTTGTCAAGACCCCTCTCATCGCCGAATGCCCGCTCAATCTGGAATGCAAGGTGGAGGATGTTCATCATCTCGGCGATGTGGACCTGTGGATTGCCCGGATCCTGGTCATGGAAGTGGCGCCGGAGTGGTCGGACGGCCATAGCGGCGTCAATCTGGAACGCTTTCAGCCGTTGCTCTACGCATTCGGTCACACCTTTGCCCGTGGATCGGCCGTAGGCTATGGTAGCATCTGAGGTCGGGCGTTTTTGTCGAACGGGTGACGGCTATGGACAATGGGGGCCATGGCCTTTGTCCGTCTGCAACGCCTGCACGTCTGGTTAGGTCGCAGCCTCGGCCTGAGCGTATTGGTCCTGGTTGTGGTGGTGGCCTGGGGCCTTTATCAAGGCACCTTGACCCCAGGCCGTGCTGCCCGTGTTCTCCAGCGCTGGACGGCGCTGCCGGGCCTGCCGCCTCCCTGGCCGGTAGCGCTCATCGCCGGCCATCGCGGCCATGATTCGGGCGCGGTCTGTGCCGATGGCCTGCAGGAGGTGATGATTACGACGGCGGTGGCCGAACGCGCGGCGGCCTATCTGCAACGCCGTGGCGCCGCCGTGACGGTCCTGGATGAGTACGACCCTCGGCTGAACGGTCTGGAGGTAGCGGCCCTGGTCTCGATCCATGCCGATTCGTGCATCGATTTGACGGGTTTCAAGGTGGCCGGCCCGGCCATCACGGTTATCCCCGAAGCCGACCGGCGGCTGGTGCGTTGCCTGGAGACGGCCTATGCCCGGGCGTCCGGCCTGCCCAGGCATCCGCAGACCATCACCCGCGACATGACCGAGTATCATGCTTTCCAACGGATAGCCCCCAGCACGCCCGGAGCCATCATCGAGCTCGGTTTTTTGGGTGCCGACCGGGAGTTGCTGCGCAACGGCCAGGAAGCCATGGCCCGGGGTGTGGCCGAAGGCATCCTCTGTTTCCTCGAAGGCCATGAGGGCGAATAGCCCTGTTTAGGGCAGACGGGCGAGGAGAAAGCGCAGGATAATGCCGTGGATGATCTGCTCGATGGCGGCGCGATCATCGGTCAGGACAAGGTCGGATGTCGGCGCCGGACGCGCATGAGGCCGCGCCCGGCGGGCCACTTCGGCCAGGAGCGGTTCGGGTAGATCGGCCGTGTTGGCCAGAAAATCGGCCAGAGTGGCCGGTTGCCGGGTGGCCACGACCAGGGTATTGCCCAGGTCGAAGCCGGCCATAGGCTCTTCGAGGAGAAACACAGACGGGAAAACGACGGCCATGGTGCCGGCCAGGGCCACGACCAGGCTGTCGTCGTTTGCCGTGCGGGCGACGTTGACGGCCACAACCCCATCGGGTGTGAGATGGCGCCGGACCTCGGTGAAAAACTCCACCGTGGTGAGATGAAAAGGAATGTAGGGTGGCCGATACGCATCCACGGCAATGACATCGTAAAGGCCGGTATCACGACGCAGAACATAGCGGGCATCTCCGGCTACGGCCGTTAGGTTGGGTTGGTTCATGGCAAAAAAGCGCCGTCCCACGGCGATGACGGCCGGGTCGAGTTCGACCCCCCGGATGGGGATGGGCCCGTAGGCCTCGGTATAGAGCCGGGCCACGGTGCCGGCGGCCAGACCAAGGACGAGCAGGCTATCGACGTCATCGGGGTAGTGGGGAGCCGGGGCAAAGAACGGCGCCAGGAGAAAGTAATCCCAGATGCCGTCGGCCAGACCTCCGCCGGGCCGATAGACCGAGTGAATCCCAGCGCCTTCGTTGAGGCGCAGGAGCCACTCCTCGCCATAGCGCTGCACGCGCAGGTAGTGATAGGCCGATTCTTGCTCGAAAACGGTGTTGGCCTCACCGTAGATGGGCGGCGGTGGCAGCAAAGCGAAAACAACCAAAAGCAGCCAGATCAACGCCAGGAACAGCGCCCGTCGCCGTCGCCGCCGCGCCAGTGCGACCGTAGCCAGGCCGGCCAGACCCAAGCCCATGAGCAGAAAGGTGCGCCGCGTGCCCAGGTTGGGCAAGAGCACGAGTACGGGGACAAAAACCCCAAGCAGCGAACCGGTTGTGGAGAGGGCAAAAACCCGTCCGGCCGTGCCGCCGGCATCTTCGCGGCCGTCGACGAGGATGCGGATGGCAAAGGGACTCACGCAACCCAGAAGGATGACCGCCGGGGCGAAGAGCACCAGGGTCGCCGCAAACGTGCCCAACAGCAGGGCCAGGTCATAGCCGATAAACCCATCGGCAGCCCGCTGCAGGATAGGTCGGGCCACGAGGGGGATCATCCCGGTGGCCAGACCCGCCAGCGCCGCCAGGGTGAGAAACAGGCTCGGCCGAGGATGGCGGTCGGCCAGCCGACCGCCCAGGCCGTAACCCACGGCCAGATAGAGCAGGATCAGCCCGATCAGGGTCGCCCACACCAGGATCGAATTGCCGAACCAGGGATCCAACAAACGACTGCCGGCCAGCTCGATGCCCAGACCGACGAACCCGGCCAGAAAGACAACGCTATAGACGAGTCGACGATCGGGCGTCCCTTCGTCGTCCGGAGAGACCTTTGCGCGCGGGTTCACGAGAGCATCCAGGACAAAAACGGCCGGCGACGGAGTGTCGGTTCGTGCTTTCGGCTACAGTTCGAGTTCCACCAACACCGGCAGATGGTCCGAAGCCACCGGAGCCGGTTCGGCATCCCAACGCCGACACCAGCACAGGGCCGCCACCAACGGCGACGAAACGAACACGTAGTCGATGCGGAAGAGCGGCTCCGGCCGATTGCAACAGGTGGCGCCGGGACCCTGGCCGCAAACGCTCCAGGCATCGGTATAACCGGCCTTGAGCAACCGCGGGAGCACCTTAGGCTCATAGAGGCTCAGGCCCAGCTCTGTCACGATGCGTTGCAGGGCCTCTTGATCGGCGGGTGTGGGATAATCGGCCGGGTTGTAGGCGTTGAAATCGCCCATGAGCACGTGCGGTCGGTTGCGGTCGCGGGCCGTCCAACTCAACAGGGCCTGAGTCTGGATCAGGCGCACGTCTTCGGAGACGGCATCGAGATGGGTGACGTAGACCGTCAGCGTATGCTGCCCATCGGGCAGCAGGATGCGTGCTTCGAGCAAACCCCTTGGCGGATGTCCCTCGACCGGGGTGAGATGATGGGCCGCCGTGGCCAGGATGGGCCAGCGGGAGAGGATGGCATTACCGAAACTGCGGCCCGGTCGGTTGAAGGCGAACGGAAAGGTCTGGGCCTGACCGAAGGCAAAATGCATGCCCAACCTTGCGGCCATATAGGCCAACGCCGGTCTGTCCAGCCCCTGCAGGTGGGCCGGGTGGTACACCTCGTTGAGGCCGACGATATCGGCACCGCTGGCGGCAATAACGGCAAGGGTGCGTTCGACATCCGTGATCCCATCGGCCCCTTCCCAATAGTGGATGTTGTAGGTCAGCAGACGCATAGCCTGTCCTAGCCGTCGGCATGGGTGTGGCCGGCTTCCTGCGGATGCTCGAGCACGGCCCTTGCATCCGGGCCGGCGTGTGTCGGCGGCGTCGGCGCCGGCGCCGTGTCCGGGCGCCCTGCGGCCGCCGGTTCGCCAGTGGGCACCGGCAGAGGCGTCACCGGTTCGACCCCTGCCGGCCGGGTGGTGAACAGACGGACCAGCACGCCAACACCGATGAGGACAAGCACCAGCGGCCACAAACGCACGGCCGTGCCGGCCAGGGTCGAAGCGGCGCCCAGGCCGTTGGTCAGGGTCGTCATGGCAAAAAGTCCTAACACAACGGCCATGATCAGAGCCCACAGAAGCCCGCGACGATCCCCACCGACCAGGAAGAGGAGCAGATAACTGAGGGCGAAGCCTCCGAAGAGGGCCGTGCCGAGGAGGTACTGCGTTGCGGACGGCACACCCACGCCCAAGGCCACCAGGGCAATCACGAGGATGGTTCCGGCCTGCAGCAAGGCCCACCAGCGCTCGCGGCGGTTGCTCAGGAACAACACCAGATAGCCCAGGGCCATCCCGGCCAGGAAGAGCGAGGCCAGCCAGGTGGGTTGCACCGAGCCGAGGGTCAGAAGATAGAGCAGGAGCCCCAGGGCGAGGAAACTGATACCAGGCACGACAAAAGCGGTCTGCTCACGACGAAAGGCCAGCAGGCCCAGAAAGAGAATGCCGGCAACGGCCAGAACGCCGGCCACGATATAAGCGAGTACGGTCCGATAAGCGTCGAAGAGGCCGAAGTTGTAAAGCAGGGCCAGGATGCCCAGGGCCATCAGGGCCAGGCTCCAAAGCAGGGTAGAAAGGCGATTGCGCGACATCGGAAAGCTCCTGTGCGAACGAGGGCGCTTCGGGGCACACGACAGAGAGTGCGGCGGCGAGCAAGTTGCTACCGGAGGACCGGCACAAGCATCTGCGACCGTGCGTTTTTATCATACCGCCAATGGGGCCGCGACGGGGAATGGCGTGCAGCGCCTTACCCATCCTCCAAGGCGATGCCATCCTGCCGCAGGCAACGGCTGCGCGGTCATGTTGCCGATTGACGAACCCCGCTCGGCAGTGCTAAACTAGGCCTATCTAAATTCGATACCGGCTGGTTGAGGCATGCGAGAGAGGATCCACGAAGTGGTGGATCGCCGAAGGGGCAAGCGGGGTCATCGTCCGGTTGGCCCTGTAATCTCTCAGGCAAAAGGATCGTATGCCGACAGCCCTCTGGAGAGCCGCTTCCAACCGGAAGAACGGCACCGAAGGGGAAAGCAGCTCCGGTCGTTATGCCGGCCTGCCAAGCTCTCAGGTCCCAGGACAGAGGTTACGAGCCCGGTCGCCAATCGTGGCTCGTTTTTATCCTCACAAGGAGAGAGACAATCTATGGCCGAGCTCCGACAAACTCCCCTCTATGAACGTCATGTTGCGATGGGTGGGCGGATGGTGCCTTTTGCCGGTTATGCGTTGCCGGTGCAATATCCAACCGGCCCCATGGCCGAACATCATGCCGTGCGTCAGGTGGCCGGGCTTTTCGATATCGACCACATGGGGCAATTCCGCATCGTGGGGCGCGATGCCGAGGTCTTTTTGCAGTACGTTCAGCCGCGGGATATCGGGCAGATGCAGCTCTGGGAAGGGGCTTATAGCTTTTTGTGCTATGCCGACGGCACGTTCGTTGACGATCTCTTCATCTATCGTCTTCCCGATGCCTGGTTTATCGTCGTCAATGCCGTCAATCGCGAAAAAGACCTCTTCTGGTTGGATACGCTGGCCGTCGGTTTCGATTGCGACATCATCGATGTCTCCGATCCGACCTGTATGCTGGCCTTGCAGGGCCCCAAGGCGCAGTCTATCCTGCAAAAGCTGACCGATCTTGACCTGAATCGGGTTCCCTTTCGCACGGCGGCGCAAGCGCAGGTCGCCGGTATCGAAACCCTGATTGCGGCCACGGGCTATACCGGCGAATACGGCTACGAGTTGTTCTTCCCGGCCGAACATGCCGTGGCCATGTGGGAAAGCCTGTTGGAAGCCGGACAAGACGAGGGACTGCTGGCCTGTGGGCTGGCCGCCCGTGACTCGCTGCGTTTTGAGGCATGCTTGCCCCTCTACGGCCACGAGATCAGCGCCGCGGTCGATCCGGTGAGCGCGCGGCTGGCCTGGGTGTGCGATTGGGATAAAGGACCCTGGATCGGCCGCGAGGCCGTTCTGCGCATCAAGCTGGAAGGGCCGAAGCAGGTGCTGGTGGGCCTGGAGATGATCGAGAAGGGCGTCCCGCGCGAACGGTATCCGGTGGCTGCAGGCGGCAAGATTATCGGGCATGTGACCACCGGGATGAAAGCGCCCACTCTGGACCGTTTTCTGGCCATGGCCTATGTGCCTCCGGACTACAGCGCCGTGGGCACCGAGGTAGAGGTGATGATTCGCGATCAACCCAGGAAAGCCCGGGTCGTCCCGCGACCCTTCTACATACCGGCCTATCGCCGCTAAAAAATCCGATCCTCCGCTTTTCAGCTTTTTTTCTAAGGAGCCAAGCAATGCCGTTCCAATACGATCCTCAGGCCCGTTATGCCAAAACCCATGAATGGGCCCGTCTCGAGGGCGATCTGGTTGTGGTCGGTATCAGCGATTATGCCCAGGATGCCCTCTCCGATGTGGTTTTTGTGGAATTGCCGGCCGTAGGCAGCGTAGTCAGCGCCGGCAGTGCCGTTGCCGTTGTCGAATCGGTCAAGGCAGCCGAAGATGTCTACAGCCCGGTATCGGGTGAGGTCGTCGCCGTCAACGAGAAGCTGATCGAAAGACCGGAACTGGTGAATGCCAGTCCGTATGAGGAGGCCTGGTTCTTCAAGGTACGCCCCAGCGACCTCGGCGAACTCGATGGGCTGATGGATGCGGCCGCCTACGAAGCCTTTCTTGCTTCTCAGGAGCATTGAGATGCGTTACACGCCTCATACCGACGCCGATCGCCGGGCCATGATGGCGACCATCGGCATTGCGGATGTGGCCGAACTGTTCGCCGATGTCCCGGCAGCGTATCGTTTTCCTCAACTCAATCTGCCTGCGCCTCTGACCGAAATGGAGATCGCCCGCGAGTTGGAGGCCCTGGCCGAGGAAAATACCTCGATGGGCCAGGTAGCCTGTTTTCTGGGTGCAGGCGCTTACAACCACTTTATCCCGGCCGTGGTGGACGTGGTGATCAGCCGCAGTGAGTTCTACACGGCCTATACGCCTTATCAACCCGAGATCAGCCAGGGGACCCTCCAGGCGATGTTTGAGTATCAGAGCATGGTCGCCGCCCTCACCGGAATGGATGCGGCCAATGCCTCGCATTACGATGGGGCTACAGCCGTAGCCGAAGCGGTGATCATGGCCCTCCATACACATCGCCCCCCGCGCAAAAAAGTGCTGCTCTCGCCGGTGCTCCATCCCCAATACCGGGCCGTCGTGCGCACCTATACCCAAGGCATGGGACTGCGCATCCTGGGCGATGAGCAGCCGGATACCGACTTCCACGCCCTGGCGGCGCTATGCGACGAGGAGACGGCCGTCGTCGTCGTGCAAAACCCCGACTTTCTGGGTCAGTTGCATAGCCCGGCCGAAATGCGCGATCTGGCCGCGGCCGTCCATGCCCACGGCGCCCTCCTGGCCGTCTCGGTGGACCCGATCTCCTTGGGGCTGTTTACGCCGCCGGGCGCCTACGGCGCCGACATCGTCACGGCCGAAGGCCAGGCTTTGGGCAATAGCCTCAGCTTCGGCGGGCCTTACCTGGGCATTTTTGCCTTCCGTCACGATCTGGTGCGCCGCAGTTCAGGTCGTCTGGTCGGGGAAACGGTGGATCTCGACGGCGCCTGTGGCTATGTGCTCACCCTGAGCACGCGCGAACAGCACATTCGCCGCGGCAAGGCCACCAGCAACATCTGCACCAATCAGGGTCTCAATGCCCTGGCCGCGGCCGTCTATCTGGCCGTCATGGGCAAGCACGGTCTGCGCAAGGTGGCCGAGTTGTGCTGGCACAAAGCCCACTACGCTGCCGATCGCATCGCGGCCCTTCCCGGCTATGAGATCCTGGCGCCTAAACCTTTCTTCAAAGAGTTCGTCGTGCGTTGCCCGCGGCCGGTAGCCGAGATCAACCGCTTCTTGTTAGACGAATACGGCATCATCGGCGGTTACGACCTCAGCCAGGACTATCCGCATTTGGGCCAGGCCATGCTGCTCTGCGTGACCGAGATGAACACCGCCGACGAAATCGAGGACCTGGTGCAGGCCCTGAGCGAAGTGACCGAAAGCCATCTGATCCCGCTGGAGGTGGTCTTCTAATGGAACCCTTCCTGTATGACTTCAGCCGCCCCGGCCGCCGCGGGGTCGATATGCCCGATCCCGACGTACCCCTCACCCCGCTGCCGGCCGAGTATCTGCGTGACGATCTGCCTTTGCCCGAGATCAACGAAACCGAAGTCGTGCGCCATTACATCCGGCTCAGCCAGAAGAACTACGCCGTGGACAAAGGCTTCTATCCGCTGGGCTCGTGCACCATGAAGTACAACCCTAAGATCGATGAGCGCATGGCGCGATTGCCCGGTTTTGCCCAGATCCACCCCCTCCAGGATCCGACCACGGTGCAGGGCGCCATGCAGCTCATGTACGAGCTGCAACAGATGCTGGCCGAGATCGCCGGTCTGGCCGCCGTGAGCCTACAACCGGCCGCCGGCGCCCACGGCGAGCTGAGCGGGGTGCTCATCATGCGGGCTGCCCAGGTGGCCCGCGGCCAGGGGCATCGCCATAAAATCCTGGTCCCCGATTCGGCCCACGGCACCAACCCGGCCAGCACGACCATGAGCGGCCTGACCGTGGTGGAAATCCCCAGCGGCGCCGACGGCAATGTGGATATAGACGCGCTCAAGGCCCAGTTGGATGACCGGGTCGTGGGCCTGATGATCACGAATCCCAGTACCCTGGGCCTGTTCGAGCAGCATATCGTTGAGGTCTGCCGGCTGGTGCACGAAGCCGGCGGCTTTGTCTACGGCGACGGCGCCAATTTGAATGCCATCATGGGGATCGCCCGGCCCGGCGAGCTGGGCATCGATGTCCTCCATTTCAATCTGCACAAAACCTTTAGCACCCCGCACGGCGGCGGCGGGCCCGGTTCCGGGCCGGTGGGGGTGACGGCCGAGCTGGCAGACTTTTTGCCCGGTCCCATTGTGGCCCAAAACGAGAGCGGCGAGTATGTGTGGAAGATGCCTGTCCGCAGTATCGGCCGTGTCAAGGCTTTTCACGGCAATTTTGGCATGCACGTCCGCGCCTACACCTACATTCGTATGCACGGGGCCGAGGGTCTGCGGCGGGTGAGCGAGGATGCCGTGCTCAATGCCAACTACCTGCAGGCCTTGCTCAAGCAGCGCGGCGATTATCCCATTCCCTACGGCCATCGTTTCTGCATGCACGAGTTCGTTGCCCAGGGCCGCATTGCCGGCGCCGAAGGGGTGCATACACTCGACATTGCCAAGCGTCTGATCGACTACGGTTTCCATCCGCCCACGATTTACTTCCCGTTGATCGTGCCGGAAGCGCTGATGATCGAGCCGACGGAAACCGAGACCCAAGAAACCCTTGATGCCTTCGCCGACGCGTTGACGGCCATCGCCCAGGAGGCCCGCACCGATCCGGAGCGGCTCCATACGGCGCCCCATACGGCGCCCGTGCGCCGGCTGGACGAAGTGCGTGCTGCCCGTCAGCCCATCCTGGCGCGCGTTCCCGGCCGCCAACCGGCCTAAACGACCGTTTCCCCCGCATCCCCAGAAGCGCCTTGCGCGGGGACGTGGGCGCGTCCCCGCGCGCCAACGTCTCGACCGGAGTGCGTCAGAAAATCCCCAGCTCCTCTTTCGCCTCCTGGCTCATCATATCCGGGTTCCAGAAGGGAACCCAGACGAGGTTGATGTTGACTTCCTCGAATTCGGGGAAACGCGTGCGCAATACCCGATAAGCGTCGTTTAGGATCTGGGGACCGGCAGGACACCCGGGACTGGTCAGGGTCATATCCACCTCCAGCCGGTTGTCGGGATGGATGGTGATATCGTAAACCAGACCCAGGTTGATAATGTCGAGCATGAGCTCCGGGTCACGCACACTTTTCAAGGCTTCGCGGATTTCCTCAACGGTCGGCATAGGCGCACCTCAGGCAAAGGGACGTTCGATATAAACGGTTTCTTTTTCGACCTTCACGGTGAAAGTCCGGGCCGGCTCCACGGCCGGCAGGGTCAGGGCAGCACCGGTGCAGATGTCGAACTCGGCGCCATGGCGCGGACAGGCGATGACCCCCGGCCGCACGATGTCGCCTTCGGCCAGCGGGCCACCGTCGTGGGTACACATGTCCTCGATGGCGCAGATGCGGCCGTCGAGATTGAACAGGGCGATGACGTACCCGTCTACTTCGACGAGCTTACGGCTGCCCGGGGGCAGGTCTTTCAGTTTGGCGACTTTGACAAATCGAGCCATAGAGCAACGCGCAGGTTTTCAGCGTTTGGGAAGCCTTATTCCGGCCATTCTTCAAGCCCCCACACGCCTGCTTTGAGCACCTTGAGAGCCAATAACGCACACTTCATGCGGACCGGGCCGATGGGAATGCCGAGCATCTCCAGGATGTCCTCTTTGCCCATGGCCTTGACCTCGTCCAGGGTCTTGCCGAGGATTTCCTCGGTCAGCATGGAGGCCGAGGCCTGGCTGATCGCGCAACCTTTGCCGTCGAAGGCGGCCTCGACGATGCGGTCGCCGTCCAGTTTGAGCTCGATGGTGATCTCATCGCCGCAGAAAGGGTTGACATCATGGTAGCGGATGTCGGGATGCTCAAGATGACCTTTGTTGCGCGGGTGACGGTAATGGTCAATGATGTTTTCGCGGTAGAGATCGTCCATGGCGAGGATGCGTTGGGACGTCAGAACGTTGGCACGCTCCCACGGTTCACTGTCCCCATGTGCCCGCAGGCTCGAACAGGGCCTTGGCTTTGTGGAGGGCCAGGATCAGACGGTCGATTTCCTCAAAGGTGTTGTAGATGTAGAAACTGGCGCGCGTGGTGGCGACCAGGCCGAAGTGATCGTGAATGGGTTGGGCACAGTGATGGCCGGCGCGTACGGCGATGCCATCCTGATCGAGGATGGCGGCCACGTCATGGGGATGAATATCGCCGAGGACAAAGGCAAGCAGTCCCCCTCGCCGCGACGGTTCCGGACCGAGGATGCGCAAACCCTCGACCTCCTGGAGACGCTCCCAGGCGTAGGTGGTCAAGGCGCGCTCATGGGCGCCGACCCAATCCAGACCCAGCCCCTGCAGGTAGTCAACGGCCGCGGCCAGGCCGATGGCTTCGGCGATGGCGGGCGTGCCGGCTTCAAACTTGTAGGGCAGCTCGTTCCAACGGCTACCCGTCAGCTTGACTTCGCGGATCATGTCGCCGCCGCCGAGGAAGGGCGGCATGGCCTCCAGGAGACGACGCCGGCCGTAGAGCACCCCGATGCCGGTAGGACCCAGCATCTTGTGGGCCGAGAAGGCCAGGAAATCCACATCCCAGGCCTGGACGTCGGTGGGCAAATGCGGCACACTCTGAGCACCGTCCACCACGGCGATGGCGCCCACGGCATGGGCCTGAGCCACGAGTTCGGCCACGGGATTGATGGTGCCCAGAACATTGGACATGGCCGTAAAGGCGAAAACTTTGGTCCGCTCGGTCAGCAGCCGTGACAGGGCTTCGAAATCGAGTTCGCCCGTGGGGGTAATGGGCACATAGCGCAGGGTCGCGCCCGTCATCTCACAGACGAGTTGCCAGGGCACGATGTTGGAATGGTGTTCCATTTCGGTAATGAGCACCTCATCGCCCGGCTTGAGGTTGGCGCGACCCCAGCTATAAGCCACCAGGTTGAGGCCCTCGGTCGTGTTCCGGGTAAAGACGATCTGTTTGGGATGAGGAGCGTTGATAAAACGGGCCACCCGCAGCCGCGCGTTTTCGTAGGCGGCCGTGGCCGTTTCGCTGAGGAAATGAACCCCCCGATGCACGTTGGCGTGCATCTCGCGGTAATAGCGATTCATCGCCTCGATGACCTGGATGGGCTTCTGCGACGACGCCGTGTTATCCAGGTAGGTAAGCGGACGGCCATGCACCTCTCGCGCCAGAATCGGAAAATCGCCGCGAATTGCGGCCACGCGATCCATGGTGGAGGTGAGGGAAGGGGTGGCAGTCATGGGGCTCATCGTAACACAGCTTGACCGAGGAGGGGAAAAGTCGGGGGCGAGGAAATCCCCGCCCCCGATGGTCGGCGGGTTATTCCAGCCCCACCCGTCGGGCGATTTCGGCCTCCAGTTTGCGACGCACGCCTGCTACGGGTACCCGGTTGAGCACTTCCTCGAAAAAGCCCGAGACGATCATCCGCTTGGCCGTCTTGCGGCTCAAGCCACGGGCCATCAGATAGAAGACGTACTCATCCTGGACTTTGGCGCTGGTGGCGCCGTGGGTACAACGCACATCATCGGCCTGGATCTCCAGACCGGGGATGGAATCGGCCCGCGCCTGTTCGCTGAGAAGCAAGTTGTCGTTCTTCTGGTAGGCGTCGGTCTTTTGGGCATGGGGCCACACGCGGATGATGCCCTGATACACCGACCGGCTGGCATCATCGAGGGCGCCTTTGAAGAGCAGGTCGCTGGTGCCGTGGGGGCGTTTGTGGTTCTGGTTCGTGTGATGGTCAATGTGCTGGCGCCCCTGGGGGAAATACAGGCCCAGCAGTTCGCCGTGGCTGCCCGGTTCTTCCAGGTTGAGGTCAATCCAAACCTTGCTCAGGCGGCTCCCCCACGAAGCCTGCAGGTGCCGGTAGAGGGCATCGCGATACAGACTGGCCCGCATGGTGGCGAAGTTCCAGGCCGTCTTGTCCAGATTCTGCAGGTGCAGGTAATGAAGCCGTGAGGCCGCCAGGGGATACAGCTCGACCACGGTGTCGCTCATCCCCCGCGCCGCCCCCAGATAGTCCTCGGCAACGGTCAACTCGCTGTCTTCATCGGCCACGATCAGCGTGTGGTGGAACGCGGCCTTGCCGGGGCTGAACTGGATAAGGACCTGGAACGGCTTTGCGACCGTGACATGGCGCGGGACGTAGAGAAAGACGCCGTTTTGCCAGAGGGCATAATGGAGCGCCGCCAATTTATTATCGGCAGCCAGGACCTGGGCGCCGAAATAGGCTCTTACCAACTCCTCATGTTCGACCAGGGCCGTGCGCAGATCGGTGAAAATAACCCCACGCGCGGCCAGTTCGGGGTCGAGTTCGCTATAGATAAGGCTGATGTCCTGGAAGACCAGGGCGCCACTGCTATCGATTTTGCGCAAATTCCCGATTATCGTCCGACGCAGTTGACGACGACCGGTCACAGGTGGGACCGTCTCGGTCGGAAGCCGGAAATGCGCCAGATCAAAGCCGGTCAGACGGGTGCGCCGCCAGGTCTCTTCGGTATAGGTGGGCCAGGGTATGGCCAGGAAGGTCTCCCAGGCCGCTTCGCGCGCCTGGCGCAGCCAGGTCGGCTCGTCAAAACGTTTACTGATGGCGGCTACGGCGGCCGCCGAAAGGGTATCGGTGCTGAGAGTCGTTACGGTCATCGTTCTCCTCGATTCGACAGGGCGGAGCCGGGTAGCGCCAACCACCTGGCGCCCGGTCTCGCCCCCCAGCGATGTCTCAACCAATGCTGCCTTCCATCTGCAGCTGGATCAAACGGTTCATTTCGACGGCGTACTCCATGGGCAGCTCTTTCACCAGCGGTTCGATAAAGCCGCCGACGATCATGCTGGCCGCCTCCTCTTCGCTGATGCCGCGACTCATCAGATAGAAAAGCTGTTCTTCGCCGATCTTGCTTACCGAGGCTTCGTGACCGACCTCGACGGCATCCTCGTCGATCTCGATGTAGGGATAGGTATCCGAGCGCGAGCGCTCATCGAGCAACAGAGCATCACAGACGACGGTGGATTTGCTGTTCTTGGCCCCTTTAACCACCTTGAGCAAACCGCGATAGGAGGCGCGGCCGCCATCCTTGCTGATGGATTTGGAGATGATCTTGGAGGATGTGTTCGGCGCCGCATGGACGACCTTGCCACCGGCATCTTGATGTTGTCCGCGGCCGGCAAAGGCGATAGACAGGATCTCGCCGTGAGCACCGGGACCGACCATGTAGACCGCCGGGTACTTCATCGTCACTTTGGAACCCAGGTTGCCGTCGATCCACTCCATCGTGGCGTTCTCATAGGCCACGGCCCGCTTGGTGACCAGGTTGTAGACGTTGTTCGACCAGTTCTGGATGGTCGTGTAACGACAGCGGGCATGCTTCTTGACGATGATCTCGACGACGGCGCTGTGCAGACTATCGGTGGAGTAGATGGGCGCCGTGCAACCTTCGACATAGTGCACGCTGGCGCCTTCGTCGACGATGATCAGGGTGCGCTCGAACTGCCCCATGTTCTGCGCGTTGATGCGGAAATAGGCCTGCAGGGGGATCTCGATGTGCACACCCGGCGGCATGTAGATAAAGGAGCCTCCCGACCATACGGCGCTGTTCAGCGCTGCAAATTTATTGTCCGTAGGTGGGACCACCGTGGCGAAGTACTCCTTGAACAGCTCCGGATACTCGCGCAGGGCGGTATCCGTGTCCAGGAAAATCACACCCTGGCGCTGCCACTCCTCACGCAGCGAGTGATACACCACTTCGGACTCATATTGGGCACCTACACCGGCCAGAAACTTGCGCTCGGCTTCGGGAATGCCCAGGCGATCGAAGGTCTCCTTGATCTCGTTGGGAACGTCGTCCCAGCTCCGGCCCTGCTTTTCGGCGGGCTTGATGTAGTAGTAGATATCATCGAAGTTGATGCCGCTGAGGTCGGCGCCCCAGGTGGGCATGGGCTTCGACCAGAAGATGTCGAGCGCCTTGTGGCGAAACTCGCGCATCCAATCGGGCTCGTTTTTCATATCGGAAATCTGGTCGATCACCTCATGATCCAGCCCCTTGCGCGTCTTGAACGCGTAGCGCTCGGGCATCGCCCAACCATACTTGTATTCTTCCTTCACACCGGCAAGCGCCTGGCGATCTTGTTCGGTAGCCATAGGATAACTCCTCGCAGAACGTAGGATGATGGATCGACAAAACCAAAACCGGAGATCAGGCCGGTTCCACGGCCAATTCCTTTTCGACCCAGCCGTAGCCTTTCTCTTCCAGGACGTGGGCCAGCTCGGGACCGCCGGTCATGACCACGCGACCCTTGTAGAAAATGCTGACTTTATCGGGCTTGACGTAGTTGAGAATACGCTGATAGTGGGTGATCAACAGAGCGCCCATGCCGTCGGCCACCAGCTTGTTGATGCCGTCGGCCACCACACGCAGGGCGTCGATATCCAGTCCCGAATCGCTCTCATCGAGAATGGCGATCTTGGGTTCAAGCATGGCCATCTGCAACACTTCCCCACGCTTCTTCTCACCGCCGCTAAAGCCGTCGTTGAGATAGCGCTGGGCGAAGGAACGGTCTACATTGAACCGATCCATCTTGGCCAGTAGCTCCTTGCGGAACTCGCGCATGGGCATCAGTTCCGAGCCGATCTCCCGTTTGCCACCCTGGGCCGCTTCGGCGCGCGCACGGTCCTTGTACCCGCGCACACTGCTGACCGCCGCGCGCAGGAAATTGGCAAAACTGACGCCGGGAATGGCCACGGGATACTGAAAGGCCAAAAAGATGCCCAACTTGGCCCGTTCATCGGGCTCCAGATCGAGGATGCTCTGGCCGTTGAAGAGGATATCGCCTGAGGTCACCTGATAGTGGGGATGTCCGGCAATGGCATAGGCCATCGTGCTCTTGCCGGAACCGTTGGGCCCCATCAGGGCATGAACTTCACCCTGACGCACGGTCAGGCTGACACCTTTGAGAATTTCGTTGTCACCAACGCTGACATGCAAGTCTTTGACTTCGAGAACGGCAGTCATGGTCAACAATAGACTCCTTAGTTGTGAAAGATGGCTTGATGGGAAATGCGATGGACAACTCGATGGGCGAGTTAGACAGAGTCAGAAGCAGGACGAGGTCGGACTGTGAACGAACAACCATGATGGCCGTCCATCATGCACTGGGTGAGTTCGACCTCGGCGTCGAGTACGGTGGCCATCATCGTCTGCTCCATAACGCAGATTTCACGATGCGCGGCGGCCAGTTCGTGATAGGGACAATTGTACTCCTGCAGGCGAATATCATCGCCTTCCTGAAAGACGTCCGAGACGATGCCGCGCGCATCGAGGATGCGGGCAAAAGAGAGCACGCGCTCCTGCAAGACCTGTCCGCGCACCTGCTGGCGGTATTGGGCCGCCAGACGATTGCCAACCCGTCCCAACAACCGCCGAACAACCTCCGGTCCTTGTTCGGCCAATAACTCATCGTAGAGATTGAGAGCCAGGTCCTCGCAATAACAGGCAAAGAGTTCGCGCGCGCGCTCGCTTAGCTCATAGCGATGCGACGGACGCCCCACATGGCCACGTTCGGTCATCGTGGTCCGCACCCAGCCTTTCGCCATCAGTTGGGCAAGTTGCTGGCGCACAGCCGTATCACTCAGGCCCAATTCGCGGCGCAGCTCCTTGATGCCTAGGGCACCATGCCGCTGCAGCAAGCGGATAATCTGGCCGCCGGGAGAACCATCAAGAGAGTGGGCAAGGGAAGCCATGGGTGAACCATCCATCCAGGGAAAACAGGCGTTATGACGATGCAGAGCTTACCACGCCACGCGAGTTTTGTCAAATCTCACTATAAAAATAGTGAAAAATTCGCGACGAGGTAGCGCCGCCGACGTGGGGGCACCCGGCGGCGCCGGACGCCAACCTCGGCCCTATCGCCGGGCGGGGACGGTCCTTGCGCGCAGGGTGCCACTCGCCCTGTTGGCCGTTCGCGCGACTTAAGATGCGGCCGGCGGCCCCC
>JBBINH010000031.1:0-37499 GCA_037443945.1 Caldilineales bacterium
CGACGCGAACGATCAACTTGGCGAGGGTTTCTTCGGTGCGTTTCTGCGCTTCGGCCAGCTCGGCGACGATGGCCTCCAACCGGCTGAGTCGCTCCTCGGCGCGGCTGAGCCGCTCCTCGGCGCGCTTGTGCGCCTCGATCAGCTCCCGAACGGTGGCCCGCAGGTCCTCGAAGTCCTCGCGGCGCACCGCCAGTTGTGCACGCAGTTCCTCCGTAATCGCCTCGGCGAATTCGAGCAAAGGGATTTGGAGGTCCTGCGGAAAACGACGGACAATGGCTACCAGGCTCATGCTTCACCTCTCTGATGGGTCATTATACCTCAATCGGGCAAACCATAAAAAATGGACTCGGTTTTATCTTATGTTGGTGAAGTTTTTGTGGTGTGGCTGAGCCGTGGCATCAGGCGGCTTTGTCAGACTATCCGCTGGGTTCTCGCACCAACACACTTTGGAACCGAGTCCTGTTTTGACAAAGCCGCAGGCCCGTGTTATGCTTGCCGTCCATGATGGTCGGTTTGCTATTCCCTCGCGCCAGGCGTTTTTCTCCTATCCTGACCTGATCCGGTTCGGGAGCCTGGTTGCGGGTTATTTACCCTTCCACAGGATGATGCCACAGCTCTCCGTTCCGGAGAGCTTTTTTGTTAAGGAGCGCTGTTGTACCCTATGAAACTCTCCGTCGGCGTTATCGGTGCCACCGGCTACACCGGTTACGAACTCCTGCAGATCCTCCACCGCCATCCGGCGGCGCGGCTGGTCTGGGCTACTTCGGAATCGGCGGCGGGGAAGCGGATGAGCGACCTCTACCCCACCCCGGATGATACCGTGCTGCTACGACCGGAGGATGCACCCCTTGCCCAGGCCGATGTCGTGTTCCTGTGCCTCCCCCATGTCGCCAGCATGGAAGCCGTAGCCCGTGTGTGGGCGGCGGGAGTGCGGGCCGTTGACCTGTCTGCCGATTTCCGGTTGCCGGATGCGGCCACTTATGAACGCTGGTACGGGCATCCCCACACCCAGCCGACCCTCCTGGCCGAAGCCGTATACGGTCTCTGCGAAGTCAATCGCCCTCGTATCCGTCATGCCCGGCTGATCGGCAACCCCGGTTGCTATCCCACGGCGGTCAATCTGGGCTTGTGGCCGCTGGCCCGGGCCGGCGTCCTGGGCCCGCGCGTGATCGTCGACGCCAAGTCGGGCGTCTCCGGCGCCGGTCGCGGCCTTAAACTCAGCTCCCATTTCGTCGAGGCCAATGAAAACCTCAGCCCCTATAGCATCGGTTACGCCCACCGGCACATCGCCGAAATGGAGCTGGTGCTGGGCCCCCTGGTGCCGGGACTTGAGATCACCTTCTCGCCCCATCTGATACCGGTCAACCGCGGCATCCTCGCCACCATGTACGTGGATGTGGACCCCTCTCTCTCGCCGGCGGCCGTGTATGAACTGTTTGCCGAAGCTTACGCCGGCGAACCTTTTATCCACCTGTTGCCCTTAGGCCAGGTGGCCACCCTGCGTCATACCACTGGCAGTAACCGCTGCGCCATCGGCCTGACCCCTCTCCCCCGGCCCGGCCGTTGGATCCTGACCGTCAGCGAGGATAATCTTCTCAAAGGGGCCAGCGGTCAGGCCGTGCAAAACTTGAACATTATGTTCGGTTTCGAGGAAACGACAGGTCTTCTCTAACCATGAGCACAGCCCTTCCCATCCATGTCATCAAAATCGGCGGCCATCAACTGGATGATAGCGCTTTTCTGGCCCGCTTTGTAGCCGCCGTGCGTCATGCCCAAAGCCGGGGCATTCAGCCCGTTATCGTCCACGGCGGCGGTCCGGAAATCGACCGGCTGCACAAGGACCTTCAGGTCCCCTCCTTTACGATTCAGGGGTTACGGGTGACCACCGAGCAATCCCTGCGCCTGGTCAAAATGGCCCTGAACGGCCTTGCCAACCCCCGCCTGGTGCGTTGGCTGGTCAACGGCGGCGTTGCCGCCATCGGCCTGAACGGGATCGATCTGGGCCTGATCCGGGTGGAGAAGTACGAACCCGAGGGTATCAACCTGGGCCGAGTGGGTCGGGTGGTGGAGGTGCAAGCCGACCGTCTGCAGCCGTTGCTGGCGGCCGGTTTTGTGCCGGTCATCTCGCCGATCAGCCTGGGGCGAGACGGTCTGAGTTACAACGTGAACGCCGACCATGCCGCCGAGGCCGTGGCCCTGGCCCTGCATGCGGCCGGGCTGGTCTTCATCACCAACGTCCCCGGCGTCCTCATCGCCGGCCGACCCTTGCGGGTGCTACCGGTGGACCAGGTGGAGGAGCTGATCGGTGCCGGCCACATCACCGGCGGCATGATCCCCAAGGTGCGGGCCGCGGCGGCGGCCGTCCATCGCGGACTGGCCGCTGCCATCATCACCGATATCGAACGCTATGCCACCGGCGAAGGCACCTTCATCGTCGGTCGGATGGATGCCTAACCCCAATCCAAACCCTCAACCCCTTGCAGGCTAGATCGTATGACCTCGCTTCTCGAACTTGAACAGTGTTACCTCGTCCAGGCCTATGCCCGGGCGCCGTTTGTGTTGGCCGGCGGCGAAGGTGTGTGGGTGTGGGACACCGAAGGCAACCGGTATCTCGACCTGGTGGCCGGTATCGCCGTCAATGCCCTGGGTCATGGCCATCCTGATGTAGTGGCCGCCATCCGCCAGGCCGCCGACCAACCGCTCCACTATTCGAATCTCTACGTCAGCGCGCCGATGGTGCAACTGGCCGCCCGTTTGGTGGAAGTGACCCCGTTCGCCAACCGGGTCCATTTCCAGAACAGCGGCACCGAAGCCAACGAAGCCGCCATCAAATTCGCCCGCAAATGGGCGCGCATCCATTTCGGCGAAGGGAAGACCGACATCGTCGCCTTTACCGGCGCCTTTCATGGCCGCACGATGGGCTCGCTGGCCCTGACCCCACGGCCCAAGTATCAGGACCCGTTTCGGCCGCTCATGCCCGGCGTGCGCATCGCCGAGTTCAACAACCTGGAGAGCGTCGCCGCCGTTATGGACGACGGTGTTTGCGCCGTTTTTGTCGAGCCGATCCAGGGCGAAGGCGGCATTCACCCGGCCAGCAACGAGTTCCTCATCGGCCTGCGCGAGCTGACCCACGCCCATCAGGCCTTGCTCGTGCTGGATGAGGTGCAATGTGGGGTGGGCCGTACCGGCACCTTCTGGGCGCACGAGGCCTACGGCATCCTGCCCGACATCCTCTGCGCGGCCAAACCCCTGGCTGCCGGCCTGCCCATCGGCGCCGTGCTCGTCAACGAGCGCGTGGCCGCTGCCATCCACCCCGGCGACCACGGCACCACCTTTGCCGGCGGGCCTTTCATCACCGCCGTGGCCGATGTGGTGGTCCGCCATATCAGCAATCCGAGCTTTTTACAGCACGTGCGTGAGACGGGGGCCTATTTCAAAGAACGCCTGGAGGAGCTCAACAGCCCCCACATCCTCGCCGTTCGCGGCCGTGGGCTCATGCTGGGCGTCCAGCTCGCCATCCCCGCCGCCGAGGTCATTCAGGCAGGGTATCGCCAGGGCCTGTTGCTGCTCAATGCCGGGCCCGATGTCCTGCGCCTGATCCCGCCCCTGATCATCGAAAAAGCCGAAGTGGATATGGCCGTCGACCGTCTGGCCGCCATCCTGGCGGCGGTGGACTGAGTTCCTGCCCGTTTGCCTATGGTCATCCGCCCTGCTACCCCGGCCGATATCCAGCCCATCTGTGACCTGGTGAACGGTTTTGCCGAGCAGAACCTGATGCTCTATCGCACTCCGACCCAGGTGCAGCATGCCCTGCGCGATTTTCTGGTGGCCGAAGACCGGGGCCGCGTGATCGGCTGCGGTTATCTGGCCTATCTCGGCCCTGACCTGGTCGAGATCCGCTCCCTGGCCGTCGACCGCGCTTACCAGGGCCAGGGCGTAGGCGGTCGTCTGGTGCAGGAGCTGCTGGCGCTGGCCCAGGCGCGCGGGGTAGCTCAGGTTTGCGCGCTGACGCTGGTGCCGGAGTTCTTTGTGCGCTACGGTTTTCAGCGCGTCGATCGCTGGTCCATCAGCCCCAAAATCTGGGGGGAATGTGTTTATTGCCCCAAGTTTCATGCTTGTGATGAAATCGCCGTCATAAAGCAATTACCAAACGGAAAAACCGATTCTTAGCCGACTATTGCGCAAAATGAAGGCTTATCTAGTTTTGGCCGATGGTTCGGTTTTTGAAGGCGAAGCTTTTGGGGCGGCCACCACGAGCGTGGCCGAGGTCGTTTTCCACACAGGCATGACCGGCTATCAGGAAGTCATCACCGATCCCTCCTACTACGGGCAGATGGTGGTGATGACCATGCCCCACATCGGCAACACAGGGGTCAATCCCGAAGATGAGGAATCGAGCCGGCCGTGGCTGAGTGGCCTGATCGTGCGCGAGATCAGCCCGGTTGTCAGTAGCTGGCGGGCCACCGAAGCCCTGCCCGACTATCTGGCCCGTCATGGCATCCCCGGCATCACCGAGGTGGATACCCGACGTCTGACCCGGCTGCTGCGGCAGACGGGCAGTTTACCCGGCGCCCTCTGCACCGACGGCAGTCGCACGGTGGCGGAATTGTTGGCCATGGCCTGCGCATGGCCCGGCACCCAGGGCCGCGATCTGGTTCAGGCCGTGACCTGCGCGGCACCCTATCGCTGGGAGGAAGAAAGCGACCCCGCCTGGCTGGCGCCGGGGCCTGGAGCGGCGGACGGGTCCTACCATGTCGTTGTCTACGATTTCGGCGTCAAATACACCATCCTACGCCGCCTGACCACCTACGGTTGCCGGGTGACCGTGGTGCCGGCGACAACGCCGGCCGAGACCGTCCTGGCCCTGCAGCCGGACGGGATTTTGCTTGCCAACGGTCCCGGCGACCCCGCCGGCCTGCCCTATGCGGCGACCGCCGTGGCCACCCTCCTACGCCACGAGCTGCCCCTTTTCGGCATCTGCCTGGGGCATCAGATCTTGGGCCTGGCCCTGGGCGGCGAAACCTACAAGCTCAAATTCGGCCATCATGGCAGCAATCACCCCGTGCGCGACGAACGCACCGGTCGCGTGCAGATCACCAGCCAGAATCATAACTACGCCGTGCGACCCGAATCGCTGCCGCCGCAGGCCGAAATCACCCATTGGAATCTGAACGACGGCACGGTAGAAGGGCTGCGCCTGCGCGACCGTCCGGTTTTTTCCGTGCAGTATCACCCCGAAGCCTCGCCCGGCCCCCACGACGCCGACGCGCTCTTCGCCCATTTCGTAGCGCTCATGCGGGAACGCCGCTAGCGTCTTTGGGGCTATCGACGCTCACACGTCCATGGTGATGAAAGCCGTCTGCAAGGGCAGCGTTGTCACCTCGGCGTGGTCGGGATGGATGAATAGGTCGATCTCCAGGCGGATGCCGAAATCGGGCCGGTAAATGCCCGGTTCGATGGTAAAGCCGATGCCGGGGATCAGCCGCCGGGTGTCATGCGTCTCCAGGTTGTCCATGTTGACACCGGCGCCGTGGATAGAGGTATCCAGGCTATGGCCGGTGCGGTGGGGAAAGTCGGAGCCGTAGCCGGCGGCGACGATGACCTGGCGGGCGGCATCATCCACCTCCCAGCCGGCCACCGGCATACCCGCGGCCACACGGGTCTGGACCAAAGCCACAGCCGCATCACGGGCGCGGGCTACCACGTCGAAGACGGCGACAAGCGAAGCCGGCGGCTCGGGACCGGCATAGCCCATCCAGGTGATATCGGCGAAGACGGCCTCGGGGTTACCGGCCTCACGACCCCAGAGGTCGATCAGGATGAGATCGCCGGGCCGAATGGGCGTCGAACGTTCGGGATGCGGGCTGTAGTGAGGGTCGCCGGCATGGGCATTGACGGCCACGATGGGCGGGTGTTCGGGATCGAGACCGGCCGCCTTCAAACGCTCGAGCACGAAAGCCTGCACCTCTGCTTCGGTCACGGGCTGACCGCGACGCAGGTGCGAGGCGATCAGGGCGAAGGCTTCGTCCTTGACGGCCAGACAGGTGGCCGCGGCCCGACGATGGCCGGCCAATTGCTCGGGCGACCAGGTCGCATAGACGGCCTGGATGAGATCGGCCGAGGAAACCGGCTCATAGCCCAGGTGACGCCACCATTCGAGGGTGCCGGCATCGATGTAGGAGACGTAAGGAATGCTGCCATCGGGGCTGTATTCGCAGGCGATGCCCTGCGGGCCATCGGTCAGCCTGAGCAGGGCGGCAGCCAGGGATTGCCACGAGCTGTAGGTGAACACGCGGGCGGTTTGACCGGCGAAGGCGCCGGCCTCGATGGCATGGACCAGCCAGCCGGGCTCGCCCTGGGCCGGGATCCAATAGGCCCAACGGCGGGTGAGCAGAGCATGGGGCGGCAACGGCGCCAGACGACGGGCGATGGGGTTGAGGCCGCGGAAGTCGTAGAGGAGCCAGCCGGCCAGGCCCTGTTGACGCAAGAGGTCTTGGATGAGGGCAAGCTTGACCATAAAGCACCGTTTGATACCGTGGCGGAGATGAACGGATTATAGCGGCGGCGTGTGGGAAGCCACCCGTTGTTGTAGGGTAGCAGTGAGTTGCGTTAGGATCCCCTGTTCATCGTTCAGGAAACGGTCGATGCTGGCGCGCGTGGCCGGGCTTAGCCTGAGGCCATGGGCAAAAACCCACCCCGGAACCGTGACCAACCAGGTCGGCGGCAATGCCCCCGGGCGCAGCAAAGCGGCGTAGGCCAGCACCGTCTGCGGATCGAGTAGATCGGCAGATCCTCGGCCAAATAGCCAAAGGCTTCCTGAGCCGTATGCAAAACCTCGATCAGCGCGTCCTGACGGTACTGTAACCGCTTGAGCGCGCGATCGATGTTGAAAGCGCGGATCGCCGCTGGGATGGGTCTTGTCATCGTCATGCCGGGCTTTAGGTGAAGAGGGCATACACAGGCTCCGCGAAACAAGGAGAGGCGAAAAAGAACCTGCCTCCGCAGGCCTGACAGGCCTCGTCAGGAGGTGGCAACGTGCTTGAGCAGTATAGCACGATCATACCATGGTGACCGATTTGTGAAAAATGACACATGTCATGGTCGAGAACGCCCGGATCGTCCCGCGCCTGCCGCCGGGCCTTGTTCGCAAAGCCCGCTTTCAGCGCGAAGGCACCGGCTCGGCGGGTCATTCCTTGTCTTGCGCCAGACCTCTCACACCGGCGACACGCACCTGATTTTTGCCGCTTTGTTTGGCCAGCAGTTCGGCATTGTCGGCGGCCAGGACCAATCCGGCCGCCGTGAGGGCGTCTTCAGGATAGGTGGCCACGCCCAGGCTGAGGGTATAGCCGGGAATGTGGCCGAGCCGAGGGTCAAAAGGCGGGCGCACTCCCCGGCGCTGCCACTCGTCATAGGCAGCGTGTTCGGCCAGCGTGCGCAGCCGTTCGGCCAGAGCCACGGCGCCGGCTTTGTCGGTATGAGGCAAGAGGATGGCAAACTCTTCGCCGCCGTACCGGGCGACCATGTCGAGTTCGCGTACGTTTTCCTGGAGCAGGTGGGCGAGACGCCGCAGACGTTCGTCTCCGGCCGGATGACCGAACGTATCGTTATAGAGCTTGAACGAGTCGATATCGGCGATGATCAGAGACAACGGTATGTTATAGTGTTGGGCACGCACCAGTTCGCGCGCCAGACCACGGTCGAAGGCGCGGCGATTGGCCAGGCCGGTCAGCTCGTCGGTCACGGCCAGGGCCTGCACCTGAGCATGCAGACGGGCATTTTCCCATGCCACTCCGGCGGGACCGGTCAGGCTGAGGGCCAGGTTGAGCGCCTGCTCGTCGAAGGGTGGGTCGTCGGCCGTGCGAAAAAGGGCGACCAGCGCCGCGATACGTCCACCCATCCCCAAAGGCAGCAGCAGAAGCGAGGCGTCGTTCTGTCGTTGCAACAACTCGCGTACGGCCGGGTCGATCGCGGGGTCGGTGGCATGGATGAGGCGCCATTGGCCGCTTTCGAGGACGTCGAACAAGGCCGGATATTTGGCCAACGGATAGATGGATCCTACCGTTTCCTCGGATTCGCCCTCACGTATCCAGACGCTCAGGGTGATGAGACACCGGCGGGCTATATCCCATTGCCAAATGACGCTGCGGTGGGCACCGAGGGCGATAGCCATATGGCGGGCAACAGCGGCGATCACGGCCTTTTCATCCAATACGGCGGCAAAGGCGAGGGTGGCCTCGAACAAACGACGCTGTTCCTCGGCGCGACGCCGGGCAAGGGCATGCAGACGGGCGTTCTCCAGAGCAATAGCGGCCTGACCGGCAAAAGCCGCCAGACGTTCCATATGCTCGGAGCGATAAAAACCCGGCTCGGCCTTGTCCAGGGAGAAAAAGGCGATGACTTCGCCGTGAGCAATGATGGGCGCGCCGGCCCAGGAACGCACATGAGCCGAGGCTTTGACCGCAATCCATCCCGGATAGGCAGCCGTATCGGAGATAATCAGCGGACGCTGGCTGTCGAACATCTGCCGCAGATTGGCCGTTTGATCGATATCGAAGGACAAGTTGGCTATGTCCCGCACAACTTCGGCGCCGAATTGCTCGTAGCCCCGCATACGCACGATCCGGACAAGGCCCCGACCCCCTGTCGGGGACGGCTCGATCAACATCACATTGGCCGCATCGTAGGGGACCACGTGGGCGATCTCCTCCAGCAGGCGGTCGAGGACGACGTCCATCTCGAGGCTGGCGCTAAGGGCCAGAGCGCTCTGGCGCAAAGCCTCGGCCAGGTTGCGTTGCTCGCGTGCGGCTTCCAGCAGTTGGATTTTGGCCACGGCCAGGGCGATCTGGCCGGCGGCCTGTTCGCCCAGAGCGATTTCGCTCGGGCTGAAGCGATGAAATTGGCTAAACCCAATCAGAGCGGCCCCCAGCTTGCGTCCGCCGATCCTGAGCGGCAAAGCCAATATGGAACGGGTGGGAAACAGCTTGGGGATCCGCGGGCTGACATAGGGCGTGTTGTAGACATCCTCGATGGCCAACGGCCGACCGACCTCAAGGACCGACTCGGTCAGGGTTCGTTCGCCCGGTTCGGGCCGGACGGTGGGATAGCGTTCGCGCAGAGGACCGTAGGCGGCCATGGGAATGGTGCGCCGCGCTTCCTCATCCCAAAAGGTGATATAGGCGCCGTCGGCATCGAGCAATGCACCCAGGCGGTCGGCGAGGTTCTGCAACATGGGGCCCAGCTCATCTTCCTGCAAAGACGCCTGGGTGATCTCGTTGAGCAGGGCCATCTGGCGGCTGCGGCGGCGTTCTTCGGCCAGCAGGTGCAGCTTCTGAAACGCAACGGCGGCAACATGGGCCAGGGTCTCTCCGCTTGCGATCTCGTCCTCGCCAAAGGGTTGCGGCGTGTCGCGATAGACGACCAGGACGCCAAAGACGGCGGCGGCCGTTCGCAGAGGGAAAACGGCATAGGCGGCGAACCCCTCCCGGCGGATGAGGTCACGCCAGGGCGCCAGGGCGGGGTCCTGGAGCACATCGTTGACAACCAGGGTTTCCCCCGTTTGCAACACCCGATTGCCGGGCATCTCGTGAAACACCCGCTGCAGCTCGTCGAGGTAGGTGTCGGACAGACCCAGAGCCAAAGGACAGGTGAGGCGATCGGCCTCGCGATCGTACACATAAACGGCTACCCGATCGGCCGCCAGAAGAGCACGGGCCGCCTGACCGAGAACGGACCAGAGCGCGTCGAAGTCGCTCACACCGATGAGCGTGGCCGCCGTTTCTGTCAAGACCTGCCCGCGAGCGGTACGACGGCGTTCGGCTGCCAACAATCCGTGCTCGCGGGTGATGTCGCGAAAAACCAGCAGGCGCCCTAGAAGAGACCGGCGTTCATCCCGTAGCTCCGAGATACGGAGTTCGAACACGCGGGCCTCGCTGCCCTCGCCGAAGGTGAGCTCGAATTCGCCTGCATCGAGGGCAGTCAGGGAGAAGGGAAGGCCCGGCAGGGTGAGCGCATCGTCCAGAGGACGGCCGATGGCCTTCTCTTGCAGTCCGAAAAAGCGGACGGCAGCCGGATTGAAGTTGGTGATCCGGCCGCGCCAATCGACGACCACCACGGCATCTTGCAGATGCTCGAGGACGATGGCGGCGGCAATGGGTAAGATGTCGAGCAAGCCAAAGCGGAAGAAACCCAGGGCCAAGAAGCTCCCGGAAAGGGCAAAGAAGAACGGGGTCAGATCGAGCCAGGGCAGGGGCATCAGGCCGGTCAGGTAGAGGGCATTGCCGGCCAGGGGCACCAGGGCTCCCAGGAGGATGAGAACGGCCTGAGGGCGGTACGGTCGTGGCACCCGAAGGAAGCCGATGACATGAAGGGCAGAGCCGATAAGCACAAAGGTATAGGCAACGGCCGTATGAAGCCAGAATCCCAATCCGTAGCCTTCGTGATAGAGCACGGGGCGATCGGGATGTAAACCGACCTCAACCCAGATCAGCTCATGCCGTTCGTTGGTTAGGACCAGGAGAAAAGTGATGATGGCGGGCAGGGCGAGCAACATCCGCCGCCGGTTGGTGAGCCAGGCACCATGACCGGTGTAGCGCAGAGCAAAAGCCAGCCACAGGGGCGGTATGGCGAGGATACCGATATACTGAGCCTTCGCGGCCAGCAGTTTGCCGTTGAGGGTTGGCATCAACAGTTCAACGGCATAGCCGGCCGTCCATGCGACCATGGCCCCTAACAGCAAGCCAAGGGTGAGAGCGCCCGGCTGACGATGACGACGTTGCAGGGCATATGCGGCCAGTCCGGTCAGCAAAAAGGCCACGACGATTAACGGCAGGGCGAAGAGTAAGGCGCGTGGATCCATCTCGGCAGACCCGGAAATATCATCGGGAGCGTAACGGCCTACGTGCCGACCGCAGTCGCCTGTCCCAGGCCTTCGGCTTCCGGTCGGCGTAAACCGACCGGCCGCGTCGGTCTATGCCGAAGTCCGGCAAAGCCGATTGCCCTGGACGCGCAAGCTCGGGCAGCCGGGCAGGTCATGACTCGCAAGCTGAGAAGGCAGCTATGCCAGGCAGGGCCGGCCGTGTGGTTCCTTTCCACGACGCGTTCGCAAACCGAACACCGCATAAGGTCATGAAAACGAAAAAAGCGGTCGTTCGGAACCGGGGAATAAGACCTGGTTAGAGTGATGCCGGGGATGCAGCCCTGCGCTGAGGACGTACTGCGGTCGAGCGGAATTGGAGGTCGGGGGAAGGGCGAGTGTTTGCGTCCCCGAAAGAGAGCAAACCCTGCCGAGCCTCGTGGGGTATTATAAACGAAACCGTTTGGCCTATCGCAGCTAACATGCTCCCGAAGAGACCCACGGCCGCACGAGTTCCAAGGCCATCATCCCGACCGGCGCCGACCGGGATGCGATTCCCGGTTCCCGCTTCCCTGCGGTCGGGGTTTGTTTTTCAGATGACCCATGTCCGAAATGCATGCAACCCCGCAGCGCCCTCATCCCTCCCCCCCGTCCCTTCCTTCTCCCGTTTGCCTGCGGCGGCGGGAGAAGGAAGGGGAGAAACTCCGATGGGGCGTCTGAACGCCTGACGAGGGCCCTGTCCCTACCTTAGAAGCAACGGCAGGAAGACCGGCAAGATGCCGGGGTCGGCCAGATCATCCCGCACCGTCACCGATACCGAGGCGGTCGCCACGCCGCCCTGACCATCATCGGCCCGGACGGTGATCACGTGCATCCCTGCGCGCAGGGATGCGACGGTCAACTGCGCACCGCTGCCCAATGCGCCGTCCAGGCTGGAGGTCCACTGCACCTGGGCGCCGTCCATGTTGCCGGTGTCCACGTCGTAAGCGTCGGCCTCCAGGTTCAGCGACTGCTCGACGAAGAGGGTTGTGCCGTTGGCCGGCTGCACGATGGCCACCGTAGGGGCGCGGTTCGGGATGGTGAAGGTCGCGTCCGACTCGTCGTAGGCGGTGTGGATGCCGTCGCTGGCCCACACGCGAACGCGACCCTGCGCGCCGGCCACGAAGTTGGTCGCGACCAGCGTGGCACTGTTGCCGGTCAGGTTTTGCGCCACCATCTCCCACGTGGCGCCGTTGTCCGGGCTGTACTGGACGTTGAAGGTCAGCGGGTCGCCATCGGGGTCGTTGGCCGTCCAGGAGACGGCGATCGAATCGCCGCCGAGCACCTCGCCGCCGTTGGGCGCCACAACGGTGACCTGCGGCGGGTTGGCGCCGGCGTTCACGCCCGTTAGCACACTGCCATTGGGCCCCAGGATCTCGACGCGGGTCGTGCCGGCTACATAGGGCACCAACTCGTTGATCGCCCATAGCTCTACATGGCGCTCCTGATCCGGCGTCGGCCCGCCATCCTGAGCCTTCGGCGTGAACGGGTAGCGGGCCAGCGCCGTGCCGTCACCCTTGCGCAGCACGATGGCGTAATCCCCCGGCTCGCGCGGGGCTACGTCGCCGGCATTGGGGATGACAAACAACGGTTGCAACGCCACTGTGTTGGTCGCCGGATCGATGGTTCCCACCACCAGCAGCCGTTCGGTTTGAGCGACACGGCGCAGGTCTGCAGCGGCGACCACCGGACCGCTCTGAAAGGTGCTCATCAACGCTTCGTAGGTGAAGTCACTCAACCACTGGTTGTCGCAGTAGCTCATCAGGTCGCCCGAAGTCGGCCCATAGATGGCTCGGGTGCTGATATCGAAGCCGTAGATGGCGCTGTCACCCGTCAGCGATGGGCTGATGCGGCCGTTGGGATAGGGGTAGGAGGGTCCTCCCTCGGCGCCACAGAAGTTGGCATGGCCGCGGCCATGGGCGTGCGCCAGCTCGTGGCCGCCGTACCAATCGCCATAGGAGCCATCGAAGTCCCAACCCCAGGTGCCCGTGCCGGTGGGGCCGGAAGCCACCCACCCCGGCACAGGCGCACAACCGCGCATGAAGCCGCCCGCATCGGTGACCATGCCGTAATAGCGCGTCCCGATGGGGATGCTCGGATTGAAGACGATATCCCAGACCACCTTTCCCCACAGGAAGTCGTTCACATTACCGCATGTTGGGTTGGTCAGGTCGCCGTCCGCGTTCCGGGACGCACTGCCCCAGTCATGGGTGCGCGTCCAGGTTGAGAGGGTGCGCAGCGGGAACGCCCGACGCAGCCAATCGTACATCTGGCTGACGTGCGATGCCGGCGTCGTGTAAGTCGTGCCGGAGATCCGGTAGCTGATGCGATAGATCACCAGGTGGACCGTGGGCACGGTCTCGAAGGTCACGGTGGTGGCGATGTCGTTGTCTGCGTACGTGGTCTCGACCGGATTGCGGTCCCGCCAGTCGGTCACCGGGTTCAAGTACGCAGTGATGGTGACGGTTCCCTCGCGGTAGCCCGATGGCAGCTCAAACAGGAAGGCATGGTTGAGTGTGCCGCGATCGGGCGATGAACGCACGGTGATAAAGCCCCCACCGTTGATGGGATTCAGCCAGACCGTATTGCCGCCTCGCTGTACCCGCAGCCGCGCAAAGGTCGTGTGGTTTCCGCCGCTGGAGCGCACATGAAAGCGCACGAAGGTGCGCTTGTCTCGCACCAGCCGCACGCTGTTGTTCAGGTCCTGCGTGCCCTGCGTCACTTCGATCTTTTGGGCGATCAGGTTTACCACAGGAGTTGGCGTGCGGGTCGGGGTACGGGTGGGGGTACGCGTGGGCGTGCGCGTCGGGGTACGGGTGGGGGTGGCCGTGGTCTCACGCGTGGCGGTAGGCGTCGCCGTTGGCGCCGACCGATACGGCGCCCAAAGCAAGTCATCGATCGCTTCGGACAGAGTCGTGTTGCCGTAGTCCAGCGTCACCCGCACGATGCGACCGGCGGAGTCGTGAAGGCCGATGAATACCGTGTGCGGTTCGGGGACGGGGGCCTTGCGCACCTGGCAGAGGAGATTGCCCTGAGCGTCATAAGCGCTGAGCAGTGCGACCAGGTTGGCAGTTTCGCCGTTGCCGATCCACATTCCGACATGGGTCTTGGCCTGGTCAAAAGCGATGCGCATGGGCACACTGCTGCTGGTGTTGGGAAAGACGGCGTCGTTAGTGGCCACGTTCGGCTTCGAGTGGGCTTTGTCCGGCTCGTTGCCGTAGATGATGGCGCGCGTCGTGCGACCGTCCTCGAAGCGGACGCCGTACACCGGTCGGTAGCTATCGGCGATGACCGTCCCATGAGGCAGATCATCGAAATGGATCAGGCCCGGCGAGGGAATCCTATCGGGGTCGGTGATCTCGATGCATTGGCTCTGGACAGGCGTTGCTCCAGGCATCGCCAGGATAACAATCCCGATACCCAGCGCCAATACGAACCTGATAGCGCTTGCGATACGGGAGATTCCCATAGACAACCTCCTCAGAAAAGGTGAGTTCTCCCGTTTTCGCAAGGCATTTTTGACAAAATAACAGCAACGGAAGAACGACGTGCGTGATCAAGGCAAAGTCGCTGCCCCCTGATCACAAGCGACTGCCAGAATAGACGTCGGGCGAACCGAAAGCCGTGCTATCCAGGCCTTAAGCGATTTGTGCGCGGCCGCAGAACGTGCGAACAAACGAGCACAAGCGATCGGGTATGACCCGGCCAGGGAGCAGCGGCATCGTTCGGCGCTACTTGGGTGCAGGATGGCTGGTTTCATCTCCCCGGCCGAGATGCCGGTGCAGGCTTCATCCTGGCTCTCGTCGATGGGGCCGTCTTGACCGTGCTGCCTTCCGGTGCCGGATAACAGCCTGGCAAAAACAAACGACGAGGGCGAGACAAACTCAACACGGCAGGGCCAGCAGCGGCGTCAGCATCTCTTCGGCGGAAAGACCGCCATGGTGACCGCGAAACTTCTGCTCGAAACGGTCCTTCTCATACCACCAGACGGTCTCGCCGGCATGAGAGAGAATAACCAAAGGACTCAGACGGACACTCAGAGCGGGGGAGGGCTCGCCTCCGAACAGGCCTTGCGCTACCAAGTCGGCCGTGCGCACCACATCGGCACGGCCGTCCAGCATCTGCCGCAGCAGCGCTTCGGCTTCTTCCAGGCATGGCTCGCGCACATAGAGGAAGACATCACGGGGCGAACCCCCCGGCGGCAGCACGTTCCCACGGCGATCGGTCCGCAGCAACGGCTGCAGGCGAGGGAAGTCGGGATGCCGATTCAGGTAGATGGTCGTTTCCGGACGAACGGCCGTCTGACCGTGGTCGGCGGTTATCAGGATGAGGGTGTCTCGCAGCGTGCGCTCGGCCGGGATGAGCAGATGCCGATCCAACACGCCGAGAAAGGCGTCGATCTCGGCCTCGACCTGAGGGGAATCGGGGCCGTAATCATGGCAGATGCTGTCAATCTCGGGGAAGTAGAGGTAATAGCAGGCTTTGCCCGTTTGCTCGGCTGCCATCTGCCGCAGATTGACCAGGGCCTCCGGCAGGGTCCGATAGGGGACGATCTGGGCGCCCTGGGCCGTGAAGCGCGTATAGGGCGAAAAGGCGATATCGCGGGGCAGCAAGGTATAGCCGGCTATCCCCTCCTGTTGCAGTTCGCGAAAAAAGCTGCGGGTAGGCAGAATCTGGCGTGGTTCGATGCCGACGTTTTCCAGCGTGTTGCGGCTGCGGTCGCCCGCAAAGGAGAACATGAGGGGGACGATGACGGCATCGAGGAGAGGTTCGTAGTATTGCCACTCGAACACACCGTGGCGGGCCACGACCTGACCGGTGCCAATGGTGGTGACATGGGCCGATGTGGTCGAGGGAAACTGCGCCGTCGTGCGCAGTACCCCTCCCCGCCGCAGAAAACGCTGCAAGGCCGGGTGATGGTCGGCAAAACGGCGAAAGAACGACCACCCCAACGAGTCGGCCAGGATGAAAATGACCTTGCTAAAGGACCCCGGGGCGACACCGGGCACCAGGCGTTCCAACAGCCGCGAAGGCTGGCCGGTGAGAACACGGCGGATGAGAAGGGGCACCTCGGCAAATGAGCGGTAGCCGTAGGCCGGCCGCACGCCGGGCTGGGTCAAGCCGGGAAGGTTCATGCGGAGTGCTCCTGAGCCAGGACCAAGACCTGGGCGCCGATAGCGCGCACCAGATCGCAAGGATGGACAGCAAAAACGGCATGGGGCGTGCCTGCTGCCGCCCATACGACCTCGTATTGTAACAAATCGGCATCACAGAGCACAGTCAGCGGGCGCGGATAGCCAAAGGGGGCTACCCCACCGATGGCATAGCCGGTGGCCGCGCGCACCTTCTCGGCGTCGGCCCGGGCCACGGCGGCCCGCTCGACGCCGGCCCAGGCGGCCAGTTTGCCTTCATCCAGGCGGTTGTTCCCCGCTACCAGGCAGACCACCGGCTGCCCGGCCACCAGAAAGACAAGGGATTTGACGATTTGACCGACGCTGCTGCCTACGGCGGCGGCAGCGTCGACGGCCGTACGGGTGGGCACCTCGAATTCAACGACCGTGACGGCCAGACCGAGGCGGCGTCCCTCTTCCTGCACGCGCAGGGCCGTGGGATGCGTAGCCGGGCGCATCGAGCGACCTCAATGCGGCGATATTCCGTTGAGGAGGGCATATTCCAGGCCATCGGCCAGCGCCTTCCAACTGGCCTCGATGATGTTCGTGCTGGCGCCCACCGTGCTCCAAGTCCGGTGTCCGTCGGTGAAGTCGATCAACACGCGGGTGGTGGCCGCCGTGGCCATGTGGGTATCGAGGATGCGCACCTTGTAGTCGGTCAGATGGACATGCTCTAGCTGCGGATAGAAGCGATGCAAGGCCTTGCGTAAGGCCAGGTTGAGGGCATTGACCGGGCCGTTGCCCTCGGCCGCCTCATGAAAAACCTGGTTCTGGATGCAGACCTTGACCGTCGCTTCGGCCACCATCCCGCGCCCGCGACGATGTTCGACGATGGTCGTGAAGTCGATCAACTCGAAAGGCGGCCGATAGTCGGGTTGCAACCGACGCAACATCAGCTCCACCGAAGCCTCCGCCGCCTCGAAGGCATAGCCCTGATGTTCCATCGCCTTGACCTGGGCCAGGACCTCCTGTTGCTGCTCACGGCTCACCCCTTCCAGGCCGAACTCGGCGGCTTTGACGGCGATGTTGTCCTTGCCCGACAGGTCCGAGACGATGACGCGCATGCGATTGCCCACCAGAGCCGGGTCAATATGCTGGTAGGTGTTGACGTTTTTGACGACGGCATTCACATGGACGCCCCCTTTGTGAGCAAAAGCGCTGAGGCCCACATAGGGCGCATGGGTGTCGGGATTCAGGTTGGCGACCTCGCTGACGAAGTTGGCCACCTCGGTCAGGCGACGCAACTGCTCCGGGGTGACGACGGGAATGCCCATCTTCAGGGTGAGATTGGCGATGATGCTGATGAGATTACTGTTACCGCAACGCTCCCCGTAGCCGTTGATGGTGCCCTGCACGTGCACGCACCCGGCCCGCACGGCGGCCAGGGCGTTGGCCACGCCCAGTTCGCTGTCGTTGTGGGTGTGGATGCCCAGAGGATAGCCGAACCCGGCCGCCCGCACTTCGCCGATAATCCGCTCGATATCCCAGGGCATGGTACCGCCGTTCGTGTCGCAAAGGACGATGCAATCGGCCCCGGCCGTGGCCGCCGCCCATAGCGTACGCAGGGCATAAGCCGGATCGGCGCGATAGCCGTCGAAGAAATGTTCGGCATCGTAGATGACCTCTTTGCCGGCCGCTTTCAGATAGGCGACGGTATCGGCGATCATGGCCAGATTCTCGTCCAGAGTAGTGCGCAGCACATCGAAGACGTGCAGGGTCCACGACTTGCCGAAAATCGTGACCACGGGTGTTTCACAATCGAGGAGCATCTGCACCTGGGGGTCGGCGTCTACGGCCGTGTGCGCCTTACGCGTAGACCCAAAAGCGGCGATACGGGCATGCTGGAGGGAGAGTTCGGTGCGGGCGCGGCGGAAGAACTCCATGTCCTTGGGATTTGAACCGGGCCAGCCGCCTTCGATGTAATGCACACCCAGCTCATCGAGCTTACAGGCAATGCGCAGCTTGTCACCGGCAGAAAAGTTGATACCTTCGCCTTGGGTCCCATCGCGAAGGGTCGTATCGTAGAGAAGAACCGACATGGGCGCTGTACCTCGAACGAATGAGAACCTACGGATAAAAAGGATAAGAACGCGGCTGATGAACCAAATTCGACATGCATCCCGATCGGCCTCACCGCTCAGGCCGCCAGGAACTGCCGCACGATGGCACCCATGGCCTGCGTACCGACGACCTCAACCCGGTCATCGGGTCCGGTCACACCGGCCAGGTCGGGGGTACGATAGCCGGCTGCCAACGCCCGGGCCACGGCCGTTTCGATGGCCTGGGCGGCCTCCTCCTGAGCCAGCGAATGCCGCAGTAGCATGGCGGCGGAGAGGATGGTGGCCAGGGGGTTGGCAATGCCCCTGCCGGCGATATCGGGTGCGGAGCCGTGGATGGGCTCGTAGAGGCCGAGGGTGCCCTCACCCAGGCTGGCCGAAGGCAACATGCCCATCGAACCGGCCAGCATGGCCGCCTCGTCGGTGAGGATATCGCCGAAGAGGTTCTCGGCCACAATGACATCGAAACCGGCAGGCCGGCGGATGAGATGCATGGCCATGGCATCCACCAGCACGTGTTCCAGTTCGACGTCGGGGAACTCGCGGGCCACGACCTCGGTGGTCACCCGGCGCCACAGGCGCGAGGAAGCCAGGACATTGGCCTTGTCCACCGAAGTCAGTTTGCGGCGACGTTGGCGGGCGGCCTGGGCGGCCACGCGCACCACGCGTTCGATTTCGGCCCGGGTATAGACCATCGTATCGTAGGCCTCCTCGCCGTCGGGACCGGCCTCCCGGCGAGGGCCGAAGTAGATGCCCCCCGTCAACTCGCGCACGACGAGCAAATCCACCCCTTGCAACACCGTCTCCTTCAGGGTGCTGGCGCCGATCAGCTCGGGGAAGAGTCGCACCGGCCGCAAATTGGCAAACAGGTTCAACTCCTTGCGCAAGGCCAGAAGCCCGCGTTCGGGACGGTCAGGAGCTTGGGGATTGTCCCAACGCGGTCCGCCTACGGCGCCGAGTAAGACGGCATCGGCCCGGCGACAAGCGGCGAGGGTGCTTACAGGCAGACTGGTGCCATAGGCGTCGATGGCACATCCGCCCATGAGATGGGTTTCGAAGCGGAGCTCGAAACCGAAACGCGATGCCACCGTCTCCAAGGTCAGACGCGCTTGCTCCACCACCTCCGGGCCGATGCCATCGCCGGGCAGAAGCACGATGCGGTAGGATTTGCGCCTCATCGCCGTTCAGTCTTCCCCGTGACCGGATTCCGGTTCCGGAACATGAGCGCCCCACCGCCGTTCCTGGAGGGCTGTGGCATCCCGGATCACGCGTGCCGGAAAGCGGGTGGTGCTTTCGGCATCGTCGGGTTGGGCGGTTTCCTCAACCGGGAGATACAGCTCGGCTTCGAGGTCAACGGCATCGGTTTCTTGGGGAACTTCGGGGGGTAAAGTCAAAGCATTCATGAAAGCCTCCTAAGCGGGATAGGGTTCGGCTAGCACTCAAACGGTAGGGATCAGGCCACGCGCCCGTTCATAAGCGGCGATGGCCTCCTCCTGGGCCAAGAGATAGCCCAGATCGTCCACACCTTGTAACAAACAGAGCTTGCGATAGGGATCGATGGCAAAGGTGAGCACTTCGCCGTCGGGCAGACGCACCGTTTGTGCGGCCAGGTCAATGGTAATCGGGCTGCGGGGTTCGGCCTCCACGCGGTCCCAAAGGGCATGGACCACGGTTTCGGGCAGAACGACAGGCAACAGGCCGTTTTTGAGGGCGTTGTTGTAGAAAATGTCGGCAAAACCGGGGCTGATGACGGCGCGAAAGCCGTATTCGGTCAGGGCCCATACGGCATGTTCACGGCTGGAGCCGCTGCCGAAGTTGCGACCGGCGATGAGGATTTGGGCGCCGGCGTATTCGGGCCGATTGAGGACGAAATCCGGCCGCGGCCGACCGTCGGCATCATAGCGCCAGGCGGCAAAAAGGCCCTCGCCCATTCCGGCACGGGTCACGGCGGTGAGGTAACGGGCAGGGATGATCTGATCGGTATCGACGTTTTCCGCGCGCAGCGGGACGGCGGTGGCGGTGAGAACGGTGAACGGGGTCATAGGTTCGGAGACCTCGCCGGAAAGGAACAGCAGCGCTTAGAGCAGCGCGCGCACATCGACGACGCGGCCGTGGACGGCGGCAGCCGCGGCCATGATCGGACTCATCAGCAAGGTCCGAGCGCCCGGACCCTGCCGTCCCTGGAAGTTGCGGTTGCTGGTGCTGGCCACATACTTGCCGGACCCGGCTTTGTCCTCGTTCATGCCCAGACACATGCTGCAGCCGGCCCCACGCCATTCAAAGCCGGCTTCGATGAAGATGCGGTCCAGTCCTTCGGCTTCGGCCTGGGCCTTGACCGCCTTCGAACCGGGGACCACAATGCCCCAGACGTGGTCGGCCAGCTTGCGCCCGCGCACAATGGCGGCCGCCTCGCGCAGGTCCTCGATGCGACTGTTCGTGCAGGAGCCGATGAAGACGATGTCCACGTGCTGGCCTTCGATCGGCTGACCGGGCTTAAGACCCATGTACTCAAGGGCGCCGATCAGGCTGCGGCGCTCGGCCGGGTCCTCGATGTCTTCCGGTCGGGGGATACGGCCTGTGATGGGGATGCCCTGGCCCGGATTCGTGCCGTAGGTCACCATGGGTTCTAAGGTGCCGGCATCGATGAACAGTGCGCGGTCGAAAACGGCGCCCTCATCGGTGGGTAGGGTACGCCAATAGGCCACGGCCCGGTCCCAATCGGCGCCCTGAGGCGCATAAGGGCGGCCTTTGAGGTAGGCGAAGGTGGTTTCATCGGGGGCGATCATGCCGGCGCGGGCGCCGCCTTCGATGCTCATGTTGCAGATGGTCATGCGGTTGGCCATATTGAGTTTGCGGATGGTGCTCCCGCGGTATTCGAAGACATAGCCCACGCCGCCGCTCACGCCGTTGCGGGCGATGATGGCCAGGATGATGTCCTTGGCCGTCACCCCCACACCCAGGTCGCCTTCGAGGGTGATGGCAAAGGTCTTGGGGCGGTATTGCAGCAGACATTGCGTCGCCAGGACATGGCCGACCTCGCTGGTGCCGATGCCAAAGGCCAGGGCGCCGAAAGCGCCGTGGGTGCTCGTGTGGCTGTCCCCGCAGACGACGGTCATGCCGGGCTGGGTGATGCCCATCTCCGGGCCGATGACGTGAACGATGCCCTGGGCGTCGCCCTCGATATCCCACAGGGTGATGCCGAAATCGCGAGCGTTCTGGCGCAGCGTGCGCACCTGGGTGGCGGCATCGGCCGGCCAGAGTTCGATGGGAAGCATGCGTGTGGGGATGGCGTGGTCCATGGTGGCGAAAGTACGGTCGGGACGGCGGACTTTCAGCCCACGCTCCCGCAGCAAGGCAAAGGCCTGGGGGGAGGTGACTTCGTGGACGAAATGGGCATCAATGTATAACACCGCCGGCGCGCCGGGGTCTTGTTTGACCACGTGAGCATCCCAGACTTTCTCAAACAGGGTACGCGGTTTGGTCGTGGAGGTGGTATCGCTCATGGCGCTTCCTCTACACCTGGGTGATCTGACCGTTGCCGAGCATGACGGCGGCGCTATCTTCGTTGCCGGCGGCAATGAGCTTGTTCAAGGCCTGCAGGTAGGCCTTGGCCGAGGCGACCACGATGTCGGTATCAATGCCCCGGCCGGAGAAAAGCCGCCGTCGCGGTCGGCCTTGGGCCGTATGTTTGTAGCCGCGGCTGTCGGGGACGGCCACACGAATGGTCACGTCGCCGTTGGCATCGATGCCTTCGGTCACGGCCTGAACCAGAAACTCGGTCAGGATGTTGGGCACCTGGACAATGCGGTTGATGGCCTGACACACGGCATCCACCGGCCCCGTGCCGAAGCCGGCCTCGGTGAGCTGTTCGCCTGTGTTGGCGTTGCGCAAAGTGACCACGGCCGTCGGCACGACGGTGTTGCCGCATTGCACCTGCACGCGCACCAGCTCCCAAGTCTCCCGAGGCTGGTAAAGCTCGTCACCCACCAGGGCTTCGATGTCGGCGTCGGTGATGACCTTTTTCTTGTCGGCGAGTTCTTTGAAGCGGCGGAAGGCCTTGCTCAGCTCTTGCTCGCTGAGATGGTAACCCATCCGTTCGAGATGGACCCGAAACGCGTGACGGCCCGAATGCTTGCCCAGGACGAGTTGGCTGTGGCTGAGGCCGATGGTCTCGGCATCCATGATCTCGTAGGTGCGTTTGTGTTTGAGCATCCCATCTTGATGGATACCGGCCTCATGGGCAAAGGCATTGGCGCCGACAATGGCTTTGTTGGGCTGGATGACGATGCCGGTATAACGGCTGACCATGTCGGAGGTGCGGTGGATTTCCTGGGTGATGATGTTCGTGTCCACTTCGAAGATGGCGCGGCGCACGTACAGGGCCATCACCACTTCCTCCAGACTGGTATTGCCTGCGCGCTCGCCGATGCCGTTCATCGTCACCTCGACCTGGCGGGCACCGTTTTGGATGCCGGCCAGGGTGTTGGCCGTGGCCAGCCCCAGGTCGTTGTGACAATGGACGGAGATGATGACATCTTTGGCGCCGGGGGTGTTCTCGCGGATGTCACGGATGAGGCGGCCGAACTCATCGGGCGTGGTGTAACCCACGGTATCGGGGATGTTGATGGTTGTGGCGCCGGCCTTGATGGCCGTCTCCAGCACGCGGTAGAGAAACCGCGGGTCACTGCGGCCGGCATCCTCGGGGCTAAATTCGACATCCGGGCACAGCGATTTGGCGTAGGCCACCATCTCGGCCACCCGCGCCACCACCTCTTCGGGCGTCATGCGAAGTTTGTACTCCATGTGAATGGGCGAGGTGGCCAGGAACGTGTGGATGCGGGGATGTTGGGCCGGACGCACGGCTTCCCAGGCAGCATCGATGTCCTCCTTGTTGGCCCGGGCCAGGGCCGCGATGATGGGGGGATCGGCCGGCTGGCCGAATTTATTGACCCGCTTCTCCTGGCCCACGGTCTCGGCAATGCGCTTGACCGCCTCGAGGTCACCGGGCGAAGCGGCCGGGAAACCCGCTTCGATGATGTCCACGCCCAGCCGCGCCAGCTGCCGGGCGATATCCAGCTTTTCCTGCGCGTTGAGGGTAGCCCCCGGTGATTGTTCGCCGTCGCGCAGGGTCGTATCGAAAATCAAAACGACATCGCGTCCGTCAGTTGAGCGGTTCATAAGTGCCTCGCACGGGAAGGTAGGAATAGGGGTAGGAGGATTAGACTTCTTTGGGATTCAGCCAGGGCATCATGCGCCGCAGTTCGCGGCCGACCTGTTCAATGGGGTGCTGACGTTCGGCCGCACGGCGGGCATTGAAGTTGGGACGTCCTTTGGCGTTTTCCTCGATCCACTCTTCGGCATACGCCCCGGATTGAATGTCGGCCAGGAGTTTGCGCATGGTCGCCTTGGTTTCCTCGGTGATGATGCGGTCGCCGGCATGGTAATCGCCGTGTTCGGCCGTATCGCTGACCGAATAGCGCATGTAGTTGAGACCGCCCTGGTACATGAGGTCCACGATCAGCTTCAGTTCGTGCATGCACTCGAAATAGGCCACCTCCGGCTGATAGCCGGCCGCCACCAGGGTCTCGAAACCGGCCTTGACCAGGGCACTGACGCCGCCGCAGAGGACGGCCTGTTCGCCGAAGAGGTCGGTTTCCGTCTCCTCTTTGAAGGTGGTGACGATGGCGCCGGCCCGGGTGCAACCGATGCCTTTGGCATAGGCCAGGGCATCGGCCCAGGCGTGGCCGCTGGCATCCTGATGGACCGCCACCAGGCCGGGTGTGCCCACACCCTCCACAAACAGCTCGCGTACGCGATGGCCCGGCGCTTTGGGCGCCACCATGCTCACGTCCACAAAATCCGGCGGGATGATCTGGCCGAAGCGGATGTTGAAGCCGTGGCCGAACATCAGGGTCTTACCGGGCGTCAGATGGGGCTCGATGCTTTCTTTGTAAATGCGCGGCTGGGCCGGATCCGGCGCCAGGAGCATGATGATATCGGCCTCGGCGCAGGCCTGCGCCGTCGGCATCACCCGCAGGCCGTCGGCCTCGGCCTTGGCCCACGACGACGAACCTTCATAGAGACCGACGCGGACATCCATGCCGCTATCGCGCAGGTTGAGGCTGTGGGCATGGCCCTGGCTGCCATAGCCGATGACGGCGATTTTGCGACCTGCCAGGCGAGAAAGGTCGGCATCCTTGTCGTAGTAAATAGTAGCCATAATCGTCAAGGGATTGAACAAAAGAACGTGAAGGAATAACGGGGACAAAGGGAAACCATTACAAAGCCGTGCGGCGTTGTTGCTGGGCGAGCGAACCGTTACGGCCCACGTGACCACGGGTCATGGCTACGGCGCCGGTGCGCACCATCTCCAAAATCGGGTAGTTGCTCAGAAGCTCGATCAGGCTGTTGATGCGCTCTTCGGTGCCCACCGCCTGGATCACCACGGCATCCAGGCTGACATCCACGATCTGCTGGCGATAGATGTCCACAATCTGCATGATTTCCGAGCGGGTCTGGCCGTCCACCTTGACCCGGATCAGCGCCATCTCGCGGATGACGGCGGGCTTGTGGGTGATGTCCTCGACACGGGTGACGTTGACCAGCTTGTAGAGCTGTTTGACCGCCTGCTCCACCATGCGATCATCACCGTTGACGACAAAGGTCAGACGGCTGATGCCGGGCGTCTCGCTGTGGCCCACCGAGAGGCTCTCGATGTTGAAGTTGCGCCGGCGGAACAGACTCACCACCCGGTTAAGCACGCCCGGTTTGTCCTCCAACCAGGCGATCACGGTATGTTTGTTGAGAGCACGACCGTTGCTATCGCTCATGATGACGCCTCCTTACCAGGCCGGTACGACGCCGCTAGGCCCCTGCACCACCTTCGGCCGCCGGATGAGATCGCCCACGGCCGCGCCCGGCGCCACCATCGGGTAGACATTGACCTCTTCCTTGACCCGGAATTCCAGCAGGAAAGGTCCCGGATGGCTGTTGGCCTGGGCAAAGGCATCGACCACTTCCTCACGGCGGGTCACCCGGCGGGCCGGGATGTCGTAGGCCTCGGCAATTTTGATGAAATCGGGATTGAGGAGCGGGGTGTGACTGTAGCGCTTGTCGTAGAAAAGCTGCTGCCATTGTCGCACCATGCCCAAGAAGCCGTTGTTGATAATGGCAATCTTGACCGGCAAGCGCTCTTGCACGATGACGGCCAGTTCCTGCATGGTCATCTGGAAGCCGCCATCGCCCACCACGGCCCAGACGAGAGCTTCGGGTTTGGCGATCTGGGCGCCGACGGCCGCGGGTACGGCAAAGCCCATGGTGCCCAGTCCACCGGAGGTGATCAGTTGATGGGGTCGCTCATGGAGGAAGTACTGGGCCTCCCACATCTGATGCTGGCCCACATCGGTGACCACAATGCATTGCCCCTGGGTACTGTGCCAGAGCTGCCGCATGATATAGGGTGGGATCAGCTCGTCGACTTCGGCGTTGAGGATATCCCGCTCTTCGCCGTCGCGACGCCAGGCCGCGATCTCGGCCAGCCATTCCCGGTGGCGGGTCGGTTCGACCAGGGGGATGAGGGCTTGCAGGCTCTCCTTGCAATCCCCGATCAGGGCCACATCGGGTTTGACGTTCTTGCCCACTTCGGCCGGGTCGAGCTCCAGATGGATGATTTTAGCGTTGGGGGCAAAGGCATCAAGCCGACCGGTCACACGATCATCGAAGCGCATGCCGATACCGATGAGCAGATCGCAGGCCTGGATGGCCAGGTTCGTGTGGGCCTCGCCGTGCATGCCGCACATGCCCAGGGCCAGCGGATGGGTTTCGGGGATGTCGCCCAGGCCCAACAGGGTGGTGGTGACCGGGATTTCGGCCTTCTCGGCCAGATGCCGCAGCTCTTGGGTGGCGTTGGCCATTTGCACACCGTGCCCGGCGATGATCAGAGGCCGTTTGGATTGGTTGATCAAGGCTGCCGCTGCCCGCACGGCCTCCTCGCTGATACCGAAGTAGGGGTTGAAACCGGGCAGTTTGACCTCGATCTCCTCATAAACGAACTCGGTGCTGGCGTTCTGCACATCCTTGCAGATATCGATCAGCACCGGTCCGGGACGGCCCGTGCGGGCGATATAGAAGGCTTCTTTCATGACCCTGGGCAGTTCATGCACATCGGTCACCAGGTAATTATGTTTGGTGATAGGCTGGGTGATGCCGGTCACATCGGTTTCCTGAAACGCATCGTTGCCCAGGAGATTTGTCGGAACCTGACCGGTGATGGCTACAATCGGCACGGAGTCCATGATGGCATCGGCGAGACCCGTCACGAGATTGGTGGCGCCGGGTCCTGAGGTCGCCACACAGACCCCTACCTGACCGCTGGCACGTGCATAGCCTTCGGCCATATGAGCAGCGCCCTGTTCATGCCGCACGAGCACATGATGAATCTGGGGATATTGCACCAGGGCATCGTATGCGGGCAGGATGGCGCCGCCGGGATAGCCGAACACCACGCGTACCCCTTCGCGGATCAGGGCTTCCCAGATGATCTGCGCTCCTTTCAGCTTCATAGCACACTTGCTCCTTGAGCAAAACGAGGGAAAGAGAGAAAAAGCCAAGCCAAACGGTCGACAACCGACCGGATAAACGCTACAAAAACGCCCCCTGTTTGTCGCCGCGCGACGGAAAGGGGGCGCCATTGCCTGAGGAAAAAGGACGCTGTAAAAAAAGCCCCCTTCCGGTTGGAAGGGGGCCTGTGTTACGAGGATGTGCGCTGGTTATGCGATGCGCGCCTGCCTTCCAACCGGTAGCGGCTCCTGGCCGCCAATAAGGACGAGGAGCTCAATACCGAGAACGATGACGAGGAAGGACAGGGCGAACGTGGTCATAAAAAGGCCAACAGGCTTGAAGTGACGCCGAGTATAGCGCAGTCGTTCGGCCGTTGTCAAATCGGCCTCAGGTCGAAAGGCAAGCAGGTCGGGGGACGTCCTGACGGAACCGATTTGACAGAGCCCCCGAACCCTCTATAATCGCCGCCAGAAAGGGGTTCTTGCCCCGCAGGAGCCCGATGACTCACACCGCTATCGTCCCCGATGAGAGCGATCACCCATGGAGTATGAAATGGTTTCGGCAGCCACCATACGGCTTTTGCGCCTGCAGCGGAATTGCGCATCCGGGGCCCATCGTATGGTAAAATCGGTTCCCGAGCAAGAGGAGTTTCCAAAACCCGCCATCCTTTTTGCTCACATCGTTCGTCCTTTCGCTACGCTTTTGCAAAGGGGGTAGAAGAGATGCGCAAGCACCTGTTGCCTTTTATCGTTCTGGCAATGGCTCTGACCCTGGTGCTCTCGGCCTGTGCCGGGCTCACGCCCACACCGTCGGCGCCGGCTGCGCCGGCTGCTCCGGCAGCACCCGCAGAACCGGCACCGGCCAAGACCCTGAAGGCCTGCTACATCTATGTCGGGCCTATCGGTGACCTGGGTTGGACCCATGCCCATGATGTAGGCCGTCGTTATGTGGACGACCGCTACGACTGGCTGGAGACGACGTACGTGGAGAGTGTGGCCGAGAGCGATTCACCCCGCTTTATCGATCGTTTCGTGGTGGAAGAGAAGTGTGACGTGGTGTTCACAACCTCCTTCGGCTACATGGACGACACCCTCAAGGCCGCGCAGAAATATCCCGATACGTTCTTCGTCCATGTCTCCGGCTATAAGCGTGCGCCCAACATGGCGACGATGATGGCGGACTTCTATCAGATTTACTATCTGAACGGGCTCATGGCCGGGGCCCTGACCAAGAGCGGCAAGGTCGGTTATGTCGGTGCCCATCCGATCCCCGAAGTCGTGCGGCATATCAATGCCTTCACCATCGGGGTGCGAGAGGCGAATCCCAACGCTACCGTCGAAGTACGCTGGCTGTATTCCTGGTATGATCCGGCCAAGGCCCGCGAGGCTGCCGAGTCGTTAATCGCCACCGGGGTGGATGTCCTGGCCTTCACCGAGGACAGTCCCACCGTTGTCCAAGTCGCCGAAGAGTACACCACGCAGCGAGGCAAACCGGTCTACTCCTTCGGTCATTACAGCCCCATGGCCCAGTACGGCCCTGAATCCATGGTCAGCGGTCAGTTGGTCAATTGGGGGCTGATCTACGAGGATATCCTCACCAAGATTTACCTGGGGATTTATACGACCAAGAATCTGGAAAACGTGGATTACTGGGGCTTGTTGAGCGGTGGCTGGCAGCTAGGCGCGCCCTCGGCCGTCGAGTTGGGTGGTGATTTCGGGGTGCCCATCAACCCGAAATTTGAATCGGCGCTGAAGGCCGTCACGGTGAACGATCCCCTCCTGGGTGAGATCAGCGTCTACGATTTGATTTTCAAACGCATCGAGCAGATGAAAGATCCGGCGCTGTTGTTCGATCCCTTCGAGGGGCCCATCAACGACCAGACGGGCACGTTGCGGATCAAGGACGGACAGCGGCTGTCCTATCTTGAGATTACCACCATTGACTGGTTTGTCGAAGGCGTGATCGGCGAGCCTAAGTAAGCGTTCGCATCGGGGAGGGCGGCAACGTGGGACCGCCCTCCCCGAGCTGCGTGCGGTCACGACTCCTCCGATCCGCCCAGGACGTGCTTGTGTTGTTGCGAATCGGCCGTCTCCGGGACGGAGAGGGTCACGAACGATGGCGGAGGGTATCATGGCCTCGGCTTCTGCGTCCCCGGCCGTACTCATGCGGGGCATCACGAAACGTTTCCCCGGCGTGGTGGCCAACGACCACATTGACCTTGAGGTCAGAAAAGGGGAAATCCACGCCCTGTTAGGCGAAAACGGCGCCGGCAAGACCACCCTGACGAACATCCTCTACGGAATCTACCATCCGGACGAAGGGGAAATCCAGGTTTGGGGTCGGCCTGTGGTCATCCGCTCGCCGCAGGATGCCATTCGGCTCGGTATCGGGATGATCCACCAGCAGTTTCGGCTGGTGCCCACCCATACCGTTACGGAAAACGTTGTTCTGGGCATGAAACAGGGCGTGCTGTTTCGTGAAGGCGAGGCGCGACGGCAGATCGAGGCCCTGGCCCGCCACTACCATCTGGAGGTGGATCCGAATGCGCGCATCTGGCAGCTCTCGGCCGGCGAACAACAGCGGGTGGAGATCCTAAAAGCCCTGTATCGGCGGGCTGAGATTTTGATCCTGGATGAACCGACCTCCATGCTGACGCCGGGGGAAATCGCCGACCTGCTCAAGACCCTGCAACGGATGAAAGAGGAGGGGCACACGCTCATCTTCATCACCCACAAACTCGATGAGGTCACGGCCATCAGCGACCGCGTGACGGTGCTGCGGCAGGGCAGGGTCGTGACGACCCTGGAGACGGCGCAAACGAACGAGCGGGAGCTGGCGCAGTGGATGGTGGGACGGGAGGTGCTGTTCCGCCTGACAAAACCACAAAACGCAGCGGGCGAAGTCGTTCTGCGGGTCGAGAACCTGCATGCGTACAACGACAAGCAAATGCCGGCGCTCAAGGACATTTCGTTTACCGTGCGGCGAGGGGAGATCTTGGGCATTGCCGGCGTGGCCGGCAACGGCCAGCGTGAACTTGTCGAGACCCTCATCGGACTGCGGCCGGCCGTCCAGGGTTCGATCATCTTGAACGGACAGACGCTAACGCATATGCCACCACGTGCCCGCATCGAGGCCGGGATTGCCTGCGTGCCCGGCGAACGGATGAATGCCCTGGTACCGGGGATGAGCATCGCCGAAAACATGATCCTGAAAGCCTATCGCCAGCCCGTCTTTGGCCGAAGCGGATTTCTCGACCGTCGCGCCATCAATGCTCATGCCGATCGCCTGATCGCCGAATATGCCGTCATAACGCCCGGCCGGGAGACACCCGTCAAATTGCTGTCCGGCGGCAATATCCAGCGGGCCTTGCTGGCGCGCGAGTTGTCTTCACAACCGGCCTTGCTCATCGTCGCCTCACCCACGAGCGGGCTGGATGTGGGAGCGACGGAAACGGTCTGGAAGATCCTTTTGGAACAACGGCAACAGGGACGGGCCATCTTGCTCATTTCCGAAGACCTGGAGGAAGTGATGACCCTGAGCGATCGCGTCGCCGTCTTGTACGAGGGCGAGATCATGGGGATTGTCCGGGGTGAAGCACAGAATCTGGACCGCATCGGTCTGATGATGGCAGGGGCTTTGCGTTTGCCGCGTGAGGAGTGGGTATGAACCTGCCGCGGCTTCGGGTGGAACGACGGTTGTCCACATCGCGTCTGACCTCAACCCTGGCGTTGATGGTATCCCTGCTCTTGGCCTTGCTGGCCATCGGTCTGGTGTTTTCGAGCCTGGGAGTCGATCCCATTTATGCCTACCGGCGCATTGTGCGCGGTGGTTTTGGTTCGCTATACGGGTTGAGCGAGTCGCTGGCCAAGTCCATCCCCTTGCTCCTGACGGGTGCGGGTCTGGCGCTGGCCTTTCGGGCACGCGTGTACAACATCGGCGCCGAGGGGCAGCTCTTGATCGGCGCGCTGGTCGGCGGCGGTATCGCCTTGAACTTCGGGCATTGGCCACGAGGGGTGCTGTTGCCGGTCATGTTTCTGGGCGGCTTTCTGGGCGGCGCCCTTTGGGCTGCGATCCCGGCTCTTTTGAAGGCGCGTTTTCGCGTGGATGAGGTGCTCACCTCGTTGATGTTGGTCTATGTCGCCAGCGATCTCGTGCGTTATCTGGTGTACGGACCCTGGCGTGGTCCCGAAGAACGGGGTTTTCCCTATTCGTCACGGTTTGCCCTGGCAGCGCAGCTGCCGCACCTGGAAGGGACACGCATCCATTACCCCACCTTGTTTTTGGCCGTCGGGTTGGCCGTATTGCTCTACCTGTTGCTGGAACGCACCAAACTGGGCTACGAGATTCGGGTCACGGGCGAAAACCCTGCGGCGGCGCGCTATGCCGGTATGAACACAGACCGGATTCTCGTGCTCGTGCTTCTGATCAGCGGGGGGCTGGCCGGTATGGCCGGTGTGGGCGAGGTCGCCGGCATCCATGCGCGTCTGAGTCCTCCGGAGGGCATTTCGCCCGGTTATGGCTTTACGGCCATCATCGTGGCCTGGCTGGCGCGCTTGAATCCTCTCGCCACCCTCATCACCGCCTTTCTGATCGGCGGTTTGCTGGTGGGCGGCGACGCCATTCAGGTGGCGCTGAATCTACCGGCGGCCAGCATTTACATTTTCAACGGCATGATCCTCCTTTTCGTCATCGCCGGGGATGTCTTCACCCGCTATCGCCTGCGCCTGGAGTTACGGTCATGATCGAGTTCCTCGTCTCGGTGATCGCCTTGACCATTCCTGCCGGTACGGCCCTACTCTATGGCACCCTAGGTGAAGTGTATGCCGAGCGTTCCGGGGTGCTCAACCTGGGTGTGGAAGGCATGATGATTATGGGCGCCGTGACCGGTTTCGCCGTGACCCAAACCACGGGCAATCTGCTCCTGGGCGTTGTCGCGGCGGCCTTGGTCGGCGGTCTGATGGCCCTGATCCATGCCTTTGCCTCGGTGACGTTACGGGTCAATCAAGTGGTCTCGGGCCTGGCGTTGACCATGCTGGGATTGGGGATCAGCGGCATGATCGGCAAGCGCTATATCGGTATGCCGCCGGTAGCCCGGATCAAGCCCCTCGATCTCCCCGGATTGAGCGATCTGCCTGTGCTTGGTCCCATGCTTTTCCGGTTCAACGCCCTGGTTTATCTATCCATCGTCCTGGTTCCGGTTTTGTGGTTTGTCCTTTACAAAACCTACTGGGGCATCACCTTGCGCTCGGTGGGGGAAAATCCGGCCGCCGCCGATGCTATGGGGGTGAATGTGGTGCGGGTGCGCTATCTGGCCGTGGTTTTCGGGGGGATCATGGCCGGTTTGGGCGGGGCTTTTCTTTCGGTGGCCTATGCCCCGGCCTGGATCGAGGGCATGACCGCCGGCGCCGGCTGGATTGTGATCGCTCTCACCATTTTTGCCATGTGGGATCCGGTGCGGGCCTTGTTGGGTGCCTATCTATTCGGCGGTGTACGCGTGCTCCAATTTCGGCTTCAGCCCCTGGGCATTTCCCCGAATTTCCTGAACATGCTGCCCTTTTTGTTGACCATCCTCGTGCTGCTGCTTGTTTCCGGCAAAGCCTTTCGGCAACGGGTGGGGGTGCCGGCAGCGCTCATGCAGCCCTATGCTCGCGAGGAGCGATAAGACCCGGCGAGGAAACACGGAAGCGGCCGCATTGACAACCCGGCCTGTCCGGTTATAATAGCGGTGTACCGCAGGCCGATGCCATCAGGCCATGTGGTCTTGTTTGACAAACCCATAGGGGGAGCTCGGTGTGGCCGGGCTGAGAGGAGAACCGTTCCGTTCTCGACCCCTTGAACCTGATCCGGGTAATGCCGGCGCAGGGATGCGATGGTTGCTTTGTTTTCTCACCCTCTGTCGTCCGGCAGAGGGTGTTTTTTTGTCCAAGGAGTTCGATCATGTCTACACCACTGTTTGCCGAAGATGCCGTCGTTTTGCTGCAGGATTTGCGTCGCGAGCTGCAGCCGCTCTTGCGGCGGATCACCACCCACCGTTATCTTGATGCTCTGGAGGCAGGTAACGTGCCGCCGGAGTCTTTCCGTATCCTGGCCTCATCCCAGTATCACATAGTCTCGCAGGGACTGCAGAACATTGCCTTGCTGCTGGCACGCTACGGTCATCAACCCAGCCGCAAGAAACTGAATGAGTTCCTCCAGGCCGAGTTTGCCGTCCGCGAAGCCGTACTTCGCTTCGCACAGGCCCTCGACCTGAGCGAAGCCGACCTGCAGGCGATGCCTCTCCTGGCCGAGGCGATGATGTTCAGTTATTACGAGACGTTCGTGTGCCTGTACGGTACCGACGCCGATCTGATCACGGCCTTTTACTTCGATGCCCAGGTGTGGATCGCCAATGCCTTGCGGGTCAGTCGGGCCCTGCAGACCCGCTATGGCTTTGATCGCGAGGACGTTCTCTTCTTCGAGATGTACGCCAACTATCAGCCCCGGGATGAAGAGGTCGTGCCGTTCATCCAGGCTGCACTGGAGCGCGGCACTTCGCTGGGGGATTGCCCCGGTTGCAAGCCCGATGAGATCAACCTGCAACTGGCGCTCAATCGCGGTGTGACCGCGCAGCAAATCCGCCAATCCACGCGGCTGCTCCTGGAATACGAATGGCATTTCTGGGAGGCCATGGCCCAGGCCGCCGGTGTCTGAAGCTCGCCCAGCCGAGAGGTGGCAGTCGCCATCTGCCCCCTCTCGTTGCCGATGTGGGCCTGCTCGGCGCAACTGGGTCGGTCCCATCCGACTCGGTTCCGGAGTGTGTTGGCGCAAGAGGGGCAGGCATAACGTTCAAACGTTCTCACCAACAAAAGATAGAACCGAGTCTCCCATCCCGAACAACAGCCGCCATGGGTATACTATACCCATGCCCACGTATCCCATCTTCATCGGTTGCACCGGTTGGGCCATTCCGCGTGCGCACGCCGAGCGCTTTCCCGGCTCCGGCAGCCATCTCGAACGCTATGCCCGCCGCTTTGCGGCCGTGGAGATCGCCTCCTCGTTCTACCGCTCCCATCGGCCGGAAACCTACGCCCGGTGGGCCGATGTCACCCCACCGGGATTCCGTTTTGCGGTCAAGCTGCCGCGGCTGATCACCCACTTCCGACGCCTGCAGGACCCCGCCGGCCTTGTTCGCTTCCGCCAGGAAACGGCGGCCTTAGGCGAGAAGCTGGGGCCCTGGCTGGTCCAGTTGCCGCCGAGTTTGCGCTTCGAGGCCCGGACGGTCGCCGACTTCTGCACGGCGCTGCGTCAGGAGTTCGATGGCGACGTGGTCTGCGAGCCGCGGCATGCGAGCTGGTTCACGGACGAAGCGGAAACGCTGCTGCAGCGGTTTCGCATCGCCCGTGTGGCGACCGACCCGGTCTACGGTCCCGGCGGCGATGAGCCGGGCGGCTGGCCGGGACTGGTGTACTGGCGGCTGCACGGTTCTCCCCGGCTATATGCCTCGGCTTACCCGGAGGCTTTTCTGATCGATCTGGCCGCCCGCCTGCAGGCCTATGCGCAGAGGGCGCCGGTCTGGTGCTTCTTCAACAACACAGCCCTCGGTCATGCCATCACCGACGCGCTGTTCGTCGCAGCACAATTGGACGGTTAGAAGGTTGCGGGTGTATGCGTTCGCGTGGTTATGGACGTTCGGTGCGGTTCGTGCTGGGGGTGATGGTGCTGTTGGGGCTGGGATGGCTGCTTGCCTTCCGACAGCAGACCACAATCGACCTCGGTCCGCAACAGCAGGTGATGACCCGCAATCCCAAGGCCGGTGTCCATACCCGCCTGGAAAACGAGGTCGAAACCTGGAAGATCAAGCGCACCCTGGAAATGGTGCGGGAAATGGGTACACCCTGGATTGTCGAATACTTTCCGTGGGCTTTCAGCGAACCAGCGCCGGGTCGTTTCGACTGGGAACACGCCGATTTGGTCGTGGATCATGCCAATCGACAGGGTCTGAAGGTCATCGCCCGCTTGGGTTTTGTGCCGGCATGGGCCCGCCCGGCCGATACGACCACGACCTATCTCGAAGAAACCCGCTTCGACGCTTTTGCCGCTTATGCCGCCGCCTTTGCCGAGCATTTCCGCGGGCGCATCCGCCATATCATCCTCTGGAACGAGCCGAATCTGGCTCTGGAGTGGGGCTATCGCCCTCCCGATCCGGCAGCCTACACTCGATTGTTATGTCAAGCCAGTGCAGCCATCCGCCAGGTCGATCCCGATATGATTATCCTGGGCGGCGCGCTGGCGCCCACCCTGGGCGATCCCGGCGATGAGCTGGGGATGAACGACCTGGCCTTTCTGGAGGCCATGTACAAGGCCGGGGCCGGGCCCTGTTTCGATGCCCTCGCCGTCCATGCCTACGGCCTGACCTACGCCCCCGAAGATCCCCCGGCGGCCGATGTCCTCAATTTCCGACGGGTCGAGCTCTTGCGGGCGGTGATGGTTGCCCATGGCGACGAGGCCAAACCCATCCACATCACCGAGGCCGGCTGGAACGATCACCCGCGCTGGACGCGAGCCGTGCGCCCGGCGCAACGCATTCGCTACACCCTAACCGCCTACGAAATGGCCCTGGATTGGCCCTGGCTGGATTCGCTGAGTATGTGGGCCTTCCGCTACCCCTGGCCGGAGCGTAATTTGCGGGATTACTACACCTTCGTCACGCCCGATTTTCAGCCCAAACCGATTTATCACGAGGTGCAAAAAGCCCTCGTCGGCAACCGGTAGGCCGGCATCCTCAGGGACTTGCGGGCGGATGCCCTACCGGGAGCAGATAGAGGGGCGCGTGGTCGGCAGGCAGGGCCAAAACCTCGCGAACGCGATCGTCATCAAAGGGAGCAATGGGCACCGAACCCAGGCCCAGGCTGACGGCCTGCAGGAGAACGTTCTGCGCCGCGTGTCCCACTTCCATATGGACGTAACGCAAAGCCCGATCGCCATAACGCTCGGCCGTGCGGCGATAAACGGCCGTGATTACGAGGACGACCGGCGCCTTCAGCACGGCCTCTTGGGCCAGCGCTGCCTCGTAGAGGGCCTGCCGCCGATCGCTCCGCAAATGCAGATGCAACTCGTGCGGATGCGGTCGGTAATGATAAACGGCCTCGGGCAACACCACATACACCTCCAGACTCGGTTCCGGAGTGTGTTGGCGCAAGAGCGGCAGGCAGGCATAACGTTCTAACGTTCAAACGTTCTAACGTTCTCACCAACAAAAGATAGAACCGAGGCCACCTCCAGGGGATAGCGGGCCCCTGCCGAGGGCGAGGTGCGCCGTCCCTCCGGGTCGGTGATCCCTTGGCAGCCCAAAGCAGCTAGCCTATCTCGGCCAGGGTCAACGGTGTGGTCGTATAGGCACGCAACGAGCGCCGCCGTGCCAAGGTTTCTTCCAGGCTCATTTCCCCGTGCGTGCGGGGCGATGGCAGCTTGATAACGGGCTGAGGCTTGGTCGGTCGCGGCGGTACCGTCGGCGATGGGACCGGCCATGACGTCACTACCAGGGGCGTGCACGCTGCCAGAAGCAGGGCAAAGGTGGAAAGCCAGGCGTTGTTGCCGATCATGGATCCATCTCTGTGAAAAAGCGATCAACCGGTTCTCACCCGTAGGATAGCACATCGGCGACAAAAATGTAAGCCGAAATCCTATTACTCCCTGTCCGAGTTCGGGGAAACGCCGGCAGCCGCCGATCAGGCCGACGGCCTTGGGGAACCACCATCCAGGCGCAGCAGTCGTGTATAATCGTAACGATTCTATCCTTTTCCGATCCCCTATGACGGCTTTACCCCCTTCCGTCCCCGAACCCGTTTCCGAGCGGCATCCGGTTCTGATCGGTCTGGTCCTCGGCCTGCTTGTTTTTGCCCTGACCCTATGCACCGTTGGCCTGCTGGTCCTTCCGACCGTGGCCACGCTGTTCAACATCGCTACGGCGCCGGAACGTTCCTGGACGCCTCCACCCGCACCGACGCCGGCCCCGATGGACACGCCAACACCGCTTCCCACGGACACGCCGTTGCCTTACCCCACACCAACCGGCGGATCGTTCACCTTTCGCCAGGGCGACACGGCCGTCAATGTTGCCAACACCGTCGTCAATCTGCGCAAGACGCCCGGTTATCTGAATAAACCGGCCAGCGACCGCATTGGCCTGGTGCCGGCGGGAGATACAGTCACCATTATCGGGGGGCCGACGGAAATGGACGGCCTGATCTGGTGGCTGGTGGATTGGCAGGGACAGGTGGGCTGGATGGCCGAGACGCGCGCCGGCGGTGGACGCATCTTGGCGCCGCTCACCCGGCCCTAGGATGACGATGTGAAGAAAGGAGGTTGGGAACCGGCCAGGCCCCCATGGCCGTCATCATGTCAGGGTTGCAAACCCGGCGGCGATTCGAGGGGAGAGGCGAAAGGCGCCAGCGTCGGCGGCCAGGTGGCTGTCGGGGCCGGCGTGGTGCTCATGATGTTCGGCGTGGGTTCGCGGTCGTCACGATCGCGACAGGATAGCAGGCTTAGGGCAGCCAGCAAGGCCAGGAACAAGGGGATGTAGCGCCAGGTCATCGATTTCAACTTGCACGGCTCCTTTGGGTGAGGGTAGCGATGACAACGGAGGTCAACGTGGGGGCAGATTACCACAGTCATGACGTGGGAGACAAGCTCAGACTACGCAGCGCAGCGCCACGTGCGGTCGAACCCGCCACGGCAGGCGCCACCGGCGCCGCGCGGCGCCATGCGCAAGGGGTCCGGGCGTTGTTCGGCGCCATGAACGGCTGGGATCGCCACGCGCCGCGAAGGGTGCGGCCGGCGGCC
>JBBINH010000032.1:0-37186 GCA_037443945.1 Caldilineales bacterium
GCCAGCGGCAGGTAGAGCCATGCCGCCGCCTGCCGATACTCATACGCGCCGATGTCGGGCCGGGCATCTCGGGGGTGATTCTCCAGGTCCACCGCCGGCGCGCCCTCGGCGCTGCCGGCATCTATCGCCGGGCTCCCCGCCTGCAGGTGATAGTCCCCCACCTCCCCCCAGGCCGGGCGCACGAAGCGCGGGTCGCCGCAGAGGTTGCCCGCCCCCAGCGAACTGATGTCCCCGCAGGTGTAGGCCGTCCCGCCGTGGGTCAGGACCGTCTCGTTCTGCGGCAGGTAGAAGAGGGTGTGGTCGGCCACGAGGGTGCTGGCCTGGGCGACGAAGATCGGCGCTTCGGGACCGCGGCTACTGAAAATGGTGTTGCGCACCGTGACATGGGCGGGAACGTCGGGGTAGTCGTACTGCACGTACATCAGGTAGTTGTGGCCGAGGTAGTCATCCACGGTGACGTTGACGATCTCAAAGCGGGCATTGGCCTGTTCTTCGGGCGCGATGACGATGGCCGACCAGGGGGTGACCTGCGCGTTGCCGTCGCCGCGGCCGTAGATGAGGGTGTTCTCGATGTGGCTGCCGTCGCCCCACAGTTTCACCCCGTCGCAGGAGTTGTTGGCGATGACGCAGCGGCGGATGGTGGTGTTGGCGGCCTTGGAGTCCAGCCCGTCGCCATAGTTGTGCGCGGCGACGGTGTCCTCGATCAGAATCGGCCCCTGGGATGGCTCAATGCCGAAGCCGTCGGGCCGGTCGTAGGGGCGATTGGAGCCGTCGCCGCCCTGGTAATAGTGGCCGCTCCAGGAGAGGGAAGAGCCGCGGATGACCACGTCCCGCCAGCCGCCGTGTTCCCCGGCCGGCCCGCCCAGCGCGCCAAAGCCGGCATATTCTATGCGGCAGTTGAGGATTTGCAGGTCCTCCACGTCCTGGATGTTCATCCCGAACTCGTCCACGTGGTGGATATACAGGTCCTGGAGGACGATGTGGGCGGCGGGCGCGCCGAGGATTTCCACCCCCTCGCGGAAGTAGAGCGCCTCGCCAGAGGCGGTGTCGTCGTGGGTGATCTCCAGGTTCTGGATGCGGACGTACCGGACGCCGGACAGGTTGATGGCGGTGAGGAGGTTATCGCGGCCGGCCAGGACGGGGCGGTGGCCCTCTTCGCCGGTGATGGTGATCCAGGCGTCGGCGGTGCCGGAGGGCGGAGTGATGATGTCGGCGTCGTACTCGCTGAGGGTGTAGCGGCCACCGAGGATGACGAGGGTATCGCCGGGGGCCAGTTGCCGCGAGCCGTAGCCGGGGGTGGCCCAGGGCCGGTCGCGGGTGCCGGGGTTGGCGTTGTCGCCGTTCGGGGCGACGTAGTAGATGTTGCCCGCAGCGGTGACCGGGGACTCACCCGAAGATGCGGGTGAAGTGGTAACCGCAGTCGGCACGGATGTTTCGCCTGCCGCCGGTGCAGCCGGGGTAGGGACGGGGGCCAGATTGCAGGCCAGGGTCAGGGAAAGGGCGAGGAGCAGGATGGCGGGAAGGCGCAGGGTTGTCATGGGGACCTCCTGCCCTCACCCACCCCCTCCGCCCCCTCCCTCTCCCAAACCTGGGAGAGGGAGGGGGTTGGGGGTAGGTGAGGGCTAAAAATTCCGCAGCACCAGCGGCAGGTATACTCTGTACTGCCCTGCCGCGCCGCACCAGTAGCCCAGGCAGCCGCCATAACTCATGCTGGAAGCCGTGCCGATGGCCGATTGGCCGACGGTGAAGTTGACGGCGTAGTGGGCCGATTGTGCTGGCCCGCCGCCCCCGCCGGTCAGCGGGACGAACCAGTCCAGCCGGTAGTTGATGGAAGACATCGCCAGGGCGCGGCTGGTCAGCAGGAGCACGCAGAGAGCGCCAGCGGCCAGTACAATCCCTTTTGGCTTGCTCATCGCTCTATCTCCTCATTGCGCGAAGAGGGCGTGGATCAGTACACCAGGACCATGATATCCCCACCAACAGGGCTTCCATCGGCTTTCCAGCGGAAGCAATGCAGTTGATCATTGGGAAGCGCGCCTCCTCGAGAGCAAGTCACGCCGCGAGCCGCATCGATCGTCAGCGCCGTAGCAACAAAGTAGCGGTCACTGATGTCAAAGTTAAAGTCTATGGTGCATTGACCTCCATCTGGGTCACTGACAAGGGCAATCGTGCCGCCCACGTTGTTAAAAGAATAGTCGATCTCCGATAAACTCCCCGCGCAATTCAAGAAGACCCCAGCCTTCACCAATCCATCTGCTGTACGGCTCTGCGATACATCGCCCTCGGCCCAGACGGAGCCATCATTATAAATGATGAACTCGTGCTCGCCGCCGTCTCCGCCGAAGCCCTTGAATATGGGACCTGATCCCTCGGCGCTGGAGATCAGCGTTGTGTCTGTTCCCTGGGCTCTAGCCCAGAGGGCGATTCCGCTACCGGTGTTGGTGTTCCTCACCCATAGCGCTGTACCGGTTGCGCCGGAACCGGCAGCGCTCCACACCTCCAGGGCATGACCGGTAGTGGTAGTATTACTGATCACCGCCCCCGGCCGCAGGCTCCAGGCATAGGGCACGGGATAGATGGCCTGGCGGGGGGTCATTTCGGCATCGGTTCCTACCTTGATGCCCAGATAGAGTTGCCGGCCGTTGATGTCGTCGGAATCACAGTGGTTTATGTTCATAGTGAACAACCCGTTGCTTACGGACACGGTATCGGCGTCTGAGCAGAGCGCCGTCCCACCACTGGACACGTTGTAGATGCTGGCGGTGATGTTGTAATTGCCGTCGGCGACGGGATTGCCGCTGCGGTCCGTCAGCCGGCCCTGGATGGGGATCTTGGCGCCTACTGCGGCCATCGGGCCGACCCCCTCCACCACGACCTCGCCGCCCGGCGTCGGCGTCGGTGTATCCGGCCCCTGCGCCCGGCTCAGGCTCGCCGTCAGGGCAATGCCTAGCAACACTGCCAGAAGGCCGATCAGAAAGAGTTGTCGTTTCATTTTGCACCTCCAAATGAGGATATGTAGATAGGTAGATTCGTCTTTGTCCTGAGTGAAGATCGGCCACTGCTCACGGTGGTAGATTTTCAGGCCGGTCCCCGCACATCTTTCTCCCCCTCCCAAAACCTCTCCGGAGAGGAAAAGAACGCGGCGATCTCTGCCAGCGACTCGAACCGCCGGCGGCGTCCGTCCTGGATGCATTCCACCTCGCCGGACCATTGCCCCCCACCCCGATCCGGCATATACCACAGCCGGACCAGATAGGATAGATAAACGGTGGCTCCGCTGTCCATGGCCTTCTCCTGTGGGGGATGTTTTGACTATCCATAGCACAGGGCGCTCTACAAATTCTCTACACGGGCCCACCCGGTCGGCGCAGGCCGACAGCGCGGCCCACGGCCCCTTCGCCCCGAATTGACTCGGCGGCCCGTCTACCCCTTTCAACTTCTCCCCGCCCCCTGACAGGGGGCGGGGACGGGGGTGGGGGTGAACGCGCGGCAGCGACTGGCGGCGGTTCGCCCCCGACAAGGGCCCCGAATTCATTCGGCGGAGTAGCTACATGGCCTCCAGCACCACTTCCGTCCAGTACCACCACTTGAGCGGAGAGAGGGGAAAATGGCGCACCCGCGGCTTGAGGAGCAGAGACCAGCAGGAGTAGGCCAGGGGGAAAATGGGCAGATCGTGCATCAGCAGGGCGTCGGCTTGCCGGTAGAGGCGCAACCGCCCCTCCGGATCCCGGCTGCGGGCAGCCTGCTCCAGCAGGGCAAGGTAAGCGGCGTTGTGCCAGCCGGTCCGCTCCTGGATGGCGCACACGCGCAGCAGGCTATCCGGATCAGGGTAATCGGCCACCCAGCCGGCCAGGAAGAGATCGGGCCACGGCCCACATCGCAGCCGCTGCTGGTACGCTTCCCAGGGCAGGGCTTCCAGGCCGACCTCCACCCGGAGGATGCGGCGCCAGGCCAGTTGCAGGTATTCGGCCGCGGCCTCCGCGCCCGGGAAGGCCAGCAGGCGCACCGGGGGGAAGCCGCGGCCGTCGGGGTATCCCGCGGCCGCCAGCAGCGACTGCGCCTGCAGGGGATCGTAGCCGGGGGCCAGCTCCGCCGTGTGGCCGGGCATTCCCGGCGGGATCATCCCCCCGCAGGCCGGCGCCAGGTCGCCGCCGAGCAGGTGAATGACGCTGCGCCGGTCTACGGCATGCGCAAAGGCGTGTCGCACCCGCGCATCGGCAAAGGGCGTACGTCGCGTGTCGAACCCCAGGAAGCGGACGAAGAAGTTGGCCGCGGAGACCAGCTCGCCGGCGCCCTCCTGCCGGATGCGCGCCATCTCCTCGGGCGCAAGCCCCCAGCGCAGCGTGAAGACATCCAGGCCGCCCTCCTGATACCGGCGCCACTTGACCTGCTTGCGCTCCCGGTCCAACCCCAGATGCAGGACGACCTCCTCCGCGTTGCCGGGCCAGTCGCCCCGATAGGTGGGCGAGCGGGCCAACGCCGCCCGGACATCCGGAATCCACTCCCGCAGGCGGAACGGGCCGTTGGTCACCAGGAGATCGGGCTTCCACCAACCTTCTCCTGCTGTCTCCAGCCGATGCGCAGGCACAGGCCGCGCGACGGGGTGCGCGATCAGGTGGGGGAAGAAACTGCACGGATGCTCCAGCTCCACCACCAGCGTCAGATCATCGGCCGCTTGCACGGCCGGCACTGCGGGATCGTCCAGGCGGCTCTGGTGATAGGCGGCAGCGTGGCGGATGGGGAAAAGCAGCCGGACGAAGGGGCTGGTGCTGCGCGGGTGCAGGATACGGCGCCAGGCGACGATAAAATCCTGGGCGCGCAGCGGCTGCCCATCGCTCCAGCGGCCGTCCTCCTTGAGGTAAAAAATGTAGCGGCGTCCCTCATCCTGCACCTCCCACTCGCGTGCCGCGTCCGGGATCACGTTCAGGTCGGGGTCCCATGTCGCCAGGCCGCTGAAGAGCTGCTCGATGACGCCGCCGGAATTGGCGTTCTGGGCCAGGGCCGGGTCCAGGGTGCTGAGCGCGGGCCAGTCCACCCGCAACACCTGGGAACCTGCGGCCGGCCGGGCGGCCTGGCGCGCGGTTTGCCGGCGCAGCGTGAACCCCTGGGCATAGGCCTGTGCGGCCCGGTCGAAGTCGAAGGCGATGTGATGGGTCAGGCCCAGGCGCATGAGGGTGCGCGCCGCGGCCTCATCGTCGGCCGCCGTGCGCTGCAAGGCCAAAGCCCGCTCGTAGCAGCGCACGGCCTCGCCGCAGGCGTACATCCGGCGGGCCGCGTCCCCTGCGCGCAGCCACCAGTCGGCGGCCTCCTTCGGCTCATCGGCCTGCTGCAAGTGGCGGGCGATGGCCGCCAGCTCCACGGGGGCCAGGCGCCGGAGCGCCTGCGCGGCGCGGCGATGGAGCAGACGGCGGCGATGGTAAGGCATCCCCCGATAGACCAGCTCCCGCACCAGGTCATGGGCGAAGCCGTACTCGCGGCCCCGTTCGACGATCAGTCCCTGCGCCGCCAGGAGCTCCAGCGCGGGGATGACCTCCTCCTCGGCGCAAGCGGCCGTCGCGGCCAGCACCTCCGGCGAGAACGGGGTCCCCAACACGCTGGCCGCCTCCAGCGCGTGCCGCGCGGCGGCCGGCAGGCGGTCCAGCCGGCGCCGAACCGCATCCTGGATCGTGGCGGGGAAGGAGAGCTCGTCCGGCGCGGCGGCCGCCGGCGCGGGGTTTTCGGCCAGATGGCGGAGAAGCTCCAGCAGGAAGAACGGGTTGCTGCCGGTGAGCTGATGCAGATGCTCGTCCAGCGCCGGGTCGTGCGCGGCTTCCCCCAGCGCATAGCGGACGATCTCCCGGACGGCGGCCCGCTCCAGCCCGGCGAGCGCCAGCTCCGTGACCGGGCAGCCGTGGGCCGCGGCCCGCTGCAAGGGGGCGGCCGCCGCAGCCTCCTCCGGCCGATACGTGGCCAGGAAGAGGGCGGGCAGATGGCGCAGGCCGGCCAGCCAGCCGGTCAGCCAGCCGCGGGTAGACTCGTCCAGCAGGTGGAGGTCGTCCAGGCAGAAGACCAGGGGCGGCTGCGCATGGGCGAGCGCGGCCAGAAGGTCGTCCAGGGCCAGGAAAAGACGCGTCGGCCCGGCGGCCGGAGCATCCTGCCGCGCGGGGAGGCCCGGACAGCGGTCGCGCAGGTCGGGCAGGATGACGGTCAGCTCGGCCAGGAGGCCACGCGAGACGGGCAGGCCGGCCCAGTCCACGGCGGGCAGGACGCGGCGCAGCCCCTCGGCCAGCGCCAGGTAGGGGACATCCTGGGCCATCTCCCGGCCGGCAACGGCCAGGATCGGCGCGTCGGCGGGCAGGGAGGCGGTGAATTCCTGCAGCAGGCGGGTCTTGCCGATGCCGGCCTCGCCGGCGATGAACATCGCGGCCCCACGGCCGCCGCGGGCATGCGCGTAGGCCCGGCGGAGCTGCTCCAGCGCGGCCTCGCGGCCGACGAAGGGCGCCGCCATGGTCGGCCACAGGTGCCAGGCGGGCACACTGCGCCGGGTCGGCCGGCTGCGGCGACCGCTCAGGGCGGCCTCATAGGCGGCGCGGGTTTCGGGGAGCGGCGCCACCCCCAGCTCGCGCTCCAGCGCCACGACGCAGCGCTCGAACTGCTGGGCCGCGGCCTCGCGATCGCCCAGGGCTGCGTAGAGGAGGATGAGCCGGCGATGGATGGGCTCGGCGAGCTCGTCAATCTCCAGGTAGCGCCGGGCCCAGCGGACGGCCGCGGCGAGGTCGCCCTGCTGCTCCTCCAGGTCCAGCAGGCGGCCGAGCAAGGCCAGGTAGCGCTGCTCCCAGGCGTGGCGCTGTCGCGTGATCCACAGGTCGAACTCGGCCGCGTCGGGGCAAGAAAAACCGTCCAGGAAGGGGCTACGGTAGAGCGCGGCTGCGGCACGCAGCGCGGCCGGTTCGACCAGAGGCCGGTCGAGGACCGCCGCCAGCGCGCACGTGTCGGCCCAGGTCCGCTCCGGGTCGAAGCCGATCTGCTCTTCCCGGCGCAGGAGCAGCTCCGGATCGGGCAGGGCCTGCTTCAACAAATAGACCAGACGGCTCAGGTTGGCCTGGGCGACGTCGGTAGGAGCGTCGGGCCAGAAGAGGGCGCAGAGCGCATCGCGCGCGACAAAGTGGCGGTCGGCCGCCAGCCGATACAGAAGCGCGCGCACCTGGCGTCGCGCGATGGGGAAGGACTGCCCCTCCCACACGATCGCCGGCGGCCCCAACATCTGAATGACGAGGTGGCCGTGAGCGGCCGTCGCCTGGGCGCACATCGTTTGTAACTTTTATTCCCATTTTAGCACAGGTCCTGCGAACGGGAAAACGAAGTTTTTGCCAGGTTCGTGCGCGTTGGTTCAGAGGCACCGGCACACGCAATCAACAGGAAATGGGGTTATCGTCGAAAGGACCGGCCACGAAGGCTTCAGGACAGCCGTAGAAGCAGGCGTCCGGTGCTTGGCCTGGCGGAGGGCGAAGAGGGATTGGGGCAGATTCTGGGCAGCGTGCGACGAGGGATTCGGGCTAGAGAAGCGTGCACAATCCCCTGAGGCAAACGGCACACTCCGGCTTGAGCGCCAGCTGCGCCAGCAGTCAGCGCGCTTTGTCCGATTCCGGGCGCATGACCTGGTGGCCGTCGAGGGTGATGGCGAGAGAGCCGACGAGGGTCGGGGAGAGACGGAACATCGGTCTATGGGCCGCCAAAGAGATCAGCCAGGGAGCGGATCTGTTCCGCCAGGTTGCGGTCGTGGTGGATGACCACCAACCGGTAGCCGCGCGCCCTTAGTTCTTCCCACAGCATGGTGTCGCAGCGATGTTGTTCGGGTTCGTCGTGGGCGGCGCCGTCGCAAAAGAGGCAGACGTTGGGCGCGTAGAAGAAATCGGCATTACAGCGCAGTTCGGGGATGGCGTGTTGCGCGTCATCCGGCAGGCGGTAACCGCCCGCAGCCAACACGTCCAGGAAATGACGCTCCAGATCGGAGCGGGCATCGGTCAGGGAGCGTAGCCAGGCCAGCTGTTCGGCATAGGAGCGGCCGGCGACGCGCGGCAGGTGCGTGCGTGTGTCAGCGCCACCAGTAGATCGCGCACCCAGCAACGGTCCAGCAACAAGGCATCGAGCTGATTGCTGTAGCTCAGCAGACATTCGTAACAGGCCGCGACGCACTCCGGCCGGAGGTCGGCGCCGTCGGGCGTGTAGTGCAGCCGCGCCAGCGCTGCCTGGGCGATGCGGGCCAGCGCGTCGGTCTCTTCCAGCAAGCGCCGCAGCACCCCGCTGCCCCCTTCGGAGGTCTCATAGAACAGCAGGGCGTGGTGCTCATCGCGCCCGATGCGCTCGGCCGCCAGTTCGTTTTCCTCTAACTGGTACATCTGCTCCATTCCCCACTGGAGCGCGTACTGCAGCGTGACGGTGAACGCCGGGTCGGCGAAGCGATCGGCCTGTGCAGGCCGCAGGAGGAGCAGGTTCTGGGTCTCCTACACCGCCAGGCGCACGTTTTCGAGCCGTTGCGGGCGCGCCGTTGGCCGGGCGGGCAGCGCGGCATCGGTGAGCAGTTCCCCGCTTTCAAAATCCACCAGGAACCCCGGCGTGCGCGCAATACGCCAGCCGTGATTGACCCGCAGGAGCGTAGCGGCCGGCGCGTAGAGCAGGTGGAAGAGGGGCTGTCCCTGGACCATGACGTCGGCCAGTTGCACGCGTGGACTACCGTCGGGAGCGGGGGCGAATCGGTAGAAGGTTTCGATGCTGTAGCCGCGCCGGCGGCGCTCTTCTTCATCCGAGGTGATGCGTTCGCGACGGCAGGTTTTCACGTTGGGCATATCCAGCAGGGAGACGAGCAGGCTGTTCTCGCCGTCGAAGCGGGTGTGGCAGGCCGGGCACAAATCCAGGGTCGGTTCGCAGAAGGCCCCACAGGTGTAGCAGAGGCGTTGCTGCCGCCGCCGTTCATCCAATCCGCCGGGCGGCGCTTGAAAGGCCACCACTTCCCACTTGGCGCCTTCGTGGTAGATGATGTTGCCCGGAGCAAATTCGCGCAGCGCCGGCGCGCGGGGCCGCGGGATGAATTCCCCTTCACCGCGCGGCACCCAGGCCCGCAGCGGCAGCGCCGGGAAGTTGTAGCCGGGCAAAAAGCCCTCGCTGGCGAGGTAGCGGTAGGGGTAAAAGTCGCTCTCTTCGCGCCGGACATCAATCTGCAAGAGGAGATTGCGCTGCCGGACGGCCTCGTCTTCCAGGCGTTTGGCGCGTTGCTGATCGTCGGGTTTACGCGCTCTCAGCAGCGCCTGTTGCGCTTCCAGCAGTTGACGGGTGGCGGCACGGTAGAGTTCGCGCCAGCGGTCAAAGGCGCGGTCGAATACCTGCGGCGCTTCCGCTAACACCCGGTCGAGCCAGTCCTCGGTGAACCAGGGGGCTGCCGAGAGCAGGGCTGTGTCATGCTGGAGCGCGGCGCGCATGCGCTGCCGCAGCCTTTGCCGGGCAGCGGGACTCAGGTGAATGGCCGCCGCTACGTGCTCGCGCAGGGGGAGGGCCCCCTGCTCGGTCTCCACAATCCCCTCGATGGATTGCCCCAACGGGAGCCGCACCTCGGCCAGCCAGAGGGCGTGCAGATGGGCGCGGAGCAGGCTTTCGTTGGCGAGATCCAACCGCGGAGGCCGGACGCCGCCCGCAACCATCCCCTCCCGATCGTGGAAGAAATACTGGTCGTGAGAGTTGAGCGCGCCGCAATAGGTGAAAATCAGCCCGGCCTGCCCCTGCCGTCCCGCGCGACCGCTGCGCTGGGCGTAATTGGCCGGCGTAGGCGGGACGTTGCGCAGGTGGACCATATCCAGGTCGGCGATGTCAATGTCCGGTTGATCTGGGGAGACCGTCCTCTCCTGATAGCCCATCGTCGCCGCACGCATGAGCGCCTTCTGCACCTCCGGCGTCACCGCCTCCCGCGTCGGCCATCTGCGCGCCTCATCCCGCCGAAAGTGCCCTTTCCCCGCTTCATCCCGGCTTCGTCTGCGCCGGAAGAGACGAGCGTTTCATCCGCTTTTCGTCTCCATCCCCAACCGCCCTTGCCCGATGGGCGGGCTGACGGTCGGGTGCGCCTGCGCTGCGCCGCGGCTGCAGGTGAGGTGCCAGGCGTTGTGGGTCCGCATTTGCCTCTAGAATCCGGCCGGGTCATTGTACCATCGTTCCGTTGCCAGAATCTGCCCTGTTATGCGTCTTCATTCAACCGGCATGATAAATACCTCTCCAAATCCGGCCCGGCAGGATTTTTCAACACAGTTTCAACCCATGCTTCCCTTTCGAACCATATGACGCGCAAATCCCAAACACAGGCGATCAAGCCCATTGGCGTGGCATACTCCAATAACTCCGGCTTGTCCGCGGGCGAGACATAAACATGATGATGCAACTCGTTCTCATCTGCCCAGTAATCCACAAAGATGAAATTCGCGTCGCGGCCGTCATGCACGCCGAGAAAGCCCACGCCGTAATGCTTATGGCCATTCGCAAGAAGATGCGGGCGAGCAACCCTTTTTGCGGCTTCAATCAGTTCTGGTCGCGGCAGAGGACGTTGGTAAGCAATGCCGTACACCTTCAATTTCCAATTCGCTTCCTGCCACAGTTCAATAAACCGGATAGGACGAGTCCGGTAAGGCTCTTGCAATCTCATAGCAATTTGTCTCCGTATGTGTAGTTAGCGCGCCGGCGCGCTGACAGCCTGCATTACAAATGCGTGAATTTTAGAACGCAGCCGCATCTATGTGCAAATGGCCTGGTTCTATCCCTATGTCGGTGAGCGGTGGCTTCTCAAGCGATCTGCCCCGAACCTCCATTTCGCTGCTCCTCGCCCGTTTGTGGGCAGGGAGCGGCGGTGCGGGAGCGTCTACACGCCCAACGCATCGCCATGGCTCACCTGTCCGGGTGGTGCCCGTAGGGGCTGGGGCCGGGGTAGCGGAACGTTCCAACGTTCTCAACGTTCCAACGTTCAAACGTTCAAACGTTGCACCGGCACACTCCGAAACCGAATCACAATCACCGAATCACATCCACACCCATGTACGGGCGCAGCACTGCGGGCACGACGACGCTGCCGTCGGGTTGTTGGTAATTCTCCAGGATGGCAATGACGACGCGCGGCAGGGCCAGGCCCGAGCCGTTGAGCGTATACACATAGCGGGGCTTGGCGCCCGGTTCCGGCCGGTAGCGGATGTTGGCGCGACGGGCCTGGAAATCGGTGAACAGCGAGCACGAACTCACTTCCAGCCATTCGCCCACCCCCGGCGCCCACATCTCGATGTCGAACTTGATGGCGGCCACGAAACTCAGGTCGCCTGTACACATCTGCACGACCCGATAGGGGATATCGAGCAGACGACAGATGTCCTCGGCGTTGTCCACCAGCGAATCCAGCTCGGCACGGCCGGTCTCGGGCGTGCAGAACTTGACCATTTCCACTTTGTCGAACTGATGGCCGCGCTTGATGCCCCGCGTGTCTTTGCCGGCACTCATTTTCTCCCGGCGGAAACAGGGCGTATAGGCGACATGCTTGATGGGAAGCTGGTCCGCCTCCAGGATTTCATCGCGATAGAGGTTGGTAACGGGAACCTCGGCGGTGGGAATCAACCAGAGGTCCTCCTCGATGTCCCGATAGAGGTTGTCGCCGAACTTGGGCAGGTTCCCCGTGCCGACCAGACAGGCCTCGCGCACCAAAAAGGGCGGATAAACCTCGGTATAGCCGTGCTGATGGATGTGAACATCGAGCATCCAGGTGATCAGGCTGCGCTGCAAACGAGCGCCCAGGCCTTTCATCACGTAAAAACGACTGCCCGCCAGCTTCACCCCGCGCTCAAAATCGAGAATATCGAGGGCTTCGCCGATCTCCCAGTGCGGTTTGGGCGGGAAACCCAACTCGCGTGGGGGGATGGGCGTGCGCACGACGACGTTCTCGCTTTCATCCTTGCCGATGGGAACCTCGGGCAGGGGCAGGTTGGGGATATTGAGCATGGCCCACTCCAGCTTCGCCTCCACTTCTTTCAGCTCGGCTTCGAGGCCATCGATGCGGGTGCCCAATTCGGCCATGCGCTGCTTGAGCGCCTCGGCTTCGGCGCGCTTCCCGGCGCGCATCAGGTTGCCGATTTCCTTGGAACCGGCATTGCGCTCGGCCTTCAGGGCCTCGACCTCAACGAGAATGGCCCGACGCCGGGCATCGAGTTGGATGGCCTCCTCGACCGGAGCATCGGTGGCGCCCAGGGCCACCATGGCCTGGCGCACTCGATCCGGTTCTTCGCGGAGCAGACGGATATCCAGCATGAATCCATGACCTCCTCATACAACGTGCTTTTCGCCGACGCTGCTACCATGCCGGAATCGTTCATACCGCAACTCGCCGATATCCACGGTAGTAGCGCCGCCGTCCAGGATGTCTTCGGCTACAAGCAACCCGCAGATCGGCCCCTGCATAAAGCCATGGCCGCTGAAGCCGGTGCAGGTGAACAGGCCCGTTATTGGCAGCGGCCCGATGATGGGCTGGCTGTCGGGCGTCACCTCGTACAATCCAGCCCATTGCGTCAATAACTCGGCCCGCTCGAGCAGAGGCATGCGGGTCATAGCCCGTTCCAGGTGAAACAAGGTCCAGGCCTGATCGACCTCCAGTTTCTCCCCGGGTGTTTCGTGGGGATTCGACATCCCGGTGAGAATCCCACCGGTTTCGTAATGGAAGTAGAGGCTTTGATCGAAGTCGATGATAAACGGCATGGTGCGTGGGATCCCCAACGGCCGGGTCACGGCGATCTGACGCCGCAACGGCACGACGGGTAGATCAATACCGACCGTTGCCGCCAGCGGCGCCGACCAAGGGCCAGCCGTGAGCACGACGGTGCCCGTCGCCACGAAGCCGTCCGTGGTTTCCACGCCGACGACACGACCGGCCTCGGCCCGGATGGCCGTAACGGTAACCTGGGTGCGCAGATCGGCGCCCAGGCGTCGGGCCTGTTTGACATAGCCCTGGACGACCGAATGGGGGTCGCACAAGCCATCGCGTCCGTAGAAGGTACCGGCCAGGATGGCGGGTTCGGCATCCAGATCGATCCAGGGAGCACGACGGGCGATTTCGTCGCGTTCGAGCCACTCCGTGGCGATGCCCAGGCGATGCTGCATGGCCATGTGTTGGCGAAACGCGGCGATGGTGGCCGGTGAGCTGAGCAGGAAGAGGTAGCCGCAGAAATTGAGGCCGATGTCCTGCTCCATCTCCTCCGGGAACCGTTCGAGCATCTGGATGCTAAGCGTGGAAAGGCGGACGTTGACCTCGGTGGAAAACTGATGGCGGATACCACCGGCACAGGCCCCGGTAGCACCCTGACCGAAAAACGGCGCCTTTTCGAGGAGCAGAATGCGCCCGGCCTGCCGTCGGGCCAGGTGATAGGCGACGCTGGTGCCCATCACACCGCCGCCGATGATCACAACGTCGACCGTAGGAGGGAGCATGGGCATGGGCCAAAAGGCGGGAACGTCGGAGGATTCTAGAACAGCTCGACCAGGGTGCCGATACCCTCGGCTTCGGCCCGTGCCAGGGCCAGGCAGGCCGCCGCCACATCCTGCGCCGCCAGACCAACGCTTTTGAAGACGGTGATCTCGGTAGCGGTGCGTCGCCCTGCAGCCCGACCCAGGATCACGTCGCCCAGAGTGGTGCGGAAGTGGTCGGCCGTGATCAGCCCGGCGGCCAAAGGTTGCAACAGATCACCGGCTTCGGCCATACAGGCCTCGACCTGGTCCACGAAGATGCGACTGCGGACGATGGTAGCGGCCGGGGCTTCGACCATCTCCGGGGTATAGGCGCCGGAGAGGTTGAGATGGGTGCCGGGGGCGATATCGGCATCGGCAAACAGAGGCGTCCGGCTGGGGGTGATGCAGGAAACAATATCGGCCCCGCGCACGGCTGCGGCCGGATCCGCCACGGCCTGCGCCGGCAACCCTTCCTCCTGCAGCCGGGCGGCAAGGCGACGGGCGCTTTCGCCGTGGCGGCTGACGATCCGAATCTCGGTCAGCGGCCGCACGGCCGCTACGGCCCAGACCTGGTCATAAGCCATACCCCCAGCACCGAACAGGGCCAGGATATGGCTTTCGGGTCGGGCCAGCAGCTCGGTAGCCAGGCCGGCCGCCGCCCCGGTGCGGATGGCGGTCAGCGTGCCGCCGTCCATCAACCCGCGCGGCAATCCGGTGACGGGATCGAGGACGATCACCAGGCCGGTGATGGCCGGCAAGCCCTGGGCCGGATTGCCGTTATACACCGAAACGACCTTTTGGGCCAGACCGCGGCTCTGCGCCAGGTAGCCGGGCATGAACAGGCTCAGGCCGTGAGGGGTGCTCAGAGCGGTGCGCAAGGGTACCTGAGCCGTGCCGGCCGCTACTTCGGCGAAGGCGGTGCGCATGGCGGCGATGGCCGCCGTCATGGGCAGCACGCGGCGCAGGTCGGCAGCGGAGAGGATGCGAAGAGGCATAAAGGCAGACAGAAAGCGGAGAGCAATGTCCACAAAGCAAGCGATGCAGTGGATTCTAGCATCGGCAGGCGGCAAGGACCAAGGCCTACAAGGCCTTTGCCCCCTCACGCGCGGCCCAGCGTTATTTGACAGACGGGGCCTCTCTGTATAGAATCGGCTTTGTCCTTCGCAAGCCCTCCCCAGGTTTGTTTATGAATCACCCGCTCACCGCCAAGTCCTGCAAGGCCAAGAAGCCCTCCCCTGCCCGGGAAGGCCGATTGCCCTTGCGGTGAGCACACACCCTTGACAGGCATAGGCCCCACCGGGCAAAAACCGGTGGGACCTTTTTTTGTGGTCTCGTCCCTTTGATGCCTCTCCATTCGTTCCCTATGTTCTCGTTTGACAAGCGCGGCAAGAAGCAGTTTCCCACCCTGCCGGACCGGTGGTTCGGATAGGCTGCTTCGACACGCTTGTGTCCGTTCCTTCAGCCCCTCCCGCCGGTTCGGCGGAGGGGCTTTTTTGTTTTGGCTTGTTTGGTCTTCCTATCCCATTTCTCAACCCAAGAAGGAGTGTGTCCCATGGCGTACCAAGCCCTTTGTCCCGAATGCGAAGCCAGCCTCACGCTGAGCAATCCCCTGCCGGGCGAAATCGTCCCGTGCCAGGATTGCGGGGTGGAGCTGGAGGTTGTCTCGGTCGAGCCCTTGCGCCTGGAGCTGGCACCGGAAGTCGAGGAGGATTGGGGAGAATGAGATCGCCCACGCCGCGCGTCGCCGTGATCGTCTCCCGCCTGCGCGTGGAAGAGAAACTCTTGTTGGCGGCGTTGGAAGCGGCCGGCGCCGAAGTGCAGGTGGTCCAAGACGATGATATCGTTTTCCACGCGGACAGGCGTCGGCCCCCTTTGGTCGCCGATGTCGTCCTCGAGCGCTCGGTGAGTACGGCACGCGGGCTGTACGCTCTGCGGCTTTTGGAAATGGCCGGCATTCCCACCGTCAATCGGTATGCCACAGCCGCTACTTGCGCCGATAAACTGCTCACCACCGCGGCCCTGACCGATGCGGGTCTGCCCCAACCGGAGACCCGCATCGCTTTTTCGCCTGCGGCTGCCCTCCAGGCCATCGAGGAGTTGGGGTATCCGGTAGTGCTCAAGCCGGTCATCGGTTCCTGGGGCCGTCTGCTCGCCCGTATCAACGATCGCGATGCGGCCGAAGCCATCCTAGAACATAAAGAGACCCTGGGCTCCTATCAGCACGGCATCTTCTACATCCAGAAGTACATCCGCAAGCCGGGACGCGACATCCGCGCCTTTGTCGTCGGCGATGAGACCATTGCGGCCATTTATCGCCATTCGTCTCATTGGATCACGAACACGGCCCGTGGGGGGCAGGCGGAGCATTGTCCGATCACCCCGGAACTGGACCGGCTCTGTCAGGCAGCTGCGCAGGCCGTGGGCGGTGGCGTGGTGGCCATTGACCTGCTCGAAGACCCCGACCGCGGGCTTCTGGTCAACGAGGTCAACCACACCATGGAGTTCCGCAACAGCATCGCGCCGACGGGCGTCGATATCCCGGCGCGCGTGGCAGCCTATGTCCTGGCCGTGGCCCGGCAGGGGCCTTCCGGTTCATCCACCCCCTCTCCGGCGGAGGTCGTCGCATGAGCGAGCGCGTGCGTGTGAGCATCGTTGGTGGCTCCGGCTACGGCGGGGGGGAGTTGTTGCGGTTGCTGAGCGGCCATCCCTATGTGGAAATCGCGCAGGTGATCTCGGAGTCGCAGGCCGGGAACTATATCCACAGCGTTCATCCCAATCTGCGTCCCACGGGCGGTCGCCAGCCGCTGCGTTTCACCCGTCTGAGCGAGCTGCAACCGTGCGATGTGCTGTTCCTGGCCTTGCCCCACGGCCAGGCGCAGCGCCGGATCGACGAGTTCGCCCGTCTGGCCCCTCGCCTCATTGACCTCTCGGCCGATTTTCGCCTGCGTGATGCGGCCGTCTATCGCCAACGCTACGGCGAGGACCATCAGGCGCCGGATTGGCTCCCCCGGTTCACCTACGGTTTGCCGGAAGTGTATCGGGAAGCGCTACGCCGCAGTTGCTATGTCAGCGGCGTAGGCTGCAATGCCACGGCGGCGATCCTGGCCCTGTTGCCGCCGGTACGGGCGGGTCTGTTGCGCGAGGACCGACCGGTGATCGTGGACGTGAAGGCCGGTTCGTCCGAAGGCGGAGCCACGCCCAGCCTGGCCTCGCATCACCCGGAACGGAGCGGCGCCGTCCGCTCGTTTGCGCCCACGGGCCATCGCCACGAGGCCGAGGTTGCCCAGGCCCTGGGACGAGACGATATCTACCTTTCGGTGACGAGCATCGAGCTCGTGCGCGGGGTCCTGGCCACGGCCCACGCCTGGGTCGAACCGGGTCTGAGCGATAAGGACCTGTGGCGGGCCTATCGGGCGACCTACGCTCAGGAGCCTTTCGTCCGCATCGTCCATGAGCGCAGCGGCATCTACCGGCATCCGGAGCCCAAGCTGTTGGCGGGTACCAATCTGGCCGATGTGGGTTGGGAGCTGGACCCTGCCACCGGGCGGCTGGTAGCCCTGGCCGCCATCGACAACCTGGGTAAAGGTGCTGCCGGAAGCGCCGTGCAATGCCTGAACCTGATGATGGGCTGGGAGGAAACAACCGGCCTGACGTTTAGCGGTCTGCATCCGTAGGGGGACCGTTGGCATCCTCCAGGCCTTCTCACCTCGCAACCGTTGGCTTATCGCTATGAATCCTCTTGTCATCAAAATCGGTGGTAGCGTTGGCGTAGATACGGAGGCCGTATGTGCCGATGTAGCGGCGCTGGTCGCCCAGGGGTGGCCGGTCGTTCTGGTCCACGGCACCTCGGCTGCGGCCGATGCTCTGGCCCGTCGCGTGGGTCTGCCGATACGACAGCTCGTTTCGCCCACGGGTCATGTCAGCCGGTATACCGATCCCGAAACGCTGGAGATTTACGTGGCCGCGGCCGCCGGCCAGGTCAATAAACGGCTGGTCGCCGCCCTCCAGGGTCTGGGGTGTAACGCCATAGGGCTGTCGGGCGTGGACGGCCGTCTGTTGCAGGCCGAACGCAAAACGGCCGTGCGTACGGTCGAAAACGGACGCCAGCGCATCGTGCGCGACGATTACACCGGCAGGCTGACGGCGGCCAATGCCGGGCTGTTGCGGCTGTTGCTCGACCACGGTTATACCCCCGTGATCGCGCCTCTGGCCCTGGGCCAGGAGGCCGAACGCCTCAACGTCGATGGCGATCGCGGCGCCGCCCTCATCGCCGCGGCCCTGCGGGCGGATATGTTGGTCATCCTCAGCAATGTGCCGGGCTTGCTGGAACGTTTTCCCGATGAGAGCAGCCTGGTGCGCCACGTACCCGACGAACGCCTCGATTGGGCCGAAACGCTGGCAGCCGGCCGGATGAAACGCAAAATCCTGGCGGCCCGGGAGGCCCTGGCCGGTGGTGTGCGGACCGTCATCCTGGCCGATGGTCGTGTGGCGCAGCCGGTCCAAACGGCGCTGGCCGGTGCCGGGACCTGGTTGGGTGCGCCGTCGCCGGCCTGGTCAAGCCAAGCAACCGGAGAAGCGCTCCATGCCTGAACCCACGCCGACCGAGACCGTCATCGCTTTGGAAGCGCGGCACACCTCAGGGGTCTATCCCAAGCGGCCCCTTGTCATCGTGCGAGGACAGGGCGCCCGCGTGTGGGATAGCGAGGGCCGCGCCTACATCGACTGTGTGGGTGGACAGGGCGCAGCCAATATCGGTCATGCCCATCCTGCCGTCGTGGCGGCCATAGCCGACCAGGCGGCCCGGCTCATCCTCTGTCCGGAGATTTTCTACAACGACCGGCGGGCTGCCCTGCTCGAGGCCCTGACGAGCATGGCGCCGCCGGGTCTGACTCGCGCCTTTCTCTGCAATTCGGGGGCCGAAGCGGTGGAAGCGGCCATCAAATTCGCCCGGGTCAGCACAGGGCGGACGCAGATCGTGGCGACGATGCGGGGCTTTCACGGCCGCACCCTGGGCGCGCTCTCGGCCACCTGGGAGCCCAAATACCGACAGCCCTTCGAGCCGCTTGTCCCCGGTTTCCACCATATCCCCTTGAACGACATCGCGGCCCTGGCGGAGGCTATCGGGTCCGATACGGCCGCCGTGTTGGTCGAGGTGGTGCAGGGCGAAGGCGGTGTACGACCGGCCGACCCGACTTTCTTGCGGACGGCACAGGCCCTCTGTCGTGAGCGCGGGGCCTTGCTTATTGTGGACGAAGTCCAAACCGGCTTCGGTCGCACCGGGCGCCTGTTTGCCTGTGAGCACGTCGGCCTGGAACCGGACCTGATGGCCGTGGCCAAATCGATGGCCGGCGGTCTGCCCATGGGCGCCTGTCTGATCGGCGAACGGGTGGGTGAATTGCCCAAGCTTGGCCACGGCAGCACCTTCGGCGGCAATCCGCTGGTCTGTGCCGCAGCGCTGGCCACCCTTGACGTCATCCGCAACGAGAAGCTGGTGGAACGGGCGGCGACGCTGGGAACCTACCTGCAGGAACGGCTGCGCGGCCTGCGTTCGCCGCTTATCCGCGCAGTGCGTGGTTTGGGCCTTCTGGTGGGCATCGAGTTGAAGACCAAGGTCACCCCGGTCCTCCAGGCCCTGCAGAGCCGTGGGGTCCTGGCCCTGCCGGCCGGAGCCACCGTTTTGCGCCTGTTACCGCCCCTCGTCATTGCCCAAGACGAGCTGGATCACGTCATCACCGCCCTTGATGAGACGCTTGCCGAACTGACCATGCATCCTATAGGAGGGATATCCGATGCCTCTTGACCACTACTTTATCATCGAATCGACCCTACGCGAAGGTGAGCAATTCGTCGGCGCCCAGTTCACGCGCGAGCAAAAAATCCGCATTGCCCAGGCTTTGGACGAATTCGGCGTCGAGTATCTGGAACTAACCTCTCCTCTGGCCTCGCCGGCCAGTCTGGCCGACCTCAAGACCATTGTCGGGCTGGGCCTGCGGGCGCGCATCCTCACCCACATCCGCTGCCACAAGGAGGATGCGGCCATCGCCCTCGAAACCGGGGTGGACGGGATCGATGTCGTGATCGGTACTTCGTCCCATCTGCGCCGCTTCAGCCACGGCAAGAGCATCGACGAAATCATCGATCTGGCCTCAGAGGTGCTGACGTGGATCCGCAGTCAGGCACCGACGATCGAGTTGCGCTTTAGCACCGAGGATTCCTTCCGCAGCGAGGAAAAGGACCTGTTACGCGTCTATCTGGCCGTGGACCGGCTGGGCGTGGTCAACCGGCTGGGCATTGCCGATACGGTGGGCATCGCCACGCCCTCGCAGGTGGCTCGGCTTGTGGGCACCTTGCGGCGTCTGACGCATTGCGATATCGAGTTTCACGGCCACAACGACTCCGGTTGTGCCATCGCCAATGCCTTTATGGCCCTGGAGGCCGGAGCCACCCACATCGACACCTCGGTCCTGGGCATCGGCGAACGCAACGGCATTACGTCTTTGGGTGGATTCATCGCCCGCATGGCCACCTACGATCGCGAGGCGACGCGGGCGAAATATCGGCTGGAGCGGCTGCGCGACATCGAGTTGATGGTTGCGGACATGGTGGGGGTGGATATCCCCTTCAACAACTGCATCACCGGGTTCAGCGCTTTCACCCACAAAGCGGGTATCCACGCCAAGGCCATTCTCAACGCGCCCGAAACCTACGAAGCGCTCGATCCGACCGATTTCGGTCTGACCCGCTACATCTCGATTGCCCATCGGCTGACAGGCTGGAACGCCGTAAAGGCCCGGGCCGAACAACTGGGCTTGTCGCTTGCCGATGAGCAGGTCAAGGCCATCACCCGGCATATCAAGGCCCTGGCTGATGAAAAACCCCTGGCCCTTGACGACGTGGACGAGCTGCTGCGCATGTGGGCCAACGGCCATCACGCATGAGGGAGGGTCAGTATGGGCATGACCTTCGCCGAAAAAGCGCTGGCGCGGGCGGCCGGCCGGGACCGGGCCGTCGCCGGCGACATCCTCGATGTGCGGCCCGATTGGGTGCTCAGCCACGATAACACCGCTGCCATTGCCCGCATTTTCGCCCAATTGGGTGCCTCTCGCGTTCGTTATCCGGAGCGCCTGGCCATTACCCTCGACCATGCCGTCCCGGCTCCCACCACCCAACATGCGGCCAATCACGCCGAGATCCGTCGCTTTGTCGCCGAACAAGGTATCATCCACTTTTTCGAAGCCGGACGCGGCATCTGTCATCAGGTCCTGAGTGAGGAGGGGTTGGTGTGGCCGGGTCAGCTCATCCTGGGCGCCGATAGCCATACGACCCACTTCGGCTGGTTGGGCGCTTTGGGGGCCGGCATCGGTCGCAGCGAAGTCGCCGCCCTCTGGGCCACCGGCGAACTGTGGCTGCGCGTGCCGGAGACGATGCAGATCGAATTGCGTGGGGAACTGCCCCCAGGGGTGATGGTCAAGGACTTGGGCCTGTGGTTGCTCCAGGCCATCGGCGCCGATGGCGGTCTCTACCGCGCCATCGAGTTCACCGGTCCCGGCGTGGTCTCGCTCAGTCTGGAAAGCCGGATGGTCTTGCCCAACCTGATGGCCGAAGCCGGCGTCAAGAGTGCCTATATGCCGCCGGATGAGCAGGTGTTTGCCTGGTTGGCCGAGCGGGTTGTGCGGCGGCAAGGTGGCGAGGTGGCTGACATCGACTCGCAGATTGCCGCCTCCGCCCTTTACCCTGACCCCGACGCCAGCTACATCGCCCGCCTGGTCGTCGAACTCGATACCCTGGAACCGGCCGTGGCCTGCCCCCATCGCCCGGACCATGTCCGCCCTCTTGCGGAGGTGGCCGGCACGCCCGTGCACCAGGCGTTTTTGGGCACCTGCACGAACGGCCGCCTCGAGGACCTGGCGATCGCGGCGGCCGTCCTCGGTCATGGCAAAGGCCGCATTCACCGCCTGGCCCCCGGCACCCGTCTCCTCGTCATCCCCGCCTCCAGCGAGGTCTATCGCCAGGCCCTGGCCGCCGGCTACATCGAGACCTTCCTGGCGGCCGGGGCCATGATCGGCACCCCCGGCTGTGGACCGTGCATGGGCAATCACATGGGCGTCCCGGCGCCGGGTGAAGTCGTGATCAGCAGCGGCAATCGCAATTTCCGCGGGCGCATGGGCACCGCCGAGAGCGAGGTCTATCTGGCCAATCCGGCCGTCGTGGCCGCCAGCGCCGTCCTCGGCCGCATCGCCGACCCGCGTGAACTCGAGGATGGGCATCGGCCTCGTTGCTTCCGTTCGACATCGGAAGCGGTGCGCGTGATCAGCCTGGCCTCCCCCGCGCCTCGCCAAACAACGGCGGCCCCAACGCCCGCGATGGCGTCATCCGCTTCGGGCCATCGTCTCACCGGCCGGGTCTGGAAATACGGCGACGACGTCAACACCGATGTCATCTTCCCCGGCAAATACACCTACACCCTCAAGACACCGGCCGAATGGGCGCAGCACGCGCTCGAAGACCTGGACCCGAGCTTTGTCGCCAACGTGCGGCCCGGCGACATCATCGTGGCCGGCCGTAACTGGGGCTGTGGTTCCAGCCGGGAACAAGCCGTGGGCTGTCTGGTGGCGGCAGGGGTGCGGGCGATTGTGGCGGCCAGCTTTGCCCGTATCTACTTCCGCAATGCCGTCAACAGCGGGCTGTTGCCCATCGTCTGTCCGGAAGCGGTGGCGGCCATCACACCCGGCGAGTCCATCACCATCGACCTCGACCGTCATCTCGTCATTTGCCGGGCCGGCGCCTTTGCGTTTCCCCCTCTCTCCCCCTCGCTGCGCGCCATCGTCAACGCCGGCGGTCTTATCCCCATGCTGCGGTCTCAGATAGCTGGCTCCGCGTCCATCGCCCAATCCGGTCTTCCTAACAGCTCATGGCTACACGAAACATCGGCGGCCTAAACGGCTTCGAACTCCTCTACTCCCTGGTCGGCATCCCGTCCGTTTCCGGACAAGAAGCCGGAGCCGCCCACTTTTTGGCCAATTGGATGGCGGTCCACAACTTCGACGAGGCCTTCGTGGATGCGTCCGGCAGTGCCGTGGGCATTCGCGATGGCGGTCCTGATGAGGCAGGACGTCGTCGCGACTGCATCCTGCTGGGCCATATCGATACGGTGCCCGGCCTGGTGCCGGTGCGCATCGAAAACGGCCGGCTTTACGGCCGCGGTGCCGTGGATGCCAAAGGACCGTTGGCCGCCTTTGCCGTTGCCGTCAGCCGGGTTCGGCCACGACCCGGTTGGCGGCTTATCGTCATCGGCGCCACCGAAGAGGAAACGGTTACCTCGAAAGGGGCCCGTTACGCGCTTACGCAATATCAACCCGATCGGGTGATCATCGGCGAACCCAGCGGTTGGGACCGGGTGACGTTGGGCTACAAAGGACGGATGTTGGTGGATGTGTGGGCACGGCGCACGGTAGCGCATACGGCCAGCCCCATGCCGACCGCCTGCGAGGTGGCCGTGGACTACTGGCAACGGGTACGGCAGCGGCTGGCACAGGTGAACCATGACCGCACGCGCCCCTGGGACCAGGTGCTGGCCGCTTTGCGCAGTTTCGATGCGACGACCGACGGGCTGGAACAGGTAGCCCATCTCTTGTTGGGCTTTCGTCTGCCCCCGGATTTCGGTCCCGATGCCTTGAAAGCCCTGCTCACGGGCGCCGCCGAGGATGTGCCCGGCCTCGAGTTGCACTTCTGGGGCGAAGAAGTCGCCTATCAGAGCGATAAGAACAATCCCCTGGTGCGGGCTTTTTTGGCGGCCATCCGTCATCAGGGAGGGCGGCCGGGTTTCGTGCTGAAAACAGGGACCTCCGATATGAACATCGTCGGACCGGTGTGGCAATGCCCTCTGATTGCCTACGGTCCCGGCGACAGTACCCTCGATCACACACCCGACGAGCACATTGGGTTGGCCGAATGGCAACAAAGCGTGGCGGTCTTGATCACGGCGTTGGAGCTGCTGATGACGGAAGCCTAGGCCGCGGTCGTCATGAACCGAGACATGGGCCATCCTGTTATAATCGCCGCATGACGGTCGGCATCCCTGCACCGGTTTGGATCCTCGGTATCCCGGTCCATCCCGTTACGTATACCGGCTTTCTGGAGTTGGTGGCCGCCTTTATCGCCGAGGGGGTCCCACGGCAGATTTGCACGGCCAACCCGGAGTTCGTCATGACGGCGCGGCGCCGGCCCGATTTCGCCACCGTGTTGCAGAAGGCCGACCTGGTCCTGCCCGACGGAGTCGGGTTGTTGTGGGCGGCGCGACGTCAGGGCACCCCCCTGCCGGAGCGCGTTACCGGCTCCGACGGGATCTACCATCTGGCCGCCCGGGCCGCAACCGCAGGCTGGCGGCTCTTTCTGCTGGGCGCCGAGCCCGGTGTGGCCGCCGCTGCGGCGGCTGTGCTGCAGGCGCGTTATCCAGGCCTGATCGTGGCCGGGACTTATCCCGGTTCGCCGACCGATGCCGATTATCCGGCCATCGCCGAACGCATCCGCGCCGCCCGGCCGCACATTCTGCTCGTGGCCTATGGGGCACCGGCGCAGGACCTGTGGATCGCCCGCCACAAGGACGACCTGGGGGTGCCTGTGAACATGGGTGTGGGGGGTGCTTTTGACCACGTCAGTGGCCGGCGGCGACGGGCGCCGGCCTGGCTGATCCGGCTCAATCTGGAGTGGCTCTGGCGGCTGGTCACGCAGCCCTGGCGCTGGCGACGCCAGCTCGACCTGCCGCGTTTTGTGTGGGCGGTGCTGCGCGAAGGTTGAGGAAGCAAGGAAGCAACACACGCGCGGTCACGCTTGCGTCCCAGGATAAACCGTAGCGCCTTCTCGGGCCACCTTCGCCATTGCTCGCTTGGCGATTCGGGCAACCCTCTTTACAATGGACGTTATGACTTCTTCCTCTCCCGCCGCCGTGCTCCGCGGCCTGGTCGTCGAAGACGACCGCTCCTGGCAGCAGATTTTGACGGAGTTGCTCACCGACGCCGGGCTGACGACCGATGTGGCTGCCAGCTATGCGGCGGCATTGAGTCTGATCCGGGCAGCACCCCACCGGGTAGCCGTTGTCGATCTGGCCCTGGCAGCCGGCGATCACCGCAACGAGGATGGTCTGCGCGTGCTGACGGCCATTCGCCGCCACGACCCCGGCTGTACGCCCATCCTCCTCACCGGCTTTGCCACGGTCGAACTGGCGGTGAGCGCGCTCAAGGAGTACGGCGCTTATACCTGCCTGCGCAAAGAGCGCTTTCGCCGCGCCGAGTTCCGGGCGCTGATGCGCGAGGTCCTCTCCCTGCCCCCCGCAAGCGTAAGGCCGGACCGGCCCCTCCCCGCGGCGTCGCCATCGGCCGCAACCGAAGTCAACCCCGGTGGGGCCTCGGTGCTCGTGGTGGATGACGATGCCGGTTGGCGTCATCTGCTCGGTGAGCTGCTGACCGAAGCCGGCCATCGCGTGCGTCTGTGCAGCAGTTACGGCGAAGCCTGGGGTTGGCTTCGTCGCGAGATCTATCATTTGGCCGTGCTCGATCTGGCCTTGGTCCTCACACCTACGCCTGCGGGCCATGTCGATGGGTTTCGCCTGCTGGCGGCCGTGCGCCAGGCCGATATCCCTGCCATTGTCATCAGCGGTGTGGCTGCCGCGGCCGATGCCGAACGGGCGCTGGGCGAATACGGTGCCTTTGCCTTTCTCGAAAAACGCGCGTTCAGCCGCAGTCTTTTTGCGCAGACCGTGGCCGCGGCTCTGGCCTCTGCGGATAGGACGACCACAGGTCGTTTCGGCCTTACCGCCCGCGAGGCCGAGGTTCTCGATCTGCTGGTCGAAGGCCTGACCAATCGCGCTATCGCCGAACGCCTGGTCATCTCCCCGAACACGGTCAAACGCCATCTCAAGGCTATTTTTGCCAAAATGGGTGTGAGCACGCGCGCCGCCGCCGTGGCCAAAGCCATGTCCGACCATCCCGCCTCATGAAGACTCTCCTGCTCCTGCGCCACGCCAAATCGTCCTGGGATGACCCGACTGCCGATGACATCGATCGCCCTCTGGCTCCACGCGGGGAAAAGGACGCGTCGCGCGTGGGCGCGTTCCTGGCCAAGAGCAAACACCGGCCCGATCTCATCGTCAGCTCGCCGGCGGAACGGGCCAAAGCCACGGCCAAACGCGTGGCCCGTGCAGCCGCTTATCCAGGTGAAATCCAACTGGAACCGGCCATTTACCTGGCCGATGCGCCGGCCCTCCTTGAGGTTGTGCACCATCTCCCCGACGCGGCCGATTGTGTCCTGTTGGTGGGTCATAATCCCGGTCTGGAAACGCTCGTAACGATGCTGTGCGGCGCTTCGGCGCGGCTGCCCACGGCTGCTCTGGCCTGCATCGCCTTCGATACCGACCGCTGGGCCGCCGTGCAGGCCGGTACCGGCACCTTGCTGTGGCTGGTCAATCCTAAAGTCCTCCCCTAACCTATGAGCATGAATGCGCCCATTCTCACTCTGGAAGAGGCTCTCGTCTGGGTGACGGAAAGGCGTCGCCAGGGCAAGGTGATCGTGTTTACCAACGGTCATTTCGATCTCCTCCATCTGGGCCACATCCGCTACCTGCAGGCCGCCCGCCGTCAGGGCGATTGCCTGATCGTCGGTCTCAATTCCGATGCCAGTACGCGGTTGCGCAAAGGCCCGCAACGACCCATCGTGCCTCAGGAGGAGCGGGCAGCGCTGCTGGCGGCGCTCCGTTGTGTGGATGCCATCATTCCTTTTGACGGCGAGGACTGTCGCGACTTGGTGGCAGCCCTGCAGCCGGATGTGTATGTCAAAGGTTCGGATTGGAATCGACCGGACGGTCCGCGGCCGCCCGAAGCCGCCGTGGTTGCGGCTTATGGCGGGCGGGTCACCTACATTGACCTGGAGCCGGGCAAGTCCACCACGGCGTTGATCAACACGGTGTTGACCCGGTATCGCGAAACGGAAACCGAACGGCCATGAACATCGCCGGGGAAAGCGACGCCGCTGCCACCGGTCATGCCTCTGTGCGTCGCAGTGCCGCCATCCTCAGCCTGGGCAACGTCCTGAGCCGCGGGTTAGGCATGGTGCGGGAGATCGTTATCCCCCATTTCTACGGCGCTTCGGGTTCTGTCTCGGCCTTCGCCGTGGCCGAATTCACGGTGCGCACCTTGTATGACCTGCTCATAGGGGGCATGCTTACGGCGGCACTGGTGCCGGTGCTGAGCGACTATGCCCGCCCCGAACGCCGTCGCGAATTCGCCGAGGTGGCCGGCACTTTTTTCACCGTGCTCACGGGCCTGGCCGCTGCGGTCGTCCTGCTTTTGGAGTTGCTGGCGCCACAAGTCGTATCGTTGATCGGAGGTGGTCTCGGCGCCGAGCATCAGGCCGAGGCCGTGGCCTTGATGCGGTTAATGGCGCCGGCGCTCTGGTGCTTTGCGGCCAGCGGCGTCCTGGCCGGCATCCTTTTTGCCCATCGGCGCTTTACTTGGGTGGCCTTAGGCGATGCCCTTTACAACCTGGGCATCGTCATCGCCGTACCGTTGCTCTATCGGCATCTCGACATCCGGGCCCTGGCCATCGGTGTCCTTCTGGGTAGCCTTATCCAGCTCGGCCTGCGCCTCCCCGACCTGCGAGGTCTGGGCCTGCGTTGGTGCCGTCGTCTCCGCCATCCGGCGTTGCGGCGGATGGTGCTCCTGTATATGCCCATCCTGTTTTCCATCCTGGTCGGAATGGTCCAGGGCGGGATCGATCGACGGCTGGCCAGCGGCACCGGTCCCAACAGCCTGGCCTACATGCGCACGGCCACCACGCTCTACCAGCTCCCCCATGGTTTGGTGGCGGTGGCCGTCGCCATGGCCGCCCTGCCTACCCTTTCGCAATGGGCTGCCGAGGGCAACTGGCCGGCCTATCGTCGCACGCTGGCCGCCGGCTTACGGGCCGTCCTCGTCCTCTGCGTACCGGCCACCATCGGCCTATGGGTCCTGGCCGAACCGGTTATCCGTCTGCTGGCCGAACACGGCGCCTTCACCGCCATCGACACGGCCTGGACTGCTGCCGCCCTGCGCTTTTACCTCTTCGGGCTCATTTTCGCCTGCGTGGATTGGCCGCTCAATTTCGCTTTCTATGCCCGCGGCGACAGCCTGACCCCGGCCCTGGTCGGGGTTGCCTCGGTTTTCGTCTATCTAGCCGTGGCCCTGACGCTGTTGGGCAGCCTGGGTTTTTTGGGTTTGGCTCTGGCCGACGGTGCTAAACACGCCGCTCATGCCGCGATGATGCTCTGGTTGTTCGGGCGTCGACAGGGTCCGCTGGGCGAGGGCGTAGCCCGTACCGCCGGTCTGAGCCTCCTGGCAGGGGCAGCGATGGGGGTGGCGGTGTATGGTCTGAGCCGCTTGCTGTTGTTCGAGCTGGGTACGGTCGGTCTGATCCCGCGGTTGACGGTTATCTTTATCCCGACTCTGCTCGGCAGCCTGCTCTACTTTGCCTTGCTCCGCCGGCTGCGCCTGCCCGAGGCAGACCTCGTCATCGCCCTGGCCCGGCGTCTGCTCCCTTCCTGAGCCGAAGCAACCATCCCAACCACCCGCGCTGCCACTCGGGGCGACGGCGGAGTTCGTGGCGGTGTTTCCAGACCAGCAAAGCCGCATTGCCCAAGCCGATGACCAACCACGGCAACCCGCTTCCGCCAACCAACAGGGCGACGAGCAGAGTCAGCATGCCCAACGTCACCGTCCAGCCTTCGCTGCGCAGGGTGAACAACCAGAAGGCAAAGGCCAGGCCCAGAACCATCGGCCCGAACCACAGGCTCACACCGGTCCAGGTGCCAAAGGTGACGGCCAGAGCTTTGCCCCCACGACCGCGCAGAAAGGGCGTATAGGCATGGCCTACAACAGGCGCTAAGGCCACCGGTACCAGGTCCCAGGCCTGCAGACCGTAGCCGAAGTGAGCCCATGCCACCGGGATCGCGGCCTTGCTATAATCGAGCAGGATGCCGCTCAAGCCCCAAACCGCACCGCCGGCCCGCCACAGATTGGCCCCGCCGGGGTTACCGTCGCCATAACGGCGGATATCGGTGCGCAGTGCCAGGCGGCCTAACCAGACGGCAAAGGGCAAGGCGCCGCTGAGAAAGGCCAACAAGGTCCAGAGAAGTGTCATCATGATGACGGGGTCGCCGTACGACGGTCGCTCCGATGCGCCTGCAACCGCTGCCGGATAGAGCGAAAACGCGCATGAGACTCTGAGGCCATGACCAGCACCATGCCGAAGACCAGCAGCATGCAGGTCAGGGCGAAAAAGACAAACTCCTCCACCGGCAACACCCCACCGATCAGCACCGGCAGCGACTGGGCCGGGTCAATGGTCCAGATGCCGGAGCGAATGGCCAGAGCATCGGCCGCAGCCAGATAGAAGGTCGCCGAGAGAAGCGTTGTCAGCACCAGGCGGCCATAGCGAACCAAGATATCACCGCCGAACCCAATCTGGAGGACGATGGGAGGCAAAGCCCATACAAGCTCCAGGGCCAGATACGTGCCCGGTCGCCAACGGACGGCCAGGATGACCACGGCGAGCACCCACAAAAGGCCCAAAACGACCGACGGCGCCCGGCGCCAGACCGGTTGCAGGGGCCTGACAGCCGGTAACGGCAGTCGTCGCAGCCAAAACAGCAGCCATACCCCGACCAAGATGGGTTGCAGAGCAAAGAAGGTATACTCCTCGATGGGCACCCAACCCAAGACAATGCCGGTGACCTTGGCCGGGTCATACCACCACACTTGCGTTGCGACCAGGTAGTTATCCCAGGGCGTTGTGTACACCAGGGCGATGACGACATGAAGCAGAACGGCGGCCCAGGCAGGAAAGGCGCGCCAATCGGCAGGAAGAGGACGGCCACGGCGGCCATCCAGCCACGCCCCCAGCAGGAGCAGAAGAATGGGGACAACGAGAAAACGGGCAAGAAAACCGAAGTAGGTCATGATCACCAACTCTAGACTTTTCGTCCTCTCCAGATAAGACCGCGGCCTAAAACACGCGCCATCAGACCCCAGAGGCTGGCTATCTGCACCCCCAGGGCGCCGATCGGCGCCAGCAGAGCCACCGGTCGAGTTCGTAACCGCTTTGTCCAGGGGAAAACGGCAATCATTGCGGCCGGCCAGGCCCCCAATGCCCAGCGGCCGCGCAGATTACCGGTCAGCACGCCCATCACCGTCACCAACGGCGAAACCAGGGCGGTGATGAACAAAAAGGGCAGCCAAGCCCGCCATCCCGATCGTCGCAACGATTCGGCGCCAAGACGGGTAAGGCCATGCCAGAGCTGAGAAGCACGGCGGTACATCGTCACCTGGGCCACCTGTTCACCCACCATAAAGGCGACGCGATAGCCACATCGCCGCAGATAATGACCCAGCGCTATATCCTCCAGGGCCTCCTGGCGCACGGCCGCAAAACCACCGCTTTCCTGATAAACCCGCCGGTGGATGAGGACGAACTGACCGTTGAAGAGATGATGAGCGGCCCCCGGCATGGACCACAATCCGGTAAAGGCCACGGCCAGCATCAGCGCATCAAGCCAGCCATGAGCGTCCTGGCGCAACCACAAACTCAGGGCGTCGAGCTGCTGTCGGCAGGCATGGGCCACGGCCCAGGCCGGTCCCAGCGGTGCATGGACCGTATCCGCATCGGTAAAGAGCAGCCATTCGCCCCCGGCGATCTGGGCGCCCCAATGGCAGGCATGGGCTTTGCCCTGCCAACCCGGTGGTAACGGCGGCGCTGCCACCACGCGTGCGCCATGAGCGGCAGCTACAGCGGCCGTGCCGTCGCCGGAGTCGTCATCGACCACAATGACCTCATACCAACCGGGATAGACAAGCGCCTGCAACGCAGGCAACAACCGTTGGAGATTGTCGGCTTCATCGCGGGCCGGTACGATGACGGAAAGGGGAGGTAACGTCGGCGGTAACGGCCCTTGCGGCAGCCGCGGCATGGCGGCATAATGGCGCTCGGCCAAACCGGCCAGCGGCACGGCGAGCCAGGAGAACCACGCCGGTCGCCGCCAGCTAAAGAGAGCGGGACGCCATCTCACCATGAACGGGTCTCCGCAAGCGAACGCGGACGAGTACACCGGGCCGAGGTTCCAGGGTGGCGCCCATGTAGGGACGGATGCGGTCGCCGTTGAGCAGCTCGAAGTCAAAACGCTGGTACAGTCGCGCCAGCACCACCCTGGCCTCGATCTGGGCGAACGCGGCGCCGATGCAGTTGCGAGGACCACCGCCAAAAGGCACATAACGCAATCCCGCTTCGGTGCCCTCTTCGCCGGTGCCAAGCCTGCGAACCCCTGCCGCAAAGCGTTCGGGGCAGAAAGCATCGGCTTCCGGCCATTCCGCCGGATCGCGATGGGTCAGATAAATTGAATACATCACGCGTGTGCCCGCCGGTACCCGATAACCCTGCAACTCCAAATCTTCCGCCGCCCGGCGATTGCCCACGTGGATGGGTGGATACAGTCGCAGTGCCTCCTTGATGACCTGATCGAGATAGTCAAGCCTGGCCAGGGTATCGGCACCGGGCGGCTCCTCTCCCTCTCCCAGCACGGCGTCTATTTCGGTCTGAACGCGTGCTTTGGCCTCGGGATGGGTGCCCAACAGATAAAAGGTCCACGCCAGGAGGGCTGTGCTGGTATCATGACCGGCAATCAGCATGGTTAAGAGCTGATCGCGGATGAGGTCATCGTTCATCGTCTCGGCCAGGATAAGGCGGTCGAGTAGATTGGCGTCATCGGGAAGACAACCTGCGGCCAATTGGCGACGACGCTGCCGAATAAGCTCATACAGGTACGCCTCCATCGTCCGCCGGGCCCGACCGTAACCGGGCCGAGGGACTCCCGGCCAGATCAGCCATAATCCCGGCGAGATGTACTTGAGTAATTTGAGGATAGGTTTCCACAAGTGCGGCAAATCGGCAGTGAGATCGACCCCAAACAGCAGCTCGAAAAGCAAAAACAGGGCCAGTCGCCGCATTTCGACGAGCATGTCATAGACCTCGCCATCCCGCCATTCGCGGCTCAAACGGTCGGTCAACCGCCAAAAGGTGGGAATATAACCCAAAACATGGCGCCGTCGGAGCGGCGGCTCCATCAAGGCCCGGATAGCATCGTGATAAGCGCCGTCGATGACGAGCACGCCGTCCCGCAGCAGCTTGACCACAGGGTCGGTCTCGTTGCGCCAAAGCAAACGATGTCGATCCGTCACCAGAATCTGCCGATTGGCCGCCGGGCCGACGAAGACGGCCGGCCGAAAAGCCGGCAAGGTGATCTGAAAAACAGGACCCACCTGCCGGTGCATGCAGGCCAGCGCCGTCAAGAGCGAACGCTCGCGCCACAGCCCTTTGAGGACTTCCAGGCCGACAATGCTATCGGCAACGGGGAGCGTGTTGGAACTCATGAGCCTATCATCCGAAAAAAGCCTCCAGCGCCCACAGAACGCCCATACCCACGGCTACCGTCGGCAAAACGCGATGGCTGTACCAGGCCACCACACCAGCCACGAGTCCTGCCCACAACCGGCTGTTGGTCGGTGTGAGCGCCAAGACGCCCTCCCGCAGGAGCAGTTCGGGCAAGATGATGGCCGCCAACACGGCCACGGGAATGTAGCGCATGGCGCGATAGAGCCATGGCGGCAAGCGCAAGTGCCGAAACAAAAGCAAAGGCAGAAGGCGGGTGAGATAAGTCACCAAGCCCATGCCTGCGATCGTGACCCACAGGGTCGCATCCGTGCTCATAACCGCCGCTCCCATGCCAAGCCCACCAGGATGCCTGCCAGCGTTGCCAGCATAAGACCCAGCTTATAGGGCAGCGCAAAGGCAAGCACCGCTACCCCTCCGGCAACGAGAGCAGCCGCTTGGGTAGGCCGTTCTTTGAGGAGCGCGGCCAGGATGCCGATAAAGGTGAGGGGCAAGGTGAAATCGAGCTGCCACGAAGCCGGGACTTGTGCGCCGAGCACAACCCCGCCCACCGTGCTGAGCTGCCAGACCAGCCATAAGGTCAGGCCGCTGCCCAGCCAGAACCAATGGCGCTGCCCGGCTGCGGTGTCTTGCCGGCGGTAGTGGAGAATGGTGACGGCATAGGCTTCATCGGTCAGGAGATAGGCCAATAGCCAGCGCCAGCCTCGCTTCTGCTCCGGCAGATAGGGCGCCAGCGAAAAGGCGTAAAGGGCGTGACGCAGATTGACGATAAACGTGGTAAGGACGACCAGCAGGCCGGGCGTGGCCATGCCGATGAGCCGGGCGCCCAGGAACTGGGCCGATCCGGCAAAAACAAGACTCGACATGGCCACGGTCGGCCACGGTGGCAGCCCCGAAGCCAGGGCTACGACGCCGTAGATCAGTCCAAAGGGGACCACCCCGACGGCGATGGGCAACTCGGCGCGCACACCGGCCAGAAACTCCCGACGCAGCAAAGAAGGCGTCATCACCCGGCTTCGTTCAAGCTCCTAGGGCAAACGCGCGCTTATAAATCTTCACGTAGCCGTGATAATCCACATCGCGCGGATTGCCGATGGTCTGCGGATCCTTGGCGGCAAGCTCGGCCAACAACGGGATCTGCTCTTCCTTGAAGCCCAGCTGTTGCAATGTGGGGATCTCCAGGTCTTCGGTCAGGCGATAGATCGCCTCCACGGCTTTCTCGGCTGCCTGCCAGACGCTCAAGCCGCGAATATCCTCGCCCAAGGCCTGGGCAATCCGGGCGAAGCGTTCCGGCTCGCCCATGTAGTTGTACTCCATCACCGGCCCCAGTAAGCGGGCCGTCAGAGCGCCGTGGGGACAATCCACCACGCCGCCGGCCGTCTGGCTCATGGCATGGGCAGCGCCGGCACTTTCGGTCCCGTAGGCCAGGCCGGCGAGCATGGCGGCCATGCTCATCTTGTAGCGGGCCTCCTGATTGTGGCCCTGAGCAAAGGCAATGCGCAGATAGCGACCGATGTATTCCATCGCCAACAAGGCCACGGCATCGGTAAAAGGCTGCGCATAGGCCATCGTGTAGCACTCAACGGCATGGGCCAAAGCATCCATCCCGGTTCCTGCCGTCACGGCCGGAGGCAAATTGAGGGTCAGCAAGGGGTCGATCAGGGCCACGGCGGCGGCTATCTTGGGCGTACCGCCGATGTTGAACTTGATATGCCGCACCGGGTCGGTGATAACGGCCCACAGCGTGGCCTCGCTGCCCGTACCTGCCGTCGTGGGAACGGCTATCAAAGGCGGAATAGGCCGGGTAATGGGATTCGGATCGGCCCACTCGTAATCAAGCGCCGAACCGCCGTGGACGGCGACGACGCCGATGGCCTTGGCCGTATCCATCGAGCTACCGCCGCCAAAGCCGATGAGTCCGTCGCAGCCCGCTTCATGATAGAGGGCAGCCCCACGATCGACCAGGGCCACCGGCGGGTTCGGGATGACTTCGTCGAACCGAACGGGGTCGATGCCGCCCTTCTTCAGAATGGCGATGGCTTCATCCACCATGCCGGTAGCGACCAGACCTTTATCGGTGACAAAGAGAGGACGCGTCATGCCGAGCGCTTGGGCTTCCTCGGCCAGATGGGCAATGGCGCCCAGACTGTGCTTAAAGGCAGTGGGGGTTTGGTAGGATTTGAGGCTCATGGGTGGCAACAACGCAAGACGGGATGTGGAAATGGACAAGATGCCGGGATCGTAATCGGGAAAGGGCGGAAAGGCAAGGTGGGAAGGCGACACCGTTCTAGCGTTCCGGCACGACCAGCACGGCGTTGAACCCCCCGTAGCCGTCGGCTTCTTTTTCCACGTTCTCGGGATCATCCACCCAGGTTTCGTCGTCGATAAGAAACTTGTAGTGGTAGCGCCCAGGAGGCAGAGCAGGCAGAGTCAACCGCCACTGCCAGGGACCGGTGTTCTGCATGGGATGGGCTTCGGGATCCCAGTCGTTGAAATCACCCACGACGGCCACCCGCCGGGCATGGCGGTCGTAGTAGACCAGATGGATGCCTTGCTCATCGAACCAAGGTGAAAGCGGAGCCTCGGCCAGGGCGCCAAAGCCCTGACGCAAAGCCGCTGCCACGGCCCGGCCCGGCGTCACCACGCCAAAGCCCTGACGTTCAGGCGGTTCGTGAGGCAACGGCATGGCCGTGGTCACCAGCAAGTCCTTGACCTGCTCCGGTGTCAAGGCAGGATTGGCTTCCAGCATCTGGGCGACGACACTACTGACAATGGGTGCCGCAAAGCTGGTGCCGTCTACATGCTGGTAATACGCCGTCACAAACTTGTTGGCCACCAGGCGGGCCTGGATGGCCTCGCGCTGACGTGCCGGTGGCGTCGCCGGCAACGTCGGTGGCAGGTCGAGGATAGACCAGGTCGAGGCCAACAGGGCCGGTAGCTCCTCATCGGGAGCGCGCCACAGCCGATCGAGAATCAGGTTCTGCTCGGCAATGCGCGTACCCGGCAAGACCGGTGCCGCCAGCCAGATGCCGGGCGCCACCACTTCCGGCTTGAGTCGACCGGAAGGCAACCGCGCCCAGTTGCTTTTGTAGATGCGCTGTCGCTGCGGGTCTAGGACATTCTGGTCATCACTCCCGCCCACGGTGATGGCCTCCGGTGCCGAAGCCGGGGGAAACAGGTCGGGTTGGCCGCTGTTCCCGGCGGCAGCCACAACCACAACCCCCCGCCGCACCAGCTCGGCCACCAGGCGATCGATGAGGCTGCGCCGGTCCAGACCGGACCGATCCCCACCCACGCTCAGATTGACAATACGAATGGCAAAACGCCGATGATTGACCAAGATCCATCGTAAGCCGCGCACGATGTCGCGCTCGCGAATACGCCCTTGCGGATCGCTGATTTTGACCAGCACGACCTGCGCCTCGCTGGCGATGCCGGCATAACGACCCTGGCTGAGGGCGCCGTTGCCGGCAGCAACGGTGCTGGTCATCAAGCCATGCCAGGAAACGGGTTGCGGCTCGCGAAAATCGGCCCCTTCCTGGATGTTTGCGGTGGTGGCATCCACCATGGTCACGATGCGGTTGCTCGGCTGGGTCAAATCGGGATGAGGGTAGAAGCCGCTGTCGAGGAAGGCGATTGTGATGCCCTGACCGGTGTAGTGGGGATTGGCCCGCAGGCGCACAGGTGTAGGCAGGACAAAGAGATCGGGCCGCCCGTAGATGGGATGGCCCGGCAACAAGAGCGGTATATCCACCGGATGGGAAGCCGCAGCCACCGCTTTGAAGGTATGGACACAGCGCGGGCAGGCGCCATCGGCCCGGCGCCAACCCGGATAGCTGTGGGCGATGGCGGCTATGACCTCGGGTTCCATCGCCCGATGCTTGGCGAAAAGCGCAGCAGCCACCCACCGCCGACACAACGGACATAGCCGACGTTGTGTGCCGGTTTCCGCCGCCACCACCTGCCACGCCGGCGTGCGCTCGGCCAGAAGGTTCTCGATCTCGGCCATGGTGGGCGGCCTTTTAAGAGGGGATGGCTGTCCGATCCATAGGGCGGCAGCGGCCGCCGCAAAGCGTACATAGCGGGCCACTTCCCATCCGTGCAGCAGGCCCAACACACAGGCGGCCAGGAACACATCCCCGGCACCTGTGCGATCGACCGGCGGCAAGGGGAACGAGGGATGCTCCTGGGCGCGCGCTTCCGGCCCGAACACGAGCACCGGCCGACTGCCGTCGGTGACGATGAGCTGTTTCACCCCGGCCTCCAGCATGGATGCAGCCAGGGCCGGCAACTGGACCGGTGTAAAACCGGGCAAATGGCGCGCCAAAAAGCGCATGCTCGTCACCACCAGGTCACTCAATCCGGCCAGAGGATGTTCGGGCTGCACGACATCGCCGACAATCACGGGAATGCCCTGACTGCGGGCCAACTGGGCAGCCTGAACCGCCGCTTTGCCGGCTTCGGCGCTCGTGCTGAGATAACGAATACCGGTCAACATCTCGGCCTGCGGCTCGCACCAGCAGGCCTCATTGTGCCAGTAGCGCAGGACATAGCGCTCGCGATCGGGCATCACGAAAATGCGCGAGAAGGGCGTGCGCACGTCCCCCCATCGGCGTAGCCATCGCTGTTCGACGAGGGGATGCCGCTCCAGCTCGCGCAGAATGAGGTCGGCATAGGCATCTTCGCCGAGTCCGTTGCCGACTAAGGCCGATCGCACGCCCCAGGCGGCCAAAGCCAGAGCCACATTGACCGCCGTCCCACCGGCACGGTAGTAATCGGCCATGACATCACTGGCGCGCTCGGCCGTGGGCAACCGTGGAGTCTGGACGTGATTGACGACCTCGATCAGACCGTAACAGAGGACTTCTGGGGCCGCAGTCAGGGTCATAGACGACGAGATAGCAGAAAAGCGGCAAAAGGCTTCGTCATTGGCTATGAAAAAGCAACGACCCGCCCATTTTACCAGAAACCGACTCGGTTCCGGAGTGTGTTGGCGCAAGAGCGGCAGGCAGGCATAACGTTCTAACGTTCAAACGTTCTAACGTTCAAACGTTCTCACCAACAAAAGATAGAACCGAGTCTCTCAATTTGTCCGGAGACCTGCGGGGGGCGTATACTTCGCCCTAGTCCACCTGGAGGTCGCCGCCCATGGCCTTTACTGCCGTTGATTTTCACGACTTCGTCCGTCTGCTCTCGGAAAACCCAAAATGGCAGACGGAGCTTC
>JBBINH010000033.1:0-35153 GCA_037443945.1 Caldilineales bacterium
ATCGGCCCCAGTTCTACATCCGCACGATGGACGTGACGGGCACGGTGAAGCTGCCGCCGGGTGTGGAGATGGTCATGCCCGGTGACAATGTCACCTTCGAGGTGGACCTGATCGTCCCCGTGGCCCTGGAGGCCGGTTCCCGCTTCGCCGTGCGCGAGGGCGGTCGCACCGTCGGCGCCGGCGTCATCACCAAAATCCTGGAGTAACCCTCCTCGGTATCGACGACGGGCTATTGCTTTTCTGGGGAGCAGACGACGGTCTGCTCCCCCTTTTCCCTGTCGTATCGTCGCTTGTGGCGTCCTACTCAAACGGAGTCTTATAAGCCGTGGCCAAAAAAGGCACCAATCGCGTTCATGTTATCCTTGCCTGTACCGAGTGCAAGGAACGCAACTACATCACCAGCAAGAATCGTCGCAATCAGACCGGACGTTTGGAGCTGAAAAAGTATTGCCCGCGTTGTCGGTCTCATCGTTTGCATCGCGAGACCAAATAAGCTATTCTTAATAGCGTTGAGCCCTGTCCCTTATAGGCGAGTAGCTCAACGGCAGAGCAGCGGTCTCCAAAACCGCAGGTTGCGGGTTCAAATCCTGCCTCGCCTGTCCCGTTTCAAGACACCGCTCTCCATATCGGGGGCGGTGTCTTAAAACGTAAAGGGCCTGTGTGACCCCATCTCTGTCTCATCCACGCATTGCCAGGAGTCTGCTATCTCATGGCCGAGAATGAGGCTACTGCCTCCAGGTCTCTTCTTGCACCCATTACACGTTATTTGCGCGAGACGCGCGCCGAATTAGGCAAAGTCACCTGGCCCACCCGCGAAGAGTGGCTGCGCCTAAGCGGAATCGTCCTCGTTGTGACGGCGATCATGGCCGTCATTCTGGGTGTGGCCGATGCCATCGGCGCCCAGCTTATGGAGCTGCTGTTGCGTCTTTGACCTTGCTTTATCCGCAATTTGCCCAAAGTACCGTGCCCGAGCATCACGAATTGCCACCCGAAGCCGATGAAACCATCCAGGCCCCGGAAACAAAGCAGGAGCCCAGGGACGCGCGCGCCTGGTATGTGGTCCATTCCTATTCGGGCATGGAAAACAAGGTCAAAAAGAACCTGGAGCATCGCATTGAGTCCATGCACGTCGGCCATAAGATCTTCCAGGTCATCGTGCCCACCGAAGAGCAAATCGAACTCAAGGAGGGCCAGCGCCGTGTCGTTGAGCGCCGCGTGTTCCCCGGCTATATCCTGGTGCAGATGATCCTGGATGACGAAAGCTGGTACGTCGTGCGCAATACCCCCGGCGTGACCGGTTTCGTCGGTATCGGCAACCAGCCTACGCCGCTCTCCGATGAAGAAGTCGAGCGTATCATGCGGCGTATCGAGGCCGAAGAACCTCGGGTCCAGATCGATTTCAAGGTCGGCGAGCGCGTCCGGATTACGGAAGGGCCCTTTGCCGAATTTCACGGCGTGGTCGATGCCATTGATCTTGACCGCGGTAAAGCGCGCATTCTCATCAGCATCTTCGGCCGTGACACCCCGGTTGAAGTCGATTTTCTGCAATTGCAAAAAGTCTGAACCACTAACGACGCCATTGAGGCCGACACACCCTGGCGCGTAGCCACTTCTCGTTTTTCCGACATCCTCGCTTTTTGAATCCGGTATGGCCAAGAAAATCAAAGCAATCGTTACTCTCCAGCTTCCGGCCGGTAAGGCCACCCCGGCGTCACCGGTAGGTCCTGCCCTGGGTCAACATGGTGTCAACATCGTCGGCTTTTGCAAGGAATACAACGCCCGCACGGCCACCCAGGCAGGGAGCATCATTCCGGCCGAAATCACCATCTACACAGACGGATCGTTCACCTTTGTGACGAAGACGCCGCCGGTAGCCGATCTCTTGCGCAAAGCGGCCGGCATTGCCAAAGGTTCCGGCAACTCGCGACGTGAAAAAGCCGGCAAAATCAAGCGTTCGCAAATCCGCGAAATTGCCGAAATCAAGATGAAAGACCTGAATGCCCTCGACCTCGAAGGCGCTATGCGCCAGATCGAAGGCAGCGCCCGCAGCATGGGGCTTGAAATCGTCGAAGACTGAGCGGCGCATCGCCGCTTGGCCTACCTTCGTGGGAGGATCGCCCGATCCGCTAATACCACAGGAGTGTAAACCATGCCCAAACACGGCAAAAAGTATCGCTCGCTCAAAGCTCAACTCGATCGCACCAAAATCTACCAACCCCAAGAAGCCATCGCCTGGTTGAAAGCCAACGCCCCTGCGCAATTTGATGAGACCTTCGAACTGCATCTGCGCATGGGTGTAGACCCGCGACACGCCGATCAGATGGTGCGCGGTGTCGTCGTCATGCCGCGCGGCATGGGCAAGACCGTACGCATCCTCGTCTTTGCCGACGGCGAAGCTGCCGAAATCGCCCGTGAGGCCGGAGCCGACTACGTCGGCCTCGATGACCTGATCGCGCAGATTCAGGGCGGCTGGTTGGAGTTCGACATGGCCGTAGCCGTGCCGACGGCCATGGGCAAGGTAGGTCGTTTGGGCCGTATCCTGGGCCCGCGCGGATTGATGCCCAGCCCAAAGAGCGGCACGGTTGTTCAACCTTCGGAAATCAAACGCGTGATCGAAGAAGCCCGCAAGGGTCGTGTGGAATATCGTGTGGATAAGACGGCCAACATCCACATCCCCTTCGGTAAGCGCAGCTTCGAGATCGACGCCCTGCTTCACAACCTGGGCGCCGCCGTAGACTCGGTCTGGCGCAACAAACCCGCCGCCAGCAAGGGAGCCTATATCAAAAAGGCCTACCTCACAACCACCATGAGCCCCTCGCTGCGGGTGGATGTGAACGCCTTGAGCGCCCTGCGCAACCTGGCCTGAAGCCTGCCCGCCGGATCCATTCGACCCGGCGGTTGAAGACTTCCGCCACTTCCTCTCTCCAATCGAAATCCCTTTATCCTATCGGCGTCGCTGACAGCAGGTGAGGGTTCGGCCCTCTTAATCTCCTGCCGAGACCACGAAGGAAGGAATCGTTCCGACGTTCCTGATGCCTTCGCGTCCTCGGCGCGAAGGCATTTTTTATGGCCTTTATTCCCTCGACGCAGAAAGCCCTTTTGCGCTCGTTCTTCTAACCACCCCAAGGAGGTGAATCACCTTGCCCGTTACCCGTGAACGCAAACAAGAACTGCTCGCCGAATACAAAGAGCACATCCAAAAGAGCCAGGCTGTGGTTGTGGCCGAATATCGAGGGTTGACCGTACCTCAGCTTCAAAACCTGCGCCGGGCACTGCGGTCGGCCAACGCCCGCTTCGTCATCGCCAAAAAGACCTTGATGTCGCTGGCGCTGACCGAGACAGGTCATCCCGTGCCGCAACAAGCGATGATCGGCTCTGTCGGTTTTGCTTTTCTGGGCGATGACCTTGCCGCCGGCGCCAAAGTGCTGCGCGATTTCGCCAAAGAAATGGGCGAAAACTTCACGATCCGCGGCGCCGTATTGGACCAATCGCTGCTCGACGCGGCCGGCGCCGTCGCCCTGGCCGAGCTTCCCACACGCGAGGTCCAACTGGCCCAGCTCCTCGGCGCTCTGGCGGCGCCTTTGACCACCCTGGTCGGGCTGATCACCGGACCGCATCGCGACCTTATCGGTCTACTGCAGGCGCGCATCGACAAAGAAGGCGGCGCCGCCGCAGCCTGATCCCCGTCCTCTCGCTTATCCGCACTATCCCATCCTATTCGAACCAAGGAGTACCTTTAGCATGGCCGATCTGGAAAAACTCTACCAGGAACTGAGCTCGCTCACCCTACTCGAAGCTGCCCAACTCAAGAAGATGCTGGAAGAGCGCTGGGGCGTAACCGCTGCCGCGCCCGTGGCCGTAGCCGCTCCGCTGCCCGGAGCACCGGCGGCAGCCGCGCCCGAACCGGTCGAAGAACAGACCGAATTCACCGTCATCCTCAAGGAAAGCGGCCCCAACAAAATCCCCGTTATCAAGGTGGTGCGTCAGATCACCAACCTGGGCCTGAAAGAGGCCAAGGATGCCGTCGAAGGCGCGCCGACCACCCTACTGGAAGGCGTGAGCAAGGAAGTGGCCATGGAGGCCAAAGCCAAGCTCGAAGCCGAAGGCGCCGTGGTCGAGATCAAATAATCACTCGCTCGGCAGGGGCGGGACATGGTCTGTCAGGGCATACCCTGACGCGCCCGCAGACCGTGTTTCGTCCCTGCTCAGGCGCGACGCATCCGTCGCCGTGCCTGCCAGACCAACCGAGTGAAATGAACGACATGGTGCAGGGGCCGGATATGACTGGTCTCGCCGGCGTAAAGGGTGCGAATAGGCACCCACTCCAGACGATAACCGGCCTCCAGACAAAGCACGATCACCTCCACCTCGAACTCGAACCCCATCTCACGCCCGTCGAGAGTTCGCTCCAATAAGCGCCGGCTAAGCAGACGATAACCGGATTGGTTATCCGGAATAGGCCGACCTACAGCCCACGAAAAGCAGAAACGGCCCAAGGTGTTGGCCAGACGGCGCACGGGCGGCATGCGATCGAACGAGCGCGCTCCGATAATCAAATCGGCCCGGGTTGCAGCGTAGCAGTCCAGAAAACGCGGGATCTCGTCGGGATCGTGCTGACCATCGGCATCAAGGGTGATGACGGCCTCGGAGCCGGCCACCAAAGCATGGCGAAAACCGGCGCGCAGGGCCGCGCCTTTGCCCTGGTTGGGCTGCTGCCTTAGCACCGTAGCCCCGGCCGCAGCGGCCACCGTGGCGGTGGCATCGGTGGAGCCGTCATCTACTACCAGCACCGGCAGATGGCGGCGCGCCCTCGTGACAACAGGGCCGATAAGGTCGGCCTCGTTATAAGCGGGGATCACGACAAGAACGGCAGAGGCCGCTGACCCACTCATGAGCGGCTCAGGTCGACTCCTCGTTGCCGAGCAAACGACGCTTGAGCGCAGTCGCCTGGGTCTGGAGTTCGTAGTGGGCGATAAACCACAACCCCTTCCAGGTCTCGGGCTTGAGAAACTCCTCCGGCGGCGTATCGGCCAGCATCGCCTTGAATCCGGTCACCGTACCGAGGCCGGGTAGACGCTGCAACCGTTCCATCAACCAGTCCTTACGGCGGCCGGCCTCGCTCGTAACCAGGTAATTGAGGGTAAACCACAGCCCCTTCCAGGTCTCGAAGTCCTTGAAGTCCTCCAGCGAGGTACCCTCAAAGCTGGCCCGCAGGTCAGAGAGGACCTGTAGGCGCTGAGCAGGCGCCAATCGTTCCAGAGCATGCTGCAACAGGTCGCGTAGCGCCTGCGGTGAGAAGGGCGGCGCCGCGTAGTCCGAGACAAGGCCCTGGAGCTCGGCCGCCAACGCATTGAGCTCATGAGCCAGCTCGCGCAAGGCCTGAGCGGTGTCGGCGGTGGGGGTAAGGACCTCGGGCGTGGTTGCGGCGGATCGGACACCGGCTTCAATGTCGGCCTCTACCGGCGTGGCAGCCGTTTCCCATCCGCTATGCGTAGCGCAATAGGCCGAACCGGGTCGGGCCGGGTGCTTGCAGGGCGTCCCGGCTTTGGTCGTGGCAGCACAAAGGCGCTTGGGCGTGTGCATGGGGCGTCTCCTCGAGGGGTGAGAGCGAACGTGGTTCCTAATCATAGCCGGGCAAGAGAGGAGGTGCAATTCGCACCTCCAAACGTACAAGCCGCATCGTCAAAAAGCCGGTATCGCTTAGAACCGACTCGTTCCGTGACCGGCCTGCCGTTTGCTGCTGCATGTGCTACAATAAAAGCAGCTTCTTGTGGGAGGTCTTTACACTATGGTCACACGCAAGGACTTACGCCAGATCGGTCCCTACCTGTACGAAATCGACAAATCGTTTCGCGCCGACATGCGTGTCCCGGCGCGTATCTACGCCGACGAGGCCATCTTGCAGGCGGCTTTGGGCGATCAATCGCTGGAACAGTTGGTCAACACCGCGACCCTGCCGGGTATCGTCAAGTATGCCCTGGCCATGCCCGATATCCATCAGGGCTACGGATTTTCCATCGGTGGCGTTGTGGCCACGCGGGTTGAGGACGGCGTCATCTCGCCCGGCGGTGTGGGTTACGATATCAACTGCGGTGTGCGCCTGCTGGCCTCGGAAATGGAAGAAGGGGAAGTGCGACCGTATCTGCAAGACCTGGCCACGGCTCTTTATCACCAGGTGCCCAGCGGTGTCGGCGTCGAAGGTTTCATCCGCCTGAGCGAGAAGGAAATGGACGAAGTGCTGGAGACCGGCGCCGCCTGGACCCTGAAACGCAACATGGCCCGCCCGGAGGACCTGGTCCACACCGAAGAAAACGGGACGATGCCGGGCGCTCGCGCCGACAAAGTGAGCCATGAAGCGAAAAAGCGCGGGCGTGACCAACTCGGTACCCTGGGCGCAGGCAACCATTTTGCCGAAATCGACGTAGTGGACGAAATCTTCGATGAGGAAATTGCTCGCGCCTTCGGCCTCTTTCCCGGTCAGGTGGTCGTGCAGATCCACTGCGGTTCTCGCGGCTTGGGACATCAGGTCTGCACGGATTATGTCAATCTCTTCCAGGCCGCAGTCAAGCGCTACGGCATCACCCTACCCGACCGTCAGCTTGTGTGCGCGCCTATCCAGTCCCCGGAAGGCCAAGATTACATTGCAGCCATGGCCGCAGCCGCCAATTTTGCCTGGGCCAATCGTCAAGCCCTCACCCATCAGACGCGTCAAGGCTTCGAGGCCGTGCTGGCAGGCAAGGTGAAGGGCTGGGATCTGCGCCAGGTCTACGATATCGCCCACAACATGGCCAAGCTGGAGACGCATGAGGTGGATGGCCGCAACCTGCGTGTGTGTGTCCATCGCAAAGGAGCCACACGCGCCTTTGGGCCGGGCAGTCATGTGCTGCCGCCCGATTACATGGAAGCCGGTCAGCCGGTGCTCGTACCGGGGAGCATGGGCACGGCCAGTTATGTCTTGGCGGGTACGGAAGGGTCGATGCGCCAGACGTTCGGTTCTACCTGCCACGGCGCCGGCCGGCAGATGAGCCGCGCCGCGGCCAAGAAACAGATCCAGGGTGGCCGACTCAAGAACGAGCTGGAATCGGGGGGCATTGTCGTGCGCGCCGGCAGCATGAGCGGCCTGGCCGAGGAAGCGCCCATCGCTTATAAGGACGTCAGCCGCGTGGTCGAAGTCGTCCATAACGCCGGCATTGCCCGCAAGGTAGCCCGCCTGCGGCCGATCGCCGTGGTGAAGGGCTAATTTTTATGACACACTTCATAAAAATTTGACTTCCGTCCCCGCAAACCCTTATAATCCGCTCGCTCGAGCATTGTCAGGCCGTGCGGCAAGACCGTTATCGTCGACGTCCGGCCGCCTTTTCCCCTTTCGGGTCCTCCTTATTCCATTCCCTTCGCTCTTGAGAGGTGCGCCCATGCGCATTGCCCTGATCAACCCTCGCTTTCGGCTTCCCATCGACACCCGCACCACACCCCACCTGGGCCTGGCCTATCTGGCGGCCGTTTCCGAACGCCGTGGGGACGAGGTGCGCATTTTCGATGCCGATATCGAAGAGCAACCCCTCGACGAATTCATCCGCGAGTTCAAACCTCATGTCGTCGGCATCACGGCCAATACACCCCAGGTCAAACAAGCCTGGCGGCATGCCGCCCAGATCAAGGCCGTCCATGATGTCCCTATCGTCATCGGCGGTCCCCACCCGAGCGTTGTCGCCGAAGACCTTGACTTTGAATCGGCCCGCAATCCCAACATTGACATCGTAGTGCGCGGCGAGGGCGAGGAAACCTGGCTCGAAGTCTGCAACCGCATCGAAGATTTCATGCGGCATCAGGAGGACTATTCGGTCAAGGCCTTGATGGATCCGGGCCATGACCTGTGGAAGGGAGTTCTGGGCATCACCTACAAAACCACCGACGGCGAATTGCATCGCAATCCCGATCGCCCCGCCATCGCCGATCTCGATAGCCTGCCCTGGCCGGCCTATCATCTCTTCAAGATGCACAAGTACACGAACCTGCAGCCCGCCACCGACCATGTCGATGGCGCCCGTAGCTTCAGCATCCTCACCAGCCGCGGCTGCCCGTATCGCTGTACCTTCTGTTCGCAGTCGATCATGCCCATCAAATGGCGCAGCCGCACGCCCGAAAACGTGCTGGAGGAATGGCGACACCTCGTGGTGGACCTGGGCGCGCAGGAAATCGGCATCCTCGACGATAGCGCCAATATCCGCAAAAAGCGCCTGCACGAGCTGGCCGATCTGCTCATCGCCAACAACCTCAACCACGTACCCTGGATTTTCGTCAACGGCATTCGCGCCAACCTGGTGGACTACGAGTTGATGACCAAACTCAAGCGAGCCGGGCTCAAGCGCACAGCCTTCGGTGTCGAGACAGGAAATCCGCAAATTCTGAAACAGATCGACAAAAACATCGATCTTGACACTATTCGTCAGGCGTTCAAAATTTGCAAAGAGGTAGGGCTGGAAACCATCGGCTTTTTCATTATCGGCCTACCCGGCGAAACACGCGAGACGATGGAAGACACCATTCGTTTTGCCATCGAGCTCGACCCGTTGATCGCCAACTTCAGCATGATGACACCTTATCCGGGCACAGCGGTATACTCTCAGGTTAAGCGTGAAGGCCGCATGTTGATCAAGGATTGGGAAGATTACGTCTTCTTTGACCAAAAGGCGCGTTATGAAATGGGTGAGGTGACGGCCGAACTGGTGGAAGAGATGTACCGCAAGGCCTACCGTCGCTTTTATCTACGGCCTTCGCCTATCCTCCGCCGTGTGAAAACCAAGGACTTCTGGCTCAATCTGCCGCGCAATGTGCGCATCGCCACGCGCACCTTCTTCCCCAAGAAGGAGAAAACCAAGCTGCGCAAACAGATCGAGGCCGAGGCTCTGGTCTGAACGGCGAGGGATAAACCGACGGCCGTAACCGTTTGTATGGATAAACTGTCATTGTTGGCAGAGACGGTTTTTCATCCCTTTTTCATCGGCGCCGATTATACTGCCCGGCGATCGGACAGGGCGATATCCTGCCGACGCCCTACCAACCAACCCAGAGTCATCGGCGACGAACCCTGATGGAGGATGATACGGTGAAAATCGCTTTTATCGGCCCCAAATGGAACGAATTGGTCAATGCCTATCCCTCGCTGGGATTGGGCTATCTGGCCGCTGTGGCCGAACAGGAAGGCCACGAGTGTCGCATCTTTGATTTTGGGCTGCGACCCAAGCGCCCTCTGGCCGAGGACGTGCAGGAAGTCGTCGATTTCAAACCCGATCTGGTGGCCTTTACCTCGATGACGACCAGCTACGCCAGCGTCGAAGAAGCCGCCGCTATGCTCAAAGAAGCCCTCGATGTGCCCATCGTCATCGGCGGCCCCCACGCCACCACCCTACCCGACCTCACCCTGGAAAACCCCCACATTGACTTTCTCGTCTACGGCGAGGGCGAAGAGGTCTTCCGCGATTTCATCCGCGCCCTCGATGCCGGTCACACCAACTGGGGCCAGATCAAAGGGCTTTGGTACAAAGAAGATGGCCACATCGTCAGCGGCGGCGAACGTCCCTTGATCAAAGACCTCGACGCCTTGCCTTATCCGGCCCGCCATCTCTTTGAACTGAACAAGTACCCCCTCTATGCACCCAACGGCGAACCCATACTGACCGTGCTCAGCAGCCGTGGCTGCCCCTGGAATTGCTCTTTCTGTTTCAAGGGCATCGTCGGTCGTACCTATCGTCAGCGCAGTCCCCAAAACATCGCCGACGAACTGGAGCACATCATCGCGACCTACGGCGTACGCAACTTCTACTTCATCGATGACCTGTTCACCATCGACGTGCGCCGGCTCAACGGCATCCTCGATCACCTCATCGAGCGTAAGCTCGACGTGCGCTGGCGTTGTCTGGCTCGGGTGGACCGGGTCAACCCGGAACTGCTCAAGAAGATGTACAAGGCCGGCTGCCGTCAGATCCACTACGGCATCGAGAGTGGCAATCCCGAAGTCCTTAAACGCACGGCCAAACACATCAACCTCAACCAGGTCCGCGATGCCGTTCGCTGGACGGCAGAAGCGGGCATCCAGAGCAAGGGCTACTTTATCCTGGGCCTGCCCGGCGATACCCTCGAAACCATGGAAGAGACCATCGAATTTGCGGCCAGCCTGCCGCTGACCGAGGCCATGTTCTCGATCGCCACTCCTATGCCCGGCACGCAACTGTGGGAGGAACTGCTGCGCAAGCGGCCGGAGACCAAGTACAACGCCGACTTCACCAAGAGCTACTACTACAATAGCTACACTTCCGAGATCGCACCCTTTATGAACGTCTCGGAAGTGAGCGATGACGTGCTTAGCGCCATGGCCATCAAGGCCCGCCGGCGCTTCCTGGAGGCGAAGAAACAACGCATGTATCGCCAGAGCTTCGGCGAACCCCTCGGCGATCTGCTGTGGGCCGTCTCGCGGGTAGCGCCGCTGCGCAAGGTAGGCCATGTCCTGGCCCGCGCCGGTCTTTTCGGCCACTTCCGACGGGTCAAGGAAGCCTATTTCGGCGCCGGCGCCTGGAGTTGAACGCTATGAAGCCACAACCCTTGCCCCTTGCGGCCAAGTTGCGCACCAAAGCGCGCATCTACCGGCGCCAGCTCCTGGGGCCTGTCAAATGGCTGGCCTACGTTACCGGTCAGACCCGGCTGGTGCCACCTCCCGACCGGATGTACATCGAATCCACTAACGTGTGCAACCTCGGCTGCATCATGTGTCCGACCGGCCGCAAGGAGATCACCCGACCTCACGGCTACATGCGTTGGGAGGTCTTCAAACAGATCGTGGATGAAATGGCCCCCCATGTCAAGGCCACCACTCTCCACATCTGGGGCGAACCGCTCCTGCACAAGCGCATCTTTGACATGGTGGCCTATTGTCGGGAAAAGGGCCTGCGGGCCGAGATCAGCACGAACGCCACCCTCCTCACCGAAGAGCGCAGCCGTCGCCTCCTCGAAGCCGGTCTCAACGTCATCTACCTCTGCCAGGACGGCATCCGACCGGAAACTTACGAAAGCGTGCGCGTCCACGCCGACTTTGAACGGACGAACGAGAACATCCGTCGCTTCGTCGAGATGAAACATCGCGGGGGCTACCAAACCTTCGTCAACCTGCAGATCATCGAGATGGCCCATACCCGGCACGAGACGGCAGCCTTTGTCGAGTATTGGAAGCGCATTCCGGGAGTAGACCTGGTTCATGTCAAGCCTTTCGACTCCTGGGGCGACCAGGTCGAGGCGATCAGTGCTCTCAAGGTGGAGAACGGCAAACCTCTGCCTCCACGCTTTCCCTGTCCTAACCTGTGGTACCACGTCCATATCTACTGGGATGGATCCATCGCCATGTGCGACCGGGATTTCAACCTGGCCTTCGACCTGGGTAATGTGATCGATCCCGATGGCGTGGTGCGGGTGATGAAAAACTGGAACGGCCCGCGCATGCAGGAACTGCGTAGGCTTCACGTCACAGGGCAGTATGACAAGGTGAGACCCTGCAACACCTGCACCGAATGGGCCTGGTGGCGGCCCACGCTGATGTCGGGCTTCGGCAATCGCCCTGTCCAAGACCAATTCAGCGGTCAGGCCGTACGCACGAACGGCAACGAATCCTCCCAGACCGCTCCCATCGACCTCTTCCTACCGGATTGAGTCTGGCTTTCCTATCCCGACACCCAGTGCCCATGGCCCTGCGCAAGGTTTATCTCATCCAACCCCGCCGCGACGGCCTTGTTTTGGGAAGGGGCACCATGGCGCCGTATACGCTCATGCGCCTGGCCTCGTTGGTGCCGGACGAAATCCCGGTTGAAATCGTTGACGAAGACCTGCGGCCGGTGCCCTTCGACGAAATGGGTCCGGGCGACCTGGTGGGGATCACGGCCAAAACCCTGCAGATCGACCGCGCCCGCTGGATCGCCCGCCACGCCCGGGCGCGCGGGGCAACGGTCGTCGTCGGTGGAACCCACGCCACGCTGGCCCCGGACGAGGTCGCCCGTTGGGCCGATAGCGTGGCCGTAGGGGAAGGCTATCGCACCTGGCCCCAGATGATCGCCGACTTCGATCGCGGTCAACTGCAGCCGCGCTATGTAGACGAAACCTGGACGGATCTGGATGACCTTAAACCCCTGAGCGACCGGGTGCTACGGCAGGTAGATGAAAATCGCCGCTACTGGACCCCTTATCTGGAGATCACACGCGGCTGCCCGCGCAATTGCACGTTCTGCACGGCCATCCGTGTCTCGGGCCGGGTCATGCGCCTGCGACCGGTGGAACAGGTCGTCGAAGAAATCGAGCGCCGTCGCCTCCGACGCTTTTTTCTCACCGATGACAACTTCGGCCTCAACTTCCGGCTGAACCCCGACTATATGGAAGACCTGTTCCGGGCCTTGCGCAAGCTGCCCCTGCACGGCTGGACCTGTCAGGCCGAGCAGATGGTGGCCGATTACCCCGACCTGCTCAAGCTGGCGCGTGAGGCCCATCTCGATAAGTTCTTCATCGGCTTCGAAAGCGCCAATCCCGAAAACCGCCGCGAACTGGGCGGCAAGGCCAAGGGCAACATCGAACGGTATCGCCAGGTCATCGAACGGGTTCATGCCGCCGGTATCGGCGTCGTCGGCCTTTTTGTCTTCGGCTTCGATGCCGATCCCCCGGAGATTTTCCAATACACCTACGACTTCATTCGCACCAGCGGCCTCGACGGCGTCAGCATCACCATCCTGACCCCCTATGTAGGCACTCCCCAGCGTGCGGTTTGGGAGGCCCAAGGCCGCCTGATTCCAGGAGTGCCGTGGTCCCTTTACGACACCAACCACGTGACCTACTACCCGGCCAGGATGACGGTGGAGCAATTGGCGCGCGGCTACGATTGGCTCTCGCGCAAGCTGTACGGCTATTCCGGTATTGCCTATCGTGGCCTGCGTCAATTGTGGCGCTACCCCTTGCGCGATTGGCCACGCAAGGTCTTCAACAGCTTTAGCACCGACTTCGGTTACCGACTGGAATGCGCCCATCGCGATTGGGTGCCGACCGAAGACGGCATCGGCTATCCGGTGCGTGGAGCCGGCCGCCGGGGATTGGTCCTAAACCCTGCGCTCACGATCGAAGCCGCCGGTTGAATCTCGCCCGGACAGGCGAAGGGCGCTGTCATCCTCCCCTTCTCGGGCTACAAAAGAAGCAAGCAGAACGACAGACCGAGGAGCATGAGAAAAAAGGATATCCGGACACCGGTTCGGTGGGGAATGGGGCATGGGGGCCGGGGCTTTATCGGTAGCGTTTTTTTATTTTCGCCCCTTGGGTGTACGATGGTGAAAACCCAACCGTGATGGCTACCTGACCTCTCTGGAGGCATACATGTCCCCGGCATCGTCCTCGCTGCCCTCTGCCCTGACCCGCACGAGAGCGCTGCGCTTCGTTGTTCTGTTGGGGATCGTGAGCCTGTTTGCCGATATGACCTACGAAGGTGCACGCAGCATCGCCGGACCGTATCTGGCCTTGTTGGGCGCAGGCGGTACCGTCGTCGGCCTGGTCGCCGGTTTCGGCGAGTTGATCGGCTATGGATTGCGTCTTGTCTCCGGCTATCTCGGCGATCGCACTCGGCGCTATTGGACAATCACCTTGATCGGCTACACCGTCAACCTGCTCGCCGTCCCTCTGCTGGCGCTGGCCGATCGCTGGGAACTGGCGGCAGCGCTCCTCATTACCGAACGGATAGGCAAGGCCCTACGCACCCCGGTCCGGGATGCCATGCTTTCCTATGCCACCTGCGAAACCGGTCGCGGATGGGGCTTCGGTTTGCACGAGGCCATGGACCAAATCGGCGCCGTGGCGGGGCCGCTCCTCATCACCCTGGTCATGGCCGTGCGCGGCCACTACCCTGCCGCCTTTGCCATCCTGGCCGTTCCCGCCGTGCTCGCCCTAGCCGTCTTGCTAACGGCACGATGGCTCTACCCACGACCGCAGGACCTGGAGCCGACGACACCCGCTCTGGAAACCACGGGCTTTCCCCGCACCTACTGGCTTTATCTGGCCGCCGTGGCTTTGGTGGCGGCCGGCTATGCCGATTTCCCGCTTATTGCCTTCCACTTTGAGAAGACGGGTGCGGTGCCCGGCCCGTGGATTCCGCTGTTATACGCCGTGGCCATGGGCGTGGATGCCCTGGCGGCCCTGCTGTTCGGTCATGGGTTCGATCGTATGGGATTCCGCGTCCTGATACTTGTGACCCTGCTCTCGGCCCTCTTTGCACCCCTCGTCTTCCTGGGTGACTTTACGGCCGCCTTGATCGGCATGGCCTTATGGGGGATCGGCATGGGTGCCCAGGAATCCATCCTGCGGGCGGCTGTGGGTAACATGGTTGCCCACGAACGCCGCGGATCGGCCTATGGCATCTTCAACACGGGCTACGGTTTGTTCTGGTTTCTCGGCAGCGCGCTCATGGGGATGCTCTACGACCTTGCGTTGCCCGCCCTGATCGCCTTCTCGGTAGCTGCGCAACTGGCCGGCATCCCGCTCTTTGCGCTCGTAGCCCGGCGTACCACCCTCCGCTCCTGAACAAAGGCCATGGCCGACGCCGATCCCCTCTATGCCGAATTGCTGGACGCCTTGCAGGCGGGAGGATGCGCGCTCTGCCGGCTGGGACGCCGTGCGGGTAGCCGCTATCTCAAGATGTTGAATGACGAGGGGGTGAACGACCCCGGCCTCCGTCGGACTTTGCAAGAGGCTCAAGGGCTTTGTCATCGCCATGCCTGGCAGTGGACGCAACGGCGCGGTAGCCCCCTGGGGGTGGCTATCGTCTATCGCCATCTGCTCGGCGACCTGACGGCAGCTTTGGAAAAACAGGCCCAGACCCGGATAAACGTCCGTCGCAAACCTCAGAACATCCCTACCGGCCTGGCGCCGTGCCCGGTCTGCACGGCCGAGAACGAGGCCGTTACACGCTACGGGCAGACGATATTGGCCCGGTTGGCCCATCCTGACCTGGCCACGGCCTATGACGCAGCAGGGGGCCTGTGTCTGCCCCATCTTCGTCACCTCCTCGCCCTGGCCGACGATGCCCAGGCCCGCACCCTCCTGAGCTGGCAAACGGCCATCTATTGCCGTCTGCTCGCCCAGCTCGATGAGTTCATCCGCAAGCACGACCATCGCTTTCGCCACGAACCGTTTGCCGCCGAAAAGGATGCCTGGACGCGGGCGGTAGCCGCGCTGACCGGCGAAGCAGACAGCGGTTGAGGGCAGGCAAAGGCATCCGTGCCACCGCTGCCTACTCCGCCATCACCAGCACGGCATCCCCACGCAGGCGGCTCTCCTTGAGGGCGGCCAGGGCTTCGTTGGCCGCAGCCAGCGGGAACGGCGTTACCTCGGTGCGAATGCCGATGGTCGCCGCCAGGGCCAGCAGCTCACGGGCATCCTGACGGGTGCTGTTGGCCACACTGCGCAGGGTACGTTCCCCGTACAGAAGCCGATAGGGCATGACCGGCAACGGACTCATATGAATGCCGGCCAGGGCTATCGTCCCGCCCGGCCGCAAGACCCGCAACGCCTGAGGAATCAACTCCCCGGCCGGAGCGAAGATGATGGCGGCATCCAGGAGTTCCGGCGGACTCTCTTCGGCCCGCCCCACCCAGGCCGCGCCCAGCTCACGGGCATGAGCCTGGTGGTCAGGGCTACGGGTAAACACAAAGACCTGACATCCCCAATGCCGCGCTACCTGGATGGTGACATGGGCGGAATTGCCAAAACCGTACAACCCCAACGTCTCGCCCGGTCGCACCTCGCTTAGCCGCAAGGCCCGATAGCCGATGACGCCGCCGCACAGCAGGGGTGCCATTTCGCTATCGCGCAACGGTCCCGGCAACGGATAGGCAAAGGCGGCATCCACGACCAGGTATTCGGCATAGCCCCCGTCGGCGTGCAGCCCGGTGAACTCACCGCGTTCGCACAGGTTCTCGCGACCGCTGCGGCAATACCGACATTCGCCGCACGTCCGATACAGCCAGACCACTCCCACCCGGTCGCCTTCATGAAAGTCGCGCACATCGGCGCCCACAGCCGCCACCACGCCCACGACCTGATGCCCCGGGATCAGCGGCACGCGCGGCAAATCCAGCTCGCCTTCGACCGTATGTAGGTCGGTTCGGCATACGCCGCAGGCTTTAACCCGCACCAAAATCTGACCGCGGTCAATTTTTGGTGTCGGGACCTCGCGCAACTGCAAAGGCCGTTGCGAAATCGGTTTGGGTGCGTACAAGACCTGAGCTAGCATAACCTGCCTCCGAGAGGGGAGCAAATGGGATGGAAACGGCAAAAAAGTTGACCAAGGTCACTTTTGTAACGGGATTAGCGACCACGTAAGAGACGAAAACCCGCCTTTTAGTGTAGCAGATGCGGCCCGGCAGGCGAAGTCTGCGTTTCGGAGCAGGCCATTCTGTGCGCACGATGGTCATGGCCGTTGATCCGCTTCGCCATTCGTCCGCGCATCGTGTACTATGCCGCCATATGCTCCGTCATCCGACTTTTTGCCCGTAACGTCTCTATGCGCCGCTCTTTTGATGTCCTGCTCCTTTTTCTGCTCATCACAGCTCGACTGCGCATCAATAGTTTTGCCGAGGCCGGGCTGTTCGAGCATTTTGCCAACGTCGTTCGCCATCCCTGGGTGGGCGGTTGGCTGTTGCCAACGGCCGTAAATGCCTTCGGCCCCTGGTTCGGCGACCCCATTTTTCTCTTGTTGGCTGCCATCAGCCTGTTGGCCATGCTTCTGTATGCGCTGGTGGACCTGCTTCAGGAGCGCTGGGGGGAGGAAACGAGTTATCGGTTGAAGATGGGCCTGCTTTGGGTTATCTTGGCAGCGCTGCTCTTCCTGCCCACCCTCAAGCTGATTTTGCTCCGCCACGACAACCTTCCCCACTCCTACAGCCACGACGGTGGCGTCATCCAGACCGAGATTGCCATCGACTATTTCCTCGACGGCCGCAATCCTTATCGCGAGAGCTATGCGCAAACCCCCATGGCCGAGTGGGGCTTTCCCGAATTTCGTACAGCCCTCGAACACTATCCCTACTTGCCGGCCACGTTTGTCCTCTCGGCGCCGGTCCAGCTCCTGTGGCGTCAACTTATCGGTTGGTACGACCAGCGTTTTACCTATCTGTTGCTCATGCTCCTCACCCTGGTACTGATTCCGGGCCTCGTGACCGGACAGCGGCAGAACGGATTGCTCCTGGCCATGCTCATCGGCCTCAACCCGATCATGGGCCTTGATGTCGTCTTCGGCCAAAACGACAGCTTCGTCCTGGCATGGGTGGTGGTAGGGCTGTGGTGTCTGCGACGGGGCCGACCGGGATGGAGCGCCGTCTGTCTGGGTCTGGCCTGCGCCAGTAAGCCCACGGCCTGGTTTCTGGCCCCGTTCTGGGGCATAGCGCTGCTGGCCGATCGCGTCCTCGGTTGGCGCGACCTATCCGCCCATCTGCCCATCTTGCTGCGACGGAGCTGGCCCGGTATCCTCGTTTTCTCGGGCTTCGTCCTGCCTTATCTGATCGGGGATGCCGATGCCTTCATAGACGATGTGTGGCGATGGGCGGCCGGGACGAGTGACAGTCACTATCAAATTTGGGGATGGGGTTTTGCCAACTTTATCCTCGCCACCGGTTCGCTGCCCGACCGTTTCGCCTACTGGCCTTTCTGGGTGCCGGAGTTGATCGTGGGCCTGCCGTTGCTCCTTTACCTGCTCCATCGGCAGCTGCGAAGGAACACGGCCAGCCACGCCCTCTGGCATGGGGCTTTGCTTCTGTTCGCCTTTGCCTACTTCTCGCGCTTTTTGAACGAGAACTACCTCGGCTTCCTGCTGGCCCTGTTGGCGTTGGGCTATTTCGCCGAGGCCGAGGAGAGGACATGAAAGGCTATCGACCAAATCCTGCCGGCAATGGCGTGAAAAGCACGGCGCCATCCAACGCAGCGGTATGAGCCCCAAAAAGGAGCGCCGGCCGCTCGCCTCGACCGACGCTCAACCTTGAGAGGCGGTAAGGGTCCCCTCATCACCACTCTCGCTCTATTTGCCTCTCACTACCGTCTAAACAAAAACGGCCGCAATTTTAGCAGTGGCAAGCCGGCATTTTGGATCATTTTTGCGCCTCCAGCGGCCGCACCCACACATGATGCCCCTCCCGGCGGGTGATAACCACACGGCTGCCGGCCTCGATGGGCCCGCCTTCGGCCGTAGCCTGCCACAAAGTCCCCCAAGCCAGGACCATGCCCTCGGGATCCAGGCGGGTGCGGGCAACGGCGGGACTGCGCCGCAGCGCCTCATCCCCGCTGACGCTGGGTTGACGCTGGGTCTGGATGACCAGACGCAGGGCTACGGCGACGAACAAGCCCATGGCGGCGGCCAGACCGATGATCGCCGCCCAAGGGATCGGATAGTATGGTGTGTTGAACAGCATAGCAGTTCCGATGACGAACGAAACCAAACCGGCTACGGTCAAAATGCCACCCGAATGCGCTTTCAATTCAACGGCAAACAGGGCAAAAGCCACGATGATAAAGGCCAGACCGGCCCAATTCGCCTCCAAAGTCCCCAAGGCGTAGAAGGCCAACAGGAGCGCAATAATCCCAATGGCGCCGGCCACATAGCCCCCCGGTGCGCTCAACTCATACAGGAGGGCATTCAGGCCCAGGGTCAGCAAAATGGCCGCCACCACCGGATTACTCAAGACCGCCAGGAACTGCTCGAAGAAATTGGCGGCAAACTCGACCGGCCTGGCCCCGGCCAGACGAAGCACCCGCTCTCCGTCCGGCATCCTTACCTTGGTCCCATCAAGTTGGGCGAACAAATCCTCGAGGTCGACAGCAATAGCGTCGATGGCGCCAATGGCCAGAGCCTCTGCGGCCGTCGAGGCTTTGGCCGTCGTCACCGTCTCGGCCGCCCAACGGACGACCGCTTCGCCGCGGCGGGCCGCCAGCGAACGGGCCATGGCCGCCACGGCCTCTTCGGCCTTGGCCTGAGCCGTTTCCGGCAACTCCTCGCCGCCAACGGCTACGGGACTGGCCGCGCCGATCATCGTTTCCGGCGCCATGGCCGCTACATGTCCGGCCAGGGTGATAAGCGTCCCCGCCGAAGCCGCCCACGCCCGCGGCGGCGAAATATAGACAATAACCGGCACCGGCGATTGTTCGATGGCCTGCACGATACGTCGGGTGATGTCCACAGAACCACCTGGGGTATCAAGAGCAAAGACTACGGCCTCGGCGCCCATGGCCTCGGCCTCACGCAACCCGCGTTCCAGATAGGAAAGCATGGCCGGTGTTACCGGTCCGGAAAAACGCAGCACCAACACCTGACGCGCTGCTTCGGCCGTTACCGGGGCCGTCCGGCCGGCCATAAGCCCGATGAACAGACACAACGACAACCAAAGCAGCAAGAATTTTTTCATAGCCTACCTGATAGAGAACCTCAAGCAGAGAACGACGCGGCGAGGCGTCCTATCCTAATTGTACCAGAAATTGTCCCGTGTATGGCAGCATGGCTTCCAGAGCCAAAGGCGAGAAGGGGGATAACCCCGGAATAGACTGGGGAAAACCACCGGCAGAACGGGCAAAATCACGCCGGATCGGTGGAAAACCGCAAAGGCATCTGCGCAGGCCCTGGTCTACCCCGATTCCCTGAGTCTGACCACACCTTGGGGCACGATTACCGGTGCCCACAAGCCATGGCCGGTCCTACTTGCTACGGGGCCGGTGCGATGAGTAGGTTGGGGAAAACACTACCCACAGTTTTCCCCAGCGTACCCGTCTCGTCCACCCCTACCGATTGAAAACTGAGGCGTGATGGCCCCTATATCTGGCCGGTCTCTGCACGCTGCGCCTGGTTATCCACAACAGGCAGCGGCTCTACGAAAACGACGATCCATGAGAACAAGACCACTAAGGGGATAGGTCTTCTTCTGCGCAGTTCTTCAGGGCGACGGGCTTCGCTCGCGCGTTGCTTTTAATTCTATTATGTCTCATTCCATCTTGACAGTCCGTGTGCCATCGCGTATAGTAAGGATGGTTACGCACCCCAAGGAATCAGTAATCTGCCGTAACTCGCTCACCTTATCTGTCAAGCAAAGCCGCTGCTGTTTTGCCCAAGCAAAATAGCAGAAGGCCAAGCGGGGCGAACGATAAGCAGCGAGAAGAGAGCGCAAAAGCCTGGTAACATACCAAAGATTTACATCTGCGGTATCCGGGATGTGGGACTGAAAGTCTCCAAAAGGCGCTCTAGAAGGGGAAAAGGTGAAAGTTCCTTGGGGTCGTAACATTTTTATTTTATAGGACATCCTGGGCAAAATGATCGAGACGGTTCCGGAGTGTGTTGGCGCAAGATGGGCAGGCAGGCATAACGTTCAAACGTTCTAACGTTCTCACCAACAAAAGATAGAACCGAGTCAAATGATCGGGAAGACGCAGCAATGGGGGGAACGCCCCTCGTGCTGCTGTCTTGCGGACGGTAGGGGATGAGGTCATGTCCGGTGCTATGGCCGGGACTTGCCCGACGGCTTGCTAGGGCATGGGCTCGATCCGGACCGGAAATTGCCCTGATCGCCGCGTCTTTTGCCCGCCACGGTACGCAGGGGAGTTTGCGGTCCTGGAAGGGTTTTTCCTTTTTACCGCTCTTTGTTTGGCAATCCGCCGGCGCTTGACATACAATAGCGCCGGCCGTGCTTTGGCGCGGCCCATTTTCTGTCAGGAGTATGATAAACCCATGATCGGCGTCGAAGAACTCCGTAAAGGCGTCGTTTTCGAGCTCGACAACGAGCTCTATCGCGTGCTGGAGTACGAGCATCGCAAGATGGGGCGTGGTAGCGCTACCATCCGTGTGAAAGCGCGCAATCTGCGCACAGGCGCTACCGTGGAAAAAACCTTCCCCAGCGGCAATCGCGTGCAGGATGTGCGCTTAGACCATGCCACCGTCCAGTACCTCTATCACGATGATCAGTTTTATTACTTCATGGATAACGAGACCTTCGAGCAGACCATGTTGCGGGCCGAACAGCTCGGCGATGCGGTCAATTATCTGGTCGATGGCATGAATATCGAGCTTGAGACCTACAAAGGCGAACCCATCAGCATCGAGCTGCCCACGACGGTGGACATGGAGGTGGTGGAGGCCGAGCCCGGCTACGCCGGGGATACGGCCACCACGCCCTTCAAATGGTGCAAAACCCAAACCGGCCTCCGGGTGCAGGTCCCGCTTTTTGTCGAGGTCGGCGATCGCATCCGCGTCAATACCGAGACCGGGGCCTATGTCACCCGGCTGTAGGGCCTTTGCCCCGATCCGGAGGTCTTTGGCCCAGGGTTTGCGCCCTTTGACAGACGTTTGGCCGTGTGCTAGACTTCGCCTTCGCATTTGCCAAACCTGATAAGTCCTGGATCTCATCCAGAGGGGGCGAGGGACCGGCCCGTTGACCCCCCGGCAACCTTCCGACAGCCTTTTCGCCTGTTGTGAACGGTGCCAATTCCGGCAGGTGGCGCCAACACCTGAAAGATGAGGGCGAATGACCAGGTCGTTCGCAAAACCGCTTTTTTCCTCATGCGCGCCCACCCCGGCGCGCATTTTTGATCATCCCCTTGCTACCTCCTAAAAGGCCTATGAACGACCGTACCGTCTGGTGGGAAGCCGGCCGCGTGCGCATGATCGACCAGCGCCAACTGCCGCTTGCTTATGTCCTTGCCGATTTCGATACCGTTTCCGGTGTGGCCTTTGCCATCAAGGATATGGTGGTGCGAGGGGCGCCGGCCATCGGTGCCACAGCCGCCTATGGGATGGCTCTGGCGGCCCATCACAGCCGGGCCATGAGCACGGCGGCATTGCTGGACGAGCTGCGCCAGGCCAAGGCGACCCTCGATGCCGCCCGTCCTACGGCCGTGAATCTGAGCTGGGCCACCGCGCGACTGCTGAACCTGGCCGAACGTCTGGCTGCCGATGGCGCCGAAGTGACGGTCATCCGTCGGGCCCTGCTGGACGAAGCCCAGCGCCTGGCCGATGAGGATGTCGAGATCAATCGCCGCATGGGCCGCCATGGCGCCGCCATCATCCCGCCCAATGCCAACATCCTGCACCACTGCAACACCGGTTCGCTGGCCACGGTGGGGTACGGAACGGCCCTGGGCGTGATTCGTGCCGCTCATGAGGCTGGTAAAAACGTCCATGTGTGGGTGGATGAAACGCGGCCGCGCCTCCAAGGGGCCCGTCTGACGGCGTGGGAGCTGATGCGTGACGGCATTCCCATGCATCTGATCGCCGACAACGCAGCCGGACTGCTTATGCGGCAAGGCAAGGTGGATGTCGTGCTCTTCGGCGCCGACCGTGTGGCCGCCAACGGCGACGTGGCCAATAAGATCGGCAGTTATAAATTGGCCGTCTTGGCCAAAGAGAACGGCATTCCCTGCTATGCCGTTGTCCCCACCTCGACTATCGACCTCAGCCTGCCCCATGGTGACCTCATTCCGATCGAGGAGCGCGGCTGGGAAGAGGTCGTCATGATCGGTGACACCCAGATCGCACCGGATGATGTGCCGGTTTACAATCCCGCCTTCGATGTAACGCCCCATCGCTATTTCACGGGCATCATCACCGAAGAGGGAATTTGCTATCCGCCCTTCACCGAGAGCCTGCGTCGGGCCAAAGAGGCCGCCGAGGCCCGCATTCGTCAGGCGCACAAGCTGGCGTCCTGAGTTCTCGCTTCTTGCCTTGTTGCCATGCCCATTCGCCTGGTCATCCTCGACGTGGACGGCGTCATCAAGGAAGAACCGGATCCCTACACGCTGCTCCATCGGCATTTCGGTACTGAAGCCGAAGGCGCCCGCTATTTGGCCGCCTTTTTGGCCGGCGAGATCGACTACGAACAATTTGCCCAACTCGATGCCGCCGCCTGGCGGGGGCGCAGCGTGGCCGAAGCCAGGGCCGTCTTACAAAGTAACCCTTATGTGACCGGCGCCCACGAACTCGCCACCGGCCTGCATCGTCGTGGGATCCCTTTTATCCTCCTCAGCTCCGGCTTCGACCTTCATGTGGACGATGTGGCCGCCGAACTGGGGGCTGCCGAAGCCCATTGCAACCTCCTCCATCACGATGGCGAGCGGCTTTTGGGCACGATGACCGTGCGCGTGCCCTGGGGTGGAAAAGGCCCGATTGTGGACACCATCCTCCGTCGCTGGCGGGTTGACCCCGCCGAGTGTCTGAGCGTCGGCGATAGCACGGCCGATATCTCCACCTTCCGTCGGGTCGGTTATGGTGTGGCCGTACGGCCACGCCATCCCGATGTGGTTCAGGCGGCAGCCCTGACCCTGCCCGATCTGCGGGGATTGCTCGCTTTCCTAGACCGTTGCACCTAAGTTTGCCCCCTCGTCCTATGGCCATTGTCGTTACCGGTTCCATTGCCTGGGATTACCTGATGCGGTTTCCCGGCTACTTTCGCGAGCACATTTTTGCGAATTCCAGTCGCAAGCTGTCCGTTAGCTTTTTGGTGGACAGCAAGGAGCGTCACCGGGGCGGCTGCGCGCCTAACATTGCCTATAGCCTGGCTTTGTTGGGGGATCGACCCCGGCTCATGGGCACGGCCGGCGCCGATTTTGCCGAGTATCGCGAATGGCTGGAGAAGATGGGCGTGGATACTTCGTTCACGGTCGTCTACGAGGACGAATTCACGGCCACCTTTACCGTCATGACCGATCTCGAACACAACCAGATCGCCTCGTTCCACACCGGGGCCATGGCGCGCGCCCGCGAGCTGAGCTTCTACGATCTGCCGCGCGAGGACATCGAATGGGTCATCATCTCGCCCAACGACCCGGTGGCCATGCGCAAGTACGCCTGTGAATGCCGCGAGTTAGGCATTCGCTTCGTCTACGATCCCAGCCAGCAGCTTGCCCGCATTGACCGGGATGAATTCATGGCCGGATTAGAGGGAGCCGCAGTCCTCACCGTCAATGACTACGAGCTGGAGATGGCCAAAAAGCTGACCGGATTGGATGAAAAAGGCCTCTTGCAACACGCAGGCAGTGTCGTGGTCACCCAGGGGGCAGATGGGGCCACCGTTTTCACCCGCACGGGCGAGGTTATCCACGTGCCGGCGGCTCGCACCGAGACCGTGGTCGAGCCGACGGGTGTGGGGGATGCCTTTCGGGCCGGTCTCTTGTGGGGATTGGCCCACGGCTGCGATTGGCCGACCACCCTGCGGCTGGCCAATGTCGCCGCCGTCTACGTTATCGAGCATGTCGGGACCCAAAACCACTACTACACTCCCCTTGAATTTGTCCAACGCTATCGTCAGAACTACGGCGATGACCCCGTCTTGGCCCGGCTATTGGCCGCACGACGGGATTGACCTTTCCGTTTCATTCTTCCCACGATTCCTATGACCCTTCCTCGTCAACACTACGACATCAAAGACATCAACCTGGCCGAGCGTGGCCGTTTTCGAATGGAGTGGGCCGCTCGCGAGATGCCGGTTCTGCGTTTGCTGGAAAAGCGTTTTGCCCAGGAGCGCCCGCTCGAGGGCATCCGCCTGGCTGCCTGTCTGCATATCACGGCCGAAACGGCCAATCTGGCCCGTGTTCTCCAGGCCGGCGGGGCCGAGGTGGTCCTGACGGCGTCCAACCCCCTTTCAACTCAGGATGATATTGCCGCGGCGCTGGTCTCTTATTTCGAGATCCCGGTCTTTGCCATCAAGGGTGAGGACAACGCCACCTACTATCGCCACATCCATGCCGCGCTTGACTTCAAGCCCCATATCACCATGGATGACGGCATGGACCTGCTGGCGACCTTGCACAAAGAGCGCCGGGAGCTGTTGGACCATGTCATCGGCGGCACCGAAGAGACCACAACCGGCGTTATTCGCCTCAAGGCCATGGCGGCTCAGGGCGCACTGGCCTATCCGGTCATTGCCGTCAACGATGCCATGACCAAGCATTTCTTCGACAACCGCTACGGAACCGGGCAGAGTACCATGGATGGCGTCATTCGCGCCACGAATGTGCTCATCGCCGGCAAGACCGTAGTTGTGGCCGGTTATGGTTGGTGCAGCCGGGGTATTGCCATGCGTGCGGCCGGTTTGGGCGCAAACGTCATCGTCACCGAGGTGGACCCGCTCAAGGCTTTGGAAGCCGTCATGGATGGCTATCGCGTTCTGCCCATGCAGAAAGCGGCCCAAGAGGGTGATATCTTCATCACGGCCACCGGGGATATCCATGTCATTGACCGACCCCATCTGGAGGTGATGAAGGACGGTGCCATTTTGGCCAATTCCGGTCATTTTAACGTCGAGATCAACATCCCGGCCCTCGAGGCCATGGCCGTGACCGTCACCCGGGTGCGCGATTTTCTGGACGAATATCGGCTGGCCGATGGGCGGCGGCTCTATCTCATCGGCGAGGGCCGCCTGGTGAACCTGGCGGCGGCCGAAGGCCATCCCAGCGCCGTCATGGACATGAGCTTTGCCAATCAGGCTCTGTGCGCAGCCTACATGCGTCAGCATGCCCGAGAACTGGCCAATACGGTTTACCCGGTACCGGAGGCCATTGACCGAGAAGTCGCCCGTCTCAAGCTCAGCGCCATGGGCATCACCATTGACACCCTGACCCCCGAACAAGAGCGCTATCTCCAATCCTGGCAGGAAGGCACATGAACCGCCAGGGTCTGGTCTTTCCTGCGATTGGTCGTGGTTCCCTTTCTCCTTTCACCCGTCCACAGGTTGCTATGAGTACCACTTTCATGCGTTCGCCCAAGCTCTTCTTCACCAGCGAATCGGTGACAGAAGGGCATCCCGACAAAATGTGCGACCAAATCAGCGATGCCGTACTGGATGCCTGCTTGGCCCAAGATCCCTATGCCCGGGTGGCCTGTGAAGCGGCCACCAAGACCGGCTTTGTGATGCTTCTGGGCGAAATCACCACCACGGCCGTGGTCAATTTCGATCAACTGGTGCGCCAAACCATCCGCGAGATCGGTTACACCTGCAGCGCTTATGGTTTCGATGCCGATACCTGTGCCGTCCAATCGGCCATTGCCGCCCAATCGCCCGACATCGCCATGGGGGTGGATAGGGCTTTGGAAGCCAAGGAAGGGCGGATGACCGATGCCGAAATTGACCTCATCGGCGCCGGTGACCAGGGGATGATGGTCGGCTTTGCCTGCGACGAGACGCCCGAACTTATGCCCCTCAGCATCAGCCTGGCCCATCGCCTGACCCGCCGACTGGCCGAGGTGCGCAAAACCGGTATCCTGCCCTACCTGCGGCCGGACGGCAAGGCCCAGGTGACGGTCGAGTACAGCTACGGTCGGCCCCAGCGGGTGGATACGGTCCTCGTTTCGGCTCAACACGCGCCCGAGGTCGAGCAAAAGCAAATCCGGGCCGATCTCATCGAGCACGTGATCGAGCCGGTTCTGGGGCAATGGATGAACGGCTCGACTAAAATTTTCGTCAACCCCACCGGGCGTTTTGTGTTGGGCGGGCCGTTAGGGGATGCCGGCCTGACCGGTCGCAAAATCATCGTAGACACCTACGGTGGCGTCGGTCGGCATGGGGGTGGCGCTTTTTCGGGCAAAGACCCTACCAAGGTGGACCGTTCCGGCGCCTATGCCGCCCGTTGGGTGGCCAAGAACATCGTTGCCGCTGGCCTGGCCGACCGTTGCGAGATCCAGATTTCCTACGCCATCGGTGTGGCCGAGCCCCTGAGTATCAGCATCGAGACCTTCGGGACCGGCAAGGTGGATGATGCTCTCATCGAGCGCCTTGTTCGGGAGCATTTCGACCTGCGACCCGGCGCCATCATCCGCGACCTCGATTTACGGCGGCCTATCTATCGCCAGACGGCCGTTTACGGCCATTTTGGTCGCACCGATATCGACCTGCCCTGGGAGCACACCGACAAAGCTGCCGAGCTGCGTCGGGCCGCCGGGCTGGAGGGACCGCCCGCGCGCGCGTAGAGATACGCCGGCCCCGTCGCCGAAGCGAACGCCAAAACTCGCCCGGCTTTGTTGGTCGGGCTTTCCCTTCGTGGCGAGCGAATGCCTATGAACGCAAGCAAAGTCTGCAGCATTGCTGTGCTAACCAGCGGCGGCGATGCTCCGGGCATGAATGCCGCCGTGCGTGCCGTGGTGCGCATGGCTCTGCACCATGGCCTGCGGGTGTACGGCATTCGCAACGGCTGGCAGGGTGCCGTCGAAGGCGGTCAGGCCATCGAAGCCATGGACTGGTGGTCGGTGGGCGGCATCCTGCAAAAAGGAGGGACCGTTTTGGGGACGGCCCGCTCGCAGGAGTTTCGCACTCGCGAAGGCCGACGCAAGGCCGCAGTCCATCTCTACCGCCATGACATCGACGGTCTTGTCGTGATCGGCGGTGACGGCTCGCTCACCGGTGCCCGCATCCTGGCCGAAGAATGGCCCGATCTGTTGCGCGAGGCGGCGACGGCGGGTGAGATCGTCTTGCCTGCTGACGCCCACCCTAGGCTGGCCGTAGTCGGTCTGCCTGGGTCCATCGACAACGATACCTACGGCACCGATATGTCCATCGGCGCCGATACGGCGCTGCACCGCATTGTTGCGGCCGCCGATCAGCTCATCAGCACGGCTTCGGCCCATCAGCGCACCTTTGTTTTGGAGGTCATGGGGCGTCACTGTGGCTATCTGGCCTTGGCCGGCGGGTTGGCATCGGGCGCCCACTGGATCATCATCCCCGAAGAAGCGTTGAAACCCCGTTGGCACCAGGAGATGGTGGCCTCGTTGCGCCGTGGTCGTGAGGCCGGGCGTAAGCACGCCATTGTCATCCAGGCCGAGGGCGCCCGTCATCCCGACGGTTTACCCCTGGCGGCCGCCACCGTTAGCGATATCCTCACCAGGCAACTGGGCGCCGAAACCCGTGTGACCGTGCTTGGCCATGTCCAACGCGGGGGGTCGCCTAGCGCCTACGATCGCATCCTGGCCACCCGATTGGGCGCGGCCGCCGTGGAAGACCTTGTGCGCTTTGGCGCCGATCGGCCCCCGCGATTTCTGGGCATCGTCAACAACGAGGTCCAGAGCACGCCTCTGGTAGAGGTGGTCGAGAAAAGCCAGGCGGTGGCGAAGTGCCTTGACGCCGGCGATTATGAGACTGCCCTCACCCTGCGCGGGTCTAGTTTCCGGGATCAGTTGAATCTGCTGCGCTTGCTGACCGAAGTGGCCCCGAAGGAGGACACCCACACCGGTACCATCCTGGTGGTGACGGCCGGGCACGATGCTCCGGGCATGAATGCCTGTGTGCGGGTGGTGACGCGCGTGGCCCGCGATCATGGCTATCGTGTCCTTGGGGCTCAGTACGGTCTGGAGGGCCTTCTGCGTGGGGATCTCATCGAGCTGGCCTGGATGTCGGTAAGCGGTTGGGTCGCGCGTGGGGGATCCGAGCTGGGGGCGGGGCGTTATCTGCTCGAACCGGGTGATCTGGACAGGCTGGCCGAGGTCCTGCAGCAGCACGCCATCACGGCCATGATTCTGATCGGCGGCATGGATGCCTATCAAAACGCCGAAGTCATGGCAAGTCATGCGCATCGCTATCCGGCCTTGCAGATCCCCGTTCTCGTGGTTCCGGCCAGCATCAACAACAACCTGCCCGGCACCGATTTCGCCATCGGCGCCGATACGGCCCTCAACAACATCATCGCCGCCATCGACAAGGTCAAGGACACGGCCGGCGCCAACAAGCGGGCTTATGTCGTCGAGGTGATGGGCTACGATTGCGGTTATCTGGCCCTGATGGCGGCATTGGCGAGCGGCGCCGAACAGGTCTATCTGCCCGAAGAAGGGGTGACCTTGTCGCGGCTGGCCGCCGATGCCGAACGCCTGCGACGGGATTTTCAGGCGGGCAAACGTCTGGCCATTCTCATCTACAACGAACGGGCTTCGCCTGCCTATACCGCCGAGATGATCCGCCGCATCCTCGACGCCGAGGGCGGCGACCTGTTCGATGTGCGCGCGGTGACCCTGGGCCATGTGCAGCGCGGCGGTTCGCCTTCGCCCTTCGATCGTATCCTGGCGTCGCGGCTGGGGAAGGCGGCCGTCGAGGCCTTGCTGAGTGCAGTCGGTCGGGCCTCTTTCCGCACCATCGGCCTGCGCGGCAAGCACATTGTCACGACCGACCTGAGCGAAGCCATGGCCGAAATCGCCTGGCCGGCCGAACGACCCCGTCAGGCCTGGTTCATGGCTCTGCGTGACCTGGCGCGCATTCTGTAGGCCGTTGGTTTCACGGCTCCGGGATGATCTGCCCCACCCACTTGACCTGTTTGAGCGCGTCGTCGGTCTCGCCGGGTACGATCAACCGCACCAGACCTTCCCGGCGGCTCAGGGGGCGGCCGTTTACGGTATAGGCCAGCAGAACTGGTTCCTCTCGTACTTCGGCCGCCGACAAACGGGTGCCGAACCCATCACCGCTGAGGACGACGACCGACGACCAGGTTGCGCCGGTGGGCAGATGGGCTGCCAACAAATCGCGCAACAAAACGCCGCCGAAGGTGAACGGCCCGGAGGTGCCGTGGCCGGTGCTGACGATATAGCAACCGGGTATGGCGACGGCAGGTAGCGCTTGCAGATCGGTCACGGTCAGCCGGATGGCCTTGCCGTCGGGCCGATGGAGGCGAAAAGAGGGATCGTCCGAGGGCGGGAGGGGGTTGGGATCGTGCCGATGCGGGGGAACGAAGGCGTTCATACGATAGGGCCGGACATTACTCGACAATTTCCAACGGCACCGGTTCCACCGCCACAACCCGCAGGTGGACCTGGTTCGCTCCTTCGATCTGATAGACCACGTAATGGGCTAGGCCCGGGATCAGACCGACATCGTGCAGCCCGGGCGGTGGCGGTGTATCGGCCGGCAGATAAAAGCCAAAACGTCCGGGGCGGGTTTGATAGAAGGGCAGCTCACGGCGCAACTGCGCCAGATCGGCCTTATCGGCCACCTCGTGCAGCCGAAAACCCCGGATGACGGGATGGGCTTCGTCTTGCAAGGAGCAGATGAGATAGACGGCATCGGGGTAGTAAGCCTGGTAGGCATCGGAAGCCGAGGGATAGGCAGGGTCGGCAGGATGGCTGTGGTAGATGCCGATCAGGGTCTCGCCCTCGTCTTCCCATTGGACCTGGGCCAGCAGGGCGGTGCTCTCGACCTCGTAATCGGTGACGGGGTTTGCCGCCACGTTGCGGGCCCGGCGTATGCCGGTCACCCGACCGTTGCGACCGCGCAACAGCCCACATACTTCTTCGGGCTTGCCGGCGCGGGCATGGGCGATAATGGCGTCGTAAATGGCGCGAGGGATCTGAAGGGTTGCCGTGGGTTCGGACATAGCGCTATCCCTGCAGAAACGGGTTGGTGCGACGTTCGCGGCCGACGGTCGTAAAGGGGCCGTGGCCGGGATAGAGGGTGTAATCGTCGGGCAGGCTCAGGATTTGCTGTCGGATCGAGGTGATGAGCAACGGATAGCTACAACCGGGGAAATCGGTGCGACCGATGCCGCCGGCGAAGACGGTATCGCCCACCCAGGCCCGGCGTCCGGCATGGTCGACGAAGATAACCGAACCCGGCGAATGCCCGGGCACATGGCGGAGTTCCAGCACCATCTCGCCCAGTTGCAAGGTGCCCGGCGTTTCCAGATACCCGTCCACAGCCGGCGGCGGTCCCCAGTTCAAGCCCAGCCAGGCTTGGGCGGCGGCCGGTGCCCAGGCCAGCACAGGCAACTCGCCTCGGTGCAAATGGAAGGTCGCACCGGTAACGGCGCAGACCGTCGGGACCGCCAATACATGGTCGAAGTGAGCGTGGGTGTTGAGGATGCGGGTGATGCGGGCGCCTGTCCGCCGGATCAGGTCGAAGATGTCTTCGGCGTCGTCGCCGGGGTCGATCAGCCAGCCTTCACCGCTGGCTTTATCGTGTAGGAGAAAGCAATTGACCTCAAGAGGTCCGACGATAAGATGGTGCAGATCGATGGCCATAGGGCGTAGAAGGGTGAAAGCCGGGAACGTTTTGCTGGTGATTATCGGCCTTTTGCGTCCGGTTGTCCACCGCTCAATAGCGCAAGGGCGGATCCAGCCGAATGGGGGTGCCCAGGGCACGGCCATCCGGGGTCAGGAGTTGCAGGGTAAGTCTGTGCAGGCGCCCCGTGGCCAGCTCCGGCGGTAGGACGACGGTATGTTCGCCCCGCCAGGGCAATCCGGTCGGCCATTGTGAGGTGGGGAAGCTCGGGCCGGCGGGCGGAAAGCGTCCCAGGACACGGTCATCCAGGCGGAATTCGACCTGATAATCGCCGTCGGGAGGGAGATCGGCTTGCCAGAAGGTGGTGAGATGGAGCCGATCGCCCGGCTGCAAAGGCGTATCGGGGGCATGGCCGAAGTCCTGTTTGAAGCGATGATGGCCGAGGAAGGTGAAGGGTCCGCGTCGTGTCTCCTGCCGATAACGGATAGGGAGGATGGTCACGGGGGGCGCTGCCTGCGGCGAAACCACCGTCACGGTGCCCAGGAGGAGATGGTCGGTAGGGCCGGCAGGCCCGGACACCGGCAGACGGCTGCCGAGGACGGGGTCATACACGGCCAGGATGAGCCGATAAGTGCCGGGTGGGGTGGCCAGCGGGATGGGCAGACCGTAAGGGTCGGTGATGGGCCGGCCCGGCGTCCAGGTCGTTGTGGGACGGGTACCGCCAACGGGTTCACTGTCCACCTGTGCCAGAACCTGGTTGTTCGCATCGAGGATCTGCAGGGTGACCTTGTAGGCCGTGGTCAGCGGGTGGGTGGCCTGCCATTGCAGTTGCACCCGGACGATGTCGCCGGGTGCCGGCGGGGAGTCGTCGCGACCGACGGCCAGCAAAAGGATGGCGTCCCCAAAGGGCACCGGCGATGTCAGGGGGACCATGGACGGCGGCGCGCCGGCGGCATAGGCCACAAAACGGAGGTTGCCCACCCAGGCATCCCAGGCTTTGTATGCCCGTGTGGCCAACGTGCCCTCGATCAACCCGGCCGGATCGGCCTGGACGACGGCCCAGTAGATGGCATAGATACGCCTGTGGGTGATGAGGATGGCTTCCAGGCGGGCGAGGGTCTCATCCGGGTCGAGGGGCCGCGTTGTCGGCAGCGGATAGACCGGGGCCGGACCGTGGTCATAACGGCTAAAGACATCGTTCTGACCGGGCGCCGTGAGGATGATGGCATCTTCGGGTCCGGCCACGCTCCGCAGGTAGGTGGCAATGCCGCGATAGTCGTCGCGGGCGACGGTGGGGTCGTGGTAGTAGCGGTCGAGGACAGGGCCGGCCGGCAGCACGAGAAGGGCCAAAACGGCCGCCGTCGTGCTCAAGGCCGGCCTTCGTCCCCAACGAACGGTCAAGAAGGTTCGCAGGCCATCCAACCCCAACGCCAGCAGAAGCAGATAGGCCGGTGCGGCCATAAGCAAAAATTTGAACAAGACCGGACTGAAAAGCCGGAAAATCACCATGACCGCCAACGGCGCCAGCAGCCACATCCAGGCCAGAAGGACCACGGGTCGACGAGGAGGGTCATTAAGGGCTATCGGCCATGTCATCGCCGCCAGGACGAGGCCGAGTCCCGCCGCCGGCCATAGCAGGCCCGGCAAGGGAGGGCAGGGGATAGGGCCGCACAGGAAAAGCCGTACGGTTTCAACCGCAGCCGGTCCGATTGAGAGTGCGGTTGGAGGGGACGGCCAGGTGCCGAGCTGGCGCACGGCAACAGGCAGCCAGGGCAGAAAGGCCAACCCCGCTACCAATTGCAGACCGACCCACACGGCGAGAGAGTTATAGACGCGGGGGTGCCTTGACCACCACCGGATTCCCCAAACCAGGTTGAGAGCGAGCAGATGGATGGGAAAGGCGTAGTGGGTATAAAGACCGAGGATGGCGCTACCCAGGTAAAGCACCGCCGGCCGGCGGTCTGCGCCTGTCTCCGGCCACAGCAGCAAAGCCCAGGCGCCGAGGACCGCCGATAACGCCACCAACTCGTACATGCGCGCTTCCTGGCTGTAGTACACCAGGAAGGGGTTGCTTGCTGCCAGCAGGGCAACGACGAGGCCCGTCCGTTGACCTTGCCGGGGCGCAACCAGACGATAGAGCGCTGCTACCAGGGCCAGGCCCGCCAGGGCCGAAAAGCTGCGGACGCCGAACTCACTCAGGCCGACCAGCCGGCCCCAGGCCGCCAGCGCCAGATAATAGGCCGGGGGGTGGATATCGGCAGCGGCGGCTGCAACAATGGCTGCCGGCGTGCGCGTGGCCAGCACGACGGAATTGCCTTCATCGGCCCAGAAGCTCTGGCCGTCCAGGGCATAGAAGCGCAGTCCTGCTGCCAACAGCAGGATGGCTACGAGCACGAACGAATGGGAGCGAGTCTGCGGCATGAGCATGACAAACGCAGGCTATTGTAATGCCGGTCGGCCGGGACTCTCCAAGCCCGGATGCTCGAAGCAGCTGAACATGGGGATGCATCAGCGATTTGACAACCCCTATCGACCCCGCTAAGGTAGGGCTACGACCATTTTCCCTCCTACTTCTCTCTTCTCCTTACGCCCTATGCTGCCCATCGTCGAATCCGTTCCCAACTTCTCCGAAGGTCGCCGACCGGAGGTCATTCAGGCTATCGTCGCTGCCTATAGCAGCGTCGAAGGCGCCCGTGTCATCGATGTTTCCTCCGACTACGACCACAATCGTACCGTGGTCACCATGGTCGGTAGTCCTGACGCCGTCAGCGAGGCTCTATTTCGCGGTATTGCCAGGGCAGCCGAGCTGATCGACATGAACGAGCATGAAGGCGAACATCCCTGCATCGGCGCCACCGATGTGGTGCCGTTTGTCCCCATTCACGGCATCACCATGGCGGCGTGCGTAGAGCTGGCGCGACAGCTTGCGCGCCGTGTGGCCGCGGAGTTGGGCATCCCCACTTATCTCTATGCCGAGGCCGCCACGCGGCCTGACCGCGTGGTCCTGGCCGATATTCGTCGCGGCAACTATGCCGGCCTCAAGGCCGAGCTGGAGGCCGGCAACAGCGAACGGCGGCCCGATTTCGGCCCCGATCGTCTGGGACCAGCCGGCGCCACCGTTATCGGTGCCCGCCCGTTCCTGATTGCGTACAACATCTATCTGACCACCGATAACGTCGAAATTGCCAAAGCCATTGCCAAAGCCATCCGCCACTCAAGTGGTGGTATGCGCTATCTGCAGGCTATGGGCGTCCTCGTTGAGGGTCGAGCGCAAGTTTCGATGAATTTCCTCGATTACACCAAGACGCCGCTGGCCCGCGTTACCGAACTCGTCCGTCGGGAAGCCGCCCGTTACGGTGTAGGCATCCAGAGCGCCGAACTCGTCGGCCTCATCCCTCAGCAAGCCCTCATTGATGCTGCCCAATGGTATCTCCAACTCGATAACCTCAAGCCGGAGAGCATCCTGGAATGGCATCTGTATCGGCCCTGACGAGCTGCTGCCCAATCCCTCGACGGTTTAGAAGTCGTAAGAGTAGTAAACAGCAGCCCCTTGCTCACGGGCATAGGCCTCGGCGTCGGCCTCGCTGGTCATGTGCGTGATGAAAATCACAAAGACCGGCGCCCCCAAATCCGGCAGCAACTTGAGCTTGCGTTTCAGAAAACGCTCGATGTTGTTCTTCGAAAGCTGCGCTTTGCTTTCGCCGATGATGATGACTTCCTCGCCGTTGCGGCGCCCACGACCGAGGATGTTGATCTCCAGCTGACGACCGTCGCGAGCGGTGAGGTAGCCCCGCTTGAGTCGTCCTTCGACGATAAGGCCGTAATCTCGTTCGAGGAGGGCGGGGAGGGCTTTGTAAGCGGCGTTTTCGAGGGTGTAGCCCACGGTCATGCTCAGGTCGCCCAAGAGGCGGCGGGTCTTGGTGTGTTCGGCGGCGAGTTCTTCGAGGCGTTGTTCGGTGCGGATCTGGGCGGCAGCCAGGTTACGGACTTCGGCGACGAGGGCGCGATGGTCTTCGGCCAGCTCTTCGAGGCGTTGTTCGGTGCGGGCTTGGGCTTGGGCGAGTGCTTCGAGGCGTTGTTCGGTGCGGGCCTGGGCGGCGGCGAGGTTGCGGACTTCGGCGACGAGGGCGCGATGGTCTTCGGCCAGGG
>JBBINH010000034.1:0-33641 GCA_037443945.1 Caldilineales bacterium
CGTCGGTGTGGGCGTGTCGGTAGGCGTGGGCGTTGCGCTGGGCGTGGGTGTGTTGGTGGGGGTGACGGTCGCTATTGCGGTTCGGGTTGGCGTACGTGTCGGTGTGGCCGTGCGCGTGGGTGTGGCGGTACGCGTCGGTGTCCGTGTTGGGGTGCGGGTAGGCGTGCGCGTGGGCGTTGGGGTCGGGGGCGGCGCCGGTTCGGCATCGGTGATGATCGGGTCCGGGCCGATCTCCAGGGTAACCTGCCCGTCGGCAGCGCCGTCCCGGTCCTGAGCCGATCCGTCGGTAATCCGGTGCTCGGTGCCGTCTTTCCTGACCACACGCAGCGAGGCGCCCACGCCGGCCACCGGGAACGGCAGTAAGGCGCTGCCGGTGCCCCCACGCCAGACGACCACCCGCGTCTTGCCGCCGCCGGTGTAGGTGTAGGCCTGGAAACGGTTGCCCAGGTTCGTCCAGCGGCGCCAGAAGGTGGTGCCGCTCAGTTCGGTGTTCAGGACGCGATAGGCCGTATAGGCCGGCTTGACCGTGAGGTCACTACGCAGCAGGCCATAGCTATAGCCTCCGGAGAGGTGGGGACTGTCTTTATCCTGAAACCACAGGATGGGGTAAATGCCGGTAGCAATGGCCTGGGCGTAGCCCTGGAAGACAAAGCGGGCCTGATCGTCCTCGCTGTAGGTGTTCGGATCCGAGCTTCCCACCGGTTTGCTGCTGGGATGCCCCATTTCCGTGAGGATAAGGGGGAGGGTGCGGCCGGTGGCGTTGCGGGCTTTGTTCTGGAGATCGGCCGCCTTGCCCTCGACCGACCCCCATCGGTAGGCGAAGGCGTGATAGTAATGGAAGTTGATGGCATCGATGGCGTTGCCTCCCCCGGCGGCCAGAAAGTCGGTGAAGAAGTTGGGGTCAAAAGGCCCGCCCTCGGCAAGCCAGGCATCGTAGGCCAGACCGCCGTTGGTGACGATGATGGAACGGTTGACGGCCTTCATGGCCGGATAAACGGTTTTGAGGAGCTCGGCATAGCGGTCGCCGCCGGCGCCGGCCGCCTGGTTAGGCCCTTTACCCCAACAGCCACCTACCCAGGCGTAGTTGACCGCATCGCTGTTATCGGGTTCGTTGCCCAGCTCGAAATAGCGGATGTGGTAGGGTGCCGCCGCGTAGCGGGCGACGACGGCTTCCATAAAAGCGACGAAGGTGGGGATGTGTTCGGGCCGGATCGGGCCGCATGGGGTATCGGCGGCCCACGACGGATTGCCCATGACGCTGAGGACGATCTGAAAACCACGCGCCCTGGCAGCATTGACCTGATTGTCTGCACCGGCCCAGTGGTACACCCCGGGGCTGCTTTCCGTTCCGGCCCAACTGATGGCCACCCGGGTCCAAACGGCACCGGCGTCGCGCATCGACGACGCCGTACTGCCTCCCGGTTCCAGCATCCATACGCCGAAGTGCTGTTGGGCGGCCGCAGGCGCCAAGGCCGAGGGCGACATGAGGGCCGTTGTATCCGCCGACCGTCCGGCCATGAGCCCGCATCCCAGAAGCAACAGAAGCAACCCCACCAGGGGGAAACGATGCCGCCGCTGTGAGCCAGGCCGTGATACACTCGTGCGCATATCCGGTACGTTCTAAACCGAAGAAGCGACCGTGACGAGAACGAATGTCAGTATACCCTTTGGGCAGGGCGGACTTCAAGTCCGAGGCGAGGGCACGCATTCAACGTCGCTTCCTCGAAGCGCGGCCGACTGAACAGCCGGTAGAACGCCGTCCGGTCCGTGCCGCTCAACCCCAGCGCCAACAACGTCTGCGTGACCGTGTGCCGGGCAAATGCAAACAACTCCCCAAACACCAGCGCCACCGCTCACTGGCGCAAGACCAGGAAGCGCTGCATCGGCTCTTCCATCACCTGGTCCCCGGTGGCGCCCTGTTCCTGGACTACCATGTCCCCTACAAGGATGCCAATGAATGGCGCTACTGGGTGAAAGAAGAAAGGGACAAGCTTCCTGAACCGTGGCCATCCGGTGGTCAGCGCAAGATCGCGGGCAACGGAGAGGAGATCGAGTTGCAGGTCAGGCTGGTGGCGCTCGATCCGCTGGAGCAGGTTGCTATCCCACAGAGTCGGGTGATCCTGTGGCGAGAGGGCCAGGTGGTTCAGCAGGAAGAGCACACACTGCTGGAGCGCCTCTACTTCAAAAACGAGCTCGTGGCCATGCTGGCTGCAGCAGGTTTTCGGGAAGTCGAAGTATGTGATGGGTACACCGGCGACTGCGCCTCCCCTGGCAGCGAGATTCTTGTCTACATTGCCCGGAAGGAGTCGACTACCAGAGCGGTTGCATACCCTGGAGGGCGCCTGGCCTCGGCGTGGAACCGACCGGGCTATCATGAACGGTGGCGAAGGTGGTTGAGCCCGTTACGCAGGTTCATCCTGGCAGTGGCGGGCCAGAGCCGCCCGGCAGCTCATCCGCCGCCCCACCATGCAACAAAGACGCCAACGGCGAAAACCGTGGACCGCCCGCAAGAAAATCGATTTGACACCCATGGGGCAGCGGGTATAATGAAACCAGGCAATCCTTTCGGGTGATGAGGCTCACCCTGAACCGCCGCTCCGGCTGATAGCCTCTACGGAGAAGTGAATTCTCTGTAGAGGCTTTTTCTTTCGAGCGGCAAAAGGAGAGTCCACAAAAGGAGTAAGGATGGTTTCTCTCAGCGTCCTTGACGGCGAAAATGGCCTGTATATCGAAACAACCGGCCAACCTGATTTCTTTCCTGATCTGAACCTGGATCAGGTGATAGAGGCCATTACCGCGCCTAAACAGGAGTACAACTTGCAACCGCTGTTCTGGACTTCTCTGCGTGATGTGCAGACCATTCGCTATCGGCAGGAGGTGTTCCAGGACCTGGAGAATGAGCCTGTGATGGCGGCTATTAAGCAGTTTGCCGAAGACATGGGCGTGGTGCGGCGGTACCTGAACATGGTCGAAAAGCTCGATTTTGATTATCACCGAAAAGGATGGTTTTTGGAGGCAACTCTGGTCTACTGCGCCGCCGTGGCAACCCTGGCCCGTCGGTTGGAAGGCCTGCCCTTGCATTCTCGTGGCCTTTCGGCGTTCCGGGAATACCTGACACACTACATCCAGTCACCGGAATATCGCTCCCTGGCGGTCGAAGGGCAGCAGGTCAAGAGCGCGCTGGCCGAGGTCAGATACTGCGTGATGATCGAGAGCGGCAAATTCAAGGTGAAACGCTACGAGGGTGAGGCAGACTATAGCCCGCAGGTAGAGAACATTTTCCGAAAATTCAAACAAAGCGACGCCCGGGATTACCTGGCGCGCTTGCCGGAGAGAAACGGAATGAGCCACATCGAGGCCATCATCCTCGAGTTCGTCACCAGGCTATACCCCGAACCCTTCAAGGCTCTGGACCGCTTCTGCACGGAGCATAACCGGTTCGTCGACGAGACCGTACGAACCTTCGACCGCGAGATCCAGTTTTATGTGGCCTATCTCGACTTTATCGCCGACCTCAAACGTCAGGGATTACCCTTTTGTTATCCCCAGGTCAGCGCCACAAGCAAAGCAGTCCATGTGCGCGAGGGTTTCGACCTCGCCCTGGCGCATGCCCGGCGTTACGATAAGAACACCGTCGTGTTGAACGACTTTTCCCTCAACGGCGCAGAACGCATTCTCGTCATCACGGGGCCGAATCAGGGAGGCAAGACAACGTTTGCCCGCATGTTCGGACAGTTACACCACCTGGCCGCGCTCGGTTGCCCTGTTCCGGGGCGAGAGGCCGCCCTCTTCTTGCCCGACCGTATCTTCACCCATTTCGAGCGCATGGAGGACATCCAGAACCTGCGGGGCAGACTGGAAGACGATCTGGTGCGCATGCATGATGCCCTCAATCACGCCACCCCCAACAGCATCTTTATCCTGAACGAGGCCTTTTCCTCCACCACCGTTAAGGATGCGCTCTTCTTGAGCAAAGAGATGATGAACCGTCTGATGGCCCTGAACGTTCTGGGCGTTTGGGTGACTTTTCTGGACGAATTGGCTTCGCTGAGCGAGAAAACGGTCAGCATGGTGGCGTTGGTGAATCCCGATGATCCTACCCGGCGCACCTTCAGGATCGTGCGTAAACCCGCCGATGGGTTGGCCTATGCCCTTTCGCTGGCCCGTAAATATGGCCTGACCTATGAGCAACTTCAGGAACGGATCCCATGATGAAGGTCTTCTTGCTGTATCCCGATCGAGACTTTGATCCGTCGCGACCGTTGCCGCCTAACGTGGACGATTTGACGCAGGACCTGGCCCTGAACATTGTGTTGGAGGCGATGGCTCAAGGGGATAAATTCTTGTTTCAGGTCGCCCGTCAGGTCGTGTTATCGCCTCTGGATGAAGTTGCTCCCATCCTCTATCGTCAAGATATCCTGAAAGACTGCTTGAGATATCCCGAAGTTGTCCGTCAGATCTACCAAATCCCGCTGGAATTCCAGGAACGGAAACGCAGCCGGTGGTTGTGGGTCTCTCCACGTCATGCTACCCCCACTTCGATCTTGAGCAGCGCCCGAGAACTGTTGGAGGCCTCTCTCGATTTGCTGCGTCGGCTGCGATCGATCGCCGATCAGAATGCGCATGCTTTTGAATCGCAGGGATTCCGGCGCTTTTTTACCATGATCCGGCAGGAACTGGACGACGAGTATCTGGACCTGGTGGAGCGACACGTGCAGCAGCTCCGCTTTCCTCAAGGCGTTTTGCTCGGCGCACAACTGGGCAGGGGGAACGAGGGTAGCGGGTATTTTCTCGGCTATCCGAACGATGCGGGCCAGAACTGGCTTCAACGCCTTTTCGCCTCGCGCTCACCGGCTTACTCTTATACGCTCGCTCCTCGCGATGACGCAGGGGCGCGCATGCTGGGCCAATTGCGCGATCTGGGACTTGCCCGTGCCGCCAACGCTGTTGCCCAGGCCGCCGAACACGTAGAAAGTTTCCTCAACGTGCTGCAATGGGAACTGGCGTTTTACATCGCCTCGCTCAACCTTTATGAGCAACTGATGGCCCTGGGCGAACCCCTGACCTTTCCTCAACCTGTGTCGGCCGACGAGCGCCGCTTCTCGTGTGCGGGGTTATACGATGTCACTCTGGCCCTGACCATGAAGGCACCCGTGGTGGGGAACGACGTCTCCGCCGATAGCAAATCCCTGATCATCATTACCGGTCCGAACCGGGGTGGCAAGACCGTTTTCCTGCGCAGCGTTGGGCTGGCGCACCTGATGATGCAATGCGGGATGTTCGTTCCGGCCGCATCGTTCCAGGCCAGCCTGGTCAGGGGTCTCTTCACGCACTTTGTGCGGGAAGAGGACCGGACAATGAAAAGGGGCAAGTTCGAAGAGGAACTCGAGCGCATGAGCCGCATGGTCGGCCACCTCCCCCGAAACGCTCTGCTGTTGCTGAACGAGTCCTTTGCTGCCACCAACGAGCGCGAAGGCTCGGAGATTGCCACACAAATCGTCAGCGCCTTGCTCAAAAAGAGAATCAAGGTATACTACGTTACCCATCTCTACGAATTCGCTCGCTCCTTCTATCGAGACGATGTCCTTTTCCTGCGTGCGGAGAGGTTGCCGGATGGAAGACGTACGTTCAAACTCAAGGAAGCCGGGCCCCTCGAGACGAGTTATGGGGTGGACCTGTATCGCAAGATATTCGGAGTGGCGGAGCGGGAGAACACGGCCGGGTGAACCCAGCCGTCCGGCAAGTCACTCCGACCGACGCCGCCGGCAGTGTTGCCGCTGAGCTCAGGGCCGTTGGACGGCCACATGTTCGTTGGAGCAAATCCGATGCAAGCGTACGGCAAAGGCTTTGCCAAAGTATACAACCTCAGATGGTCCGGCTTCGCCAGGCAGGTTGCTCCGCTTATTCTTGACTTCTATGCTGCCACACCGATGGGTCAAGAGAACAAAACCGTTCTCGATCTCTGCTGCGGCACCGGTCATCTGGCCGTCCATTTTCTTGAGAAGGGATATCGGGTTGTGGGTCTTGATCTGTCAGAACCGATGCTGCACTACGCTCGGGAGAACGCCCGCCGGTACGTTGAAACCGGCCAGGCCACGTTCGTCCAGGGTGATGCGAGGGACTTTACGCTCAATGAACGGTTTGGTTTGGTCGTTTCTACGTTCGATGCCCTCAATCATCTCGACAACGAACAGGAACTGCGCCGATGCTTCCAATGTGTGTATGCAGTGAGCGATGGCTACTTCGTCTTTGACCTGAACACGCAACTTGGGCTAAGACGCTGGAACAGCATCCAGGTCGATGACGGCGATGACACTGCCCTCATCATCACCCGTGGTATCTATGACGGGCACAGTGATAAGGCCTGGACAAAGATCACGGGGTTTCTGCGGTTACCCGGTGGGCTCTACGAGCGCTTTGACGAGACGGTGTTCAATACCGTCTTTGCCGTGGCGAAGGTCAAAGAGGCGCTGCTTGATGTGGGTTGGAAAACGGCCTACTGTGCCCGGATTCAAGACTTGAAGACGCCTTTAGACGAACCCGAAAAGGAAGGACGTGTGTTTATCGTTGCGAGCAAGTAGTGTTCTTGGCGAGAACGGCCGCCCACTGAGTGCCCAGGCGGCCCCAGGGTTCATCACGGTGGGTTTTTGGTGTCGTTCTGGTCCTTTTGGTATGCTATGAGAAGTCCTCAATTATCATGCTCAGGCAGGTGCATATGGCTATTGCGCCCATTGAACTCACATCCGAAGCGCTGGTAGGCGGTAAACCCTCGGTATGGGCCCATGTGGATGAGGAAGGCCGGTTGGTTCTGCCGCCCGACGTTGCGGCCAGACTGGGTTTGGTACCGGGCGCGCAAGTGCGCCTGGAAGAGACCAAGAACGGGCTTAAGCTGCATCGGCCCATTACCTATCTCGCCAAGGTCTATATCGAGCCGACCGATGCCTGCAACATCGCCTGTCGCACGTGCTTTCGCAACGATTGGGACGTGCCGATGGGACGCATGTCCGAAGCGACCTTTGCCGCCATCCTGCGGGGCCTGGAAGCCTGCGACCCGATGCCCACGGTCTATTTCGGAGGCATCGGCGAGCCCCTTTTCCACAAACGCACGACGGCCTGGGTTGCCCGGGCCAAGGCTTTGGGCGCGCGGGTCGAGTTGATCACGAACGGCACCCTGCTGACGGAAAAACGCAGTCGCGAGCTGATCGAAGCCGGTCTTGATGTCTTGTGGGTGTCCATTGACGGGGCCTCGCCCGAAAGCTATGCCGATATTCGCCTGGGCGCCGAACTCCCCAATGTCCTGGCCAATCTGGAACGCTTTCATCGTCTGCGCATGACCATGCACTCCGGCACCTTCTGGCATCGACCCAAGCCGGGGCTGGGCATTGCTTTCGTGGCCATGAAGCGCAACATCCGTGACCTGCCGGAAGTGCTCAAACTGGCGCGACGGTTTGGCGCCCTGCATGTCTCGGTCAGCAACGTGTTGCCGGTGACGCCGGACCTGGAACAGGAAATCCTCTATCGTCATACCCTGCGCTCGGTCAGTTATTGGCATTCCGAGCAAATTCCGGAGGTGAGTCTGCCCAAGATGGACTTCGATGAGCAAACGCGCGAGGTGCTCTACCAGGTCTTCAACAGCGGCTTCAGCGTCACCTTTGCCGGCAACGAGTGGGGCAGCAACAACGATGTCTGTGGGTATATCGAAAGCGGATCGATGACGGTCGCCTGGAACGGCGACGTCAGTCCCTGTTGGCCGTTGATGCACACCCATGTGGGCTATCTGCGCGGGCGGCGGCGGGTTTCCTATCGCCATGTCATCGGCAACGTGCGCGAACGCAGTCTTCTCGACCTGTGGCTGGACCCGGAATACGTGGCCTATCGCCGTCGGGTGCAGAGCTTTGCCTTTGCCCCCTGCACAACCTGCGGCGGCTGCGACCTCATCCTCACCAACGAAGAGGACTGCCTGGGCAACGCCTATCCCGTTTGTGGCGCCTGTCTGTGGGCGCAAGGAATCGTCCAGTGTCCGTGATGTTCGTGGCAACGTTGCCACCGGCCCTCGTGCCCACACTCAACCGAGCCAACGCCTTAACAAACGACCCAAGCCAGGGCGCTCCATCGCCTCATCGTCATCGTGATGGGGGATATCGCCCGGCCGTTGGCTGAGCATGGCCCTGGCCATGGCCGGTTCGTCAAAGGCCTGGCGTTGGAAAACCCCGGCGACCTGACCATCGCGCAGGATGGTCACCCGATCCCCGATGTCGAGGGCTTCGTTGAGGCGACGGGTCAGGTAAAGACAGGCAATCTGCAGGGCGGCGAGCCGCCGGATGATGTGCAGGAGTTGACTCAGCATGTCGGCCGTGGTCAGATGGGTGGTCGGTTCGTCAAGGACGATCAGTCGGGGGTGGCCGGCGAAGACACGGGCGATAAGCAGCAGGCGCTTCTGCCCGGGGTCGAGCTGCGCGACCCGAGCCTCCAGGGGCAGCCGCAGATGGAGCCGTTCCAGGGTGGCCTGGGCTTGCCGACGAATCTCGGCGCTGCGCACGAAAAAAGGATGACGACGTTCCCATTGGCCGACAACGATGTTTTCCGCCACGGTGAGTTGATCGAAAACGGCCAGGGGCCGTGGCACAATGCCGATGCCCGCCTGGATGGCATCGGCCGGCCGGCGTAGGACGACGGGATTGCCCTGGCAACGGATTTCGCCTTGGTACGTACCGGCGGGATAGAGACCTCCCAGGATGCGAAGCAGCGTGGTCTTGCCGGCGCCCAATTCACCCAGCACGACGTGGATTTCGCCGGCCTCGACGGTCAGCGAAACATCGTCGAGGGCCCGCACGCGGGGGAAGTCCTTGGTCAGATGGACGACTTCAAACAGGGCGGGGCCGGTCGTGGTCATAGGCAGGTTCAGGGAGTCGGGGTTGCCACCTGTTCGACCGCAAGCATGACCCGTGTGGGACCGTTCCGAGGCGTATTGGTCACCAGGGTTACCCGCAGAACGGTCAGCGTCCAATTCGGCGGATGGCCCGGCTGTCGCGTCCAGCCCAGGCGATCGAATTGATCCTCGAAATAGGCGAGGACCTCCGCGGCCGACAGGGGCGTCAGGAAGGTGACCATAGGACCGCTGCCGCGAATGTCGGTGCTGCCGGGTGGCGCCAGCAGTGTGCCGGGTTCAAAACCGGGCAGGCGGAGTGCCAGAGCCTCGGCGTCGGTCTGGGTTTCCGGCAACAGGATGGCGAACTCGGTATTCAAATCGGAAAGGACGAAATCCCAGCCGATCTCTTGGCGGGCGAGGACGGTATCCCCGTCGTCGGTGGTCAGGGGTTTGTCCTTCACCTGGGCCGTAAAACGGAGCTGGAGGGGAAAAAGCCCATCACGCGCCACCCAGATGTCGCCGTTAAGGGCTTGCGTCACGCCTTTGCCGTCCTCGGCGCTCAGGAAACGGTCGAGAAAGTCGAGGCGGCTAAAGGTGTAATGGAGCACGGGTCGGCCGGCCAGGTTGGTCTCCGCCACAAACTGCAGATCGGCCGCCTCGGGCATCAGTTCGTCGGGATTGGCGAACGGCGCAGATAGGTCGCTCAGGGCCAATTGTCGGCGGGGCAGGCGCAGGTCTTGGTCGCGGAAGCGCATGTAAGCCTCTTCGCCGACCAGGATGACCTCGATCTCCGGCGTGCTGGGGTCGGTAAACATGCGCGCGGCCAGGTCAAAACCGTCGGCGCCCGTCGTGCGTTTCCAATCCGTCTCATAGACGACGGTTTCGGCGGTGGTGGTGTTGTCGGGCAGGGTGGTGGTGATCCGCAACTCGCCCCGGCTGCGATACGATTGTAAGGCCTGTTCGATAGGGGTCAGGGCGGTCAGATGCGGAATAGGAGCCGGCGTGGGCGGTTGGTTGCAGGCCCCAAGCCAGGCCAGGAGCGCAAAGGCGAAGATCCCCAAACGCCGGCGTTGGGCAGAGACAGCAAGTCTGTGTAGAGGGAAGGAAAGGTGGATACGCATGGCCGAGAAGGGGCAGGCTCAAGGTGGAAAACGCAGCGGCGCCGACGGCATCGGTAGGGGTTGCCACAAGGCCTCGGCCCAAGCGGGCGCGCCGGTGCGGGCCAGTTGGGCGAGCACGCGTGGCCGCAGACCCTCGTTGGGGAAAAGGACGGCGATCTGGCTACGGTAGCAGGCCAGCGCCGCCACCTTGGCCTCGACGTCATTCTGCTCCAGTCGCCAGATACGCCGCGACCAGACCCAGTTCGGTCGCCGATTGAGACTGAACCACAGGGCCGTCGTGGACTCGCTGTAGGGAAAATCTTCGTAGAAGAGCACCGGGCGGCCGACCGCCACCCAACGCTCCGCCACCTGGCGGGTAAGCTGATGATCCACATGATTGCCGATGGCCAACGGCGCATACACGAAATCGGGTTGCAGCCGTTCCAGGTGGGCTTCCAGCTCGACCTGCCAGACGCTCGGATCATCGGCCGGGTGGGGCGGTCCCCACAGGGCCGTCTCCTCGGCATAAAGCCAACGGCCCTCGGCATCCTGACGGTAGATGCTGTCGCCCAAGGCGAGGTGCACGGGACGGGCACCGAGAGCAGCGCAGGCAGCCTCGTCTTCCTCTCGGCGCAGGGCCATCGCATCGGTGGCGGCGGCACCGGCCAGCCAGCGTTCGTGCTGGAAACGGGCAAAGTCCGAAAGATGAGCCGGCGCCGAGCCGGCGCAAATCGTCATGATGATGACCTCATCGCCACGACGGCTCTGTTGGGCGATAAGACCGCCACAGGAGAGCGCGGCATCGTCAAGATGGGGGCTTAGATAGACGTGGCATGCCATCAGTTCAGGCGTAACAGTTCGTTCTGAATGTCATAAACGAGAGCACGGATGACCTCGGCGTCGGCGGCCGTCGGCGCCTCCCGCAGATAGGCGCTTAGCAGCGCCAGGGCCTGACCACGCCGACCGTGTTGATAGTAAAACAGCCCCAGATTGCGCCGATAGGTGGGTTCCTCCGGTTCCAGGGTGAGCAGTCGTTCGGTCGCCGCAATGGCCTGGGGCCAGTTCCCCTGTCGGGTATAGGCATTGACCAGATTGTGCAGGATCCGGGCGATGATGCGCGGTGCTTCCATCGGCTGTAGCCAGGCAGGCTGAAAGGCGCCGCGATAACCGGTCGTCCGCGCCACGAGATCGACGCATTCGGCCGGGCTGCGCCGAATGCCGCCGTGATAGGGGTCAATCAGGATCAAGGTGGATCCGACTTCGGCGCCGACCAGGAAATGGCCCGGCAGGCCCACGCCGTGCACGCACAGCCCCAGCCGCGCGGCGACGGCCATAAACACCAGCGACAACGTGATGGGAATCCCCAAGCGCCGGTCAAGCACCTCGTTCAGGTAACTGTTGCGCGGGTCGTAATAATCGGTACTGTTGCCGATAAAGCCCATCTCCTCGGAGAGGAACAAACCCAGAGCCTCGAGGCGAGGTTCGACCTCGGTAGAGGGCAAACGCGCCTCGGCCAGAGCCGCCAGCCGATCCAGTTGCTGTTGATAGGTGGCAACCGCCAGGTCGGGATACGCCAGCTCGCGGGCCAGCAACAGCGCTGCCAGGCTCAGATCGGGAGGCGAAGTGGCCAGAGCTTCGTCAAAACGCATGGGCGTCACAGTCGCAAGCGAGGAAGCCAAAGGGAGTGCCGGGCGCCAAGGCGATAGACCCGCCCTCCGCCGTAATCGGCCACATAAAGATGGCCGCTTTCGTCCTCGCCGAAGGTGCTGATGGTGAAGGACGTGTCGAGCAGCAGGGCCTGTTCCCAGGTGCTGGAACGCAGCCCCCAGATGCGCCCACTGCAATAGTCGCCGAAGACGTAAATGCCCTGCAAGGACCGTTCATCTGCGGCGCGGGCGACAAACCCACCCGTCACGGAGCAGCCCAGGCTGTGGTCATACTCGGCCACCGGCAGGACGAAGTCACCCGGGTCGCAGGACGAAGGCTGATAGCACAACGAACCCTCCATCACCCGCCAGCCGTAGTTCTCACCGCCGCGACTGGCTCTCGGCTGAACGTTGATCTCTTCACGGCGATTCTGTCCGACATCGGCTATGTACAGGTCGCCGGTGGCGCGATCGAAGCTAAACCGCCAGGGATTGCGCAGGCCCAAAGCCCAAATTTCCCCGCGATAGCCCACCGTGGCCGTAAAAGGGTTGGTGGGAGGGATCGCATAGGGCCTGACCTCGCTTTCGGTGTCGAGGCGCAGCAGCTTGCCCAACAATGTGGCCGGATTTTGGGCGAAATTGTGCGGATCGCCGGCGCTGCCGCCATCGCCCATCCCGATGTAAAGATACCCATCCGGACCGAAAGCCAGTTGGCCGCCGTTATGGTTGCTGTAGGGCTGCTCAACCCGCAGGATAACCTCCTCGCTCTCGGGGTCGGCCGTATTGGGCTGGCCCGGTCGCACGTGATAGCGCGCCACGACGGTGTCGCCACGGTGATCGGTATAGTTGACATAAAAATATTGCTTGTCGGCGAAGTCAGGCGGAAAGGCAAGGCCGAGAAGCCCACGTTCGCCACAGCAGAAGACCCGGGCCGCGATATCGAGAAAGAGGTCCGGCAGGAGCATGCCGTTTTTGACGATGCGCACCCGACCGGCCTGCTCGACCACAAAAAGGCGATTCGTGCCGTCGCCGGCGTGGGTGATGTGGACCGGACGGTCGAAGCCCTCGGCAACAAGTGGCGTCGTCAATTCCGGCCAGGGTCGAACTGCCGTTGGGGACGTCGGGTCCGATCGGGCCGGGGTCGCCGTGGGCAGTAGCAAGGCGACGGCCATAAACAAAACGGCGAGGAAACGGGAGATGCTCATCTCCCGCAGGCTACCACAAGCGACCGTCCTGATCAAGAAGGTGAGGCGGGCTTTGCGTTGGCCGCAGCAGCCCAAACCCCGTTATGGACCCAAAACGCCGCCTGGCGCCGAGGGCGCCGGCGATGGGACTCGTATCCGCTCGCCGGAAGCCACCCTCTCATCTCCGTTGTCGGCACCGGCTCTGGGGACGTCCTCAGGCCGTCGCCGTTGCGCCTGCCCGGCGCCGGCTCGGTGCCGGCTGCCTACGCTCGGCAGGAGCTGCCTCCTGTTGACGCTGACAGCGCACGCATCGTCGCGCGTCGATCATGATCGCCAACCGCTCGATGGGAATGGTCTGCCCGCACTGTTCACAGATGCCGTACGTCCCCGCTTCCAGCCGGGCCAGGGCTTCGTCGACCTGGGCGAGCAATTGTTCGGTGTGACGACGCAGGGCGAGTTGGGTGGCCTGGTCAAACGCGGCACTGGCATCGTCCACCAGGGCGTGGCCATAGCCCAGTCGGGCCAGATTCCAGGCTTCGAAATGAGCCAGCTCGGCTTCGAGCAGACGCCGACGTTCATGCAGCAACTGCGCGGCGGCCTGGTAGAAAGCATCGGTTGTGGTCATCGTGGTCTCCTGGTAAAGGTGGACCGGTGTGTGGGGAGCGACACAACCGCAACATGAGAAACCGAGAAAGCACCCGTAGGCAAAAAGAGGAATGGCCCCATCCTACGCCAAAGGCGAGGAACAAGCTTGGCGTTCTCTTGACGCCGTTCCTACGGTTCCGCTACGAATAGGCAGCCAGGCTTTGCGCTTGACCTGTGACCAGGGGAACGGGGATGAAGGGAACGCCCGACTTGTCGTCGGCGTCGGTTGGCGTTACACTTGTCGTATGCGGGCCGTGATCCAACGTGTCAGTCGAGCCGAAGTCACCGTGGACGGCAACCTCGTCGGCGCCATCGGTCGCGGCTATCTTGTCTTCGTCGGCGTCACCCATACCGACGGTCGCGAACAGGCCGAATGGATGGCCCACAAGATCGCCGGCCTGCGCCTCTTTGCCGATGAGCAGGGTCTGACCAATCGCTCGCTGGCCGAGGTAGGCGGTAGCGTCCTGGTCGTCTCGCAGTTCACCCTGTATGCCGATGCCCGTAAGGGGCGCCGGCCCAGTTTCACGGCGGCGGCGCCTCCGGAACAGGCCGAGCCGCTGATCGATCATCTCGTCGCCTGTCTGCGCAACCAGGGTCTGCCCGTGGCTACCGGTCTCTTCCGGGCCGAAATGCAGGTCAGCCTGGTCAACGACGGGCCTGTGACGATTTGGTTGGAACGATGAAAGCGATGACCTCCTGGTTGGATCGTCTGCGACACCACGAACCGCCGGTGTCGCCTTCCGATTCGGCACCCGAACTGGCCGCCGAGCTGATCGAGGCCGAGAAGATGGCCGCCGAGCTAACGGACTATTTGCTCGGCAAACAGCTTTTCTGGCAAATTGTGGTCGAGACCCCTCTGGGCACGCGACGGCCGAAGATGACCCTGGGTGGTTTGGTCGAGCGCATCGAGCGCCTGCAAGCCGCCGACCTGGGTCCCCAAGACCGGGAGCGTTTGCAGGCCGTGATCAACGCCTGGGAGGATGCCCGGCGTCGCTATCCCCGGCAGGTGACAACCAAGCTCAAGCGCGAGTTGGACAGCTTTGTGCGCAACTGGAAGTACTACCTGGAACAACGGGCGCACAACCCGAAACGCTGGAAAGAAGAATACGAGGTGGAAGTGCGCAACCGCCATCGTATCGAGCTGGTCTTACGCCTGTTGGGGCCGGAGGGACCTCCCGGCCTGCTGGCCGAACTCGAGGAACTGGAGCGGCAAGAACCCGAAGAAGAGGATTGAGTCCCGACCTTGGCTAAATGACCCCTTTCGCTTACAATCGAGATGCTTGTCTCGCGTCCTTGTTTTTGCGGAGGCATCTATGACCCGCGACGATGCGCGGTTGCGTCGTTTGCTCGAAGAAGAGCGGCAACGGCTCCTGAGCGACATGGCCCACTTCCAGGCGATTACCTACGATGATATCAGCGCCGGCAACCATCTGGCCGATAGCGGCACCACGGCCTACGATCAGGCCAGTGATCTGACCCTGCGCCTTCAGATCGAGCGGCGCCTGCAGCAGATCGAGCACGCCTTGAAGAAGTTCGCCCTGAACACCTACGGCTATTGTGAAAACTGTGGCGAGCCGATCGATTTTGCCCGCCTCAAGGCCTTGCCGGATGCTCGTTTTTGCCTGCGTTGTCAGCGCCAGCAGGAGACGCTGGGTGCCCCTATGCCCGGCCCACGTGCCATCGAAGAAGGCCGATTCCCTTTCCACACGGAGTAAGGAAGAGACCCTTTGCGCCCCCGACGATCTTGGTTTTGGCTGGTTATTCTGCTCGCTGCGGCCGTCCTGCTGCTGGATCGGCTGACCAAACTGTGGGTGTTGAACACCATTCCCTTGTACGAAGCCTGGGCGCCTATTCCCGCCCTGGAACCGTATTTCCGCCTCGTCCATACCACGAATACCGGGGCGGCGTTTGGTCTGTTTCGTGGGGCCGGGCCCATTCTGATGGTCATCCGCGCGGTGGCCGTTTTGTTCATTCTGGTCTACAGTTACAGGCTCGAACGGGCGCCGGTCGGGGTCTATGTGGGGTTGGGCCTGATCCTGGGAGGAGCCGCGGGTAATCTGTGGGATGGGTTGGTCTACGGCCGTGTGATCGATTTCCTGGATTTCCGCTTGAATGACCGCTTCGCCTGGCCGACCTTCAACATAGCCGATAGCTGTGTCGTGGTGGGAATGATTCTCCTGGTGACCTTCTTGTGGCGCCAGGAACGTCGCGCCAGGGCCATGACCTCAACGACGTGAAGCTCCGGCCGCGCCTGTTTGGCCCCTCTGCGGGCGAAACGTGCCAACGTGCCAACGTTCGATATAGAGGATGAAACGTCTGGATTGGGTTGTTACCGAAGCGGCGGCGCGGCTTGACCGCTATCTGGTCGGGTGTTTGTCCGACCATTCGCGCGCGGCCGTTCAGCGCTGGATCGAGGAAGGGCTTGTCCTGGTCAACGCGCAACCTACCCGCGCCAGCCGTCGTCTTGTGCCCGGCGACCGCATCACCGTGTTCGTGCCCGACCCGCAACCGGCCACGGTTGCGGCCGAACCGATCCCGCTGGTGATCGTCTACGAAGACGAGGACCTCCTGGTGGTGGACAAGCCCGCCGGGATGGTCGTGCATCCGGGGGCAGGTCATACCGGCGGTACCCTGGTCAATGCCGTGCTTCATCATTGCCCCGATTTGGCGGGTGTGGGCGGTGTGCAACGGCCCGGTATCGTCCATCGCCTCGACAAGGAGACATCCGGGCTGATCCTGGTCGCCAAGAACGACCGTGCCCATGCCTATCTTCAAGCCCAATTCAAGGCGCGACAGGTGGAAAAAACCTATCTGGCGCTGGTGAGCGGCCATCTTCATCCGCCGCGCGGTCGTATCGACGCCCCCATCGGCCGTGACCCACGACATCGTCGGCGGATGGCCGTTGTTCCGCCCGCACAGGGGCGTGCGGCCATCACCGATTACGAGGTGCGGTCCTATTACGCCAATGCCACCCTGGTCGCCGTCTATCCGCGCACCGGTCGCACCCATCAAATCCGTGTGCATCTGGCGGCGCTGGGCCATCCTGTGGTCGGGGATCGGGTCTACGGTCCGGCGCGTGACCCGTGGCGATTGGGCCGTCATTTCCTCCATGCCCATCGCCTGCGCCTACGCCGGCCCGGAGACGGCGCCTGGCTCGACCTGGTCAGTCCTCTCCCGGCCGAACTGCAGGCCGTGTTGACGCGCTTAGCGGAAGCGACAGACCCTCTGAGGCCGGGCTAATCCGTCGGAAAAAACCGGTGGCGTCGTCCCCTCCGGCCGCGCCGCCGGAGGGTCGCAGGGGCATCAGCCCAGGCTGTGATTGGCCGCCGAAGTCGTCGGCACAGGCACGCGGCGGGGGACCTCATGGCAGGCACGGCAACGTGCTTCGTACTTTTCGCTGGCGCCGATCAGGACCACCGGATCCTCGTAGTAGGCCGGTTTGCCGTCGATCAGCCGCTGGGTACGACTGGCTTCGGCACCGCAGCGCATGCAGATGGCATGGAGTTTGTCCACCTGTTCGGCCTGGGCCATCAGGATCGGCATGGGGCCAAAAGGCTCCCCGCGAAAATCGGTATCGAGGCCGGCCACGATGACGCGCAAGCCCCGTCGGGCCAGTTCGTTGCAGACGGCGATGATGCCCGCATCGAAGAATTGGACTTCGTCTACCGCAACGACCGTGGCATCGGCGGCCACGGTCGCCAGCAACTCGGCCGCATCGGCGATGACCACGGCTTCCCATTGCAGGCCGTTATGGGAGGCCACGGTGGTCGCGCCATAGCGGTTGTCGATGGCCGGTTTGAAAAGCTGGACCTTCTGCCGGGCTATCAGGGCGCGACGAAGACGCCGCAGTAACTCCTCCGTTTTGCCGCTAAACATCGGCCCACAGATGACCTCAACCCAGCCGCTGCGTAGTGGGGAATGGTGATAGGGCATCGTTAGCCTCCCCCTGAGCGTAAACAAAAGGCAGGGATCACGGCGATCCCTGCCCCTTGTTGGTGCGAACCGGTTTACGCTTTGTCGGCAGCGCCCGACCTGGTTTTCGAGGTGGCTTTGGCGGACTCGTCGCCTCGCGCCCGCGCCTTACGGGCGGCTTCACGTTCGGCGGCACGGGCCTCGGCTTCGGCCCGCATCCGCATGCGGATTTCCTCTTTGCCGCGCAGCCGTCTCATGAAGCGGTCGACCTGACCGGTGGTGTCGACAATGCGCTGTTCGCCGGTGAAGAAGGGATGACAACGGGAGCAGACATCGGTGCGCAGTTCCGGCTTGGTCGAACCGGTCGTCCAGGTGTTGCCGCAGGCGCAGATGACGATGGCATTCGGATAGTATTGGGGATGGATACCCTTTTTCATGGTTGACCTCGCAAAGCCGTGGTCCTCCTCAGACCACCGGTTCGGGATAGACGCTGACGCGCTTTTTCGTGCGCGTTTCGTGCTCGAATTTGACGAAACCGTCGATCAACGCAAAAAGCGTATCGTCGCCACCGAGGCCGACGTTGGCGCCGGGCTTAATGGCCGTGCCGCGCTGCCGCACCAGGATCGAACCGGCCGTCACATGTTCGCCGTCGAAGCGCTTGACGCCTAGGCGCTTGGATTGGCTGTCGCGACCGTTGCGGCTGGAGCCGCTGCCTTTCTTGTGAGCCATGGTACTAACCTCCTGATGATAACGATGCCCTTACTTACACCTCGATGCTATCAATGCGAATGCGCGTATAGTGCTGGCGGTGGCCGGTTTTGCGGCGTAGGGTTGTGCGACCGCTATGCTTGAAGTTGATGATTTTCGGACCTTTGGCGAGGCCCAATACGGTTGCTTTGACCCGGGCACCCTCGACAAAGGGGCGGCCGATACGGATATCCTCGCCATCGCCGACCAGCAGAACCTGGTCGAAGATCACTTCTTCACCCGCGTCGCGCTTGAGTTGTTCGACCTCGAAACGGGCGCCGGGCCAGACGCGATATTGCTTACCGCCGGTGATGATGACTGCGTACATAACACACATCCTTTTCCGTACGGCGCCTGGCCCTGAGGGACAGGTCTTGAAGCCGTACCGGAGCGAGGGAAAAAATGAGACGAACGAAAGGCATAAAGTGTGGGCCTTGCGGCCCACACAGGTCTAGTATATCCGCAAGCCTGCGCTTTTGTCAAAGTCGACTCGGTTCCGGAGTGTGTTGGCGCAAGAGGGGCAGACAGGCATAACGTTCAAACGTTCTAACGTTCAAACGTTCTCACCAACAAAAGATAGAACCGAGTCTCAAAGTCGGGCCGGACTTTGGCGACAGACCCTTCCGGCCGGTTTCTCAAGGCGTCTGCCAACGGATGCCCAGGCCGAAAACGCCGTTGCTGGGGTCGCCGGTGAACGAACCCAAGAGGACCCGATAGGTGCCGTTGGGCAATGCGGCCGTTGTCGTCAGCACAGGCACCCTTTCCTGTTTTTCGGCCACCAGACCCTGCCCACCGCTGAACGGTTCGTAGTTCTGCAACCACCAGTGTCCATCGGCGCCATCGTGGGGAGCATAGCTATCGCCTGCGGTCACCTGGGTGTCTTCGGCCTCAAAGCGATAGACCGTCCCGTCCGCAGCCACGAATTCCACGTAGTCGTAGACGGCATTATGGCCCGGCAACGGACCGATCCGGAGCACAAAACGCCCGTCGGTGACCGTATACGAGCCGAGGTCAATCGTCCAGACGACACTCTCCGTACTGCCCAGGAAGCTCTGCTCGGGTACGAAGGGATGGCCATCGGCCTCATAAGCCCCACCCTCTCCGGCCAAGGGTGCCGGTGTGGACAGGGCCGGAGGCGCCGCAGGCACGAAGGGCATGACCGGTGCCGGTTCACCCGGCGGTGGTGTGACCTTCGGCACCAGGGCCGCCGGGGTCGGCGTCCCCGTCGTTACCAGATAGCTGGTAAAAGCCAGTCCACCGTTGCCGTAGAAATGGTCTTCCATCCGGCCTTCGGGCCAGCGCTCGCGCAGAAGCATCAGCCGGTCCCGGTGATTGGGCGTGATAATCCAGACAAAAGGCGGCCCCGGACACAGGTCAACGGCTTCGTCAGGAGCGTTCGGGGGTAAATCCACCACTTGGCGTGGCCAGGCCAAGAAATAGGTCTCGCGAATGGCGAGGGCATAAGGCTCGCTAAAGGCGCAGGCCGCCACCTCGGGGGGAAGGCGATAGAGATAACGGCCGATAAAGGCTTGCGCACGCGCATTATTCCGGACCGCCGCCTCATACTCCAGCCAGTTCTGGCGACCGGCCACGCCCAGAAAGGTCAGGATCGCCAGGCCGACGAACAGCTCGCTCCGGCGTATCCCTCGCCGTTGCAGCAGATGTTCGCTCAGGCTCCATAGACGGTCGAGCACCAGCGCCACCAGCAGAGCCGCTGCCGGCAGGACGCCCACCAGCCGCGGCCAGAAAGGGGCATCGCCGGTGAGGGCGCTGCCGAGGATGACCATGACGATCAGCAGGATCAGATTCAGCGCCAGGCCCGGATGTCGCCAGTGGCGCAGGCTGTAGCCAAATCCCAACACGAGCAACGGCGAAAGCAGCGGGCTGAAGAGCGGATGGGGATAGCCGAATTGGGTGCTCGAGTCGATGGTCTGGTTGAACATGAGCACCGAGCGTTTGAGCTGCTCCAGTAACACCTCCCACTCGGTTTGCACGCCGTACTTGCCCTTGAGATGGGTCATCACCGGCTCGTAGAACAGCCAGACCGCTCGGCTGCGTTCAACCAGCGGTTCCCGATGTTGGGCGAAGTAAATCAGGCTGGGGCCGAGGGCCACGAGGACGCCGGCGATCAGCAGCCCGTAGCCGATGGCCTGGCCGCGCAGCCAGGCGCGACGTCGCACCAGCACATAGGCCAGCGCCAAAGGCAGGATGACGACGATCACGCGGCCGGAGTAGTACATCTCCAGACCAAAGCCGAAGAGCAATCCGGCCAGCGCCAGCGAGGCCGGTCGGCGTCCGCGCAGCCCATCCACAGCGGCAAACAGGCCCAGGATATGGAAAGGCCAGGGGTCCATATAGGACGCCAGCCGCGAGAAATGGATATGGGGGATGTTGATGGCCAGGACCGCCGTTGCCAGCAGGGCCAGACGATGGCTATCGAACAGGCGCCAGACGAGCAGATAGAGCCCGACCAGCGTCAGCATCCCGGCCATGACGGCGCTCATATTGAGGCCGAACAGGTTGTTGCCGAAGACCTTGAGGCCCAATGCCGCGGGCAAGAAGCCCTTCATGGGGATGTTCGCCCAACCCTCGCGAAACAGAAAAGGCGTGATCCCCGCCAGCCATTCGCGTGCCTGCAGGCCCACCGAGGCCATATCGCCGTGGAAATCATCGGGGATGGTCTCCAACCGATAGAAACGCAACCAGAACCCTCCGGCCAGCACCACCATCAGCAAGACAACATAATGCCGTCCCCAAGGGGGTGAGGACTCCGCCCCGGGCAGCAGGCGGCCCCGGTGCTGCCATAACGGCCACAGGACCTGCCCCACCAGGAACAGCACCACGGCCACGACCCACAACCAGCGTACCAGGGCATCCTCCCCCTGGCGGACAAAACGCACCATGGCCCACGCATAGGGCAAGGCGGCGACCGCCAGCCACAGCCCCTGCGTCCGATCGTAGGGGACCGCCGCAGGAGCCGGATTCGACACCGGTCGGGGTGTGGGCCGGATAATCCGGGCATCGGGCGGCAGCTCGCCCGGATAATCGCGTCGGGATGGCGCTGCCGTGACGGCCTCCCCGGTTGCAATGGGGGCCGGCTCCGGTGCAACCAAAGCGAAGAGCAAGGCGGCAGCCAGATAGAGCAGCGTGCCCATCAGCAACAGACGTCCGGCGGCCAGGTTGCCGCCGAAGCGCTGCAGAAGCTCGGCCATGATGGGGCCTGTCAACCGCACATCGTAAAACCGTTGGGCCAGGTAGACGAGAGTGAGGGCGATGATCACCCCGCTTATGACCAGGGCAAGACGGTGGCCCGTGGGTAGCCGCTCCGAAACCATGTCGCCAAGTATAGTCAAACGTTCGCGGGCTGCCAAAGCATGTCCTCGATGCGCAGAAGGTCCTCCCCGACGCCCGATGCGGGGTGGGGAGGACCGGTCAGGACAAGCGCTAAAAACGGCACCGCTCAGGCGCCGAAACGCTCCAGACGACCTGCGTATCCCATGGCCCACGGCACGATCTGGGTGGCATGGAAGAGGCCCAGCGCGCCGCGCTCACTGGCCCGCTCGCCAAAGCTCTGCACCCCATCGGGCATAACATCCGCACCCCAGAAGAGGGTGGGAACGGGATGATAGGAATGGCTGCGCAATCGGGCCGGCGTGCTGTGATCGCCGGTCACGATCAGCACCGTCGGTTGCAGGGCCAGGATATCGGGGATCACCTGGTCGACCGCCTCGATCTCGTGGACTTTGGCGTCGAAATTGCCGTCTTCGCCGTAGGTGTCGGTTTTTTTGATGTGGATGAAGAAGAAGTCGTAATCCGCCCAGATTCGCTTCAGAGCCGCTACCTGATGATGAGGTCGGTCGCCCTCAAAGTCGATGACATCCATCCCCACCAGCCGGGCCACCCCTTTGTACATGGGATAGACGGCAATCGCCGCCGCCCGCATCCGGTAGATGTCGGGGAAGCGCGGGAGACCGGGATCTTTGGCCAGCCCGCGCAGATTGAGCGTGTTGGCACGCGGTTCATCGGCCAGCACCCGTCGCGCCTGTTCAAGCCAGCGGTTGAGCAAGGCCGCCGTGGCTGCGCCTTCGGGGGTGCCGCTTTCATCGCGCACCGGCAACGGTGGTTTGCCTGTCACCAGGGGGTCGGTCTCGGTGAGTTTGCCGCCCAGATTCGGCCCGCGCACGATAAGGGCAAAGCGATGCTCTTTGACCGGTTCGACGAAGACCTGATAGCCGGCGTCGGTGAGGTCGGTGTTTTCCTGCAATTTGCGACAGAGGCGAATACACTCCTCGGTGCTGATGCGCCCGGCGCGGCGGTCCACGATTAGGCCGTTGGCGTCGGCCGTGGCAAAATTGCCGCGCGCGGCCAGGTCGTCAGGCCCCAAAGGGAAACCGATGCCCAAGGCTTCCAGCACCCCGCGACCGATCTGAAAACGGACCGGGTCATAGCTGAACAGGCTGAGATGGGCCGGCCCTGACCCCGGCGTGATGCCGGGGCGGACGGGAATGGCACGGCCGCTGCTGCCTTCGCGGGCCAGCCGATCCAGGTTGGGCGTATAGGCCGTTTCCAGTTCGGTCAGACCATTGGCATGCAGTGGCAAACCACCCAAACCGTCCATGACGAGCAAGACGATTTTGCTATCGTTTTTTTGGGCCAATGCTTGATACACATCGTGTTCGGTGATCATCGTGTTCACTCCCCACAGAAAGGGGATGGGCAGCAAGTCCCATCCCCTTTCCGACGTGCTCGTATGATGGACTCAAATTAGCGCCACTTCGGTCTTGGGATCGAAGAGGTGCATGTTGTCCATGTTGACATTGAGTTCGATGGTGTCGCCGCTACGGGCGCGGGTGCGCGGGTCGACGCGGGCCACAAAGGGCTTGTTGCCTGTCAGGCAGTAGATGAAGATCTCGTTGCCCATCAGCTCGGTCACATCCACTTTGGCCTTCATGGGGGCAGCAGCTACCCCCGGCGGTGTGTATTGGGCGTTGTGGATGTCTTCCGGCCGAATGCCGAAGATGACCTGCTGGCCCTTGTACTTGCGCACTTGTTCGGCTTTGCTCGGCGGCACGGCCAGCCGGAACGTCCCGCCATCCACGAACAACCGCCCCGTATCGAATTCCTCCACCAGCGTGGCATCGAAAAAGTTCATGCTGGGGCTGCCGATGAAACCGGCCACGAAGACGTTACCGGGATGGTCGTAAAGGGTTTGGGGCGTATCCACCTGCTGGAGGATGCCATCCTTGAGCACGGCGATGCGGGTTGCCATCGTCATGGCCTCGACCTGGTCATGCGTCACGTAGATGAAGGTGGTGCCCAGTTGTTGATGGAGCCGGGAAAGGTTGGCCCGGGTTTCCACGCGCAGCTTGGCGTCCAGGTTCGAGAGCGGCTCGTCGAAGAGGAAGACCTGCGGATGGCGGACGATGGCCCGGCCGACGGCCACGCGTTGGCGCTGACCCCCGGAAAGGGCCTTTGGCTTGCGGTCGAGCAACTGGCTGATGCCCAACAGCTCGGCGGCCTCTTTCACCTTGCGGTCGATCTCGTCCTTGGGCACCTTGCGCAGCTTCAACCCAAAGGCCATGTTGTCGTACACGGTCATATGGGGATAGAGCGCATAGGACTGGAAGACCATGGCGATATCGCGATCCTTGGGCGGCACATCGTTGACCACGCGGTCGCCGATCTTGATGATCCCCGAGGTCACCTCTTCCAGACCGGCCAGCAGACGCAGCGAAGTGGATTTGCCGCAGCCCGACGGCCCGACATAGACCATAAACTCTTTGTCTTCGATATGGAGGTTGAGGTCATTGACGGCGATTACATCGCCCCAGCGCTTGTAAACATGCTCGTAGGTCACACTGGCCATAAATGATGAACTCCTTGGTTCGGAACAGGCACTTGAAAGCAGAACTTTTCGGTCGTTGGGGTGGAGCCGAGCGCCGGAAGACGGGTCTCCCGACCCCATCTTGCCGTGGCCTTTGCGCCCTTATGCCTTCCACCCTCGGGCATAGCGCCAAAACCGCCTTTCAAATGCCGGGAAAAGGACGTATCACGGTTCGCAGCGGTCATGACAGGCTACCTCCAATAGACACCTCCTGACGAACAAGCGCGAAAACGATGCCGAAGTCATCTTCATTATAGCGAAGACCGGTTGATGCCGACAAAATGGGCCAGGGAAAGCCCGCCGATGGGATGACCTGGGCGTTGTACTCACCGCCCTCGTCCATTGCAAGTCGGCGGCGGTGTGGGGTAAGATCGCAAACGCTCGTGGCCTCTTTTCTCTGAACCGTGTGCCCTTCCCTTTGCGGGGAAGTCCACCTTTATCCTTCTTCGCAGCTCAGGAGTTGTTCATGTCCAAGCCCTTTGTCGTTACCGATCAAGACTTTGAGGAGAAAGTGCTGAATAGCCCGGATGTTATTGTCACCGATTTTTGGGCGGAATGGTGCGGACCTTGTCGCATGATTGCCCCCGTCCTGGAAGAAATCGCCCGGGAGTACGAGGGCAAACTCAAGGTGGCCAAACTCGATGTGGACGCCAATCCCAACACGGCCATGGCCTACGGTGTCCTCAGCATTCCCACCCTGCTTGTCTTCAAGAACGGCAAACCGGTCGAGCGGATCGTCGGCTATATGCCCAAAGATCGCCTCCTCAGCCGGATCCAACCGCATCTCTCCTGAAAAAGGGGCGGGTGCCCCGGCCCGGGCGCCCGCCTTCACGCCACCAGACGGCGCACCAGGTGGAAAACGCCAAAAGCCACCCCCAGTACGGCAAGGTGGAGGCCGAGGGTAGCGGCCAAACCGGCGGCAAAGGCGGCAAAGGCGCCTTGCAGGGCCAGGCTCCAGGCCGGAGGCAAGGCGGGCATCCAGCCCGCCCCATACAGCACCGTCAACACCCCGGCCAGATAGACCAGCATCCGCTGCGCAGGCGCCCGGTCGGGGGCACTGAGAAACATGGCATCGCTGATCGTGAACAAGAGATAAAGGCCCAGCCAGGCATCCGGTTGGCGCAGGCCGTCGCCCATCACGGCAACGATATCGGCCCAGCGTCGGCTCAGCCAGGCCTGCTGCAAAGCCGGCACATCGAACAGCCCGGTTGCCAACCAAAACGTCAACAGGCTGCCCACCAACAGGGGTGCCAGTCCGATTAGCGTGTGCTGCCAAAGGCTGCCTCCGTGCACGGTCACAGAGCCCAGCCGGTAATGACCCCCGCGGCCACGGGAGGGGAAGACGGAAATGCGGCCCGTGCGCACGCCGACCAGCTTCGCCATCAGCCAATGGCTGAGCTCATGAACGACGGTGCCGGGCAGGAGCACGATGACGTACAGGCCCAGGGCGGCATTCTGGCTGCGGGTGAGGAGATAGACGGTCCCCATCACATAGAAGGCCAGCTTATCGGCAGTCAACCAGACGGCGGCCAGCAGAGCCAGGCTCCAGAGCAGAGGTGCCCAGGGACCGAGCATGACGTCCGGTCACAGGTGATGCAATAGCGGCGTAGCGCTCAGAGACCACGCGCTCGCGCCGTCTCACGGACCATGGCAACGAACGAGGCAACTGTCAAACTGGCACCGCCGACGAGGGCACCGTCGATCTCGGGCTGCAGCATGAAGTCGTAGATGTTCTGGGCATTGGTGCTACCGCCGTACTGGATGCGGACGGCCTGGGCCGCGGCTTCGCCGAACAGTTCGGCTACCACCCCGCGTACACTCAGGCCGATGATGCGGTTGGCGTCAACCGGTGTGGCCGTCAGACCCGTGCCGATGGCCCAGATCGGCTCATAGGCAATGACCAAGCCGGCCACCTGCTCGGCGGTCAGGCCGGCCAGGGCAGCCCGCACCTGCTGACCGACAAAGGCATCGGTTTCCCCGCGACGATTTTGCTCCAGGCTTTCGCCCACGCAGATGATGGGGGTGATGCCATGGGCCAGCAGGGCTTTGGCTTTGCGGTTGACCCACTCGTCGGTTTCGCCGAACAACGCCCGTCGTTCGGAATGGCCGATGATGCAATAGGAGGCCAGACCCGCCAACATGCCCGGCGCGATTTCGCCGGTATAGGCGCCTTTTTCCTCCCAAAACACATCCTGGGCACCCACCTTCACCGTGGTTCCTGCCAGAGCCTGAGCCACAGCGGCCAGGGCCGTGAACGGCGGACAAACGACAACCTCGATCCCGGCGCTATCGCGCACGCCGGCTGCCACCCCCTGCGCCAGCTCCAGGGCTTCGGGGATGGTTTTGTGCATTTTCCAGTTTCCCGCCAGAATGGGTTTACGCATGGCTTTTCTCATGAGCACAAAGACAGCCCAGACTCCTGTTTGCGCAAGGAGTCTGGGCCGGATTCAGGAGGAAGTGAGGATCTCGCCACCGCTGACATGGCTGTCGAGCCGCCGCCGCCGGGCATCAAAGACCAGGTCGAGCTCGATCCGGCGGAAACAGCGGGTGCGGCCGCTGCCGACAACCACCTTGTGCACCTTCAGGTGACCGGTTTCGTAGTCCGGGCTAAGGTCGTTGTTCAGGTCAAGGCGCACAGGGATGATCTCGCCGCAGGCCTGACAGCGCACGTGCAGGCGCAAGCCTCGGTCATCGGCTACCGGGGTCGGCGCCAACCAACGACGTAACCGGTCGCGCAGGCTTATAGGGGAGCTCAGGCATCGTCGAGGACGGCAATGCCGGGCAGTTCTTTGCCCTCCAAAAACTCGAGCGAGGCACCGCCGCCCGTGGAAACGTGGGTCACCTTGTCGGCCAGGCCGGCCTGGTTGATGGCGGCCGCCGAATCGCCGCCACCGATGATGGTGATGGCATCCGTCAGTTCGGCCAGGGTGTGGGCAATCGCCAGGGTTCCGGCGGCAAAACGCGGGAACTCGAAAACCCCCAAGGGACCGTTCCAGACGACCGTGCGGCTGCCTTCGAGCACCTTTTGAAAGGCGGCTACCGTCGCCGGGCCGATATCGAGCACCATGCTTTCCGGCGGGATGGCATCCACCGCCACGATCTCGGCCTCGGCCTCGGCGGCAAAGGCCGTCGCCGCCACGACATCCACCGGTAAATGAAGACGGTCACCGGCGCGGTGGAGCAGATCACGGGCCGTGTCTAAGACGGCCGTTTCCACAAGCGATTTCCCCATAGCCTTGCCCTGGGCGGCCAGGAAGGTATTGGCCATACCGCCGCCGATAAGCAGAGCATCCACCTTATCGAGCAGATTGGTGATGACCCCGATTTTGTCCGAAATTTTGGCACCGCCCAGAATGGCGACAAAGGGACGACGGGGTTGGGCCACGGCCCGGCCCAGGTAGGTGATCTCCTTTTCGACCAGGAAACCGGCGACGACCGGCCCGCCTTTGGCGCGCATGGCCTGGGGTAGGGCGTACATGGAAGCGTCGGCGCGGTGGCTGGTGCCGAAAGCGTCGTTGACATACGCATCGCCCAAGGCGGCCAGGGCCGCCGCAAAGGTGGGATCGCCTTTTTTCTCGCCCTCGGCGAAGCGCAGGTTTTCCAACAGGACGAGATCGCCCGGCAGCAAATGCTCGACCAGGGCCTGGACCTGAGGGCCGATCACCTGATTGGCCAGATGCACCCGATGCCAGGGCAAAAGGGTTTGCAGGCGACCGGCCACCGGCGCCATGCTGTAACGGCGATCGCCCTCGCCCTTCGGCCGACCTAAATGGGACATGACAATGAGCGAAGCGCCCCTCTCGAGCAGGTATTGCAGGGTGGGTAGGGCGGCGCGAATGCGCACATCATCGCTAATGCTCAGGTTTTCGTCCTGAGGGACATTGAAATCCACGCGCACGAGTACCCGCTTGCCGGCAGGGTCGAAATCGCGCAGGGTCTTTTTGTTCATGCTTAGACCTCCCGGCAGGCCCGAAAGCGTGACGCTGCGGGCCTGCCTCGGTACGTGTGAGGGGTGTTACAAGCGGCATTCACAGGCCTTTGGAGGCGATATAGTAGGCCAGATCGGCCGTGCGCACGCTGTAGCCCCATTCGTTGTCATACCAGCTAACGACCTTGATGAAATCGCTTTTATCCTTGCCCAGCACCGACGTGAAGGCCAGATCCACCGACGAACTGTGAGGATCGCCCTTGAAGTCAATGCTCACCAGCGGCTCCTCCACGGCGGCGAGGATACCCTTCAGCGGGCCGGCGGCGGCTTCGCGGAAGGCATCGCGCAGCTCTTCGGTGGTGCAGGGGATCTCGATCTGGGCGGTGAAGTCGACGACCGAGACGGTCGAAGTGGGCACACGCAGGGCATAACCGTCGAACTTGCCTTTCAGGTCAGGAATGACCAGGGCCACGGCTTTGGCGGCGCCGGTGGTGGTGGGGATGATGTTGAGGGCAGCGGCACGGGCGCGGCGCAGGTCGCTATGAGGCAGGTCGAGGATGCGCTGGTCATTGGTATAGGCATGGATGGTGGTCATCAGCCCGCGCACAATGCGGAATTTGTCATGCACCACCTTGGCTGCCGGCGCCAGGCAGTTGGTTGTACAGGAGGCATTGGACAGAACATGATGATGGGCGGGGTCGTACATGTGCTCATTGACGCCCATGACGATGGTGATATCCTCGCCTTCGGCCGGGGCCGAGATGATCACCTTTTTGGCACCCCCGCGCGTAATGTGATTTTCCGCGCCCTGGACCAGCTTACCCTTTTTGCTGATGCCGTCCTTTTTCACCGTGAACAAGCCCGTGCTTTCGATGACGATCTCAACGCCCAGGTCGCCCCAGGGAATGTTGCCGGGATCGGTCTCCTTGAAGACCTTGAGCGGCTTACCGTCGACGACCAGGGTATCCTCACCCTCGATGGTCACCGTGCCGTTGAAGCGGCCGTAGTTCGAGTCGTACTTGAGCAGGTGGGCCATCGTTTTCAGATCGCCGATGTCGTTGAAGGCAACGACTTCCAACTTGCCGGGGTAGTAATCGCGAATGGCCTTGAAGACTTGCCGGCCGATCCGTCCGAAACCGTTGATGCCAACGCGTGTGGTCATGATCGAACACTCCTTAGTGAGAACATGGGAAAACGATAAGAACCTGAGCCGGCCGGGCCATGCTCACCGCTCGCCAGGAGCGGTCTGCCAGGTCGGTCCATACGATTGTTGCAAATAGTACAAGCATAGCCGCTTACGTCCAAACAGGCAAATTGAGTTCGGCCTTATCGGTGTCATGATGAAACGAACCGGGTCTGACCTTGTATGATATTCGTCACATTTTGCACAAACGGGTCGGGCACGGGGATTGGCCCGACCAAAAGGGATCGGCAGCGGCGCCGGGCACGGGGAGTTGGACGCCGCGTAGCGCCGGAGGCGCAAAGCGATGTTCGGCAAGGCAGGCTTGCCACCTCCCTCTTTTTGTCGGCTCTCGTGATTTGGACGTTCCCATGGCTCTGTGGTATAAAAGCATGGGCAACATCTGCACCGCCGCAGTTGCACTGTGTAGAGAATAGGACCAGGATGGTCGCTTGGCTGCGAGGTCTCGGATCTGGCCTCACTCTTTCGCTCTGTACGGCCCCTCTGGGGGTTCATGATGGCAAATCAAGCGCTATGTCAATCTGACATAGCGCTTTTTGTTTAGTGTCGTTTTTCCACTCTCGCCTTGACCGACGAAGGTCAGCCCGCATGATCAAAGGAGTGCAGTCTATGGCTATCAAGGGTTACAACAATCGAGTTGCCCGCATCGATCTCACCACCGAAACCGTTACCTATGAACCGCTCAACGAGGACGATGTCCGCAAGTACATCGGTGCCCGCGGGTTGGGTGTCAAGTACGTGCTGGACAACGGTCCTCAGGTCGAGCCGTTTTCGCCCGAAAACCTGCTGTGTGTGATGACAGGCCCCTTGAGCGGGACCGAGGTCAAGATGAGCGGCCGGTTGTGCGTGGTCACAAAATCGCCGCTGACGGGCACGGTCACCGATAGCCACATGGGTGGGTGGACGGCAGCCAAGCTGAAGTGGGCCGGTTTGGATGCGCTGCTCTTCCGCGGCAAGGCCGCCGGTCCGGTTTATGCCTATGTGGAGAACGGCGAGGTGAGTCTGTTCGATGCCAGCGAGTTCTGGGGCATGACCACCGGCGAAACCGTGCGGGCTCTGCGCGATGTCCACGGCGAGGATTGCAGTGTCATGGCCATCGGCCCGGCCGGTGAGCACATGGTGCGCTTTGCCAACTGGCTCAACGAAAACCACCGTGCGGCCGGTCGTGGCGGTACCGGCGCCGTGGCCGGCTCCAAGAATCTCAAGGCCATCGTCATCAAAGGCGATAAGCGCAATCAGCCCAAACCGGCGGATCGGGCCGCTTTCAAAGAGGCCGATCGCAAGGCTCTGGCCGCCATCATGAGCGAAGCCGTGGTTACAGCCCCGCGCAAGGGTGGGCTTTCGGTATACGGCACCAACGTGCTGATGAACATCATCAACGTCATCGGCGCCTTGCCGACCCGCAACTCCAAGAGCACGGCTTTTGAGCGGGCCGAGGCCATTTCCGGCGAGCATATCCGCGCCGAGATTTTGATCGATGACCCCACCTGCCATGCCTGCCCGGTCGCCTGTAAGAAGGAGTTCGAGATCAAAGAAGGCAAGTACAAGGTCAAGGGCGAAAGCTACGAATACGAATCGGCCTGGGCCTTGGGCGCCAACTGCGGTCTGGGCGATACGGCCGCCGTCGGCTATCTGATCATCCTTTGCAACGAACTCGGTGTCGATACCATCGAGATGGGCAATGTCTTCTCGATGTACATGGAGGCCACCGAGAAGGGGCTGACCAACGGTGGTGGTTTGGCCTGGGGTGACGCCGACGGCATGGTCGCCCTGATGAAGGAAATCGCCCATCGCAGCACGCCCGTGGGAGACATGCTAGCCGAAGGCACGTATCGCGCCGCCGTGGCTCTCGGCGATCCCGACATCGCCATGACGGTCAAGGGCCAGGCCATCCCCGCCTATGACCCGCGCGGCATCAAGGGGATGGGCATTGCCTATGCCACCAGCAATCGCGGTGCCTGCCATCTGCGCGGTTATACGCCGGCGGCCGAGGTCATCGGCAACGTCCTCGGCCCGGCCGACGTGGTCGATCGCCTGGCCTGGCAGGGCAAAGGCAAGCTCACGGCCATTTTCCAGAACGTCCACGCCATGACCGACTGCCTGGATGTGTGCAAGTTCTCCACGTTCGCCGAGAGCCTGGAGAACTTCGCCGAACAATTCAGCACCCTCACCGGTCTCACCATGACGGCCGACGATCTGGTCAGGGCCGGCGAGCGGGTGTACAACCTGGAGCGCTACTACAACAATCTGGCCGGCTTCCGCGAGGGGAGCGACTATCTGCCCAAGCGCTTCCTCGAAGAACCGGCCGACGGTCAAGGCTCGCAGGGCAGTGTCACCGAGCTCGACAAGATGCTCGAGGAGTACTACGCCGAGCGCGGCTGGGTCAACGGCGTCGTGCCCGAAAGCAAATTGCGCGAGCTGGGCATCATCGCCTGAGCCTGTCTCCGAAACCATCGGCGGAACGGCGGCGCTTCCCGACGAAGTGGCCGCCGTTCTTTATGCCCACGCGCCAATGCGCATGTCACGGCCGGGCGGCGCTGCCGGCAAAGCGGCCTCGCGACTCGGCGAGGAGCCCATACCACGGTCTCACGGCCGGTACCGATGATGCTCGTGCGGAGGGGAAGCCGTCAGCCCTGCGCCGATCCGAACCCTCGACGTCGCCGCGTTCAGCGCCAATCCGGGTGCAAATGCGCAAAGGCACGTTGCTCGCCGGTTTTGGGGAACAGGGCCAACACGTCTTGGGCCTGGAGCGGCGTATCTTCGCCCTGCAAAAAGCGAATGTGACGACCGTTGCAAAAGACAACCAACCGCTCGTGGAGATGCCCATCGGCGGTGAACAACCGTGGGCGCAGGACCGGGACCTGTTCGCCCAACCACAGCAAGGCCGCGCGTACCGTGGCCGGCATCGGTTCCGGGATGAGTTCGGGAATCCCACAGGCCTCGCGCAGGGTGCTATAAAGGCAAATGCGCACGGCTCAACCCCCGCCGACGGGTGGAAAGATGTCGATGTTGGCCCCTTCGGGGATGATCGTCTCGATCCCGTCGAGATGGACGATGTCCTTGCCGTTGATAAACAGGCGAATCCGGCTTTGCAGCCGCCCTTCGCCGTCGACCAGTTCCGGCCGCAGTCCGGGCCAGCGGGTGATCAGCTCGTCGACCAACGCCTTAACCGGCGCGCCGGCCGGAGTCGTGACCGGGACAACGGCGCTGCCGACGATGGGACGCAGTGTGGCATAGACCTTGACTCGCATGGGTACCTCCTTGGGAACAAAAGGGTATCATAGCCCATCCGGCCATGGCAAGCGAGACACCAAGGGCGCCTTTCGCGTAGTAAACCGCTGCCGTTTTGGCGGTGTAAGGCAAGGCTTTCAGGAACCGGTTTCATCCTGAGCCTGCCATACCGGCCGATAAAAACGCGCCAGCAGGCGGTCCAGCAGACCCGGCGTCAGCATCGCCGCCCAGACAAAGGCCCGATCGAAAAGGGTCACGTACGCATCGCGCGGTTCGCGTTGGATGGCCCGGACCAGGGCTTGGGCCGTGCGGGTGACGGGCGTTCTGGGGACGCGGTTGCGGTTATAGCGTGCCGCCGTGCCCGTCAACTCATGGCGTCCGAAATCGGTGGCGGTCACACCCGGATAGAAGGTGACCACGCGGATGTTATCGGCCTTGACCTCCAGGCGCAAGGCCTCAGAAAGGGCATTGAGGGCGAATTTGCTGGCACAATAGACCCCCACATAAGGCATGGCCCGCCGCCCGATAATGGAAGAGACATTGACGATAAGCCCATTGCGGCGTTGCCGCATGCCCGGCAACACGGCCTCGATGCAATGAAGCGCACCCCAATAGTTGACGGCAAAAACCTGTTGGGCTGCCGTGTACTCCAAGCGGCCGACCGGTCCGGCCATGCCCACACCGGCATTGTTGACCAGCACATCCACCGGTCCCCACGTCGATTCTACCTTCGCCACCGCCGCCCGCACCGTTACGGGTTCGGCGACATCGGCCACGAGCGGCAAGGCCTGGGCAGGCCCGCGTGCGTTTACGGCGGCAGCCACCGTCTGTAGCGGCTCGGCCGAACGGGCCAATAACGCCAGACGCACCGGATAAACCGCCAGGGCATGGGCCAGAGCGGCGCCGATGCCCCGTGAGGCGCCGGTGATCAGGATGGTACGATCGCGCAATTCCATGGCTTATGATGTTGACTGCGGTCGCGAATCGCTTACCGAGCGGCCTCTTGGCCGGGACACACGGCTTCCCAACCACCATCCGAGACCGATGGCGGCCGCCATGGCGATAACCCACAGGGCCCTATGCCATTGGCGTTGGGCGCCCACCGACATCACCGCTTCGTAGCGATGGGTGGTACCATCCAGTTCGACCTCTTCCAACTGGTAGAAGTAGGTTAGGGTGGGATCGGCCGTGGTGTCGCCAAACGTATAGCGCCCCCCGGTTACGCCGGTGGCTGCCGACGGGATGAGGGTGGCGTTGACCCGTTCCCACGGTCCCTCGGCCGTCGGGCCCCGAT
>JBBINH010000035.1:0-33171 GCA_037443945.1 Caldilineales bacterium
GGCCCCCTGGCCATTTCGAGGGGGCCGCCCGGCCGCCCCCTCAGCCCGCGCGAACGGCCCAGAGCCGCTCCCGGCGCCTGCCACCGCCAAGACCTATCCCATGACGGCGAGCCTCTGGCGCCGGCACCTGCTGCGCCGGACCATCCTTCCGTCCCTCAAGCCCCCTCTCGTCTCTATCACGCTCCCTTGACCGCTCCCCCGTGCCACGCGTACCCATCCGGCGCTGCTTTGCCTTCTCCTCATCCCTTCTGCTACACTTGAAGCCAGGCCCGCCGGGAACGGCGGGTTTTTCACCGCCGGGTAACGTCTTATGTCCCGCTCCCTTCTCCTCTGCCTTGTCTTGTGTTTCCTTGTCCTGTGGCTGAGCGCTTGCAACAGCGCTGGGCTGATCGATCGCGCCGCGGTCGAACCCGCCGTTATCAGTCCGAACGCTGACGGCGACACCGACGTTACGCGCATCAGCTATACCATTCGGCGATCGAGCACCGTCTCCATTTACTTTGTCGATGAGGCCGGTAACCGCCACTACTTCCGTCGCGAGCAACCGCGCGCCCCGCGCGAGTACAACGTCCTATGGGGCGGGGTCATCGACGGCCGTGTCTTGCCCGACGGCCGTTACACCTGGGTTATCGAAGCCACCGACGCCCGTGGGCACACCGATCGGGCCACCGGCACGTTGATCATCACCGCTGCCGATACCGACCCGCCGCGGTTCGAGAACTTCGCCATCAACCCCCGGATCATCACCCCCAATCAAGACGGCATTGACGATCGCGCGGCCATCACCTATTATCTCACCAAGCCGGTCGCGGAGATTCAGGTCTACCTGCTCAACCCGCAGCAAGACCCGAACAACCCCAATCGCAAGTACCCGTTGGCCGAAACCGAGCGGGAGATCAAACCCACCGAACCGGGCTTCCATTTCTTCGACTACGACGGCGGCATTGACCGGGGGGCCGATCCACCCCCGGATGGCGATTACATCGTCGTCGCCGAAGCACGCGATTTCGCCGGTAACCACACCGTCATCACCGGTACGCTCACCATCGCCCAAGGTGGCAAACCGCGCGCCGAGATCGTGCGCGGAGAGGTGACCCTGCTCAACCCGGTCACAGGGGATCGCAACGTGCCGCTGGGCGGCGCGCTCATCTTTACGGCCACGGTTGAAAATTACGGCAATGTCCCCATCCGCACCGCCGGTCCCTGGCCGGGTACGGTTTATCGTTCGGATCAGAACTTCAACACCCTGGCTTATGAGACCGGCGAGCACAGCTGGTTCGAACAGTCGGGCACCTGGCGTTTCGGACTCAATTTCGAGTCCAATTTCGGCCAGGATTGGCCTTTTCGCTACGCCGTAGGCCGTCGTGAGGACCTGCGCTGCGAGCTGATCGACGGTCGCGAACAGTGTTTTCTTGATCCCGGCAAACGCGGGCTGGTGTACGGCACCATCATCTGGCAGCACATCCCACCGCGCAATCCCTTCCGCATGTGGGGTGGGCTGTTGCATGAGGATGTCGAGGTCGTCAACAACTACGCCGATGTCCAGGAAGTTCAGATCGCCGACCCCCGACAGTAAGGCCGACGCGAGCAGAGAAAGGGCATGAAGCTGGGCATTGTCATCGTCAGCTACCGAGTGCGGGAGCTCCTACGGCGTTGTCTGGACTCGGTATTTGCCGACCTGGTGCGTGCGCCGGGTCTTACGGCCGAGGTTGTCGTGGTCGACAATGCCTCCGAAGACGGCAGTGCCGAAATGGTGGCGGCCACCTTTCCCCGGGTCAGGCTGATGGCCGTGGCAACGAACCATGGCTTTGCCGGCGGCAATAACCTGGCCTTACGGACATGGGGTTTCGGGCAGATGCCCTTGCCGCCGACCGCACCGGAGGCCGTTTTGCTTCTCAATCCCGATACCGAGGTCCAACCGGGCACGCTGACGGCCATGACCGACTTCCTGGCCGACCATCCGACGGCCGGGGGCTGCGGGGCCCGTCTGTTCTACGGGGACGGAAGTTTTCAACACAGTGCTTTCCGTTTTCCCGGCTTGCTGCAACTCTGGCTCGATCTCTTCCCCCCGCGCGGGCGCTGGGCCGGTCGCCTGCTCGACTCGCGTCTCAACGGCCGCTATCCCCGGCGGTGGTACGAAAGCGGGCGGCCTTTCCGCGTGGATTTCGTCCTTGGTGCGGCGCTGATGGTGCGGGCCGCGGCCATCGCCGCTGCCGGCTTGCTGGACGAGGGCTACTTCATGTACGCCGAAGAAATGGACTGGTGCCGACGTCTGACCGCAGCCGGCTGGCCGCTTTACTGTGTGCCCACCGCCCACATCATCCACCATGAGGGTCGCAGCACCCGCCAGGTGCGGCCGGCCATGACCGTGGCCCTGTGGCGCTCGCGGTTGCGCTATTACGACCGCTACTATCCGGGCTGGAAGCGCCGCGCGGCGAGAGTTCTGGTCGGCTTGGGCATGCGGGCGCAGATCCGCCGGGCGCAGCGCGACCATGCCGCCGGCCGTCTGACCGCCTCTGCCTGTGCGGCTGCGATCACGACCTACCGCCAGATCCTGGCCTTGCTCTGACCGTGGCCCTTGCTCATGGCTGCTGCGACCGCACCCTCACCCACCCTGGCCTGCGCCATTCTGGCCCGCAATGTGGCCGTTCATATCGGCGATTGCGTGCGTTCCTGTCGGTTCGCCGATCGCGTTGTCGTCTTCGACACCGAGAGCGAGGACGGGACCCCCGAACTGGCCCGGCAGGCCGGCGCCGAGGTGGTGCCCACCCCTTTTGTCAACTTCTCCCAGGCCCGCAACACCGCCCTGGCCTATCTCGATACCGATTGGGTCTTTTTTGTGGATGCCGACGAGCGGGTGACGCCGGAACTGGCGGCGGCGGTCCGTGTGGCCATCCGCCGGGACGATATCGCCGGATGGTGGGTGCCGCGCTATAACCACATTGTCGGCCACGTCATGCGCGGGGGCGGATGGTATCCCGATCACCAACTCCGCTTGCTGCGCCGCCCGGCCGCTTCTTACGACCCCACGCGTGCGGTCCACGAGTTAGCCCAGGTCCAGGGCCCCACCGGTTATCTCCAAGCGCATCTCATCCACTACAACTACGACACCTGGGCCCAATTTCACGCCAAGCAGCGGCGCTACACGGCCCTGGAAGCTCAGACCCTGGCCCATGAGGGGGTCAAAGCCCATCCCCGACATCTGGTGACCCGTCCCCTGCAGGCATTTTGGCGGCGTTTTGTCACCTGGCAGGGCTATCGCGACGGCCTGCACGGACTGCGCCTGAGCCTGATCATGGCCTGGTACGAAGCCCTCAAGTACTACTGGCTGCTGACCGGTCGGGTTTGAGAAGGGCAGGGTTGCACGCCAAACCCAATCGTCTGCAGATGTTCGGCATCCCGCGACCGATCAGATCGGCCAGCAAGGCAGCCGTGTGTTCGTAGTCGGCCTGGGGACCGCCATAAGGGTCGGCGATATCCTGATGTTCCCCGGCCATCTCGCTGAGGAGGAAGGTTTTGGCCAGGGCTTCCGGCCAATTGTAGAACAGCCGGCGACGATGGGCCTCCTCCATGACGAGGATGAGGTCGGCCGTGTGCACCAGATGGCCGTCGAGTTGCTGTGCCCGATGCCCGGTGATGTCGAGTCCGCGCGCGGCCATGACCAGAACCGCACCGGCGCTGGCGCCTTCGCCGACGAGGGCCGCCATACCGGCCGACACGACCTCACCCTGCCCGTCCAGCCCAGCCCGGCGCAGCGCATCCTCTAACAAGGCCTGGGCCATGGGCGAGCGGCAGATATTGCCCGTGCATACGACCAGAATTCGCTTCATAAGCTATCTCGATAAACCGGCCCGTCGGCCGGGGAGAACCGACGGGCCGGAACATGGCTGCCAATCCAGACATCCTTAGCCCAGTTCGGGCTGAAGCAGACCGAAGTTGTTATCACGACGCCGGTAGACCACATTGACCGTACCGGTCTGGGCATTGAGGAAGACGAAAAAGTCGTGGCCGAGCAGCTCCATCTGCTCGACGGCTTCTTCCGGATCCATGGGCTGCATTTCAAAGCGCTTGATGCGAACAATCTGACCACCGTGGACGGGTTCCTCGGCCGGCTCCGTTGCTTCGGCCACGGCCACCGTTTCCAGGGTGGCGGCCTGGGCCACGGCGCGTTTGCTATTGCGGGCGTATTTGCCCTTGTAGCGCTCGATGCGACGCTCCAGCTTATCGGCCACGGCGTCAATAGAGGCAAACATGTCACCGGTGCGTTCTTCGGCGCGCAGGATGGTGCGCGGGCTGCGCAATGTCACCTGGGCCACAGCCCGATCGGCCGCGCTGCGGGTCTTTTCTTCGCGCAACTCCACAAAGGCTTCATCCAAATCGGGCAAATAACGGTCGAGTTTGCCGATTTTCTTCTCGACATACTGTTGTAACCAATCGGTCAATTCCACATTGTGCGCCTGGATGGTGAGCTTCATAGGGCATTCTCCTTGAGGATGACGATCCGACCGCAAGGGTCAGAGGATGATAAGGCCATTCTACGGCTGGCGACAACGGCTGTCAATCTGCTCAGGAGCCAGAATCGGCGCGGGCTTGCAGGCTTGCGGACAGGCCTTGGCATAAAAAAACGCCGACGGCAAAGCGTCGGCGGCGAGGAATTCCCGAAAGGGGGATTTCAAAAATCGGTAGTGCCGTAGAGCAGGGCTTTTTTGACTTCGCCGATGGCCTTGGTGATGTTGATCTCGCGTGGACAGGCCTCAACGCAGTTGAAGGCCGTGCGGCATGACCAGACGCCAAAGCGATCGTTGAGGATTTGCAGGCGCTCGGCCGTGGCCTGATCGCGGCTGTCGAAAATCCATCGATGGGCCTGAACAATGGCGGCAGGGCCGATATAGCGACCGTTGGCCCAAAAGGACGGACAGGACGTGGTGCAGGCGGCGCAAAGGATGCACTTGGTGGTGTCGTCAAAGCGGGCGCGATCCGCCGGACTCTGCAAGCGTTCCCGTTCGGGCGGCCTGGTTGTGTTGATCAACCACGGCATCACTTCGCGATACTTGGCGAAGAACGGTTCCATGTCCACCACCAGGTCTTTGATGACCGGCAGACCGCGGATGGGTTCGACCGTGAGTTTGGGCGCCACATCCTTGACGAGGGTTTTACAGGCCAGCCGATTGCGACCGTTGATGACCATCGCATCCGAGCCGCAAATGCCATGGGCGCAGGAACGTCGTAAGGTCAGGGTACCGTCCTGGTACCATTTGATCTGGTGCAAGACATCGAGGACCTGGGCGTTCTCTTCGGTCTCGACCTCGTATTCCTTCCAGTGCGGCTTCTTATCGGTTTCGGGATTGAAACGCAAAATGCGCACTTTCAAATGTACTTTAGACATATGCTCGCCTCCTTACAGACACAACAGGGGCACCTAGTACACGCGCTTGACGGCCGGATACTTGGGCGTACCGTCGGGATTGAATACGAGGCGCACCGGTTTGTAATCGAGGGTGACATGGCCATCGGCATCCAGCCAGGCCAGCGAGTGCTTCATCCACTCGGCGTCGTTGCGCTCGGGGTAATCGTCTCGAGCATGGGCCCCGCGCGATTCGGTGCGGGCGGCGGCGGCCACGGCCGTCACCAGGGCGAGGTCGAGCATACAGCCCAATTCCCAGGCTTCCAGGAGATCGGTGTTGTAGCGACGCCCCTTGTCCATGATGACAATGCGACGGTAACGACGACGCAGCTCCTGCAGATGGGCTATGGCCTCATCCAGCAATTCCTGGGTGCGAAAGACCCCGACGTTTTTCATCATGATGGCCTGCATGCTGCGTCGGATATCGGCCGCATTCTCCCCTTCCTTGCGCTGGCGAATGGCCTCCAACTCCGCCGCTACCGGTTCCCATGTCTCGGCCGGCAACTCGGGGAAGTCGTTGGCCTGACAGAAAGCGGCCATATCTTGCCCGGCCCATTTGCCAAAGGTCACCAGGTCCACCAGTGAATTCGTACCCAGGCGATTGGCGCCATGGACACTCACACAGGCGCATTCTCCGGCAGCATAGAGGCCCGGCAACACCGTTTCCTTGCTGTCCACCACCACGCGGCCGCGACCATCGGTGGGAATGCCGCCCATGGCGTAGTGGGCCGTGGGTTGGATGGGCATGGGTTGCTTGACCGGATCCACATTCAAATAGGTACGGCAGAAATCGGCGATATCGGGCAGTTTCTTTTCGATGTCCGCGGCCGTAATCCGTCGGGGAGTGCCGTCGGGATTTTTGACCCCATCGATCTCGAAGTATTTGTTGACCGTCTCCGGCCGCACATCCAACCAGACCCAATCTTCGCCGTTGACCCCACGACCGGCGGCGATCTCAAGATAGATGGCCCGTGAGATGACATCGCGCGAGGCCAGGTCCTTGACCGTGGGCGCATAGCGCTCCATAAAGCGTTCGCCCAGACCGTTGATGAGCACGCCCCCTTCCCCACGCACGCCTTCGGTAATCAGGATGCCCATGCCACGGATCCCCGTGGGATGGAACTGAAAGAATTCCATATCCTCTTGGGGAATGCCCCGCCGCAAGGTAATGGCGTTGCCATCGCCGGTAAGCGAATGGGCGTTGCTGGTGATCTTCCACAGTCGCCCGAAACCACCGGTGGCAAAGAGCACGGCCTTGCCGTGGAAGACATGCAGTTCGCCCGTAGCGATCTCATAGGCCACCACGCCGGCCACACGGCCGTCAGGAGCGAAAAGCAGGTCCATCACCTGGTATTCATCATAAAATTGCACGTTATGCTTGAGACACTGCTGATACAGCGTCTGCAGAATCATGTGGCCGGTGCGGTCGGCGGCATGGCAGGCGCGACGCACGGGTTTCTTGGTGATGTTATTGGTATGCCCACCGAAAGGCCGTTGCGAAATGCGGCCGTCGGGCGTACGGTCGAAAGGCAAGCCCATATGCTCCAGCTCGATGACCACGTTGATGGCTTCGCGACACATGGCCTCGATTTCGGGCTGATCACCCAGCCAATCCGACCCCTTGACCGTATCGAAAGCATGCCACTCCCAGTGGTCCTCTTCCAGATTGCCCAAAGCAGCGCCGATACCGCCTTGGGCCGTACCGGTATGGGAACGGGTGGGATACAGTTTGCTGATAACGGCGGTATCTACGGCGCGACCAGCATAGAGTGCCGCCATCAGACCGGCACCACCGGCTCCGACGATGATGGCTTCGTGACGATGGTAATTCATAATCACGCCCTACCGGAGACTGAAAGCGAAACTCGGCGCAGGTGCCCTAAAACTGAAAATGGTATAAGCGCCCATCAGAATAACGACGACGGCCAGGAGCAACGCCACACCCTTGATCAGGGCATTCCAACCCGGCCGATGGATATAATCGTCGATCACCCAGCGCAGGCCGTTGAAACCGTGGGTTAGAGCAAAAACCAGCAACGCCAGGTCATAGAGTCGCCAGAAGGCTCCCCATGGTCCCGTCCAGCGGGTAACAACGGTGTTGAAGTCAATGTTTTCGACCCGGATATACACATGCATCAAAAGCAGGTGAAAAACGGCAATAAGCAGTAAAAGAGCGCCACTCACCCGCATGAAATACCAGGAAAAGGTTTCAAACCCACCGCCATCTGGTTTGGCGCGGCTCAGGGTTCTATGATTGATCCGTGTGGTCATGTCATTCTCCTCATCTCAATGGAAAAGAGGCGCCAATGTAAAGTAGCCGGCTATCGCCGTTATCGGCAGGGTTATCGCCATAACCAGCCACCACATCTGTCGCGCATAGACCGTTGTGCGCGGCCAAAAGTCGATGATGATGATGCGAAGCCCGTTAAAGGCGTGGTAAACGACGCCGAAGATAAGACCGACCTCCAGCACGCGCGCCACAGGATGGGTATAGAGCTGCAGAAACTCGTTGAACACGTCTTCTCCCAAAGTGACGAGGAAAATGTCGAAGACGTGAAGGACCAGGAAGAGCAAGACACCCAACCCGGCCGCCCGATGCAGGATGAAAGCATAGTGACCTTCTCGGCCGCGATAGGTAATGCCTTTCCACAGAGAAGCAATCGCTTGTCCCATCATGCCGAACCTCGTAACAAGAAAGGAATGAAGACTTGGTTGATGCACCGGTCGGACTTTGGCGCTCATCGTCGAACGCTGCCGTCCAGAACCGGGTCTTGCTGAACGATGTTCCCATTGTGCCCCATCTTGCGACGCTTCGTCAAGAGTGGATTGTTACAAAGAGTGCTATTTGCAGCCTCGCTCCGCAGCCTGGCTAAGCGGCCGCCTGGTGAGCAAGTAAAGACCCTGCATGTACAACATCCTCATCTCCTCCTCCCCTCTCCCATCGCCGTGAGCGGCCAGTCCCATCGCCCCTCCCCTCTCCCGTCACCGCAGGCGAGTGGGAGAGGGAAGGGACACGGGGAGGGGTGAGGGTCGCTTCTCCGCACCCATCGCCTCACCGGCCGCCCTCAATCGTCCATGTTGCGGATGAGGGCATCACCGAACTCGGAACATTTCAGCAGGGTGGCGCCTTCCATCAGGCGATGGAAATCGTAGGTGACGGTCTTGGCGGCGATGGTGCGCTTCATGGCCTTGATGATCAAATCGGCAGCCTCGTTCCAGCCCAAATAGCGGAACATCATCTCGCCCGACAAGATGACACTGGAAGGATTGACTTTATCCTGGCCGGCGTACTTGGGCGCCGTACCGTGCGTGGCTTCGAATACGGCTGCGCCCGTTTCATAGTTGATATTGGCCCCGGGAGCAATGCCGATGCCACCCACCTGCGCCGCCAGAGCGTCGGAGATGTAATCGCCGTTGAGGTTCATCGTGGCAATCACATCGTATTCGGTTGGCCGGGTCAAGATCTGCTGCAAAAAGGCATCGGCGATGACATCCTTGATGATGATACCGTTAGGCAGCCTTTGCCAGGGACCGCCGTCGATCTCGACGCCGCCGAACTCCTCGCGCGCCACCTGATAACCCCAATCACGGAAGGCCCCTTCGGTGAACTTCATGATATTGCCCTTGTGCACCAGGGTCACCGATTTACGATTGTGGGCAATGGCATACCGAATTGCCGCCCGTACCAGACGGGCCGTGCCCTCCTGCGAGATAGGCTTGATGCCGATCCCGGATGTCTCCGGAAAGCGGATTTTGCGGACACCCATCTCTTGCTGCAAAAAGGCGATCATTTTTTGAGCTTCGGGCGTACCGGCCCGCCACTCGATCCCGGCGTAGATATCCTCCGAATTCTCGCGGAAGATGACCATATCGACCCATTCGGGATGCTTCACCGGGCTGGGCGTTCCGTCGAAGTATTGCACCGGCCGCAGGCAGACATACAAGTCGAGTTCCTGGCGCAGAGCCACATTGAGAGAGCGGATACCACCGCCTACCGGCGTCGTCAGCGGACCTTTGATGCCTACCAGATACTCGCGTAACGCCGTCAGGGTCTCATCGGGTAGCCACACGCCCTCGCCGTAGACCCGTAGGGCCTTCTCGCCGGCATAGACCTCCATCCAGGCAATGCGACGCCGACCACCATAAGCTTTGGCCACGGCCGCATCGAGCACACGCGAAGCAGCCGCCCAGATATCAGGCCCGGTGCCATCGCCCTCAATAAAGGCGATGATAGGATGATCGGGTACCTGGAGACGACCGTTTACAAGCGTAATTTTTTCCCCGTCTGCCGGGACGACGATTTTTTGAAAAGCCATTGTCGGATTCCTCTCCTCAGGTTGAGGTCAAAAAGGGCACGGGGGTTCATGTTTCGACTTTGGGTAAAGGGATTGCCCCTTTCTCCCCTCTCCCGTCGCCGCAGGCAAGGGGGAAAGGGCAATACCATCTCTCCCCTCCCCTCTCCCGTCGCCGCAGGCGAGGGGGAGAGGGGAGGGGCAGGGGGAGGGGTGAGGGGGACCGCCGCGGGGTTGCACCCATTCCGAACATGAGCCGGGCACGGATAAACACCGTCCATGATAACGCAGGCACATGGCCGAAGCCAAAGCCGATCCGGCCGCTTGCATGAGCGTAGTTGCTATCCCCAGGGCGATTCTTGGCCCAAGGATTTCGGGACCTCGAGCTCGCTGACTCGGGTCCAAAGGGTGTTGGTGCGAGAAGGCAGGAGGTGTGTTGACCCTCTCAACCCCCTTTTCTCCTTCTCCCCCGCCACGAGGGCGAAGGGGAAAAGAAGCTCTCCCGGACAAGTGAGCCATCGCGATGCGTTGGGCGTGTGAACGTCCATCGAACCGCTGCCCCTGTTCGGGACGGGCAAGAAGCAGCGGAAGCGAGGTTCGGGACAGGTCGCTTGAGACGCCACCCCTCACCAAAAGATAGAACCGAGTCAAGCCGACTTGACCACCGCCCCGCCCGGCTTTATAATGGAGGTCGAAAGAGGCCACCCTAGCTCAGCCGGTAGAGCAACGCACTCGTAATGCGTCGGTCATCGGTTCGAATCCGATGGGTGGCTCCTCGGGACCCCGGCCCTTTCAGGCTGGGGTTTTTTGTGATCCCCCGCGCCCGATCCCCTGGCGGGTGCCCGCTTCGGCCTCGTTCTTCCGTGTCGGCCCTATCCTCCTCTCGTTTCCGACGTCTGGTCTTGCCACCGGCGGTCCTGTGGATGCGCATTTGGGCGGGATTGGTGCATCCTCTGTGGCTGGTCCCGGCTCTGGTCTGGATCGGTCTGCTCCTGGTCGTGCACGCCGTTTTGCCGCAGGCCCCGACCCCGCTGGGCGAGGATGGATTGGCCCTGAACGCCTGGCGGACGACTGCGGCTGCGCAAATGCCCGGGGGGACCTTGTGGGCACAACTGGGTTTGTTAGACCTGGCCCGCCATCTGTGGTTGCGGCTTTTGCTGGTCGTGCTGGCCCTGAGTCTGATCCTGCGTTTGAGCGAGCGCCTGCGTCTGGCCTGGGCCACGCGCACGCTGGCGCCGCCCATTCGGTCGTTACCGCTGACCGTCATCCGGGACGAGACCATCACCCTGACCGGACCGCAGCCGTCTCTGGCCGCGCGTATGGCCACCTGGCCGGGCCGGGCCTACCTGGAAACCAACACCGACGGCCTGGAGCAATGGCAAGGCGACCGCCATCAGCGTTGGATCTGGGCGACGGCCTGCCTTGAGGTGGGCTGGCTCCTCCTGGTAGCAGCGCTGTGGGTGAACCTGCGCTTGGGCTGGCAGGTGGACGGTCTGATCCTGGAACCGGGGGCAACCGTATCACCGGTGCCGGCGCCCAACCTGGTCCTTGGCCTCGACCCGCAGGCAACCACGCTAAGCCTGTGTTGTCCCGAAGCCACAGCGCCCCTTACGGCGCGGCGGTTGGGGCGCCTTACCCTGTGGGTGCGGCCCGGCCCCATCTACCCGGCGCTGACGCTGACGGCCACGGCCGCCGGACAACCCCTTCGCTTGCAAGCGGTGGAACAGGGCGGCACTGCCACGACCACCCTGACCTTGCGTTTTCCGCAGGAACGGGCCGAGCGCGGCGTGGCCGTACCGGAGCGCAACTGGTTTCTGCGCCTGGTGGCATTGGGGAACGATGTCTATAGCCTGCAAGTGGTGGATGCCGCCAATACGCTTCTTCTGACCGCGACCGTCACTGGCGAGACCACACTGAGCGTCGCCGATGGAACGGTGCAACTGCGGCCAACGCGCGCCGTCGCCACCGCCGTGGTCGCACGACCCGGGTTGGTGCTGGTGGCGCCGGCCCTGCTCCTGGTGCTCGTCGGCGGTGTGGCGCGCCGGCGCTTCCCTTATCTGCGCCTAGGGCTGCGCCAAAATGCTTACGGCCTGGCCTTGCGCTGGCAGGGCCAACCGGGCGCACAACCCACACCGTCCGCCTGCCGTCACCTCGTCACCTCCGATGGTGCTTCTCCTCCAACAGACCTATGAGTACCCCCAAACCCGTTGTTGTCGGCGTCGCCGGAGGGACCGGTTCCGGTAAGACGACCGTCATCCAACGCATTCTCGATCGCGTCGGCTTTGACCGCATCGCCTATTTGCCGCACGATGCCTATTATAAAGACGCCTCCCATCTGCCGCCGGCCGAACGCGCCCATCTCAACTTCGATCATCCCAATGCCCTGGACAACGCCCTCCTCATCGAGCACATCCGTGCCCTGCTGGCCGGGCAACCGGTGGAGGTGCCCATTTACGACTTCACCACCCATACGCGCAGCCCGCACACCCGTCGCGTCCAGCCGTGTCCGATCATTCTGATCGAAGGGATTCTCGTCTTCGCCGACGAAGCGCTGCGTCAGCTCATGGACATCAAGATTTACGTCGAGACCGATGCCGACATTCGCTTCATCCGGCGCTTGCAACGGGATATCAACGAGCGCGGACGCACGATGCAATCGGTTATCGAGCAGTATCTGAACACCGTACGCCCCATGCATCTGCTCTTTGTCGAGCCCAGCAAGCGCTATGCCGATATCATTATCCCCGAAGGCGGCTATAACGAAGTGGCCCTGGAGATGGTGATCAGCCGCATCGAGGCCCTGCTGGCCGCCCACGCCACCACCCGCTCATGAGAGCACGCGCACGGGCGGAAGCAAGGCAAAATCGGTCCCGCGGTCGCCCTCCCATGGGTAGATGATCCACTTGTCGGTCACGGCGCCGTAGTAATCGGGCCGGCGGTCGCGGAAACGGGAACGTTGCGGTTTGTAATGCAAAACGCAGGTCCGCGCATGACCGCCGGCGGCCTCCACCCGTCCGCGCACGGCATTGATGGTACGGCCGCTGTTCCAAACATCGTCTACGATGAGCACCCGGCGTCCGCGCAGGAGACTATCGGTCGGAAACTGCAGGAACGTCGGCCAGGCCAGGCGTTCGATCTGAGGGTCTTTGGCAAACTCGACGGCGGCCGTAAGCACGACCTGGATATCGAGGGCCTCGGCCAGCATGCCGCCGGGAATAATCCCCCCGCGGGTGATCATCAGGAGGGCATCGAAATGACCGGCCACCTGGGGCAGAATGTGGTCGATCAGCGCTTCGACATCGCGCCAGGTCAGTTCTTCGCGTTGCATGGCCATTGACCTCGAGACGAGGGAGAGAAAAACGGTCTATCGACGGGAAGCGTTCCGGCTGTGGGCAGCCATACGGGCCCCGAAAAGACCTGCCGACAACGCCATCAGCAAAGTCAGCCCATGGCCGACCGGATCGCCGGGGGTAAGGACGAATTGGGCCAAGCCGACGAGCAGCCCGATGAGCAGGCCATGCCGGTTGTGATCGGCCGACAACCGGCGCAGAGCGACAAAAGCGCCCCAGGCACAGGCCAAGGCCATGGTCAGACCGGCGAAGAAACGAAACCGGGGTAGCTCTTGCACCGCAGCCATCGAGGCCACCGGGCCGAACACCATGACCAGAGCCATAACCAAACCGATGATCAGCATCCCCAGCACCAGGCTGACGAGCACACCGATTCCGATAGGCAACCAGGAAAACCTCATCGGCGACGACTCACTTTGCCGGCGGCGGCCAACTGCAGTCGGAGTTCGGTCAGATCGGCAGCCCGTTCCGGCCGATGAGCGGCTATCTCGTCGAAATCGCGCAGGTGGTTTTGGAGTTCGGCATCGCCTCTATCGCTTTGCCACGCCTGCCGATAGAGCTGTAAGGCGGTGCTACGGTCGCCCCGCAACCAGGTGACGAGAGCGAGATTGTAGCGGGCGCGCAAAAAGGTAGCTTCCTTATCCAGGCAAGTCCTCAGGTCGGCCTCGGCTGCCTCCAGATCGCCCAGCACGATATGCAGATAGCCCCGGTTGTTGTAGGCTTCGGCATAGTCCGGATCGAGCGCGATGGTCCGGGCAAAAGCCTCGTGGGATTCGCGCAGACGCCCGGCGAAATAGTAAAGGTAGCCGAGGGCGGCAAAGACGTCGGCGTCCTCGCTGCCCAGACGGACGGCCGTTTCCAGCACGGAAAGGGCCTGGTCACGCTTGTTGGCTTTGTACAGATTGAAGCCCAGAGCGGCCTGATAACGCGGATTGTCCGGCTCGGCGGCCACGGCCAGGCGTAGATTTTCCTCCCCCTGAGGCAATAGGCCCATATCCGTCTGCAACGTGCCGAGATGGTAGCGGGGCAAGACGGCCGTCGGATCGAGTTCGACGGCCCGTTTGAACGCCCGCATGGCATCGCGTGGCTGTTCGAGGGTCAGATAAGCCAGGCCGAGAGCCATCTGCGCAGCCGAATCATCGGGTATGGTCGGAGCGATCTGGCGCAGGCGTTTGCGCGCCGCCTTGGGATCGCGGGCGGCTTCGGCCATCAGGACTTCGAGATCGCTATGGGAAAGCGCAGCAGAGGTCATGGTATCGCAAGCAAGGCTTATAGCGTTTCCGGATGGGCCGTTGCGGCCGGCTGATGGTTATACAGTCCTTTCCAGTCGTAAAAGCGAATGCGCAACACATCCCAGAACATGTGCCAGGTGTCGCGCAGCGGTTCAACCCGGCTGTCGGGATTGAAATACCAGTGGATGGGCACTTCGACCACGCGCGCGCCATCACGCAAAGCCAGATATAGGGCTTCGACATCAAAGGTCCAGCCGGTAATGCGTTGCCGCGAAAAGACGCTGAGCGCGGTTTGACGACGGAACAGCTTGAAACCGCACTGGGTGTCCTGAAAACCGGGGATGGCCAATAACCGCACGATCCAATTGAAGACGCGGCCCATAATATGACGATAGGTGGGCTCGTTATAGCGCACGGCACCGGGCGCCTCGCGGCTGCCCATGGCCACATCATAGCCCACGAGTTGCGGCGGCAGAAATTTCTCCACCTCGGCAATGGGCATCGAGAGATCCGAATCGCAAATGAACAGATACTCACCCCGCCCGGCCAGCATACCCGTGCGCACGGCCACGCCCTTGCCCTTGGGGCTATGGAGCACGCGGATCTGCGGATAGCGCCCGGCATAGGCTTCGGCCACCTCGGTGGTGCGGTCGGTGCTGCCGTTTTCCACCACGAGGATCTCGACCGGGTAGGGAACGGTTTCCATCCAGGCGAGGATTTGGTCGAGAGAACCGGGCAGACGGCGTTCTTCGTTATAGGCAGGGATGATGATACTGAGCAAAGGACGAGAAGCGTCGGTCATCATGGTTGCAACAGGGTCAGACTCCGTTCCAGGGCTGTAAAGCTACCGGCCAGGGTGATGGCCCCAACGAGGGTAGCCAGCAGATTGACAGCATCGTTATCGAGCCAGCGCCGCCCTCGCACCAGACGGGTGGCATGGCCGCAGGTGTGTTGGGTCCGTTCGGTCAGCTCGGCACAGACATCGCAGCGATAAAGGGCCTGCCAGGTGGCACCCAACAACGAATCGAAGGTGGCACCCACCAAACCGGCGACAGCACATAGGGGTGAGAACAACCACAACCAGGGGCGAAGCTCGGCCAGACCCGCAGGGACGAGGCTAAAAAGCACAAAGGCCACCAGGCCGATAAAAGCCCCACCGGCCAGGGCGGCGGCAAAGCCTTGAGCCGAGACGGCGCCAGACGTGCCCGGCGGTACCGGCCGACCGGTCGTGATCAGACGAGGCGGTCGGCCGGCGAGAACGCCCAGCTCCGTCGCCCAGGTGTCGGCCGTTGCCGCACTGAGGGCGCCGAGAAAGCCGAGTAACCCGATCGCATACCAGCGGCTGTCGGACGTCACCATTCCGGCCAGACCGGCACAAAGGGCCGCCACGCCTCCGTTGGCCAGGGTCTGGGCCAGATCGCGACGGCTGCCTTTGGCCCATTGCGTAGCCAGGGAAGCTTTGCGCGCCCGCTGCCAGAACGAGAGGGCGCTGCTGCTGACAAAAAAGGCAATAAGCACAAAAGCCCACAGCGGTCCGCCCAGGCCGTACGTCAGGCCGCCGACGAGAACGGCGCCGAGAACGCCGTCCGGGGCAAGCGCCCCCAGGCGCAGGGCCAGGCCACCGATGAAAGCGGCCAGCAGAAAGCCGATGAGAAGTTGCCAGAGCATGACCGAAAGATGACCGCAGGGATGAGGACTAACTCACAAGGGCCAACACGCTGCGTCCCACCCAAAATCCGACCATCTGCACAAAAACGCCGTTGCCCCAGAGCAAATAGGCCGCCAGAGGTTCCTGCTCGTACAAGGCGAAGCCCAAGGCGGCATTGAAGAACCAGATGAGCAGGGTGATGGCCGGTACTAAGAGCAACGATCGGCGAGGCGATAGGAGATCGGGCGCGCCGCTGGCATCGAAGTGCAGCGGCAACTCGGCCGGGAGGGTGGGATATGTCCAGACAAAAAAGGCGAATACGACCAAACCGGCGAGCAGACCGGCCACAAGAAGCACCTGGGCCAGGCGATCATGATGCAGCCAGTGCTCGTGCCAGGCGGAAGGCAGGATGGTCTCGGCCAGAGTGCGGCCGGGGCCGAAAGCACGCCGGGTTTCATAAGCCCGCAAGAAGCCCATGCGATCGGCCGGCGAGATCAGATAGGTGGCCTGGGCCGTGCTGACGGCCAGACAGGCCTGGGCAGGGGCTGTGGCATAGGCCCATACCCTCTTGCCGTCCGGTCGGACTTCGACCCAACACAACGGCCAGCGCCACCAGGGAGCCTTCGGCCCCTGCGAAGCCGGAGCGAGGGTGTGGATATGGGCCAGCGGGATGATGATGACATCACCGGCCCACCAGATGCGCAGGGCGTCGCGGTCCAGCCAATACTCCAGGCTGCGCAACTGCCAGAGCCGCCATATCATAAGGCCGGCCAGGGCCAGGGTCAGCGCCAGCGCCGTGCTCCATCCGACCGTGCGAGGCCCCAAGGGACGCTCGCGCCACAGGAAGGTGACCCACACGCCGGCCAGGATCAGCAAGCCGATCACGGCGATGCGGGCCGGCCAACGTTCGCGCGGGGCCAAAGGGCGAAAAACCATGCCTGCCTCAGCTCAACCAGTGGACCAGCGTGCTCAGGAAGCCGTAATCGGTCATGTCCATGTGCAGCGGTGTGACCGAAACATAACCGCGACTCACAGCCTCCAGGTCGGTGTTTTCTTCGTGCAGGCCGGTAGGCGGGTCGCCGCCGATCCAATAGTAAGGCATGCCACGGGGATCGGTGCGTTCGATCAGCACATCGCGATAGACCCGCTGCCCCAAACGCGTGGCGCGATAACCGGCCAGCGCCGTCAAGGGCACATCGGGGACGTTGACGTTGAGCAACGTATTGGGCGGCAGGCCATGGGCCAGCACCCGGCGGGTGATCACCACAGCCGCCGCCGCGGCCGTCTGCCAATGACGGTTGCGACCGGCATTGTGACCCCGGCCGCCGTAGTCAAGGGAAACGGCAATGCCCGGCCAGCCGCTGATGGCTGCTTCCATCGCTGCCGCCACCGTCCCGGAATAGGTGACATCATACCCCAAATTGGGCGAGCTGTTGATACCGGAAACGACGATATCCACCGTCGGTTTGACCAGGCCCAGCGCAGCCAGCGCCACACAATCAGAAGGCGCGCCGTTTGTCGTCAAGGCTTTGCTGCCGTCGGCCAGGGTCACCTCCCACACCCGCAGCGGCTTGTGCATGGTTTTGCTATGGCCGGCGACCGACCAGTTGTGGTCAGGGGCAAAGACGGTGACATCGCCCAGCTCACGCAGGGCCTGGGCTAAGGCCAGCAGGCCAGGCGCTTCGACACCATCATCGTTCGTCACCAGGATATGCGGCATGATCGGATGCTTTTAGGGTTCACGACGGGGTAACAGAGCAGCACGCGGTCGGTCGGCCTCGGCTCGCGGTTTGGGGCCTTTACCCTCTTTGTGGCGGATGAAAATACGAATGCTTTCGCTTTCGGCCTGGTTACCGGCGCTGTCGTAGGCGACGGCTTTGATCACCCGGGTCTCGGTGTAGCCTTTGCTGTCGTGGATGATGCCGAAGCCCGTGGTCTCATCGGTGAAGACGATCCGGCTTGGGTCGTTGGGAGCAATGGTCCCGGTGATGGGGGGAGTATCCACCATGGTGATCGTCCACTTGCCGGCGTAGGGCGCCACCGTGGTCGTGATCACAGGGCTGTTATCCACATAGAAGACGACTTTGTCCATGGCCCAATCATCTGTGGCCAGGACATTCAGGTTAACCCATTCGTCATCTTCCATCACATAGACGCGGCCGTTGGGGGGATTCGTCAGCACGATCGTAGGCGGCGTATTATCGATGGTGACGGGTACGGTAACCTGGCGCACGGCGCCGCTGTTTTCGATGACGCTGAGCCGCAGCGTGTAGGGACCGCTGAGACCGGTCGTATCCCAGATTTCGAGTAAGCCCTTGTCCACCGGATTGTAATGGTCAGGGCCGATTTGTTGCCAGGTGGTCGGGTCCAAACCGGGACCGAAATGGAGCTGATAGAGGCGAAAATCCCCGCTGCGGGCATTGCCCAAAATTTGCACCTGCCCCTGGATGTAGCCGAAGGAAATCGGGAAGGCAATGGCCACCTCCTCGTTGCTGAAGCGCGGTCCTTCTTGATCGGCTTCGGGACGCGGGGGTTGCTCCAGAAGACCGGCCTCGACCTGTTCGCGGACCCAGTCGGCGGCAATGGCCGGATAGATGGGGTACACGCGGCGCTCGATCCGCTCCGGTGGCGTGTTGGCATCGGCCAACCGGCCGGTGCCGCGATCGATCTCGAAGACCTGGTAGACGTTGTCATATTCCTTGGGCTCGGTCCCGGCAATGAACAGCTCGGTCACCCGGCGTGGGCAAATCTCGGTGGGCAACAGACCGCTATCGGCGCATACCGTGACGCGCACCATGCCTTCCGGTTCCTCCCAGTCCACCACCGGCAGATCACGATGGGCATACTGCATGATGTCGTGGAGGATAGGCGCCGCGCCCACCGAACCGGAAATACGGTCCATGGGCGTGTTGTCGGCATTGCCCACCCAGACCCCGGCCGCGATCTGCGGGCTGGCCGCCAGGGTCCAGCTATCGCGAAAGTCGTTGGTGGTACCGGTCTTGGCGATGATGCGCCGATCGGGCAGGGTCAACAGATCCGAGTAGATGCCGAAAGCTGCCGGTCGTGGCCGGGGATCGCTGAGCACATCCACCACCAGATAGGCCAACTGGGGACTGATCACCCGCTGGCGCTGGGGGCCGGGAAAGCGATAGAGCAGGTTGCCGTCCTTATCGCGAACTTCGAGGATGGCCACCGGATCCAGGGTGCGATAACCGGGTCGCAGGCGTTCGGTTGGCACCGGTTCGCCCACCATCTCCCCCAAATTGGCCAGGGTGGCAAAGACATACGTCAGGTCGATCAGCTTGACCTCACCGCCGCCCAGGGTCAGGCTCAGACCGTAGTAGTCCTTATTCAGGCTGGTGATGCCCAGGCGATGGGCCATCTCGACGACGCGCTTGACACCCACCTGATGCATGACCCACACGGCCGGGATGTTGTAGGAACGTTGCAAGGCCGTGCGCAGGGAAACAGGGCCGTGGTATTTCCGATCGTAGTTCTCCGGCGCATAGGGTTCCACGGCATCGGGAAAGACCTGACGCACATCCATCACCACCGTGGCGGCGGTCAGGCCCTGACTGAAACCGGCCGTGTAGGTGATGGGCTTGAAGGCCGAACCGGGCTGGCGTTCGGCCAGGGCAATATTGACCTCACCGTCGATGTCGGGGTTGTTGTAATCGAGAGAGCCCAACATGGCCAGGATTTCGCCCGTATCGGTGCGCAACACCACGGCAGCGGCATTGGAGACGGGCGGATCGCCCTCTTTGCGCACCTTCAGACCCCGAGCCGGCTCCAGTTTGGGACAACCGGGCAGGTCAGGCTCTTCACCGTTGATGTGGGCGATACGCTGACGGGCCGAACAGGTCACAAAACGCTGCAGGTCCACATCAAGCGTGGTGATCACGGTCAGCCCATGCCGCCAGATGAAAAAGGGGTCATCGGGGGTGTTGTACCGGCGCTTGAGTTCGTCCAGCACATAGAGGGCAAAATGGGGGGCCGTGTCGTTCTCGAACTTTTCCAAGGCCGATTGACGGACCTTCAACTCCTGGGCAAAGGCGGCGTCGGCCTGCTCTTGAGTGATGTAACCGGCCTCGACCATGGCCTGCAACACCTTGCCTTGCCGTCGTTTGGCGTCTTCGGGAGCCTGAATGGGATTAAGGGCGGGGAACTGAGGCAAGGCGGCCAGCATGGCGGCTTCGGCCAGGTTGAGCTCCTTGGCCGATTTATCGAAATAAACATGAGCTGCCGATTCGATGCCGTAGCTGAAGTTACCATAAAAATTATTATTTAGATACCATTCCAGAATTTGTCTTTTATCATAATGCCGCGTAATCTCCAAAGCCATCAACGCTTCCTTGATTTTGCGCGTATAAGAACGTTGATAGCGCTCTTCAGGCGGAATAATAACGTTTTTGACCAGTTGTTGCGTGATGCTCGAGGCACCCTGAATGCTGCCCCCTTCCAGGTTTTGGATGAAAGCGCGCGCCAGACCACGCCAGTTGATGCCCGGATTCGTCCAAAAAGAACGGTCCTCAAGGGCAATGGTGGCGTTGATGAGGTGCGGGCTGATCTCGTCGAGGGTGACGTAGGTGCGGTCCCCACGAAAAGGTCGGGGGTCAATAGCCTCGTAGAGGAGGTATTGGCCGGTGCGGTCGTAAATTTTGACCGTCTCGAAGGTTTCCTGTCGGGTGACGATGGCGCTGGGTTCGGGCAGATCGCGCGTGAAATACAGATACACACCCCCCAGCACGGCGGCAACGGCAGCGGTGGCCGTCACGAGCAAGCCGGACAGGGTCGTCAGCAGGATGGCGACAACACCCGCCACGATTTTCCAGGCCGGTGTCCGATAACGGGCAAAGCGCCGACGTTGGCGACGCAGGATGACAAGATGAAGCGAACGATTCATAGGCCCTAAGGCAAAATGTGGGGGCGGCGCCGGCCACCCCCAGTTGATCGAAGGTGCATTGTAGCACGAAATCGAGAGCCGGGCAAAGCATTTTGGCCGGCCGTGGGATATGCCCAAGAGGGTCGGCGTTGGCCTTGCCGTGCGGGAACCGTTTTGGGAATCGGCAACGTCTGCACAAACAAAGTTCCCACACCCACCGGAGGTGCATCCATGCGCGCCGAGCGCTATCGTTCCTACGCCGCCATCGGGGTTGCCGTCCTTGCCCTGCTCTTGTCCGGCCTGACGGCAACGGCCCAGGGTGATGCCGACGGAGCAGCGGAAGAGGCCGCTTCGCTTCCGGTCTCCGTGCCCGCCGGGACTCAACCCCATATCGGTCGTTCTCCCTACACCGCCTTTCTGCCCCGTATTAGCCGCTCTCGCCTGGCGCTGCCGTCCCCTTTTCATCCCGACGAGGTCGTTGCCCTCAGTCAGGCCGATGTCTACTACGTCTTCGGCCCTCCTGATGATCGGGCCAATGGGTTGGTCGAGCCGGGAGACGCTTTCGGCGCGGCCCTGGCAGCAGGTGACCTGGACGGCGACGGCTACGAAGAGCTGATCATCGGCTCGCCGGGCGAAGAGGCAGCCGGTGAACCGAACGATTCCGGCGCCGTGTACCTCTTCCAGGGTTCGGCGGCAGGACCGGTCGCCGAACGCTTTCGGCCCCTCACCCAGAAGACGGCGAACGCCGGCAGCAGTCCTGGCGATGCCTTCGGCGCCGCCCTGGCCGTTCTGGACTACAACCGCGATGGGTTGGGCGACGTGGCCGTAGCGGCACCGGGCAAGGCCGGCGGGACCGGCGGTGTTTATCTTTTCGGCGGCACGCCCTGGAGCCTGATGCGTCCCGTCGGTTTCCTCAGCCTGAGCGGAGCCAAGCCCGGCGCCGGCTTCGGTCGCGCCCTCGTCGCCGGCGATTTCAACCGGGATGGCTTTGGCGATCTGGCCGTGGCAGCGCCGGGACAGGATGGTGGCGCCGTGGCCGTGTTTACGGGCCGCTCGGATGGTCTGTTCCTACAGCAGCTTTATACCCAGGCCGATTTCGGTGTGCCTGCGGCGGCGACCGACCGTTTCGGCGCCGCCCTTGCGGCAAGCGACCTGAACAACGACGGCTTTACTGACCTGGTTGTGGCGGCGCCGGGCAAAACCGTGGCCGGTCAGAGCGAGGCCGGCGCCGTCTTTGTCCTGTGGGGAGCCGACCGCCGCATGCGGACCGGGCCTGTTCTCAGTCGCCAAACCGAAGGTCGCCCGCCGTTCGCCGGCGAAGGCTACGGCCAGAGCTTGCTCCTCACCGACCTCGAAAGCGACGGCTGGGCCGACCTCGTTATTGCCGTTGGCCATCCCGGCCGCTCGAGCCTCTCCTTCTACCGCGGGGGCAGCGGCCTGAGCACGGCCGGAAACCTGGACCTGGCGGCGGCGACGGCTGGCATCTCCGCTCTGGCGATGACGCTGACGGCTGCCGACCTCGACGGCGACGGCCGCCGTGAACTCATCATAGGACTGCCCGGGGCTACCCGCGAGGGGGCAGACCAAGCCGGCGTGGTGCTCGTCTGGCGACGGCAACCGAACGGAACCTGGCAGAGCACCACCGTTTCGCTGCGTGAGTTGGGAGAGACGCCCGCCGCCGGCGATGGCTTCGGCGCGGCGCTGGTCGTCGGCGCCTTGGCCGGTCGTAAGCAGCCCTCGGCGCTGGCCGTCGCCGCGCCGGGTCGCGGCTTTAGGCTGCCCGACGGCACTACCATCCCGGATGGGGGCCGAGTGTTCGTGTTACCGCTCCTGGGCACCCGCCCCGTGCTGACCCACGGCCCCTTCCTCGGCGCCGTTACCGACACCTCCATCCGCATCTGGGCGCGGGCCAATCGTGCCGCCCGTCTTGGGGTCGAATACCGGCGTCGTGACGAAAGCACCTGGCAGCGCGGCCCCAGCCGGCTCCTCACGGCCACGAGCGATTTCACCGGCGTCATCGAACTCACCGGCCTCAGGCCGGCCACGACCTACGACTATCGGCTCCTCCTCGACGACAGCCTCTGGCCGGGTAGCCAGGCCGCTTTCACCACCCTACCGCCGACCGCTGTCCCCGGTCGCATCCGGTTTATCCTCAGCTCCGACATGTACTACAGCTCGCCTTTCTGGTCGATCTTCGACCGCATCGACGCCCGTCGGCCCGATTTCTTCCTCATGCTCGGCGACCAAATCGCCGTGGATGTCCCCGTCCGCCTTCCGCCAACGCGACACGCTTATCAACGCAAGTACCGGGTCTATTGGTCGCAACCCCCTTTGCGGCGTTTCTGGCAGCGCACGCCCACGTTCCTCATGTGGGATGACCACGAAATCGACGACAACTGGTCGTGGGGCAAGACGGGTCGCTACCTTGTGGCCAAACAGGCTTACGATGCCTATCAGGGCAGCCTGAATCCGCCGGCGCTCAGCCCGGGCGAGAACTTCTACCGCTTTCGGGCCGGGCCGGCGGATTTCTTCATCCTCGACACCCGTACCTTCCGCAGTGACAACGAAGCCCCCGACACGGCAGCCAAGACCATGCTCGGCGCCTCGCAAAAAGCACTCCTCAAGGAATGGCTTTTGAGCTCGCGGGCGCCGTTCAAATTCATTGGCTCCTCCGTCACCCTCAGCGACTTCAGCACGGCCGGCGACACCTGGAAGAGCTTCAGCACCGAACGCAGCGAAATCCTGCGCTTTATCCGCGATCGGTGCATCCCCGGCGTGGTCTTTCTCACAGGCGATCAGCATTTTCTCACAGGCGATCAGCATTGGGCCGGGGTCTTTCGTCTGGAGGGCACACCACCCTATCGCTTCTACGAATTTCTTGTGACCCCGCTGACCGTCGGCCCACGTCGCCGCCCGCCCATCAACGACCCCCAGGTTCTTTTCCAGTACGACGGCAGCACCGTCTACGGCCTTTTCGAGGTCAACACGACCGTCTCACCCCCGCGGTTGCGGTTCGAGTTATATCGTTTCGATGATACCCTCCTCTATCGGCTCGAGATCACCCCGGCCGACACGCTGCCGCCCGGCTCCTGTTGACGCTCAAGGTCCCCACGTCACCGGTCGCTCGTTGGCAAACGCATAATTCACCGTGAAACCCGGTAGGGTCAGGGGCTGCTGACCGCTGCCGTCGGGCTGCATCTGCCACAGCTCCCAGCGCCCCCGGCGGTTGCTGAGAAAGAGGATGCGACCGTCAGGGCCAGGCGCCGGCGCCACGTTGTGGATCGGCTCGCGACGCAAGGCCGGGGGCGCCGTCAGGGCCACACCGTCGCTGCCGTCGGCCCGCCAGCGCCAGATGTCCCAGTGATCGCCGGAACGCACGGCGGCAAACAGAAACTCGCCGTCGGCGCTATAGACGGCCGGTCCTATGGCACCGGGACGCTCCACCAGCCGCCGCGGCGGTTTGTCCTCCAGCGGTGCCACCACCGCCAGACCCCCCTCGTCGAGGAAGACGACCTCTTCGCGCCGGGGATGATAGGTCGGCGCCTTGGCCCGATGGCCCACGGGCAGATGCCGGATGCTGCCGTCGCGCAGATCCACCCGTACCAGTGTCGTCTCCTCCTCGATGACAAGGGCAAAATCACCCAGACAAAACCGCCCGAAAGGCGTGGTCACGCATTCGGCGCCGAAACGGGCCTGCCATTCGGCGGCGGTCAGGCAACCGAAGGGCGTCTGATGGCATTGACGGCTGTCAAGCCCGATTTCGAGGACAATGGCGCTACCGTCCGGGCTCCAGGTGGGCAGACGGGCGCGATTGGCGCCGAAGACCAGACGCGCATCGCTGCCGTCGCCGTCGATCAGCCACAGGCCACGCGGTTCCTCCCAGCGCGTAAAGGCCACCTGCCGCAGGTCGGGGCTAAAGGCGGGATCGAGGCCGCTTGTCAAGCGTCGGAGCGTGCCGTCGGACGCCGAGAACAGGACGATATCACCGCCGGGTTGCGACTGCAGGAGCAGATGACCGCGCAACCCGCTTGGGGTCGGCGGCGGTGGGGTCTGCTTTGCCGGCGCCGCACCGGCAACCGCCGTCGTGGCCGTCGACGGCATGACCACCACGGGCAGACGAGCCGGATCGGCAAAGACGGCCACCGCCGTCGCCCGCAGCCAACCCTGGAGCGGAGCCCGGCCGGGACCGGGGTCATAAAGGACTTGCCACCAAACGCCGTCGGCGCTACGGCCGAGGAGACCCACACGAACGCCTGCCGGCAGCCCACTCAGGGTATCGCCGCCCGGTAGGGCCAGCAGAGCGGTGGGCGCAGTGACATAGCCGCCGGGCAGGAGCAAGGGTGAGAGGACCGTCGGCGTAGGCGTCGCCGTCGCCGCAGCCGGGGACAAGACAACGGCCGTGGTCGGAGAGAGGATGATAGGCGTGGGCGTAGGGGAGGGCGTAGGACGAATCCCGGCCTTCGTGGCGCTCGGAGGAGGCAGAGTCGGCGGCAACGGCAGGGCGTTCAGCCGATCCGGCGTCGGTGTTGCGCGGCTGCCACTACAGGCCGCCAGGAAGACCACCACCAGCACAAGGGCCGACCATCGGCGCCACAGGTTATTCATAACGCAAGGCCTCGATGGGATGAAGCTGGGCCGCGCGCAGAGCCGGATAGATGCCGAAGAACAGCCCCACCAGGGCGCTGAAACCCGTGGCCAACAGCACGGCCTGCACCGTCACGATGGCCTCCAGATCCTCGGACAAACTGGCCAGGCCCTGGGCGCCGACAAAGCCCAACACCATGCCGATCAGACCGCCGATGAGGCTGAGCACGACGGCCTCGATCAGGAACTGGACCAGGATGTCGCGACGTTTGGCGCCCACGGCCTTGCGCAGGCCAATCTCGCGGGTCCGTTCGGTCACCGATACGAGCATGATGTTCATGATGCCGATGCCGCCCACAAGCAGGCTGATGGCGGCAATGCCGCCGAGGAAGGTCGTGAGCACACCGGTGATGCTGCCGAAGATGTCCAGGATATCGGCCTGGTTGATGACCGTAAAATCATCCTCGTCCAGGTAGGTGATACCGTGACGTTGGCGCAACAACTCCTCGATCTGGCGCACCACATCCTTCAAGCGATCTTCACTGATGACCTTGACCAGAATCAGGGAGAGGGTCGGTTCACCCGTGGCGCTGCGCAGATAGGGGAAAAGGCGCTCCTGGGCTGTGGACAGCGGCACATAGACCAGGTTATCGAAGCTGCCGAAGCCACCGCCGCCCTTCTCCTCCATCACCCCGATGACCCGGAAGGGAATCCCGTTGATCTTGATGGTCTGGTCCAGGGGGTACTCCTCGTCGCGAAAAAGCTGACGGGCCACCCGGCTGCCCAAGACGGCCACACGCGCCGAGCCGGCCAGATCCGCCTCGCCGAGAAAACGGCCCATAGCCACGCGATAGTTGCGGACAAACGCAAAATCGGGGGTTGTGCCCGTGATGCTCAGACGCAGAGTCACACGACCGCGGCTGACATCGGCCCCGCCATCGGCCTCGGGCACGGCAGCAATGACATCGCTAACCTGAAAGGGGTCGGCGATGGCGCGCCAGTCGCCATTGGTCAGAGGTTGTCGGGGCCGGACGCGACGGGGGCCACCCTGCTGGTTATCTTGCAAACTGCCGGGGATAACGATAACCAGATTGGAACCGGCGCTCTGGAGTTGTTCGGTCACCAGTTTTTGCACGCCCTGGCCCACACTCATCAGGGCAATCACGGCGCCCACGCCGATGATAATGCCGAGCATGGTCAGAGCCGAGCGGAGCTTGTTGGCCGCCAGGGCGCGTAGGGCAATACGAATGGATTCCCACAGGTTCATGGCGCCTCCTGGTTTGCCGTCGCCACGGCGACGCTGTTGCCATCGGCAATGAGATCGCGAGCGCGGCGCGTATAGACCGTCTCGCCGGCCCGCCGTGGGTTTTTCACGGGGTTATCGGAGATGATGAGACCGTCGGCCAGGCGAATGATGCGCCGGGTATGTTCGGCGATGTCGGGTTCGTGGGTGACGAAGATGATGGTGATACCGTAGCGTTCGTTGAGCTCCTGGAAAATGTGCATGATCTCGGCTCCGGATTTGGAGTCGAGATTCCCGGTCGGTTCGTCGGCCAGGATGATGTCGGGATTGTTGATGAGGGCGCGGGCGATGGCCACGCGTTGTTGCTGGCCGCCGGAAAGCTCATTGGGCCGATGATAGAGCCGGTCGCCCAATCCGACCCGTTCCAGAGCCGCAATGGCGCGGGCCCGACGGTCGCGGGCGCCGGCGTAGATGAGAGGCAATTCCACATTGGCCACAGCCGTCGTGCGCGGCAGCAAGTTGAAGTTTTGAAAGACAAAACCGATCTTGCGGTTGCGGACCACGGCCAGTTGATCGTCGCTCAGACGCCCTACCTCCTGACCGTCCAGCCAGTAGGTGCCGCTGGTGGGCACATCCAGCGCGCCCAGGATGTTCATCAAGGTCGACTTGCCCGAACCGGATGGCCCCATAATGGCCACCATCTCGCCGGGATAAATCCGCAGGGAGACCCCACGGAGGGCGTGGACTTCGACTTCGCCCATGCGGTACACCTTGGTCACGTCCTTGACTTCGATCAGCGGTTTGCGGTCGCTCATCCTAGCCACCTCCGCCGAAGAACTGCTGGCGCAAGACCTCGCCTGTATCGGTGCGGCGCACGGCCAACTGGTCGCCCGGTTGCACGCCTTCCAGCACCTGGCTGAACTGTTCGTTGCGCAGGCCCAGCTTGAGATCGACCCGTTGGGGCACGCCGTCAACCAGCTTTTCGACATACGTGGTGCCCGTCTGGCGGTCCAGCCGCATGACTCGATTCGGCAAGACCACCACCTGACGCGCCTCGGCCGTCGTAATCGTCACGGTGGCGGTCAGACCCGCCCGCAGCGGCCGATCGGTAGGATCGATGTCCACCCGAACGCGATAGGTGACGACGCCGGCGCTGCCGGCCAGACCGGTGCCGAGGTCGGCGATGGGAGCGATGGAGGTGACGCGGCCGGTCAAAGGTTCCTCACCCAGGGCGTCGATGACAATGGTGGCGGGTTGCCCCGGGGCCACGCGCCCGATATCGATCTCGTCCACGCTGAGGTCGATATGGAAACCGCCGGGATCGGTGAGGACGATGGCCGGCTGGCCCGGTGTCGGGATCTCATTACGGCGGATGTTGACGGCGCCGACCACACCGGCGATGGGGGCAACCAATTCGGCATGGCGCAGGGCCAATTCGGCCTGTCGCAGCGAAACGGCGGCCTGTTCGACCTGGGCTTCCAGGATGGCCAGATCCTCAGGCAGCGGTCCCTGCGTCAGACGGGCCCGATTGGCCTCGGCCTGGGCCACGGCGGCCTGGGCCTGAGCAATCTGGGCAAGCGCGGCGGCTTTCTGGCTGGCCGTGGGCGGCGCCAGGGTGTTTTCCACATTGGCTTTGGCCACTTCGTAGTCAATGGTGGCCTGCTGTAGCTGGAGGGCCTGAGGCAGCATGCCGGCATTGGGCAAATGGGCAATCTGGTCATAGGCCGCCTGAGCGGCTTGCAACGCCACGCGCGCCCGCTCCAGGTTGGCCTCGGCCGCTTTCCGTTGGGCCGGAGTCGGCCCCTGTAACAGGTTCTGGTAGGCGGCCTGGGCTGCGGCCAGATTGGCCCGGGCCGATTCAACGGCCGCCTCGGCCGCTGCGATCTCGGCCGGATCGGCCGGCCGCCGGGCCTGGGCCAGCCGCGCTTCGGCCAGACGCAGGCCAGCCAAAGCCTGCTGCCGCGCCAGTTCCAGCTCCGCGCTATCCAGCCGCGCCAGCACCTGACCGGGCTCGACCCGATCCCCTTCGGCGACGAACACTTCGGCCACGGGGCCGCTGCTACGAAAGACCAGATTCAACGAAGCCGCCGGCTGCACCGAGCCGGTGGCCGTAACGGTGGCGGCGATATCGCCAAGACCCACCGTGTACACTTCATAAGGCAGGGGTGTCTCCCTTTCCTGGGCGGTGGCCGAATAGGCAACCCAGGAAAGGCCGCCGACAACGGCGACGATGAGGAAGGCAATCAGAGGACGAGGCATAAGGGACCTCACTTATCTTTTCAAAACTTGGTCAAAATCTTTTCAAATTCTACCACACCAGGTCCGACACCGGTAAATAGGCCCATAGCCCGCGCAGGCCGGTTTCAGCCGGGGCGGAAGAGACCTCCCAGCAGGGCCGGTACAACGCGTAAACCGAGGGCCACAAAGCCGTAGAACAGCGTGAGGAAAGCCGCGCTACCCCGACTGAGCTGTGCCGTTGTTCGTAAAAGCACAAAAATCAGCAGCCCGTGCCACAAAGCCCAAAGGTCGATCTGGGCAGCCAGGACGAAGAGCGGATTGGCCTGGTCCGCCATCGGATCACCGCTGGCCATCAGGTAGGAGAAGCCTGCGTAGCGGATGGCCGTGCCGTTGACCAGGCTCCAGGCCGCCTGCACAAAGCCCCGCAGGGCGAAAGGCACCCAGGTCCAGACGACCAATGTCCACCAGCGGCTGAAGGGGAGCGACGTTCCCAGGATAGCGGCTCCGAAATACAACAGGCCGGCCGCCAGCAGCCAGGCAATCACGAGACCGACGAGCACGGCCACGGCGCCGGAAGCAAACAGGAAGGCGGGCGAACCCAACCGCTCCAGCAGTGGTTGCGCCGTTTCGGCCTGCTCGGCCGGCATGGTGCTCAGTTGCATCTGCATCTGGCGGGCGGTTTCGGCGACGAGATCATCCAGCGTGACCCCCAGATACAGAAGACCACCGGCCACGGCCAGAAGGGCCGGAAACCACCAGCTACGGGCCGAGGTGGTGGCAAGGCGACGCAGAGCCGTTCCGGGCGCTGCGATGATATCCACCAGGGTGTGGAAAGGCGATACGGGGGAAGAGAGGGGTTCGGAGGAGGACATACGCGCTGTCCTTTACGTAGAACAAGCCGGGGTTGTTGCACAACGACAGGCCCAAACTTCCGGATGCCCATCGGCACCGGCACGATCGGAACCAGCCGTGCCGACGGGCTGGTCGAAGCCGGATGGAATGCCATCACAGAGGGCATGGGTAAAGGAGAGAGGCCAGAACACGGCTTGACAAGGCCATTATAGTCAAACACAGGAGGGTGAAGGAAAGGACCCGGCTTTCCAAACCGGGCTCTTGGCGGCGATTCCGGCCTCCGACAGGACCTTTTTGGCGACAGCGGGAGATGGGCAGAGCGAGAGTGTGGCAAGACGTTTTCCCCGGGGTGTCGTCAGTTGTCCATTGCGCTCGTTTGCGCTATCATGAACTATGCTATATTTCACAAACCGAGCACAAACTCGGTACAGACGCTTTGAGGTCGATGACGTCCTTTCTCATTGCAGGAGCCGTCTCTATGCCACGAAATGAAGTCCCCGACATCGTTGTCGCCCGCCTCCCCATTTATCTGCGCGTGTTGAATCATCTGCTGGCCGAAGGTCGTCAGATTACCTCGTCCCAGGAATTGGGCGACCGCTTGGGCATCAGCTCGGCACAAATCCGTAAAGACCTTTCGCACTTCGGGGAGTTCGGCAAACAGGGCACAGGATACAATGTCGCCTATCTGCGCGAACAGCTACGTCGGATCCTGCATGTGGATCGCGAATGGCGCATGGTGCTGATCGGAGTCGGTGATCTGGGCCAGGCGTTGCTGCACTATCAACGCTTTGACGAACATGGCTTTCACATCGTCGCCGTTTTCGACAACGATCCGGCCAAGATCGGCACGGTTATCGCCGGGCGGCGCGTCCATGGCATGGACGAACTGGCCGACATTGTGCGCGAACAGCAAATCGAGATCGGTATCCTTGCCGTCCCGCCGGCTGCAGCCAAGGAAGTCGCTGCCCGCCTCATCGAGCTCGGTGTTAAGTCGTTGCTCAATTACGCTCCCATCACCCTTACCGTGCCGCCCGATGTGCGCGTGCAGTACGTTGACCCGGTAGCCCAACTGCAACACATGACCTATTATCGCGGGGCCGAAAACGATTCCGCACGCGAAAACGTTAGCCCCACAAACGTTATCCCCAACTGAGCCAAGTTTTCCCCGGCGAAAGCCGAGTTATCCACAGGGCAAGACCACACGCAGTCGAACCCAAGGGGTGTCGACTGCGTGTGGTGTTACGGCGCAACAAAAGCGGAGAAAACGCGTCCGGGCCGTTCTGCCTTTGGCGGCTTGCTACCGGCGTAGCAGCCGCACCCGTACCTGTTCCAGGTGACGGCGGAGTTCTGCGTCGCTTTCCAGCTCCTGGACAATCTTTTCGTAACCATGCATGGCGGTCGTGTGATCCCGGCCACCTAGAAGCTCACCGATCTGGGGAAACGAAAGCTGACACAGGTCGCGGAGCAAATACATCGCCACCTGGCGCGGACGGACGACGCGTCGCGAACGCCGCGGGCCGGTCAATTCGGCCGCAGTCAGGCGAAATTCGGCCGCCACGGCTTCCAAAACCGTCTGGGGATCGGCCGCCACCAACCGTTCCGGTTCGCCGAGTACGTCTTCGACAAGCGGTAGTGTAAGAGCTCCTCCCCGATGGCGAACATAGGCGATGACCCGGTTGAGCGCGCCCTGGAGCTCGCGCACGTTTTGCACATAACGACCGGCAATATAGCGCAGAACCTCCTCGGGTACCGGGACCCCGGACCGGGCTGCCGCAGCCCGCAGAATGGCGATCCGTAACTCGAGATCCGGCGGTAGCAGTTCCACCGTCAGCCCGCCCTCTAAACGCGAGCGCAGACGGTCATCGAATTGCAAAAAGTGTTGGGGTGGGCGATCGCTGGCGACGACAAGCTGTTTGTTGGTGGCGTATAGGCTGTTGAAGGTATGAAAAAATTCGATTTGGGTGCTGGGTTTGCCCTCAAGGAATTGGATGTCGTCGATCAATAAGACATCCACCTCGCGATAGTGACGCCGAAAGGCGGTGTTGGTTTTGGTGCGAATTGCTTCGATGAGGTCATTGGTAAAGGTTTCCGAGGAGACATAACGCGCACTATAGCCGGCCTGAACGGCACTGTTACCGATGGCATGAAGCAAATGGGTCTTGCCCAGTCCCACGCCGCCGTAGAGGAAAAGGGGGTTATACCGCCGATGAGGGTCCTGGGCTACCGCCTGACTGGCAGCATAGGCGAAGTGATTGCTTTCGCCCACAACAAAGCTATCGAATGTCAACTGCGGGACAAGCCCACTATCGCTTTTGTACCACGGCTGCTCAGAACGTTCCCTGTCGAGGGATAAACTCAGCAGGGGGGAATCGGCGTCCGGGGTCATAGGAGCCGAGCCGGTCTCCGGCCGAACCACGAACAGAGGTTCGACCGAACGACCGCAGATCCGTTGCAAACGACGCTGAATGGTGCCCTTGAGACGAGCATTGAGCCATTCCTGGGCAAAAGCCGATGGCGTCCCGACGATCAGACAGCCATCTTCAAAGGCCAGACCGGCCGTACCGGCCAACCAATGGTCATAGACATGACGCGGAAGCGAGAGCTGGAGTTCACCCAGGACGGCTTGCCAGATAGCTTCGGGTTGTACAGGAGCTTCCACGGTGGCAAGTCCTCGCAGGCAAAGGAACGGAAACGAGACCGACGGATGGCAAAACCGTGCCCACGCCGATTGCGGCCAAAAACCGACAATCGGCAGCAGTCTGCGACCTTCAGGATTGCGCCATCTCGCAAGGTCGAATGGCACCCATCATCACAGCACGCATGGCGATGACATCACGTATCGTCAAGTGACTGCGCAAAGCGACAACCATCACGCCATCGGGAGAGCACATCCATCCCTGGGAGCCAATCGACACGCCCGATCATAACAAAGCCGGCCGTCTCTGCCAACGATTAGGCAGACGAAGTACATGCCCACTCGTGCGATATTATCGTCAAGCACAAGCCGTTTATGGGGTCACCTCCTCACCCTCCAAGCCGCCAATAGTGGCCGCATGCAAGCGTGCTACAAGATATGGCCCTTGTCGGTGAGGACGCCATAAGCAGAAGTTTTAAGGTTAGTTTTATAACTTCTTAACGGAGCCAGAACAGGTCCCCGGTATGGATCGTAGGGATCGCTGCCATTATCGACAGCCCTATCTTGGGCTATAGGTGCCGACGGATACAGGCGCCAAGATGGACTGCGACCGTTCGCACCACTGCTCCGAGGAACCGATCCGGCATCGGATGGTCGTAGCAGGCCCGGTAGTCGTGGAAGGCCGGGAGCCCTGCGGGGCAGGAGCTGTGGGGGCGGTCCCCCACACCCCCCGGCCGGGGGCGGTGCCCGCCCCCGCACCCCCCAGGCATCGGCGTGGCGCCGTGGCGCCGGGGGCGCCGGCCGGCCCGGC
>JBBINH010000036.1:0-33042 GCA_037443945.1 Caldilineales bacterium
CCCACTCCACACTAGCGCCGCACTTTCAGTACTCTCAAGACGAGTCGTAGGGGTGAAACCCCAGGCCGTCAAACGGCCGTCGCGAGTCATTTTTATCGACCTACCGGCAAAAAAACGCTCTCCGCAGCCTACACAAGCCCGCTTTTGGTGCTTCCAAAGCCTTCCTGCCACCCCGATCCGCACCTGCACCGCAAATCGTTTTTTGCCCGCCGGAGGCCCTCATTTGCGAAAGCAAAAGGCCACTTTCGCCCGCTTTCGGGGCCTCTAGAGGCCTGTTTTTAAGGAGCTACCCGCTCTTGCCCTGCGCCAAGGCCGACATTTGCGAAAACCGGCCCTACAGAGGCTTCTCGAGACGGGCCTGGACGCCCCCTATTGTCTACGCAATCGCCTCTCTTGTCAAAATCCATTTGCCCCCACCGGTGGGGGCATCCGTGCGGCGGTAAGAGCCGGCACACCGCCGCGAATACCCCCTGGCGCCGCGCCGACACCGACATCAGCGCCTGCCCTGAGAGCGCCCGCCATAAGCCGACAACGGCCGGGAGCCGACCCCACCCTCGCCACGTTCCTTCCGGTTTGGACCTGCGAACGGTATCGTTCTACCATAAGCGCCGACGGCAGACCATCGCTCCCCACTTTGCGCCTATGACCTCCTCACCCTCGCCCCTGACCGGGGTCGTTTCCGCCCACGGGCGGGCCCAAACCCTGGCCTACTACCTCGCCTTCATCGCCCTGGGACTGGCCACCGGCATCCTCGGCCCTACCCTGCCCACCCTGGCCCAGAACACCCGGGCTTCGCTGGCCCAGATCGGCACCGTCCTCAGCGGGATGAGTTTGGGCTGGATAGTCGGCTCCTTCGTGGCCGGACGCTATTACGACCGGCAACCTGCCCATCACCTCCTGGCCGGTATGGTCTTCCTGACGGCCCTCATGTTGGGCCTGACCCCGTTTGTCCGGCGGCTCGAACTGCTGGTGCTCGTTTTCTTCCTCCTCGGCTTTGCCAGCGGCGGCATCGACATCGGCGGCAACATCCTGCTGGTGTGGGTACACGGCGACCGGGTAGGCCCGCGGATGAATGCACTCCACTTCTGCTTCGGCCTGGGCGCGCTGCTTTCGCCCGTTTTCGTAGCCCAGGCCATGGCCCTCACCGGGATCGGCGCCGGCGCCTACTGGCTGAATGCCGCGCTCCTGATGCCGGTAGCGCTGAGGATCGCACGCATCCCCAGCCCCGCCAACCCCTACCAACAGCCACCGTCTACCGCGGCCGTCACGGCTGCCAAACCGACCGCGGTTTCCCGGCTACCGCTCGCGCTGATGACCGCCCTCTTCTTCCTTTTCGTCGCCGCCGAAATCGGCTTTGGCAACTGGTTCTACACCTATGCCCTCACCCTTGGCCTGGCTTCCCCGATCGAGGCGAGCTATCTGACGGCGGTCTTCTGGGCCGCGCTCACCTTGGGCCGCCTGTTCACCATCCCGTTGGCAGCCCGCTTTCGTCCCCGCTACCTGCTCGCCGCCGACATCATGGGCATCCTGCTGACCATGGGGCTCCTGAGACTGGCCGGGCCCATGCCGGGCACGCTCTGGGTCGTGGCCGCGGGCATGGGGCTGGCCGTGGCCAATGCCTTCCCCACCCTGATGAATCTGGCCGGTCGTCACATGCCCATCACCGGAGGCATCACACGCTGGTTTCTGGTCGGCTCCAGCCTGGGCGCCATGACCGTGCCCTACGGCATCGGCCAACTCTTCGAGGCCGTAGGGCCCTCGATGCTGATCGTCGTCATCGCCCTCTGTGCCATCCTGGCGACCGTGTTCTTGCTCCTGTTTTGGCAACAAACCCGAACACGGCCTTGAATCAGCCCTGCGCCTCGGCTTGCCGAGATGCAGCCAACAGTTCGGCCGCCGCCGCCAACACCGTCGTCATCTCCAGATCGGCCAGACAGGCCCGCTCAGGACAGCCCTGCCGACGCCCCACGCGATGGCCGACATAGGCGCAGGGCGAACACGAAATCCCCAACCGCACCACCCGCGCCGGCGAATGAGGTGTCCACGGCGCCCAGGCCAGGGGATTAGTCGGACCGAAAATGGCGACCAGCGGAGTCGCCATAGCCGCCGCCATATGCATGACACCGCTATCGGCGCCCACGAACAAGGCCGCGCGGGCGATGACGGCCGCCACCTGCCCGATCGTCAGACGACCGCTGCAATCATAAAGGGGCGATGCCCCTGCGGCCAGCACGGCCGGTACATCATCGCCGGCCGTACCCACCAACACGGCCGGGAGACCGTAGCAGCGATAAAGCGCGGCGGCTAAGGCGGCGAATTTGGCCGGGTCCCAACGCCGGGCCGGCGCATAGCCACCCGAACCCGGATGCAGCACGACAAAGCCGCGCGGGTTCAGCCCGGCCCGGGCCAACAGGTCGGCGGCGGTAGCGTGGTCGGCGGCAGTGACGGGCAAATGCAACGAGGTATCGGGATGCCTCGCCCCCAGACGGGCGGCCAGGGCCAGCCAATACTCCACCTCACGACAGGCGCCGAAACCGCGATCGGGCACGGGATGGGTCAACCAGCGGCCGTGGCCGTTATCCAGCCCCACCGTCACGGCGGCGCCGGTGGCGGCAATGAGCAAGCGCTGTTTCCGGCGCCCCAAAGGCGTGGTAAGATGATGGAAATTGACAACCGTGTCGTATCCTCGACGCCGCAGTGCGGTCAGATGCCGCCACAGCGGACGCCAGGCCCGCGGATGCAGCCCGCTCAGGCCCTCGAAAGCGGTCTTAGGAAAGACCACCACCTCGTCGACAAAAGGCGAACCCAGCAGCACCGGCACCGTATGCGGATTCACCAGAGCCTCGATGCGCGCCTGGGGAAAGGTGTGGCGCAGGGCGCGCAGAGCCGGCGTAATGTTCAACACATCGCCTAGATCGGCCAATTTGATCGCCAGGAGACGACACGGGGTTGACATCGCTCGCCAATGGGATTACGATAGCCCCCAAGAGGCTATACGAAAAAGGAGACGCCTATGGATGAACAACTGGCCCTGTTCGAGACCCCAGCTCCGCCCGGCCGCCCACGGCGATCGCGCGCGGTGGCGCCGATACCCACCGAGCTGACCCCCGACAGCACCGTCACGGCCGCCCTGGGGGCCTACCAGCGCTATTTGCTCGGTGCCGGTTTTACCGATAACACCGTCAAGGCGTTTTTGGGCGATATTCGCCTGCTGGCGCGTTTTTTGCAAGAAAAAGGCAAAAACCCACATCTGCGCGATATCGGCACGGATACGCTCAACGAATTCCTGTACTGGCTGCGCTTTGAGCGTTTGGACGAAGCCGGCCGACCGGTGCCGTGTCGGCCCAAGTCCTATGCCCGGCGGGTGACGGCCCTCAAGTCCTTTTTCGGTTGGTTGGCCGCCACCGAGGTCCTGGCCCGTGACCCGGCGGCGCCGATCCTCCAGGAAAGCGCGCAGGCGCCCCTGCCGCGCATTCTGACCGATGCCGAAGTCGAGCGGCTGCTGCGGGTCACGCGTGACCTGCTGTGGTCGCCCAGCAAACCCGATGCGCGACCGCATCTGCTCGTGCTCTTGCTGTTGCAAACAGGGCTGAAGAAAAGCGAGGTCATGAACCTGCGGTTGAGCGATATCGATACCTCGAACCCGCGCGAACCGCAGCTCATCGTCCGGTATACCGACGGTCGCAATGCCCACAAGGAGCGCACCCTGTTTCTCGGTCCCGATTTCCTGCCGGTCTACAACCAGTACCTGCGGACCTACAAGCCAAGCGAGCGCCTCTTTGCGTGCACGGCGCGCAATCTCGAATATGTCCTGGCCGATGCCGCCGCCCTGGCCGACATCGAGGGCGGTCTGTCCTTCGAGACCATGCGCTGGACTGCGGCCGTGCGCGCCTATCGCTTCGGCGCCTCGCCCGAAGCCTTGCGGCAAAAGCTGGGACTGAGCCCCATCACCTGGCGCGAAACCTTCGAGAAGATCCAAAAATTGGCCAGACCGATCCGCTAAAGCGAGCAACACGGGCGATCAACGGGCGCCCTCGGCGCCTTGGGCGCCAAAAGGCAAAAACAGAAGATGAGAGGCCTGATAAGCCTCGTGAGCGGCGCTGTAATCCCCGGCCCAACCGCCCACGATGTGGAGGTTGGGCCCGATGATGGCGGCCACACTGTGATGCCAGGGACCGCGACGAGGGCTATCAAGGGTGGACCAGGCCTGGGTGATCAGATCGTAGCGTTCGTGCAGGCCCACCTGATTGCCCAATCCCCCGCCGATGGCGTAGATGGAAATGCCCTCGGCTGCCACGGCCACCCCCGCTCGCGGCTCCGGCAGCGATGGCGCCTTGTCCCAACGTCCGTCGGTCGGGTCGAATACCCACATCTCGGCCCGCTGCCGTTCACCGTCATGGCCACCCACGACGAACAGCCGGTCGCGCAAAGCCACGGCGGCCAGGTCGGCGCGCGGTTCCGGCAGGGCCGGGCCGTTTTCCCATACATCCCGTGCGGGGTCGTACAAAAACACCGTGGCCGTGGCGCCACGCCCATCCCAACCCCCGATGGCATAAAGCCGACGGCCGTAGCTCACCAGGGCCAGGGCGCAGCGGGGAGCCGGTAGGGACGCCGCCGTGGTCCAGGTCCCCGAAGTCGGGTCAAAGCGATCCACCCGATCGAGCACGGTATCGCCGCTACAACCTCCGGCCACATAAAGCCGATTGTCCCACACCGCCGCCGCCGCCCCCCGTGCGGCCACCGGTCGTGGGGGCAGGTGTTGCCAGACATCGGCGCCCGGATCGTAGACCTCGTGGTCGTCCAGGTCACCCAGACCGGCTTCGCCGCCGACGACGTAAAGGCGGCCGTCGATCACGGCCGCCGCCGCGCGGCTGCGCGGGCTCGACAGCGAGGCGCGCGTCGTCCAACGCGGGGTCTCTTGCCGGGGCGTGATACCGATGCGCAGCGTGGTCAGGTCGGTGGTGAAATCCGCCGTCGGCGCCGGCGAGGGGATAACCGGCCGCGGCGCCGGCCAGAAGGCCAGGACCGCCAACAAGAGGGCGGTGGCGAGGAGGAACCAGCCTTGCCAGCTCTGCCACGACGGGGCTGGCGACGGCCACGAGGGCAACGGCGCCGGGAGAGGTTCGGCAGGCGCCGCCTGGGGACGGCCAGGCACGGCGATCCAGCCCCGGCGCAAGGCCTCCATCGTCGCCTCGGTGCGAGATTGCACCCCCATCTTGTCGAAGATGTTGCGCAAATGCACTTTGACGGTGTTGGGACTGATGACCAACCGGGCGGCGATTTCGTCATTGCTCAGCCCTTCGGCCAGCAGGCTCAGGATTTCCAGCTCGCGGCGGGTGAGGGTGGGCTCGTCGCTCATGGTCCCCTATGGGCGGACAACAATCGCATGACGCCAATGCTATACCACCCCGGCCTTGGCGTCAATGTCGCCGGCGGCGGTGATGGCAACCCCGGCCACGGCCAGGCCGGGGTTCCGGCCCGGCGGGCCAAGCGGCCCCAGGCGCCGCAGAACGTCCTTCCTTTATGACGCGGTGCGTAATGGGATTTGGTGGATGATGCGGAGATGTGGTATCTATCAAACCAACGAGCCCTTGTCCTTTTCGCTCCTCATCATCAAGGAGATTGTGCCATGCCCACCATTCGTCGGGTGGCCGTCATCGGCGCCGGTACGATGGGCGCCGCCATTGCCGGCCACCTTGCCAACGCCGGTGTGCCCTGTTATCTGCTCGATATCCCGCCGGCTGCGCTCACACCGGCCGAAGAGGCGCAGGGACTGAGCCTGAGCAGCCCGCAAGTGCGCAACCGCATCGTGCGGGAGGGGTTCGAGCGGATGCGCAAGGCCAAACCGGCCAACCTGTTTAGCGAACGAAGCGGAGATTGGATCAAGCTGGGGAATACCGAAGACCATTTCCACTGGGTGGGTGAAGCCGATTGGATTATCGAGGCCGTCGTCGAGCGGCTGGACATCAAACAAGCCCTCATGGCCCGGATCGAGGAAGTGCGCAAACCCGGCAGCATCGTCAGCACGAACACATCCGGGTTGCCCGTTGCTGCCATCGCCGCCGGTCGGGGCGAGGACTTTTGCCGCCATTTCCTGGGCACCCACTTCTTCAACCCACCCCGCTACATGAAACTGCTGGAGGTCATCCCCACACCGGCTACGGCGCCGGAGGTGGTGGCGTTGATCACCCGCTTTGCCGAAGAGGTCCTGGGCAAAGGCGTGGTCATCGCCAACGACACCCCCAACTTCATCGCCAATCGCCTGGCCTTTATCAGCGCCGCCCGCACCATCGACTACGCCATCACCCACGGTTTCACCGTACCCGAAGTCGATCTGCTCACCGGGCCTCTCATCGGCCGGCCCAGCACCGGTACCTTTCGCCTGGCCGACCTGGTGGGAGTGGATGTCATCGCCCAGGTCTCGGCCAACCTGTACGAGCTGCTGTCCCACGACCCGGCCCGCAGCGTGCTCAAGGCGCCGGCGTTTGCCCGGGTCCTGCAGACGATGGTGGAGCGAGGCTGGCTGGGCAACAAAACGGGGATCGGCTTTGCCAAGGAAGTGCGCGAAGCCGATGGCAGCAAAACCTATTGGTCGTTGAACCTGGAAACCCTGGAACACGAAGCCATGCCCAAGCCGCGCTTCGACAGCGTGGATCGGGTCAAAAACAAACCCCTGGCCGAGCGGCTGCGCGGCATGGTAGCGGCTACCGACCGGGCCGGCGCCTTCGTGTGGTTTGTCCTTTCCCGCACCTTCCACTACGCCGCCGCCATCATGCCCGAAGTCAGCGACGATGTCCTGGCCGTGGACAACGCCATGCAGTGGGGCTTCACCTGGGAACGCGGTCCCTTTGCGATGTGGGACCTGTTGGGCGTGGCCGCCACGGTGGAGCGCATGGAAGCCGAGGGCCTGACCGTAGCCGATTGGGTGAAGGACATGTTGGCCGCCGGTGCTGCTTCCTTCTATCGCCGCGCAAACGGCCGCCATGAGCGTTGGGTGGTGGGCAAGGGCTATGTCCCCATCCCGCCCGACCCTCGCCTCATCATCCTCAAGGAGTGGAAGCAAGACGCCACCCGCGTGATTACCCGGACGCCCAGCGCCTCGTTGGTCGATCTCGGCGACGGCGTGGGTCTGATCGAATTCCATGCCCTGACGCCGGGTGGCCGGGAGATGAACGCCATCGAGCCGGACATGTTCCCGATCCTCGAAGAGGCCGTGCGCCGCGCCGAGGAGGATGCGTTCGTCGGCCTGGTCATCGGCAATCAGGGCGAGCACTTCTCGGCCGGGGCCAATGTCTTTGTGATGCTGCTGGCCGCCCAGCAGAAGGAATGGGCCAAGATGGAGGCCATGATCCGCGCCCTCCAGGGGCTGCGGCGGCTGCTGACGGGGTGTTCCAAACCGGTCGTCGCCGCCGTCTTCGGCATGACCCTGGGTGGCGGGGCCGAGATCGCCATGGCGGCCGACCGCATTGTGGCCGCCGCCGAGACCTACATGGGTCTGCCCGAGGTCGGTCTGGGCATTTTGCCCGCGGGCGGGGGCACCAAGGAGCTGGTGCGCCGGGTGATTGCTCCGGCCGCCCGGCTCGATCACCCCGGCATCCTCAAATACGTCCAGGAAGTGGCGCTGACCATCGCCACGGCCAAAATCAGCACCAGCGCCGTGGAGGCGCGCGACCTGGGCTTCCTCACCCCGTGCGACCGGATTGTCATGAACAAGGACCATCTCCTGGCCGCAGCCAAAGCCGAGGTCCTGGCCATGGCCGCAACCGGGTATCGTCCGCAGTTCCCGGTGCGCAACTGTTACGCCGCCGGCCGCGATGCCCTCGCCACCCTGCGGGTGTACATCCATCTGCAAAAAGAAGCCGGCTACATCACCGCCCACGATGCCAAGGTGGCCGAAAAGGTGGCCTATGTGGTCTGCGGCGGCGAGCTGAGCCAGCCCCAATGGGTGGACGAGGACTACTTCCTCGACCTGGAGCGCGAGGCCGTGCTCTCGCTCTTCGGCGAACCCCTCACCCAAGCCCGGATGTGGCATTTCTTGCAAACGGGCAAACCCTTACGCAACTAGACCCCGCCCTCTTCCGGCATCGGATTTCGGAGTGTATGCCATGACCCAAGAAGCCGTTATCGTCTCGGCCGTGCGCACGGCCGTCGGCAAGGCCCCACGCGGCACCCTGCGCAACGTTCGCCCGGAAACCATGGCCGCTACCGTCGTGGCCGAAGCCGTGCGTCGCGCCGAGGGCCTCGATCCCCAACAAATCGAGGATGTTATCATCGGTTGCGCCTTTCCCGAAGGCAAGCAAGGCATGCAGATCGGCCGTATCGCCGCCCTGGCGGCCGGTTTGCCGGTTTCGGTACCCGGTCAGACCGTCAATCGCTTTTGCGCCTCCGGGTTGCAGACCATTGCCCTGGCGGCAGAGCGCATCATCGCCGGCTTTGCCGATTGTATCGTCGCCGGCGGCGTCGAGAGCATGAGCGCCGTGCCCATGGGCGGACATGTCTTTACGGCCGATCCCCACTTGGCCCTCGAATATCCGGCCGTCTATACCGGCATGGGGCTGACGGCCGAAAACGTGGCCGCCCAGTACCGGATCAGCCGCGAAGACCAGGATGCCTTTGCCCTGGAATCCCATCGCCGTGCGGCGGCGGCCATTCGCTCCGGTCGCTTTGCCGAGGAGATCGTCGGCCTGCCCGTGACCGAAGTCTGGGTGGATGAAGACGGCCGCGTGCAACGGACGGAGACCGTCTTCACCACCGATGAAGGGGTCCGTTTCGATACCTCGGCCGCCAGCCTGGCCCGGCTCAAGCCCGTGTTCAAACCCGATGGCACGGTCACGGCCGGGAACAGCAGCCAGACCAGCGACGGCGCCGCCGCCGTGGTGGTGATGTCGCGGCGGGCAGCCGAGGCGGCTGGCCTGAAGCCCCTGGCCCGTTTCGTCAGCTTTGCCGTGGCCGGAGTCCCGCCCGAAATCATGGGGATCGGCCCTGTGGCGGCCGTCCCCAAGGCGCTGAAACTGGCCGGCCTGAGCCTGCAGGATATCGATCTCATCGAACTCAACGAGGCCTTTGCCGCCCAGAGCCTGGCCGTCATGCGGGCGCTGGAATTGGATCCCGCCATCACCAACGTCAACGGCGGCGCCATCGCCCTGGGCCACCCTCTGGGCGCCACCGGCGCCAAGCTGACGACGCAACTCCTCTACGAGATGAAGCGTCGCCGCAGCCGCTATGGCATGGTGACGATGTGCATCGGCGGCGGCATGGGCGCGGCCGGCATTTTCGAAAACCTGAGCTGAACGTGAGGCGGTCGTCGCAACCGACCCCTCCGGAGGCGCTTATGTACAGTTTTGACCTCACCGACGAACAAAAAATGCTCACAGACGCGGTCCAGCGCTATGCCACCCGGCAGTTACGGGCGATGTACCGCGAGGCCGAGGAGGCAGGCGCGCTGCCGGCCGATGTCATCCAGACCGGCTGGGAACTCGGCCTGTTGCCGGCCTTGATCCCGGAGTCCTTTGGCGGCTACGGCGAACATTCGGCCCTCAACGGCGCCCTGATCGTGGAGGCGTTGGGCTACGGCGATGTCGCCGCAGCCCTGCATCTGCTCAGCCCGAACCTGGTCGCCATCCCCATCCTCCTATGCGGCACCCTCCAGCAAAAGCAAACCTATCTGCCCCAGTTCTGCACGGAAACGTTCCCCAAGGCCACGGCCGCCTTTCTCGAACCGACCGTTGCCTTCGATCCGCACCACCTCACCACAAAAGCGCACCGGGTAGGCGACGAATACGTGCTGCAGGGCCAGAAGACGATGGTCATCAATGCCGACGAGGCCGAGACCCTGCTGGTCTATGCTTGCGAAGAGCAGACCGGCACCACCCAGGCCTTCCTGGTCCCGGTCCACGCCCCGCGCATCCACCTCAAACGCCGCGAGCGCTGGATGGGCTTCCACGCCCTAAAGACCTTCACGGTGGAACTGGCCGAGGTCACCATCCCGGTTGCGAACAAACTGGGCGGCCCGACCGGTATCGACCTGGACGCCATCCTCACCTGCAGCCGTATCGCCGTGGCCGGTCTGGGGGTGGGCCTGGCCAAGGCCGCTTTTGAGTACGCCCGCGATTACGCCAAAGAACGCGTGGCCTTCGGCGAGCCTATTGCGCATCGTCAAGCCATTGCCTTCATGCTGGCCGATATGGCCATCGAGATCGATGCCACGCGCTTGCTCGTCTGGGAAGCCGCCTGGAAGTTCGATCAGGGGAGGCCGGCGGTGCATGATGCCTATCTGGCCGCCCACTACGCGGCCGACATGGCCCTCAAGGTAACCGACGGCGCCGTGCAAGTGCTCGGCGGCCACGGCTACATCCGCGATCATCCCGTCGAGCTGTGGCTGCGCAACGGTCGCGGTCTGGTCACCCTGGTCGGCAGCGTGATTGTCTGAAGGAGACTCCTATGCCCATCAGCTTTGACGTTCCTCAGGATGTGCTCAACCAGACGCAGATGACGCGCATGCTGGCCGAGCAGGTGATGCGCACCATCTCGCGTTACTACGACGAGCACGAGCACGAGCGGCCCTGGGAGTACATCAACGTCATCTGGCCGTTTATGCAGCAAATCGAAGCGGCCAATCTCGAGCGTTCCCTGCGCCGCAACGGCCAAGCACCGGCCGAAGAAGCCGGGCAGACGAAACGCTCGACCACCCACGTGCGCATGATCCACATGATCGAGGCGCTCTCGTGGGGCGATGCCGGCATCTATCTGTGCACCCCCTCCAGTGCGCTGGCCGGCGCCGCCATCCAGGCCGTGGGCACTCCGGAACAAAAAGAACGTTTTCTCCGCCGGTTCACCCACGGCAAACCCAAATGGGGCGCCATGGCCATGACCGAACCCCAGGCCGGCTCGGACACCAGCGCCATTCAGACCACCGCCCGGCTGGACCCCCAGACCAACGAATGGGTGCTCAACGGCACCAAAATCTTTTGCACCAACGGCCGGCTGGCCGCCTGCGAGAGCGACGGCCTGATCGTCGTCTGGGCCACCCTGGATAAAAGCCTGGGTCGGGCCGGCATGCGCCCCTTTGTCGTCGAAGCCGGGACGCCCGGCATGCATATCATCCATCAGGAAAAGAAACTGGGCATCCGTGCCAGCGACACGGCGACCATCCGCTTTGAAGAATGCCGCATTCCGTTCGACCACATCCTGGGCAGCCCCGAGCTGGTCAGACCGGACGAACAGGAAGGCAAAGGTTTCAAAGGCGCCATGAAGACCTTTGATGCCACCCGGCCCTATGTCGCCGCCAGCGCCATCGGCATCGCCCGCGCCGCCTTCGAGTTCACCCGCGATACCCTGGCCGCGCAGGGGATCACCATCCCCACATCGGCACCGCTCCACCAACTCAGCGCCGTCCAGCGTGACCTGTTGCAAATGGAAATGGACCTGAAAGCGGCCTGGTTGCTGACGATACGGGCGGCAGCCCTGCTGGATGCCGGGGAATCGAATACCCTGGAGGCCTCCATGGCCAAGGTCAAAGCCGGCAAAGTCGTCACCACGATCACGCAAAAGTGCGTGGAGCTGCTCGGCCCCTTGGGCTATAGCCAGGATCTGCTGGTCGAAAAGTGGATGCGAGACGCCAAAATCAACGACATCTACGAAGGCACCGGCCAGATCAACACGCTTATCGTAGCCCGGCGCATTTTGGGCTATACCCGTGCTGAACTGAAATAACCCATTGCATCCCATTCCCCATCAAGGAGTCGAAATCGTCTATGTCCTCGGAAATCGACAGCAAAATCCGCAAACTCATGGCCGAGATGCCCGCTGCTTTCAAGCCGGAGCGGGCCGCAGGCGTCAATGCCACCGTCCGCTATGACCTGACCGGGGAGGGCGGCAGTCTGTGGACGACCTGGCTAAGCGAGGAGGGTTGCCGGGTCGTGGAGGGGGACGGTGGGGTCGAGCTACCCACCCTGACCGTGACCATGGAGGCCGCCGATTATGTCGAGATGATGGCAGGGCGTCTCGATCCGATGCAGGCTTTCATGCTGGGCAAAATCCGGATCAGCGGCGATATCATGCTCGCCACCCGTCTGATGAGCTTTTTCCGCTAGCGCCGAGGGTTCCGGGTGGCGGCAGGAGTGCCCTGCTGCCACCCGGAACGACCACTCCCGGCGGGGCTTCCGGGGCCTATTCCACCGTCACACTCTTGGCCAGATTGCGGGGCTGATCGACATCGCGGCCGTGCCAGACGGCAATGTGATAGGCCAGCAACTGTAAGGGCACCACGGCCACCACGGGCGACAGCCAGGGCCACGTCTCCGGGACTTCGATCAGGGTATCGGCCTTGCGGGCTATCACCGCATCGCCAGGATTGACCACGGCGATCACCTTGCCGTTGCGGGCCTTGACCTGTTCCACCTGGCTGATCATCTTGTCGTACACGCCGTCACGCAGGGCAATGGCCACCGTGGGCATGTTCTCGTCGATCAGGGCGATAGGCCCATGCTTCATCTCGCCGGCCGGGTAGCCTTCGGCGTGGATGTAGCTGATTTCCTTGAGCTTGAGCGCGCCCTCGCGAGCGGTTGCGTAGTGGATCCCCCGCCCCAGATAGAGGAAGTTGTGGTAGCGGGCATACTGACGGGCGATGTCGCGATAGTGCGCATCCTGGCGCAGCACCTGCCCCACTTTATCGGGCAAAAGGGCCAGTTCGCCGGCAAAACGGGCCGATATCGCCTCATCCAGAACCCCGCGCTGCTGGCCCAAATAGAGCGCTAACAGGACCAGGTCCACCAGCGAGGTCGTATACGCCTTCGTACTGGCCACACCGATCTCGGGGCCGGCCTGCATGGCGATGATGCCGTCGGCCATGCGCGCGGCCTGCGAGCCGATGACGTTGACGATGGCCGCCGTGCGGGCGCCCTGACGCCGCGCCTCGTCCAGGGCCGCCAGCGTATCCACCGTCTCGCCGGATTGGGTGATGGCAAGGACCAGGGTGTTTCGATCGAGAATGGGTTGGCGATAGCGGTATTCCGAGGCATAGTCCACCTCGACCGGAATCCGGGCCAGATTCTCGATCAGATACTTGCCGGCCAGCCCGGCGTAGTAGGAAGTGCCACAGGCGACGATCGCCATCCGCTGCAGGCGGCGGGCGGCCTCGCCATCAAGATGGAGATCGGCCAGGGTCACCTGTCCGGTGGCGAAGTCGATCCGGCCCCGCAAGGTATCCGTAATGGCGTTGGGCTGATCGAAAATCTCCTTCTGCATGAAGTGGCGATAGGGACCTTTGGCCGCGGCTACCGGGTCCCAGGGGATGGTCTGGATGGGCTTGGGGGGCAGGGCGCGGCCCGCCAGGTCGAAATAGCTTACGCCCTCGCGCGTGAGCACGGCCATCTCACGGTCGTCCAAAAAGCTCATGACGCGGGTGTGTTCGAGAATGGCCGGGATATCCGAGGCCACGAACATCTCCCCCTGCCCGTGGCCGATGACAACACCGCCGGCATTGCCCAAACGGGCCACCACCAGGCGGTCGGGTTCGTGGCTGCTGAGCACCACCACGGCCGATGGCCCTCGTAGCTGATTGAGGGCCCGACGCACAGCCTCGACCAGGTCTTCGCAGCGGTCGTATTCGCGGCTGATCAGTTGGACGATGACCTCGGTGTCCGTATCCGATTGAAAGGTGAAGCCCTGCGCCATGAGCTCCTGGCGCAGGCTGAGGAAGTTCTCGACGATGCCGTTCTGCACCACCACGATGCGGCCCGTGCGATCCCGATGGGGATGGGCGTTGGTGGGGGTGGGCGGGCCGTGCGTAGCCCAGCGGGTATGGCCGACGCCGATGGTACCCACCGGCGGGGCTTCTTCCACCCGCCGGATCAGGTTCGCCAGCTTTCCGGCATCCCGACGGATCTCCACCTGACCGTTCACACTCAGGACGGCCAGGCCGGCCGAATCATAGCCGCGGTATTCCAGCCGTTGCAGGCCGGAGAGAATGATGGGGGTCGCCTGTCGCGGACCGACGTAGCCAACGATGCCACACATACCATGCACTCCTCGGTAGAGAGGCCGCAGCCCGGCCGTCCGCTCGGAGGCCAAGCGCGGCCGCGGATAGTCGCTCCGGTCGGACATCGCTGCACGGACGCCGACCGCGGCTTCAGAGAGGCCTACGGGAGGGCATGCCCGCAGGCCGTGGCCTTGTGGGGAGAGACGTCCGGGCCGTGACCCGGGGAGGCATCCGCCGATCCGTTCGATTTTCCCGCCTGCCCCGCCGGCCCCCGAACCGTCGGGCCGGCGCGCCAGCGGTTAGCTTCCACTCGCGTGGAAGAACCTCCACCTCGTCAACGACGGCCATTGTCGGCCGCCGTCCAGGCGCTTCGTCATCTCCGTTGTCGAGGCACCGACCAACGTCTGATGCCAACGGCGTCGGCCGGCAAGGAGGAGTATAACGGGGACAAGGCTCGGCGTCAAACCGGTGCAGCCAACGCCGCAGACCGTTGCGGTCCTCGTAACAGCGCCATGACAACCAGGGCCAGGATCATGAACGCGGCCCCGAACAACCAGACGGTGGCGTGGTTGCTCCAATCGATCAATCGCCCGGCCAGGATAGGGCCGGCGATGGCCGCCGCCGAAGAGGCAAAGTAATACAGGCCGGTGTACGCGCCGATGCGAGCATCCCCACCGATGTCGTAGACCATCGGCAGCGAGTTGATGTTGACCAGCGACCAGCATACGCCCATGCCGGCCAGCAAGCCCAGCAAAACCCCACCGCTGCGCACACCGAAACCGAGGAAGAGACCGACCGTCATCCCCACCAGGCCCACCAGGATGGTCCGTCGCCGTCCGAACCGGGTGGCGATAAGGCCGCTGGGGATGGCAAAGAGGATAAAGGCGGCCGCAAAGGCGGTGAGCATCTGGGCGGCCGTACCTTCGGGAATGCCCAGGATGTTGCGAGCATAAAGGGTGAAAAAGGCCTCCATGGCATTCCAGCCGACGAACCAACAGAAGATGGCCAGCAGGATGAGCACACCACCGTTGGCCCGGCTCCGCCATACCTCCCGCAGATTGGCCACAAGCCCGTTGCCCCTCTCGGTTGGCGCAATCCACTCCGGCTCACGCACGGCCAGAAGGACGATGCCGATGGCGATGAGCAAAACCAGACTGCCGACCACAAACGGCAACGGCACCCCCAGTTTGTAGAGCGTGCCCCCACCCAACAGGGCCAGCGCACTGCCCACCCCACCCATCAGGTTGATGACACCGTTGGCCTTGCTCCGCTGCTCGGCGGGGAAAAGATCGCCCAGAAAAGCCACCGTCGGCGAGCGGAAAAGGGCCATGCCGATGTTCGTACCCAAGATGGCCAGGGCGATGAGCCCAAAGTTCTGCCGCACAAAAGGCACCAGCAGGAAGAAGACGGCCGCCAGCGGCGCCCCCGCCATGAGCCAGGGCTTGCGACGCCCGAAACGCGAACGGGTATGGTCGCTGCGCTCGCCGACCCAGGGCTGGACGAACATGTTGATGATGTTATCCCAGGTGAGGATGAACCCGATGAGGGTTGCCGATAATCCCAGGTCTTCCAAAAAGGGCGGGATAAAGGCATTGAAGATAGGCCAGATGACGGAAATGCCGAAGAACCCGAAACCGACGACGAAGGTATAACGCCAGTTCATAGGACCTCCAGAAGGAGCAAGCCGATGGACCAACGGAAAGCGTGCAGGCCCATGATACCAGAACCGGCCCGACTCCCAGACATCGCCACGAACCGGCTGTCGGGGCCTCAGGCGGTCGGTGCGACTTCCGCCCGGCGTTCGAGGACAAAAACCGCCATCGTGGCCAGCAGATTTTTCACCTTGACAATCCGCACGCGACGGCCATGGGCGAAGTAGATCTGATGGGTGATCCTCAGACCGATGCTCTGGGTCAGGCGCACAAAATCGGTGATGCTGAAAGCCTGCCAGCGCGGGGCTTCGTACCAGGCCTGGGGCAGGTCGGGCGCTTGAGGGATACATCCGGTGACCAGCAAATGCCAGCGACAGCGCCAGTAACCCCAATTGGGAAAACTGACAATGGCCCGACGCCCGACGCGGAGCATTTCCTGCAAGATAAAGGCCGGACGGTCCACAAAAGGCAAGGTCTGACTGAGCACCACATCGTCGAAGCTGCCGTCGGGATAATCGGCCAGCCCTTCCTCAAGGTGGCCCTGGCGCACGCTTAGCCCCCGCCGCACACAGGCCAACACATTCGCCTCATCCAACTCGATACCCCGCGCCCTGACGCCCTTGGAACGGGCCAGATAAGCCAGGAGGGCGCCATCGCCACAACCCAGGTCGAGCACCCGTGCCCCGGCCGGGATGAGTTCGGCAATGGCCGCCAGATCGGGACGAAGAGGAGACATGGTCTAACAAAAACCGGCCCTTGTCGCGGGACGACGACGAAGCAAAACGAACAGGGGGCCGGGCTTCTCCGGCGCTTCCTCAGACGGCCGCCACAGCTTCCTCCGCCGGCATGGCCACCCGTTCTTCGCGCACCAGGCGTTCGAGAAAGCTGTGGAGCAACCGCGTCATGGTATCCACCTCGAGCAGAAAGGCATCATGGCCCCAGGTGCTTTGGATGTCCACATAGGTCACATCGGCGCCGACAGCCGTGAGGGCCCGCACGAGTTCCTTGCTGTGATAGCTGGGATAAAGCCAGTCGCTGGTAAAACTCACCACCAGGAATTTGATATGGGCCGAACGGGCAAAGGCGGCGGCCAAAGAGCCGTGTGCCGCGGCCAGGTCGAAATAGTCCATCGCCTTGGTGATGTAGAGATAGCTGTTGGCATCGAAACGGCGGGTGAACTTATGGCCGTTGTACTTGAGATAGCTCTCTACCTCGAACTCGGTCTGGAAGTCATAGCCGTAGCGTTCGCGCACCTGCAACCGTCGGCCGAACTTCTCGTGCATCGACTGCTCGCTCAGGTAGGTGATGTGGCCGATCATCCGCGCCACGGCCAGGCCGGCATCCGGCTTTTGCGGCTTATCATAGTAATCGCCGTGATTCCAGGCCGGGTCGGCATAGATGGCCTGGCGGCCTACCTCGCCGAAGGCGATGAGCATGGGGCTATGGCGGGCCGTGGTGGCAATGGGGATACAGGCGGCCACGCGTTCGGGATGATGCGCCGCCCACTCCAGGGCCTGCATCCCGCCCATGGAACCGCCGACAACGGCCAACAGCCGTTCGATGCCTAGATGGTCGATCAGCCGCGCCTGCGCCCGTACCATGTCGCCGATGGTGACCACCGGGAAACGCAGGCCATACGGCCGTCCGGTGCTCGGGTCGATGCTGGAGGGACCGGTAGAACCGTAACAACTGCCCAGGACGTTGCTGCAGATCACGAAAAAGCGATTCGTATCCAGGGCTTTGCCCGGCCCGATGCAATCGTCCCACCACCCCGGCAGATGGCCCTCGCGCTCGTGATACCCGGCGGCATGGGCGCCGCCGCTAAGGGCATGCAGCACCAAGATGGCGTTGGTCCGATCGGCATTGAGCCGGCCATACGTCTCATAGGCCAGTGTCACCGGGCTGAGGGTGGCACCGCTCTCCAGGCAAAACGGCTCGTCCTGGGCAAAGGTGAAGTACCGGGTTTCGACAACCCCGACAGAACCGGGTAGGGTCATGCTCGCTCGCTGCCGTGGGTATGGCGGGGCCATCCCCGGTGGAGATGGCCCCGCGCCGGATCTAGTGGGTGGCCGCCGCCAGCGCCTGATCGAGGTCCCAGAGAATGTCCTCGATGTCTTCAAGGCCGATGCTGAGACGGATGAAATCGGGCGTTACGCCCGCCGAACGCATCTCCTCGACGGTCAACTGACTGTGGGTGGTCGTGGCGGGGTGAATGGCCAGGCTTTTGGCGTCGCCCACATTGGCCAGATGGCTGAACAACTGCAGGCTGTCGATGAACTTGCGTCCTGCCTCTATCCCCCCTTTGATGCCGAAGCCCAAGACGGCACCGGCGCCCAAAGGCAGATATTTCCTGGCCCGCTCGTGATCGGGATGGCTGGGTAGCCCCGGATAGGTGACCCAGGCTACGGCAGGATGGTCCTCCAGAAATTCGGCTACCGCCTGGGCGTTGCGTACATGCCGCTCCATGCGCAGGCTCAGGGTCTCAATGCCCTGGAGGGTCTGCCAGCTATTGAAGGGCGCCTGGCAGGCACCGATGTCGCGCAGGATCTGCACGCGGGCCTTGATGATGAAAGGCGGCAGGCCCACACCGACCAGATCGGCATAGACCAGGCCATGATAGCTGGGATCCGGCGTGGTGAAATTGGGGAAGCGTCCGCTTGTCCAATCAAAATTCCCGCCGTCCACGATGATGCCGCCGATGGTCGTGCCGTGGCCACCCAGAAACTTGGTCGTGCTGTGGACGACGATGTGCGCTCCCCACTCGAACGGCCGGCACAGATAGGGCGTGGCCAAGGTGTTGTCGATCATGAGCGGGATGTTATACGCCCGGGCAATCGCCGCTACCTCCTCAAAGGGAAAAACCGAGATATCGGGATTGCCCAGGGTCTCGCCGTAGAGGATTTTCGTGTTCGGTCGGATGGCACGTTCGAAATTGGCCGGATCGGTGGGGTCGACAAAGGTGACCTCGATGCCAAGACGGGGAAAGGTGTAATTGAACTGATTGAACGTGCCACCGTAGAGCCGACTGCTGCTGACGATATGATCGCCGGCGCTGCACAGGGTGAAAATGGCCATAGCCTGGGCGGCATGACCGCTCGAAGCCGCCAGCGCACCGACTCCGCCCTCCAGATCGGCCACCCGCTTTTCCAGCACATCCGTGGTCGGATTCATGATGCGGGTGTAGATGTTGCCGAGTTCCTTGAGGGCGAACAGGTTGGCGGCATGTTCGGTGTTCCGGAACTGGTAACTGGTCGTCTGGTAAATAGGCACGGCCCGGCTACCGGTTGTGGGATCGGGCTCCTGGCCCGCGTGGAGCTGGCGCGTGCTGAAACCGAAACGGCGTCCGTTGGAGGCAATGCCTGGCATGGTGTCATCCTCGGGTTGACGAAAAAGCGTGAGAAGGTGGAATCGACAAACGGCCGGTGATGGGCGCCCGGCTCACCGACCGGGACAACAAAAAACCCTCTCCGGGAGCTGAGAGGGTGTGAGTAAGGGGCTCTGCTCTCATCAAAATCCCCCTGTGCGGGGATGAGCAGGGAGCCATGAGCTGCTGGCCTCTCATCTTCCAGATTACTCTGCCGGAATTGGCACCCTGACACTTAGACTGCGCCTTTGCAATGGTCGCCGGGTTGCCGAGGCTTCATCGGGCCGGTCCCTCCGCCTCTCTGGATAAGAGTCGCTATCGGTTTGTGAAGTTGACTGGGGAGCTTACACCAAAAAGCCGGAAATTGTCAAATCGGCGCCGGTTCTTCCTTGTGGGGGCAGGGGAGCGGGCTGTGTGAAGCGTCCCAGCACGGGGTCGTAGTAGCGGGCCCTGTCGTACAGCAGGCCCGTGCCGGGGTCAAATTCCTGGCCGGTGTAGGTGTACTTCACCGTCGCCGTGCCCGCACCCCACGCCGCCTGGGTGGAGCCCCACGGGTCGTAGAGGCCAAGGAGCCCTAAGGACAGGAGCTGTGGGGGCGGACCCCCACACCCCCCCGGGCCGGGGGCGGTGCCCGCCCCCGCATCCCCCAGCCATTGGCATGGCGCCGTGGCGCCGGGGGCGCCGGCCGGCCCGGCGGGCCGTAGGGGCCGCGCATGGGCGGAGTGGGGGTGTTTGTGCCGCCGGTGGCGCCGGGCGGTGCGGACGGCGCAGGGCCCGCCGCTTGTCCGGCTCGGCCACGCCCCGTTCCCTTTTTCCGGCGAACGGCTCGCAACACCGGAAATGGGCTGGCTCAGGTTGTCAAGGTACGGCTCGATTGGACGTGGTTCCCGGCGGGCCGTAAAGCGGTAGGGACTCGGTTCCCAAGTGGGTGGGGTCGAGAGGGCAGCAGGCATAACGTTCCAACGCTCAAACGTTCAAACGTTTCGGCGCCAAGGCCCTGCCCCAATCGAGTCTCGGAGTCGCCCAGGCACCCCCGGCAGGATTCGAACCTGCGACCTTGTGCTTAGAAGGCACCCGCTCTGACCGCTGAGCTACGGGGGCGTATGCCCCTCCATTCTAGGGCGGGGATGACGGCGTGTCAAGCAACCCATGCCCCCCGACCTCGTGGGCCAGGCCTATCCCAGCTCGGCAATTGCTCTCGCCGGAGGACGAGCGGCCCCTGTTCAAGTTGTTTCCGGAGCCCATCACGCGCTGAACGGGTGTCCGGAGCCCGTATTCATTCTTCGCGCATCAAAAAGGCAGCGGCCAGGCCGAAAATGAGAGGCCCGGAAAACCACATGAGCGCTCCGCCTATCTGTTGATCGGTCGCAGCCGAAATCCCGCCTAGCCGCGGAACGAGCAGGTAATTCGTATACAGAACGCGATCGGCAAAGGTAATCAGTCCGCCCAAGATGGCACTTTGGACGGCCCCCAAGGCCAGGTAAAGGCCACGCCCGCCGTTGCTCGCTATCCAGGCCCTCTGCGGGGGTGAATCGATCAAGGCCCACCAATAGAGCAGAGCCGAGCCGAAAAAGGTCAGATGTTGGATATCGTGGATCAGGCCGTTGACCAAAACGGCATTATAGGCCACCGGTAGATGCCACAGCCACAAGATACCGGTCGAAAGCGCAAAGGCTACGGCAGGACGGGTTAGCCCCTTGAGGGCGCGACGCAACCATCCGGTCGGGGTCAACATCGTCCCTATAACCAGGCGCAAAGGGGCAGGCAATCCCCACATCGTAAAAGGCAAAGCACGGCCGGCCAAGGTAAGAGGCGGGGCCAAATAAATCAGCAACTGGTGTTGGAACATGTGGACAAAGAAGAGCAGGGCCTGCAATGTGTCGATAGGTGACATCAAGGCCACGGCAATCGTGAGAAGGCCGACCAGATAGGCCAAGAGAGGCCTGTACCGGGCCAGACGCCTATACCCTTGCCGGCGCAAGCGCACCCAACCGGCTATATAGGTTAGTCCCATAGTGCTCAATGCCGCACCAACATCCCAACGCCAGTTCCAAGGCCCACCCAGAACAAGCAAAATGTCGTCCATAAACTCAAGAGGCCCCCGGTCGATGGGTCATGTACAGGGCCAGACCGGTAAACACGGCCCCGCCGATGATGTTACCGATGGTTACCGGGATTTGATTCCACATCCACCAGGTTCCTACGGAGATGGGGGCCTCCAAGAGCATGGCTGCAGGGATGACGAACATGTTGACCACGGAATGCTCGTAGCCATGGGCGAAAAAGATCAGGATGGGCAGCCACATGGCGATCACCTTGCCGATGGTCGAACGGGAAACAAAAGCCAACACCGTGCCCAGGGTTACCATCCAGTTACACAAAATACCCTTGACCAGAGCCGTGTTCCAACCGTTGAGGCCGAGGGCCATGTAGGCGAGCGTCTTCTTGGTCCCCAGTTGGCGTACCTGTTCGCCAAGGGCACCGCCGTCACCGGTCCCAAAGTTGGTGATGGCCAAGTAGAAGAGCACGGCATAGAAGACACTGCCCGCTAAATTCCCCAGATACACCCAGCCCCAATTGCGCACCAACCCCTCAAACCGAACCCGACCGGCCACCAGACCTTGGGGCAACAAGGCAAAATTGCCGGTGGCCAGCTCCAGACCCAATAAGACCAGGATGACAAAACCTACCGGGAACACCAGAGCACCGAAAATGGGCGGCAAGCCCTGAGAAATCACCAACAACGCCAACGAAGTCGCATAGCCCAGGAAAACACCCGACAAAAAGCTCCGTATCAACAGGTCCCGCGCGGGCAAGACCGCTTTCTTCTCGGCCGCACGGAGGGTTTCGGTGATGACTTCGACCGGGGGTACGTAATCCATGCTCTGCTCCTTTTCATTTTTCATGCGAGCGGGCGAAGGCTTGAGGCGCCTTCGCCCGCTTGCACCGCCCGTGGCTTTTACTGCGCGCGTTGCCAGGCCGGCTTGATAGAACGGAAAACCTCGATGGCCACCCAGGCGAGGGCAAGCGCCAGGATGAGAACAAAGAAGACGGCGACCTGGGCAAAGCCTTGCCACTCCGGCAGATGGACGGCGAAACGCCGCGGGACGCTGTTCGCGCCCGAGAAGAAGAACATCAGTAAAAAGCCGGCGCCACCCAGGCCGTACAGCCAGGCGGCGATGCGGCTCAATCGCGTCTCTTGCGAACCGCTCAGCTCTGCCACCAGGTGGTACATGTAGGCCCAGGTAAAGGCAACCGCTCCCAGGAGATAGTAGCTATGGAAATGCGCCGGCACCCACAGGGTATTGTGCATCACCTGATTGATACCGATGGTCGAATCGATGACGGCCCCCATACCGCCAAAAGTCCATCCCCACAACCCCAGGACCATCAGGATGGAAGGCACCGACCAACGCAGCCCGGAGCGGTAGATCAAGGCCAGACCACCTAAAATCGTCACGACGAAGGCCGGGATGGCTACGCCGTAAGAGCCGATCTGGCCAAGGATATGGAGAGGCAGCACCTGGGCGAAATCCTGGTACAAATGATGAAAGTACGGGAGCAACACGAGCACGATCACCAGGTTGAGGGCCAGGACCACCGGCCAGGCTGCCTTCCACTCGCGGCCGGTATAGTGAGGTAAGGTGGCATACACCAACCCGGCCGAGAGGTAGATGTTCAAATTGACCAGCGTATGCCCGAAGAGGAAGAGGAAATTCTTGGCAAAGAGTACGTCCACCATTTCGATAAGGCCGGCGGCCTGACCGAAAAGAGGTAGCAGCAGAATGGCTCCGGCCAGGACGGCGACTACCCCGTCGATGGCCACCACGGTACCAACGATATCCACCGGTCGCGGCATGGGATTCGGGGTTTTACGCCCACCGGAGAAAAGATACTCCCACGCCAGTGCCTTGGTCACCCCACCGTAGGCCTTCGCCGTGGCGTAAAGCACCTGGAGACAGTAGAGCAAAAAGGCCACGGCGACGAAGAGATAGCCGATATACATGGCCAAAGCCGCTCCCAGACTCCAGGCCCCTTTGGACTCATAGGGCAGAGGATGGAGCGCCGTCCAACCGGCGGCAAAACCGCCGACCAGGGTAGCCAGGATCACAAAGCCGGCGCCCAGAAAGTAGATGATGAAGACGGTCCAAAGCCAGCGGCTGTTTAGACGCACGCCCCGACCGAGGACGGCCACGAAGCCCCCCATGGCCGCTAACATACTGGCCGCCACCATGCCACTCCCGTGGAGGGTCATAATCCGGTAGAACCAGTGCGGGGCCATGGTCAGAAAACCGGCATGGACCAAACGCATCAGCAGGCCCAGCAGTCCCATCAACAGAAAGACGACAAAACCGGTCAGCATGTAAACAAGGGCAATACGCAACACACCCCCGTTGCCATTGCTGCCTTTGACCTGAGTTGCAGTACTCATGGTGCTTCCTCCCACAGGATGATGTGATGAAAAGGATGGACCGGTCGCTTACGCAGGCCTATTTGACCGTGAGGGCCGCTGCCATCACATGATGGGGAACCCCGCAAAGTTCCAGACAGCGCACCGTGTAGGTCCCGGGCTGGGAAAAGCGATAGACCAGGCGATTCGTATACCCCGGCATGGCCTGAACCTGTGTTACCAACCGACCTTGGGGATCGTAGATGCCAAAGCCGTGGTTTACGTCCATGGACGTCACCACAAACTCGACCGGCACGCCGCTCGGGATCTCCTTCTCACTAAAGGTCCACGACCATTGCTGCGCCACCACGTTAATCGAAAGCTGGGGTGTGCCAAACACGCCGAGGCGTATGCTCCTGTACGGTAACCAACGCATCGAAACCGCAAACACAACCACCATAATAGCCAAAATGGCCCAGAAAAGACGGCGTCGCAGCACGGCGACCTTGGGCGCCACTTCGGTATAGGGCACCGTCTGACGGGAACCGAGCAGAACCCATGCCCAAACTCCCGTCCAGATAATCCCGAGAACCAACAAAATAATCAGGGCCAGTTGAGGATTCAACATGTCTCACCTCCCGACATTTTATGGACAAAAACATCAAATGAACGACAAAGAAATATTTTCTACATATTACCTCCTTTCTAATCTATTTTTGCAAAGTACGAATATAAGCGATAATATCATACAAATCTTCATCGGTCAGAGCGGGATTACCACCTTTGGGCGGCATGGCAACACCTGTGGTATTAGCCGGATCGTTGACGTCACGGCCTTTTTTGATAAATTCCAACAACTGCTCATCGTTTTGAGAGGCGACAAACGTACTGGTGGTCAGATTCTTACCCAGGCCCTGCACGCCTTCCCCTTTGGGACCGTGGCAAGCCGCACATGTAACCGTAAACAGTTCGGCGCCCTTTTTCGGATCTCCGCGCGAAGGCGCCGGTTGTTTACCGGCCTCCGCGCCACCACCGCAAGCAGCCAAAATAAAAGCGAACAAAAAGGCAAGAAGCGCTCTTCTCATATCTAGACTCCTAACGGAAATTTTAGTAGAAAAGAAGAAAATAGACGATATAAGACTGATAAAGTATTGTTTCAAAATAGTGGTATTAACGTTTCATAACCACGGATCGCATATTGTCCCATTAAATCGGTATCTAAAGCATCGTCTCGTCGAAGCCAAGAAGGCAAGGGATTCGGCAAAGAATGGGTTTGCGAGGGGGCACCAAAGTGGAGCGTTCGCATGCGCCCGCCTCTGCACGTTTCTCGAGCCGGACAACCACCCTGCCAAACCTACGCCAAAGCCGTCTTTTGCCTTCTCAAAGTGCGAAGTGCAGGTCGGAGCCACCTCACAGCTCATATCCAGGCCTGCCTGCAACCTTTGCAAGGGTCGTCGAATCGCCAAGACTGCGTCGGGCTGATCTCTCTGCTTCTCTGCCTGAGAGTTGCTATCGATTTACAAAGGAGTCCTACATAATTTACGCCAAAAGGAGAGACTTGTCAAATCCGTCGAGCACCCCGACCACAAGTCACCTCCAGGCACTCCCGGCGAGATGCGAACCGGCGACCTGAGGCTTAGCCCGCCTGGGAGCAACGAATTTCCCGCTAGGCAGGGCGAGGCCGTCTCCGGAGCAGCGCGGCCACGGCCGCCACAATCGAGGTCTGCAAACCCAGACGCCGGGCAGCGTCCGCACTCAGCCAGATGTTCCAGAAAGCCATGATCACGGCCGTTGCCAGCGCCGCCCCCACCAGGCCGTAAAAGCGAATGCCCAGATAGGTCAAAAGCACATAAAGCGCAGCACTCAGGCCGAAAACCCATGTCACCCGCAGATGCTGACCGGTGACGATGAACAGCGCCACGACCACACCGGTGGCCGCGTTGACCAGTTGGCCCAAGGCCAGGATGATAAGCGGCACCTCGGCGGCGACAAAAGCTGGTCCGAAAAGGCTCAACACTGGCCGGGCCAACAGACCCAACCCCAGCACCACGGCCAGAGCCGGCCAAAAGCCGAGATGGGCAGCCAGATACAGCAATCGTTGCAAACGGGCGCGATCCTGCCTGGCCCAGGCCGCCGCCATCAGGGGCGAGACCACGGCATTCGTCGTCGCCAGCAAAAAAGTCACCTGGCCCGTCGTTTTCAGGGCGGCGCCGTAGATGCCCACTTCCGCCGGCGTTCGCATGGCGCCGATCAGGAGCAGGTCGGCCTGGCGCAAAACCAGGTTAAACGCATCAAAGGCCAATAACGATAGCCCCACCGACAACCAGAGCCGGAACGCATACACGGTTTGCGTCGGTCCCGGCAACGGCCAACCGCGACGGATGAGTAGCACGGCCTGGACGACCAGTTCGACCCCGCGTGCCAGCCCGGCCATTCCCAGCACCACCGTCGCCAGGGCCGGCAGGTCCAGAGCACGGGCGCCGTAGGCCAGGAGCACGACCAGGACCGGTTCCAGGATGAGGGACGGTGCCAAAGCCACCGCCACCCGACCCAGGGCAATCGCCATCGCCCAGACCATGCGCAACAAGGCCAGGAGCGGCAACAAACCGATGCCCACATACCAGGCCGAGGGTTGTGGTAGCACCAGCCTGTCGGCCTGCGCGATCAGAAACACGAACGCCGCCACCGCCAGAACCACGCCCACCCCGAGGGTTAGACCCAAACTCCCCTTCACCACCCCGCGCAGCCGGCCGCCGTCACCGGTGGCGATATAGGCCGGGATAAAACGCCCCACGGCATGGTGCAATCCCAGGGGTGGCACCAGCGCTGCCAGCGTCATCCAGGCCAGCACCAGACCGTACAGGCCGTACTCATCCGGTCCCATCAGCCGCGCCAACGCCACTTCGGCCCCATAGGCCAAGGCAATACCCGCCACGCGAATGACCAGGCCCACGGCCGTCCCACGGGCCACGATGACGCCTTCACCGAAGACCCGCCATCGTTGCCAGATCGTCATGACCCATCCACCCCGGCTTCGCCCACAAGGATAAGCTCGGGCGCTCCCCCCGTCCTCGTCATCACCCCCTCTTGCGCCAGCATGGCTGCGATCTCGGCCCGATACTGGGGATTCATGACCAGCACCACGTCGGGCCGGTACTCCCGTAGAAAAGCCGGGGGGACGATGGGATGACCGGTGCCGCTGATGAACATGCCGTGCTTGTGCGGGTTGATATCCACGACGTAGGCCACGGCACCGATCGCGGCCATCTGATTGAGAAAGCTGATCGCTTTGGACCCGGCTCCCCAGACCACTACCCGTCGCCCCGCCCGCGCCCAGGCATGCGTCTGTTCCCGCCAGAACCACACGGTGGCCGCATACCGCGCCGCAAACCGCTTGGCCTGCTCGGCCAGCACCGCCGGTTCTTCCGTCTCGGGCCGCAGGCCGGGTCCCGACCCGGCCGTAGCCTCCAGGCAGAGAAACTGTTCGCCAAAGGCGCTGTAAACCGCCGTCACGGCAAAGCCCTCTTGGGCGAACAAACGGGTCAGCGAAGGCGCCGTAAAGTAGGACACATGCTCGTAGATGAGGTCCCACAAGGCCAGATCGCGCAGCATATAGCCCCCATCGGGCACTTCGCAATAGAGGCCGACCTCGGCACGCGACCCGATAACCTGCCGCAAGGTGCGCACAAAGGCCCGCGGATCGGCCATGTGCTCCAGGGTATGCCGACAACAGACGAAATCGGCGGGCAGCCCGACGTCATCCGGTCTTAGGACACGATGAACAAAGCGCAGCCGGGGATGAGGCGGCACCGTTGCCACAACGGCACTCGGTTCAAACCCCACGCCGCGGTTATTCCCCAAATCACACAACAACCGCAAAAATTCACCGCGACCGCTACCTATTTCCACAACATCTTTTTCATACAAGGAAAATCGCCTAATCAAATGATTTGCTAAATTGTTGGCATATTCCTGAAATTTAGGCGAAAAGTGCAAAGAATTCTCGTAAATCCCCTTATAACTAAGCAAGTCCGGTCGAAAAGAGGCGTTCCATAAATGCCCACAATCCGGACAGAAAAACAAGCAAATGCTCCCGCGCGGCACGTCCAGAGCGGCGTCGGCGTCGGCTTGCAACAGGTGCAGATGAGCCGGTACCTGTGGAATGGAGACCACAGGCCGGCCGGCGATGCCGTTGCAAATCGGACACAAAGGCATCGTAAGGGTCGCCTCGGTCATGGCGCCTCCGGGGCCAGCGTCAGCAGATGCGGATGCAGGTTCAGGTCCCGCAGGGTGGCGGCGATCTCATGGCGATAGACCGGATTCATCACGATCACCACATCCGGTTGCCATGCGGCCAGAAAGGCAGGGGCAACGATGGCATGGCCGCTGCCGGGGAGAAAGGTCCCCTGCCGGTAGGGGTTGATGTCCACCACATAGCCGATGGCATCGGCCGGTTCAACCAGGGTGAGAAAAGCCACGGCCTTGGAACCACCCCCCCAAAGCGCGGCCCGCCATCCCCGCCGGCGGATGTCGGCCAGAACGGCCTGCCAACGGCGGCGGGTAGCCTCCACCCCATGGGCAAAGGCACTCACGGCGGCGGCCAGGGCCGCGGGTGATTCTTCCTCCGGCAGGGGCGCGCCTACGTCGGTTGTGGCCGGTCGCGCCGTGAGCATGAGATACTGGTCGTCGTAAGCGCTCTCCACGGTCTCGACCCGAAACCCGCAGCGCCGAAACAAGCGGGCCAGGGAGCCGGCGCTGAAATAGGAGCAATGCTCGTAGTAGATATCCCAAAAAGCCTGTTCGCGGAGGATTCGGGTCACGTTGGGCACCTGGAAAAACACCACCGTATCCTCGGCTTCGCCCAGGGTATCCCGGATCATGCCGAGGAAAGCCGCGGGTTCGGCGATATGTTCCAGTGTCATCTTGCAGCAGACAAAATCGGCCCGCCGGTCGGCATAATGGGGGGAGTAAAAATCGGGGATCAGGGTCAGACCGGCGAGGGTGGGCGCACGCGCGGGGACCAGGGCAGGGTCAAAGCCGATGCCACGGTTGTTGCCCAGCTCGCAGAGCAGGGCCAGAAACTCGCCTTGGCCACAACCGATCTCCAGGACGGTCTTGCCGCGCAGGGCATATCGTTCGATCAGCCATCGGGCCAGGCGCTCGTGAAAGGCCCGGAACGTGGGGGAATAGACCTGGGTGGCTTCATAACCCTGGCCGTAAGCCTGCAGACGGGGGTCGAAGGCGGCATTGGTGATCAAGCCACAGGCCGGACAAAAAGCCAGGAGGATACGGCCTCGCGGCAAACGCAGCGCTTGCTCGCGGGTGGGCATGAGCAACACGCTGTGGACCGGCGCCGCTGCCACCTGATAGAACGGTTGTAATCCCTCGGCGGCACAGGCCGGACAGCGCCTGGTGGTCGGCGGACGGGCGGTTTCAGACAAGGTGTGGCTCCGGGATGGGGATGATGAAACGGCCGCCGCGACGGCGATACTCGGCCTGCTGGGCCATGATCTCCTCGGCAAAATTCCAGGCCAACAGGAGCACGGCATCCGGTTGGTCGGCCAGGAGCCGTTCGGTCGGCAGGATGGGCAGATGATTGCCGCCCATATAACGGCCGTGCTTAACCGGGTTGCGATCCACAATGTAATCCAGCAGGTCACGGCCGATGCCGACGTAGCTCAGCAGGGTGGTGGCTTTGGCGGCGGCCCCATAGCCCACCAGTCGCCGGCCGGCGTCTTTCCACGCCCACAGAAGGGCCGACAAACGGCGCTTGACGGCGGCCACCCGGTCGGCAAAATCGGCGTAATAGCTCAGGCGGTCTATCTGGCGTTGCCGTTCGGCGGCCAACAGGGCGGGAACGGCCGCGCTCACGGCCTCGTACCGCGCCACAAACAGCCGTAGCGACCCGCCATGGATGGGCAGACGCCGGACATCGTTGAGATACAGGCCATGGTCGCGAAACAAGCGGTCGAGGGCGGTGACCGAGAAATAGCACAGGTGCTGATGGTAAATGGTATCGAACTCGCAGCGGTCCACCAGGTCGACCACATAGGGGACCTCGATCACGGCCAGGCCTTCGTCCTTGAGCATCAAGCGGATGCCTTCGACAAAGCCGGGCAGGTCGGCGACATGGGCCAAGACGTTGTTCGCCAGAAAAAGGTCGGCTCGTCCTTCGCGGCGGCTCAGTTCGCGGGCCAGTTCGCGGGTGAAAAAGGTGGTCAACGTGCGCACGCCGCAGCGGCGGGCGGCCGCAGCCGGACCCGGCGCCGGATCGATGCCCAGGACGGGAATGCCACGGGCCACAAAATGGCGCAGCATGTAGCCATCGTTGCTGGCCGCCTCGACCACGAAGCTGCGGTCGTTCAGCCCCAGACGCGCGATCAGCTCCTGGGCGCTGGCGCCGAAATGGGCCATCAAGGTCGGCGAGACCGAGGAGAAGTAGGGATAATCGGCGCCGAAAAGGACCGTCGGCGCCACGGTGACGGTGATCTGCACCAGAGCGCAGTGGGGACAGAAAACCAGGTCCAGGGGCGCCATCGGCTCCGGCTCGTCGAGTTGCGCCGGGGTCAGCAGGCGATCGGCCAGAGGCGTCATGCCCAGGGAAAGGATGGGTTGGAGTCCGGCCCGGCCGCAGCTACGGCAGGCCGTGATGGTCTCCATCATGGGCTGCTCCTGACGTGGTATGGCGTCGGCGCAACGTTTCGTCCACCTCGCCCTGGGCGATGAGGGCCTGGAGATGGGCAATCCGTTTGTAACGCGGCCCCTCAAACACCTCGGCCTGCAGGCCCCAGCGTTGATAGGCGGCATACAACTCCTCGGCCCCTCGCCGAACATCCCATTGCGGTCGAAACGTCGGCAGGACGGAGAGGATGCGGTCGCAATTGACCCGGTAATTGCGCTTGTCGGGACCAGCATCGGGCGCGTACTCGATCCGACAATGGGGCACTACGACGGCGACAATGGCGGCCAGATCACGAATGCGGTAGTTCTCGGCCGTGCGCCCGACGTTGAGGACCCGATTGTGGATGGCCTCTCGCGGGGCCTCCAGAGCGGCCAGAAAAGCGCGGGCGATATCCTCGACATGGACCAGGGGCCGCCAGGGGGTCCCGTCGCTTTTCAGGTAGATGCGGCCTGTGGTGTAGGCCCAGGCCACCAGGTTGTTGAGGACCAGGTCGAAACGCAAACGCGGAGAGACACCATAGGCGGTGGCATTGCGCAAAAACGTGGGACTGAAGGTGTCCGTCGCCAACAACGCCACATCCCGTTCGACCAGGACTTTGGTGACCCCGTAGGGCGTTACCGGATGGAGGGGCGAATCCTCATCCACGAAATCGTCGCCGGCATGGCCGTAGGTGCTGCACGAGGAAGCAAAGAGAAAACGCGATACCCCTGCTTCGCGACAGAGCGCGGCCAGACGCACCGAAGCCCGATAATTGATGGCATAGGTCAGCTCGGGATTGAGATCGCCCAGAGGGTCATTGGAAAGACCGGCCAGATGGATGACGGCATCGAACCCCTCCACGTCGGCGGCGCTGACGTCGCGAATGTCCTTGACGAGGACGGGAATGCCGAGCTCGGGTTCGGGGCCGAAGGTACAGCGGGCGAACAGACGGCTATCCAGGCCCGTGACCTGATGGCCGGCGGCCAGCAACATCGGCGTCAGCACCGTGCCGATGTAACCGTCACAGCCCGTCAGTAGGACGCGCATCTCAATCCTCCCAGATTTTCCAGGGCGCGCGGCCGCTATCCCAGAGCTGTTGCAGGATGTACTTCTCGCGCAGGGTGTCCATGCATTGCCAGAAGGACTCGTGCTTGTAGGCCATGAGTTGGCCGTCGGCTGCCAGCCGTTCCAGGGGTTCGCGCTCCCAAACCGTATCGTCGCCGTCGATGTAGTCGAAGATGCCCGGTTCCAGAACGAAAAAGGCGCCGTTGATCCAACCTTCGCCGATCTGCGGCTTTTCCGTGAATTCGGCCACACGGTCGCCGTCGAACTTGAGATGCCCGTAGCGGGCCGGCGGACGCACGGCCGTCAGCGTAGCCAGTTTGCCGTGATGGCGGTGGAACTCCAGCAGGCGCCGCAGGTCCACATCGGACACCCCATCGCCCCAGGTCAACATGAAGGTCTCATTGCCCAGATAAGGCTGCAGACGCTTGATGCGGCCACCGGTTTGGGTGCGAATGCCCGTATCGATCAACTCGACGGTCCAATCGGGGATGAAATTTCCTTCCCGACGCACCTCGCCCGTGCGCAGATTGACGGTCAGATTGCTGTGCAGCGAGCAGTAATCGAGCATGTAACGCTTGATCACCTCGCCTTTGTACCCCAGAGCGATGACAAAGTCCTTGAAGCCGTAATGGGCATAATGGCGCATGATGTGCCAGAGGATCGGGCGTCCCCCGATTTCGACCATGGGTTTGGGTTTGATTTCGGTTTCTTCGGCCAGGCGAGTCCCGGCCCCACCGGCAAGGATTGCCACTTTCATCGCCGACCTCGCGTGTGGAGGAGGATTGGAAGGTTCCGACAAGCCAACGTGCTCATGGGCCAACGCACCGACATCCTAAAAACGCAATAAAAAAACCCCAGGCCGGTGTGGTCTGAGGCAATCCCTAAAAAAGGCACAAAGTGGTCGTGCACCTCCCGTCGAATCTCACCAGGCTTCGTCGCTGCTGCCGGTCCGCCGCAGGCATCCTCATGGCACCCGCAGGACACTGCTTAGGGCTGCTACCTTCCGGTCCTGACCCGGTTCGCAGGCCCACGCCGCACGAGACCCACGTCGGGATACCGTCAGTGCCAGACACGAGAGCCATGCCGATCCTCGGGGAGGAATTCGATCCCGCTGTAGCGGATTGCGGGTACAGGGCACCGCTAGCTCCCCATCTAGCACGACCGTTTTGATCGTACCCTGAGAGGGGTACTTTGTCAAACCCTCACAGGATACGCAGAACCGAAAACGACATCTTAGGACGAGACGTCGCCGAAGAGCAAAGGCGGAGAGGGTGGGATTTGAACCCACGATCCCCAGGGGGGATACGCGCTCTCCAGGCGCGCGCACTAGGCCAGGCTATGCGACCTCTCCGTAGGTCAGAAAACAGGCGGAGAGGGTGGGATTCGAACCCACGAGGGCTATTCACCCTACGCGTTTTCGAGACGCGCGCACTCGGCCAACTATGCGACCTCTCCGAGCAGGTTGTCCGGACAAGGCAAAGGCGCCGGGTAGGGCCGACGCCTTGGCACAGAGCGGGTGATCGGATTCGAACCGACGACATATAGCTTGGGAAGCTATCGTTCTACCGCTGAACTACACCCGCATCTGCTTCGTTATTATAGCGAGACCTACACCGGATTTCAAGTCCCGACACACCCCCTGAGGCTGTATCCTGTCGTCGATGCCGAAAGATTGGCTCCCATCACCACCGGGACGGGTTGCGGGCATACGCGCCCGGCAAGGCGGCGATGCGGGCCTGTAACCGGGCACCGTCATCGCAACCGCTCGGCCTTCTGGGACTCCGGGTTGGGTGTAGGACGCACGTCGTTCAGGCTTCTTGTTTCCCAAACACGTGCTTCAGGGCTTCCGCCCAGTTGTAGCGGCGGCCGTCCTGGAGAAAGAGCACCTTCTGCCGGAGCGCCAGCAGCCGAGCGCTTTCGGTGATCTCTTCC
>JBBINH010000037.1:0-32136 GCA_037443945.1 Caldilineales bacterium
AAGCCCCGTTCCCGTCGTTTGCCCGAAGGCGCTGATCAGATAATCGCTGTACAAGTCGAGGAGGTTGCTGTTTTTCATGCTCTGAGTTTACCAGAAACTGCGTAAGGTGAGTAACCAATTCCCAGAAAAACCCTTCTCCCAGCCTGGCAAGTTGCGCCAAGAGACTATAGACAAAGGCAATGGAAATGGCCAGTGAGATGAGGGTCATCATACCCGGCCGACGATTGCGCAGTTCCGGGATAGCCATCTGCAGAAAGGGCACGCCGCCGTAGCCAAAGATGACCAGCGACAATAGGAAAGGAACCCACTCGCTGCCAGGGAAGGCTGGTGCTCTGAAACCTAACCAACGTTGAAGCGCGGGGCTAAAGGCCAACACCGGGATGCTAAGCACCAGGGAGACCCAAAAACGGGTGCGGAACATCCGCTCGTGGCCTGTGTGATCGGTGTGAGCTGCACCGTGACCCGCATGGCTCTTGCTTCCGACAGGTTGCGCAGACATAGCATGGGTGGCGTGGCTTTCCTGCGCGCCGGCCGCGGTATGCTTGTGTGCATGAGCCATATGAACATCATGAGGGTCTTCATGTTCGGTTGGGGATGGATTCATAGAGCACCTCCAAAGTCGCTCTTATTCTTGTGGACTCGTGCTGCCTTTTGATCAGCACGGTCTTGAGAACAGATCGGTGTACCTAACAGTAGCCGCCCAACTATGGATTATACGGAATCTTTCCGTCTAACATGCCTTGGCGGCATCTTAGACGGAATCGTGCTGTGGCTCACCCTGGCTCACCCAATGACGCGCGGTGCCCCACGCAGCTTGCTCGCCAAGATTATAACCCATCCCCAGCCCAAGTCACAGGTGCAGGCACGATTGCGGCGAAGATGGCCCAGGTTGAGACGACCGTTCGCCACCGGCCCGAAGAGAGTTGTCCCTTCTGGGGGCCTCTCATCGTGTCCGAAGCACAGGCGCAGGGCCTTGACGGAAATGGACGATGTTCCCGCCATCGGCGATAATCTTCGCCATGCCTACCCGCATCCTCACCTCCGACGGTACCTGTACCCTCTATCGCCATACCCTGAAGCGACCCGACCGGGACGAACCGCAGATTGTCGACGTCTGGCTTCCGCCCGGCTATGAGCAAAGCACCGAGGCCTATCCGGTGCTCTATATGCACGATGGCCAGAACCTCTTCGACCCGGCTCTGGCCACCATCGGCGTGGATTGGGGTGTGGACGAAGCCGTTATCCGCCTGATGGAGGCCGGCCTCGGCCGGGGTATCCTCGTCGTCGGTATCTGGCACAGCAGCCGACGCTGGCAAGACTACATGCCCCAGGAGTTCTGGCCCCTCGCCCCGCCCGAAGCGCGCGAGCTTCTCCACCGGCACGGTGGCCCGCCGACTGCGGATACCTATCTGGCGTTCTTGGTCCATCACATCAAACCGTTGGTGGACAACCACTACCGCACCCGCGGCGATCGAGCCCGGACCTGGCTGATGGGCTCCAGCATGGGCGGGCTGATCTCCCTCTACGGCGTCGAGTGCTATCCCGATGTCTTCGGCGCTGCGGCCTGTCTTTCCACCCATTGGCCGGCAGGAGGGAATGCCTTGGTCGACTATCTAGGTAGCCGTCTGCCGCCGCCGGGTGCCCATCGCTTCTACTTCGATTACGGCACCGAAACCCTCGATGCCGCATACGAACCCTACCAGCGTCGCTTTGACGGGCACCTGCGGGCGGCGGGTTATCGCCACGGCCGTGACTGGCTGACGCAGCGCTTTGCGGGCGCCGAACACTCCGAGCGGGCCTGGCGACAACGGCTGGACATTCCGTTGCGCTTCTTACTGGCGCATGAAGCCGCCCAGACATCCCAAGCCGGATAGGAGCTGTGGAGAGACCATGAGTGCTGTCATGCAGGACTTCGTGTTCGGCCCGTTGGAGGCCGATACCACCACCCTTGCCACCGAACGCGAACGATGGTCGGGCATTCGCCATCGGCACGACATCCATCCCTGCGATCCCGTACCGGGCCGGCCCGTGACGATCCGGGTCACGGTCGGCCGTGGGATACCGATCGATCGCCTGACGGCCTATGTCACCACCGATGGCAGCGAACCGGCCGGCCATCGGGGACAGGCCGAACGCGGGTTCGCCGTGCCCTTACGCCGGGTCGAGACCTTGTGGCAGCCGTTGTATTGGGACTACGCCGAAATCTGGGAGGGCGAAATCCCGGGCCAACCGGAGGGAACCCATGTCCGCTATCGCCTCGAGGGCTGGCATAGCCGGGAGACAAGCCTTGTCGAACCCGGCCGGGAGATGAACCTCGACCGCACCCCCGCACGACCGGCCGTTTACGGCTATACCGTCGACCGCCATCGCACCCCAAGCTGGGCGCACGAAGCCGTTGTCTATCAGATCGTCGTAGACCGTTTTGCCCCAGCGCCGGCCCGCTGGCTCGAACCCGAGGAGATGACCCGTTTCGTCGGCGGCAATCTGAAGGGCATCCATGAGCATCTCGACTACATCGCCGACCTCGGTGTGACCGCCCTTTGGCTTACGCCCCTCTTTGCCTGCCATTCCTATCATGGCTACGACACGCTGGACTATTACGAAGTCGAACCGCACTTCGGCGATAAAGACGACCTGCGCCGTCTGGTCGATGCCGCTCATGCGCGCGGGTTGCGGGTCATCCTCGATTTTGTGGCCAACCACATCAGTGTGCACTCGCCCCTGTTCCAACAGGCTCAGACCGATCCCCAAAGTCCCTATCGGCGCTGGTTCACCTTCGGCCCGGAGTATCCCCACGGCTATCGCACCTTTTTCACGACGGCCTCGATGCCCCAACTCGATCTGGATGAGCCTGAGGCGCGCGCGTTTCTGCTTGCCGTTGCCCGTTACTGGCTGACCGAGTTCGGCGTAGACGGCTATCGGTTGGACTACGCCGCCGGTCCCGGTCATGACTTCTGGAGTGCTTTCGGCGCCGCTTGCAAGGCCGTCCGCCCTGATTGCTGGCTTTTCGGCGAGGTCACCCTGGGCAGCGACCAACTGCGCACCTACGCCGGCCGCCTGGACGGTTGCCTTGACTTCAACTTTACCCGGCAGATACGCCGCCTGTGCGCCCCTCCGGCCGGGGAACGCCCCGACCTGGCCGGCTTTGTCACGGCGATGGAACGCACCTGGCGCTTTTTCCCTGCCGGCTTCACCCATCCCTGCTTCCTCGACAACCACGACATGAACCGGTTCCTGTGGGTGGTGGGCAACGATAAGGACAAACTGCGCCTGGGCGCTACCTTGCTCTGCGGTCTGGGCGGCTCGCCCATCCTGTACTACGGGACCGAGGTAGGGCTGAGCCAGCCGCGCGCCAAAGGCCCCCATCGCGAAGAAGCGCGACACCCCATGCTCTGGGGCCGGGCCCAGGATACGGCCCTGCTGGCCTTCTTCCGCCATCTGATCGCGTTTCGGCGTCGGCACCCGGCCCTGGCCTACGGCCAGGTGAACACGCTGCGCCTGGATACCACCGCCGGGCTTTGGTTGGCCGAACGGGAGCACGAAGGCGACCGGGTGCTCGTGGCCGTCAACATGGGCGACGCAGCGATCGCGCTGACCTTGCCGGCCGGCCTGTTCACGACCCCCGCCGGAGAACGCGTTGCCGATCGGGTGATGCTCCCTGCCGGCAGTGCCTTGCTGCTGGGTAGCTGAACATCACCGCTCAAACCCCGACAACGACCCAACGGACGCTCAGCCGGACCTTGCAGAGATCGAACGTGGGGTCAACACGGCCTCCAGGCGTTCGATCAGCGTGAAGGCGGCCTCGCGCAGGGCAGGCACATGGTCGTACACAGGCACGCCCAGACGGTCGGCCTCCTGCACGCCGGCCGCCGCCGGCAGCCAGCCCAACACCGGCAAACCGGGCGCTTCCGCCTGCAAAAAGGCTGCCTCGGCCTCGTCGCGCACCTTGTTCCCCACCAGCCATAGCCGTGTCAGACCGATATCCTGCGCCAGCCGGGCAATCTGGCCGGCCGTGCTCAGGCTGCGCCGTGTTGGCTCCGAGACGATGAGCATGGCATCCACAAAAGCGGCCGTGGCCCGTCCCAGATGCTCCACGCCGGCGTACATATCGAGGATGAGCACCTCGTCTTGCCGGAAGAGCAGATAGGTGAACAGGGTCTTGAGCAAAGCGCTTTCCGGGCAGATACAACCCGATCCACCCTTTTCAACCCCACCCATCTCCAGCAGACGCACCCCACGATGGCGGATGCTAAACCGTTCGGGCAGGTCGTCGACGCGCGGGTTGAGGGTGAAAAAGCCGCCGTAGGTACCCGGCCGGGCACCGGTGCGCTCGGCGATCAGATCGGCCATGGCGGCGATGGGCTGCAACCCCGCCCGCAGCTCGGCCGGAAAGCCCAGGGCCTGGGCCAGACAGGGCGCAGGATCGGCATCCACGACCAGCACATCACGACCGGCATCGGCATAGGCCTGGGCCAGCAGGGCGGCCAACGTGGTCTTGCCGACGCCTCCTTTACCGGCAATGGCGAGTTTCATGAGGGCATCCGCACAAAACGGTCAGGTCGTAGACAGGTTGCAAAGGGGAAACGCTACGCCGTAACGGCGGAACGGCCGCGCACCAGGCGACGCGTCAGCATACTGCCCAAAAGGGCGCAACCGTCGGTGGACAGGTGGTGGGACACGGCGGCATCGAACAAAATGCGGTAGGCGGTCGGAACCTCCTCATCCCCCGGCCAGACGGCTACCGCCAACGGCACCAGCGGTAAGACCTGGAACACCCAAGCCATCGGGGCCGAGACGGCCGCTTGTTCGCCCAGGCAGCCGGATACCCTCAGGGCACAGCGGCGAAAAGTGGCCAGGTCGTCACCGAAGTGTCGGGCCAGCACGGCATCGGTATAGCCGCTGAAGGCCCGGCTGTAGAACATCCCGTCCGGCAATTCGCCGAAGGCCACCCAGCGCCCCGTTGGGCGCGTGCCGTCGCTGTGGTGCAGGTGGTGGAGCAACAAGGCCTGGCTCAGCTCGTCGAGGTCGCGGCCGGTCGCCGTCTGCCAGACCAGTTCGGGATGGCGGGCCTGCACACGTTCCCCCCAAAAGGGGAGCGCCAGCGTGGTCGTGTCGAGCAGAGTCGCCGCCACCCGCTGCGCCAACCGTTCCGGCGGCACGGCGCTCAACGTGTGGCGCAGCGAAGCGGCATACATCGCCAGCGGCCTACCTTCCGCCGATCGGTGGTGGTCATACAGGACCGCCAGCAAGTGTGCAACCGGGCTCATACTCGGCTTACCGCGATCGATGAGACGGTCGGCACCGGGGTCACGGTGGGCACAACCTGTCGCTCCAGCCCGGCCTCCCGGATCAACCGCGGGACGATGCTTTCCCAACCTACCGCCATGATGTGGAAGCCGTGCACGCCTTCCAGGGTGCGGATGCGCTCCATCAACTCGAGCGCGATGCTCACCCCTTCCTCGGCGGCGCCATCGCCGGCGGCTTCCATTCGCTTCAGCAGCGGCGCGGGGATGCGCACACCGGGCACCTCGTTGTGGAGGTAGTAGGCCATCCTCAGGCTCTTCAGCGGCGTGATGCCGACGAGAATAAAGACCTTGTCGAGCACCCCGCGGCGGGTCAAAGCCTCCAGCCAGACCTCCAACCCGTCGGGGTCATAGACCAGGTTGGTCTGGAAGAACTGGGCACCGGCATGGACTTTCTTCTGCTCGCGCAAGGCCTGGAAGCGGGGTTCGGAGGCGAACGGCGAGGCAGCCGCACCCAGGAAATAGCGCGGGGGTTGTTTGAGCGGACGACCGTCGAGGTAGTGGCCCTCATCGCGCAGCCGCCGCAGAATCCACAACATCTGGACGGAGTCGATATCCACCACATCCATGCGGGCGCGGGGCGGCGGCCCCAGGCGGGGGCTATCGCCGGAGAGGCAGAGGATGTTGCGGATTCCCAGCGCCGCGGCGCCGATGACCTCGGCCTGGAGATGGGTACGGGTGCGATCGCGGGCGGCTATCTGCAACACCGGCTCGGCCCCGCGTTGCAGGGCGATCAGACAACAGGCCAGGCTGGACATGCGCGGGGTGGCCGAAGGCGCATCGGTGAAGTTGATCGCCGCCACCAGAGGCTTGATCAGGTCGATGTTTTTCTGCAATTGGTCGGTCGCCACGCTTAGCGGCGGTGCGACTTCGGCCGTCACGACAAACTCGCCTGCCCGCAGGCGTCGTTCCAGCTCGGAGACGGGTTCGCTATAGGCCGGGGGATGGTAGACGGCGTCGCCCTGCCACCAATCGGGTTGACGCACAGGCCGGAAGATGCTGTCCCATGTCGCCGCACGCGTGGTCGCCGCCCGTGCCGTCAGCCCCGACACCACCCGGCCAACGCCCATCGCTTTCACCCGCGCCCACACATCGGCCCAGGTCTCACCGCCGACCTTGTCCCAATCGAGCGGTGGCAGCACCTCGAGCAGCAACTCTTCACGCCCCATCCGAAAGGCGCGATCGTAGATCCGATACCAGATGCAGGGACGGCTTTCGTCCACATAGCAACGCTCCGGTGTCGAACCCCCGCAGGGTCCGTTGCGCAGTCCCTTAGGACAGGCCATCGGACAGATGAAAGCCGTCTCTTGCAGCAGACAGTTACCGCACATACGACAGCCGAACAAAGGCCCCTTGACCATCCGCTCCAGACGGACCAGAGCGCGCTGCCGCCACCGCGGCGGTTTATGGAAGGGGGCAAAAGGCGGCTGCCAGCGTCGTCCGGGGGTGAAAAGAGGCATAAAAATACCTCCTGTGGCTGCAATCGGTAATTGATGCAATGTAACAATTACCGATTATCGTTATCAATCGTTAAGATAGCCATCAGCGTAGATGACTTTATTCAACAGGATTTGCACTGTTTTCCAGATAGCTCGTTGTTCCGGATCGTTTAGATCAAAATCGTCCGGTTGCGGGTCCTCCATGGCGGCAATACGGTCGTGAAGTTTGAGATAACAACGGCCGATAGCCGTACCGGCATCGCGGGTCTCGATGATGCGGATGGTCTCGCGCAGCTGGGCGTCGAAGGGATCGGCAATCATCATCTTCAGCCCGGCGCCCATGAGCATGGCGCAATAGGTGCGGTTGATGAGCGGGCGATGCGGCCGCGGCACGCCGTTGGAAACGTTGGAAAGGCCCACCGAAACCAGAGGCGGCGGATCCCAGACGACCTGCAGGGCATGAATGGCATTGATCAGCTCCGGACAGTATTCCTGGCAGCCGGAAACGGTCAGCACCAAGGGGTCAATGATGAGGTCGGAAAAGGGGAAGTCGATCTCCAGGATGCGCGGAATGAGCTTTTCGATGGCGATGCTCACCCGCTCATCGGCGCTGACGGGGATGCCCGACTGCCCCATGGTCAGGGCGATCAGACGGGCGTTGTAGCGTTTGGCCAGGAGAGGCACCTTTTCCAGGCGCTCCGGTTCGGCGCTGGTCGAGTTGATGATCGGCTGCGCCTTGGTGACCTTTTTCAAACCGGCCTCAATGCCTTGCAGATTGGTGCTATCGAAGCTGAGAGGCACATCCACGACGGCCTCAATGGTCTGCACGATCCAGGGGAAGACTTCTTCCCAGTCGGTCTTGCGCGGACCCAGATTGAGATCGAGGGCCTGAGCGCCATGCTCGACCTGCCGCACGGCCAGATCCTGAAAGAAGTAGGCATTGCGCGCTTTTAGGGCCTCTTTGACTTTATCGGAAAGGATATGAATGTTTTCACCGATGATGTACATGATGCCTCCGGAGCAGGGGAACATCCTGGGCGTCAACCCATCATGGCGACCACGCTGGGGAAACGGCCGATATCGGTATGGGGTAAGAAGAGGGCCGAAGTGAATGCTTCGTAGAAGCGGTTGTCGGCCGACAACTCGATGTAGGTCATGCGGGCGGCGATATCGCCGATGCGGTCTACGGCAGTGCGATCGAGCAAGGCGCGATAGGCGCCCTGGACGGCCGTGTTACCCAGGAAATGAAACCGCTCCCAGGGGAGATCGGGCAACAGGCCGATCTGGATGGCCTTTTCGACGTTGATGTACTTACCGAAAGTCCCGGCGATCAAGACCCGCTCCACGGCCTCAAGCGGCACACCCACCTTTTCGGCCAGGACGGTGAAACCGGCGTAGATGGCGGCTTTGGCCCGCAACAGGTTGTCGATATCCACGTGGGTCAGCACGATGTCGCGGCCGTGGGCGGTTTCGGAAGCCCAAGCCACGACGTATTCGGGGCCCTGCGCCCCCCGACGCACCCGCGGGGTGGGCAGATCCAGATTGATGTTGCCCGCCTTATCGATGACACCGGTCAGGAACAGTTCGGCCAGCAGGGCGATGAGGCCACTGCCGCACAGCCCGCGCGGCCGGACATGACCGATCACCCGATAGGTCGGTTCGAAGGTATGGCTATTCACCCACACTTCTTCGATGGCGCCGAGCGTGGCCCGCATGCCATCGTGAACGCCGGCCCCCTCAAAGGCAGGACCGGCGGAACAGGCGCAGGCCACCAGCCATTCCGAATTGCCCAACACCGTCTCGCCGTTGGTACCTACATCCAGAAAGAGGGTGAGGGCCTCGCTTTCGTCCAGACCGGCGGCCAGCACCCCTGCCGTGATATCGGCCCCCACATAGCTGGCCACACCCGGCAGACAATCCACCGTCGCCTCGGGATGCAACCATAGGCCCACGTCGGTAGCCGTCAGCGGTGGAATGTCGTTGATGGTGGTGACAAACGGTGCCAGGCGGATGCTCGCAGGCGGCAGGCCGAGGAACAGGTGCATCATCGTGCTGTTGCCGGCAATGGCTGCTTTGACGATGGCCTCCGGTCGGACCGAAACCTGCCGACAGGCCGTCTCGATCAACCCGTTGATCGTCTCAAGAACCCGTTGCCGCAGCTCTTCGCCGCCGTTGTCCTTGCCGGCGTAGATGATCCGGGAGATGATATCTTCCCCGCGCGCGATCTGGCCGTTATACTCGGCCACCTGAGCCCGTACCCGGCCGCTGATGAGATCCACCAGCCAGAGGGTCACGGTCGTCGTGCCGATATCCACGGCCACACCCCACAGGGGCTCCTGGGCATCCACCTCACCGGGGAGCAGGTCGAGCAGGCGAATCGGGGCATCGGGACAACATTCCCAACGGGGCCGATCCACAATGGCCGTCACCTGCCAATCGGCCTGCCGCAGGGTCTCACTCAGGCGTCGTAACAGCCGCAAGGAAAAGCGATACTCACTGCGCTTGAGCGCCCGACGCAGGGCCGCCTGCAAGCGACTCCAATCGTCGGTTTGGTCCTCCAGGCTGGGTGGCCGCAGGCGCAACGGCAGACGAGAGAGGCTCTGATGACGGGAAGGGTCGTAGCCCGACGGTACCCGCACCTCGGCCACCTCGCGAGCGGTGGTCAGGCGTCGTTCCACCTTCTCTTGCGGTGGCACGACCACGCCGATATTGCCTTCGATCACCGACTGGCAGGCCAGGGCATAGCCCTTGGCGATATCCTCCGGGGATAGCCGCAGCGTACTGCGGCGTCGTACCCTGCCGGCTACGATCTGCACGGCACAGCGGCCGCAACGGCCCTGACCGCCACAGGGTTGTTGGATATCCACCCCTGCCAGCCGCGCGGCCTCGCTGAGCAGGGTGCCTGTGGGCACCTGCACCGTGTTTTCGGAGTCGAAAAGCACGGTATGGAGGCTCATCGTCCGTCTCGTCGAACTCAGTTCGCCAAAGCCTCTTTCATATAGCGGGGCAGGTCCACGGCCTCACGTGGGCCCACACGGATCTCCCAATCGGGCAGTTCGGCCTCCAGCTCGCCGGAGAGCACGGCCACATGGCCGGGGATGACCAGGCGACGGCGGCTGACCTTAGCGGCCACATCGAAGCGTTTCACATCCTTGGCGATGCGCTCGGCATCGAACTTGCCTGCGGCCCAGGCCGTCAGCACGCTCATCCCCTCGGCGTCGGCCACGACCAGCCAGGCCGGGAGCCCGGAGCCCTCGACCTCGTTGGCGACACTGAAGTAGGTAATGCTGAAGTTGGTCGTCACCAGGACGGGATCGTCGGGCTTGGGATTGTTGATCTCGTACAGACCAGGCTGTACCTGAATCGGTTTCTGCGGGTCGGTATAGATGTTTTGGCGCAGAACCAGCAATGGATAGACCGTTTCCGGAGCAAAATGATCGATCACAACAAAACCGGCATATTTGAGGATGGCCTGCGCCGCCAGCAAGGTCTCGACGGCCGCGTCGCCGTCGGCGGAGGCAAAAGCGATAAGGGGATAGCCCAGGGGGCGGAAGTTTTTCTTCAGAGCCAGGCGGCGGATAAGCGTGCTGAGCAGAAGGTGGCCGGCCAGATCGCGGGCGGCCGGATCGAGCACCATATCTTCGACCCCGGCGGCTTTGATTTTCTCGGTCAGATCGGCCAGTTCACCCAGGGTGTGCCCGCGCACCACCAGCGGCGCCTTGGCTTTGCGCGCCAGGTCGGCCATATCCTGCCAGTTGTCGGCGGCGGCCACCCCCAGCAGAGGGGTTTCATGGGCGGCGATCATCTCCAGGCCGGCGCCCAACACGGCAGCCGAACGGGCCAGCAAGGCCAGCGGACGACGGGTATAACGGCGCACGGTCTGCACGGCGGCTGCAAACGAGCCCGGTCCGCCTGTGACCGCTTCCACGGCAAAACCATCAATGCCCAGTTCAAGGCCCACATAGCCGACGCGATAGGCATCGGCCGCAGCCACCCTGGCCTCCAGCGCTGACGGCGCCAGATCGTCGCCCACCCGCACGAACAGACCCGGCCGATGGTAAAACGTCTTTTCGTGTCGGAACAGCACCACCTCGTTGCCGACTTTGAGCTCCGTCCCATCGCTGCGCACCGTCACCAAACGCACCGGCGGCACGGCCGCTTCGGTCAGTTGGGCCCTGGCGCTCTCGCTGACATGGGGACAGGCCGCAAGCTCCACCTGTTTGGCCGCCAGCTTCATGGCAAAGGCCAAGCAGGTGGGGAAACCGCAATCCTTGCAGTTCGTTTGGGGAAGAAGTTTGTAGATCTGAATGCCGGTGAGGGCCATACATCGTCTCCTGCAGGCTCAGACGAGCGGACCGGAAGGGGGTGTCATGAGGTCGGCAATGGCCCGCTGCAGGCGTCGCACCGATTCGGGATGGCGCAGCACGAGGATATCGGCACCGGCTTCGAGCAAGCCCAGGGCCGTGAGCGTTTCCCAGGCGATGCCGCGAGCCTCCCAATCGCCCCAGGCCGCGGGCACCCCGTTGCCCACCTTGGCCTCTTTGGTTTTCCAGGCCTCAAAGCCGGGAGTCACCAGCATGGGCAACTGGGTCATCCGGTCCCCCTGGAGCGCCGCCAGACGCAGACGTTCCATGACGGAATAGCCGTACTCGAAGCCATAGCCCACGGCGCCGGTGGTGGGGTCCATGATGATGCGGTCCAGGGGCATCCCCATATCGGTGATGAGGATGTTGAGTTGCTTGGCCAGGTTCACGTCCATGGGTGTGCGGGCATTGACGAGATGGCCGTTGGCCAGGGCGGTGGCCACGATGGTACGGTAGTTCTTGTCCTCGCAGATGCCCAGCAACAACCGCTCGCCTTTGGTCGCCTCGGCCACGGCCACCAACAGCTCGTTGTCGGCTTCGGCCTGACCGGGTCCGAAGACGGCCAGGGGCAAGGGACAGGCGTCCAGGACTTTACGCACGGCGGCCACGGCCGCCGCCGGTGTGGTCGGCCGGCCCTCGGCATCGGTCAAACTGAGGGCCAGGAGGATGAGATCGGCACCGGCCGCGGCCGCCGCCTGCGCCCAGGTGCCGGGATCGTTCACGGCGTCGCCCCATGCCCGCAACAACACCGGCGACCAGTCTTCCGGCCGGCGGTCTTTGATCTCGACGGCGATGACCGGGCGATGCGGCATGGGCGCCTCGAAGTGGAGAAAGGGCAGCGAACGTTCGCCGCCCACGGTCACCGTGCGCCCACGTGTGCCGCCTTCGGCCGGGGTTGCGCCCAGGGTCACGGTCTGCACTGCACCCGTCCAGGTCTCCTTGAGGATTTCGACAGGCATAGCCACGCTCCTCCATCAGAAAATCGGGGGCATCGTCAGGGCGGGATGGTTGTGTTCTTCCAACCAGACCAGCAGCTCGTCCACGGTGGTCACATAGCGCTCATCGGCGATCCGCTCGATCAGCTGGGGATCGCCTTCGCGTTCGGCCACGGCCTGGAGTTCGTTCGCCATGCTCTCCTTGAGAAAGCTACTCATCCACACCACGCGCTTGAAGCCGCCGTCGGCGGAGATAAACTTGGGGCTGAGCAAATAGTACTTGCCTACGCCCATCACACCCGGCGTCTGCAGGCCACCGCCGGCAATCCCCGCCAGGGTGCTGAACGTCATCCCCGCCGGGGTCATGCTGGGATCCTCACGGCTGACAACCATGACGCCGTTCGCTTCGGGGATGAGCATGACGATGCATTCGAAGCACCCACAGGCCGTCATCGGGTTTTCCATGATGGAATACATCGCCACCTTCTCAACGGCGCCGTGCGAGCCGATGCGGGCGTATTCGTTGGTCCCTTCCCAGTAGCCCTTGACCGGATCGAGCAGACGGCCCAGCTTGATGGGCTGATTGGGACCTGTGGGATTGATGTTATACGACGCTTTACAATCCAGCCAGTTGTAGGCGCCGCACAGCCCCAGCCGCTGCGGGCTGACGATACAGACGTGGTTGGGAGCAAAGGACTGGCAGAGGGTGCAGGAGTAAAATTCCTCCACTTTGTCGTCGGTCAGGTCGGCCAGCCGTCTGTTGCGGTAGTCGTAGGCCTCACGGGCTTTGACCAGCCAGTACTGGAACGGTTCGGGGTCGGTGTAAATGGTGACCTGTACCTTATCCACAATAGCGCCGAAGTCATTCTTGAACCGGGCATGGAGTATTTTACCCAGATGCTCCAGCTTGAAGCCCTTGTCGGCTGCGGCTTTGGAGATACGAATCCAGGCGATGTCACGCTGGCCGATGTGTTGGATGCCGGAAGCGGCGTTGATGAAGTAGTGGATCTGGCGTTCCAGCACCGGTTCAAAGTCCTTCTGCATCTGCCGGCCTGCCACTTCGACGACAATGCCCAGGTCCATATGGCCCTGCGGCGGGATGTGTTCGAAACCGGGGCCGACCACCTCCACCTTGCCGTCCACCACCTCATCCATGCCCCCCATACGCAGATACTCAAAGGCGCGGCTGTACTTGCCGCCGAATTCGATCCGCATATCGGCCTTGCGCACAACCTCGCCTTCGAAGGCCGAACCGTAGGGCACGGGCACCGGCACATCTAGCACTTTCACCTTGACCCCGCGCACCTCGATACACTTTTGCACGAGTCGTTCGGCTTTTTCGCGATCGTCTTTACCCTCGATTTCGTTCCAGGGCATGCTGACGACGTGTTCGTAACGGGTCACGCCTGTGGGCAGGATTTCCGGGATGACCGTGTCGGCGATGACGGGAAAGCCGAAATTGATGGCTCCGGCCGCCGCAGCGTACTTGAGGTCATCCACCTCGCCCAAAGCCAGGACGAAGGCAAAGACCCGCTCGCGATTGTAAAGGAGGATTTCGCGCGCCTGGCCCGGCTTGAGACCGCCAAAGGTGAGCGCCGAACGCGTGGCAAAACCCAGGGCGTAGATGGCGCTGATGGTGTCGGTACCAAAGGGCACCGTGTAGGTATCGTAGCCCAGCTCGACCCCTTCCTCGATGAGCTGGTGGATGATGCTGCGGCCGTTGACGTTGCCCGAAAGGAAGATGAGGATGTTGCGGCGCTGGAGTTGGCGGACGATCTCGACGGCCACCTCGTTCGATTTGGCGCAGCCGACGATGGCGGCGAAACCGGGCATGCGGCCATCCACCAGTTGGATGCCCCAGCTCCGGAGTTGGATGTCGTCAATCGGGCCGTTGAGATGACCATCCAGGGGCTCACGACCGTTACCGGCATCCGGACTGGTGAACGCCGTTTTGCCTGCCAGTCGCAAGCCCGGCATCGGCTCCGGTTGCAGGCCGTACACAAAGCGGATGGCCTCAATGGCCTCGGCTGCCAGCAAGGTGGCCATGCCGCTGTCGAGGGTTTCACCCAGATAGGGGGTCCAGTGCCGAGGGGCGGGCACCGGATGCAACAACTTGCGGGCGTGCTGCAACACAGCCTTCAGATCGCCCAGCTTTTGCACGGCGATGCCGGTCATGCCGTAGATGACGGGCAGATAGTAGGCTGTGTTCGGAAAAGCCACCGGCGTATCGGGCCCTTTTTCGGCCAGAGCCTTGGCCAGCATGTACTCCGCTTCGGTGACCAGGGCATTGGCCCCGCGGATGGCGCGGGTGGCAATGTAACGTGACATGGGTCTTTCCTCCAGCTCAGTTCTTGCTCGGTTGACCGTACAACGCTGCCCTTCGTTCGCTCAGCGGGAGCGATTCAAGCATCCGGACACGGGCATCGCCCGAGCGGCCAAAGCGCGAGGGATCATAGGCCGGCAGACCGAGGGCAGCGCGCTTTTTGTCAATATGGGCCAGGGTACGCTGGATCATCGTATCGGCGTCCTTGACAAACTCGAGTTTGCCACCGTAGAGCCGCTCCCATCCCTCGCTCAGGTAGCGCAGCACCAGGTCGCTGTCTTCGACCCGATCGGGCATCCCGCCCACAGGCGAAGCCCCGCCGAAGATGACGTAGACTCCGGAGGCCACACAATAGGTGCCGATGGCGAGGGCTTTCTCGCTCATCCACTCCGGCGCCAGCCCCACGGCCGGGACCATGCTGATATCATCGCCCAGACCGCCTTCTTCGACCATCTGCGTCAACACGGTGAGGATGCGCGTGTTATCCACGCATGAACCCATGTGCAACACGGGGGGAATACCAATGGCTTCGCAAACCTCGCGCAGGCCGGGGCCTACCTTTTCCAGCCCGGCCTCGCCCAGCATCAGACCGAGTTTGGCACTGGCCAAGGCGCCACAACCGGTCTCGACCACCAGGACATCCTGCAAGAGCAGACTCTGGGTGACATAAGTATGCAGCCAATCCTGCTTGCTGCGCGGGTTGTTGCAACCGACAATGGCGGCCACCCCACGAATACGACCGGCCATGATGGCATCGTTGAGAGGTCGGAACGAGCCGCGAAAACTCCCGCCGAGCATGTAGTTGATGTATTCGTGCGAGAAGCCCGGTATCAGGGTCTCTTTGACCTGGGGGATATGGACTTTACCGCGATTGGCGAAGTTGTCGATGGCGACCTTGAGGATTTGTTTGGCGATGCTGAGGGCACGATGTTCGTCGAACTCGATGTGGGTGGCACCCTTGATACGCACCTTGGGCGATGTGGTGATGATCTTGGTATGGAAATTCTCGGCCAGCATGACCAACGCCTGCATCACGCACTGCACATCCACCACCATCGCCTCTACGGCGCCGGTGAGAATGGCCAGTTCCTGGTGCAGGAAATTGCCCGCTGCCGGGATGCCCTGGCGGGAGAGGATTTCATTGGCCGTGCAGCAGATCCCGGCCAGGTTGACCCCTTTGGCCCCCGCCGCCTGCGCATAGGCGATGATTTCAGGGTCTTGCGAGGCGGCCACGATCATCTCGCTCAGGGTCGGTTCATGGCCGTGCACGACGACATTGACCATATCCTCCTTGAGCACGCCCAGGTTGGCCTGGCCCAACACCGGCGCCGGCGTCCCGAAGAGGATGTCGGAGACATCGCTGGCAATCAAGCTGCCACCCCAACCATCGGCCAGGGCCGTGCGGATGGCGTGCTGCAGGATGTGTTCGGGATCCTGATCGTCGCCGATGTGGGTGCGATGGAGGGCCTCCACCACCTCGCGGTCAATCCCACGCGGCACCACACCCCGCTCACGCCAGAGTTTCTGACGTTTGGCCGGCGCCCGTTTGGTCAGGACGACTTCCCCGCGCTGTTGGCCGAATTGGGCAATGTAGAGATCGGCCAGGTCGTTGGCGATCTCATGGGGATGACGACCTTCGATAGGGATGCCGTAAAACCGGGCCAGATTGCGCAGCTTGGCCACATCGCGGATGACGTAACCCTCGGTCTGGTTGTTGGCCACGGCCTTGAGGGTGAAGGCCATATCGCGACCGTGGTCGGAATGGGCGGCCGAGCCCGCCGCAATGGCGCGGATCAGATTGCGGGCCTGGATGGTATCAATGGTGGCACCGCAGATGCCGGTCTGCCCGTCTTTCGTCAGACGACAGGGGCCCATGCCGCATAGTTTGCAGCACATGCCGGCACTGCCGATGTTGCAAGGGCTCAGTTCGGTGGCCCGTGTGAACGCCGTGCTCAGCCCCAACTCCTCGGCCCGAATGAGCATCTGCTGCGCCGCCGGATCGGCGCTAAGGTCTTCGGGATGATACGTTTTTTTGGTCATGGTGCCTCCTCCTGTTGCGGAGAGGAAAACATCGTCGCAAAGACGACCTACCCGGTTGCCCGCCACCGGGCGCTTTGCGCCGATCGGAAATCGATCTCATTGGGCGCTGTGCGCCGGGCGTCGGCCTGCGCCGACCGCAGGCCGAAAGCCTATGACGGGCGACTTTAGTCGGCACGTAGAAATCCTTTGTCATTCGTCCATTCGCGGTACCGGTCCGAGGCCGGGACATGGCCACAGCGGCCGTGGCGATGGCGCGACGTCCTGGACAAACGCCACCACGCGCTCGGCCTGGGGATAAACGGCCGTATGGCGGAAGTAGCGGTCGCTGCCGTTGGCTTCGGTCACGGGCCGACCCGATTCAACCGGCAGCGGCAGTTCATCGAGATAGCCCGTCGCCTTCAAGGTGTTCACGATCACATCGGGTTCGATTTGGGCCGGATCGTAGGTGAGCTCCACAACCTTGAAGGCGCTGCTGGCGTACACATCCCCGATCCCAGGCAGGGCCAACAGGAGCCGTCGAACTTCCAGGACATGATGGTCGCCGTACATGGCCGGAACGGAGAGGGTGAGGGATTCCATGTCCAACGCCTCCTTGCCGGAAAAGCCATCATCGCAAAAGAACTCGAAACGAAAAACCGACCGTCGAACAGGCCTGTGATACCTGGTGACGGTCGGGAAACATCTGGCACGGTTTGCCGTCATTGGCTTCGCCAGGACCTGTCGACGTTATCTGCAAAGCAACACACCGGGACAGTCATCCAGCCTGCGGAAACCGTCCCCGGAGTTGGGGATAGACGATGCCTATTTCCAGCTTATGGTTTTTGCCCGATGCCGCCATGATTTGCATCATGTTAGGTATGAAGGCTTCCAATTCCCCGCCAGAAGCAGGAGAACCCAACAAATAGCAGGGAGAGGATAGAGCAGGTTAGAACCTGCGGTGTGGGCACCGGGTCCGTCCGGAACACCTACGGCAGGCGTGACGTCTTTGCAATCGGTTCGTCTTGATCGGATCGAGACGCATCGGTAAAGGGACCACCCTTCCGCCGTCTTCGGTGACGTTCTGTCGTGCGTATGTCCGATGCCGCTCGTCTTTGTCCTTCATTTAGAGAGTGCTGTTTATGAAGCGCATCCTGCTTTTCGGTCTGATGGTGGCCTTGCTGATCACGGTGCTGCCCACCGCAGCCGCTCAGGCCCAAACGGTGACTTGCAAGGCCTTTCATATCGTGCAACGGGGTGAAACACTCACGCAGATTGCCCGACGGTATGGCGTCAGCGTCGCCCATATCGTGCAGGCAAACGGGATCCGCAATCCCAACCGCATCTTTCCGGGACAACGGTTTTGCATTCCCGATGTACCGCCCCTTTGTCCAACCATCCATCTCGTCCAACGGGGGGATACGTTGTCTCGGATCGCACGGCGGTACGGCGTCCGTGTGGCCGATATCGTGCGGGCCAACGGTATCGACAACCCCAATCGCATCTATCCCGGTCAGTTGCTCTGCATTCCCGAACCGCCACCGGCGTGTCAGGCCATCCATACCGTGCGCCGAGGAGAGACCCTGAGCGCCATCGCGCGGCATTATGGGGTCCGGGTGGCCGATATCGTGCGGGCCAACGGTATCCCCAATCCCAATCGTATCTTCCCCGGGCAGCGGTTGTGCATCCCCGCCGCCTCCTCTCCGTGATGTTCGCCCTTTTCCGTTCCAAGGTGCCTTCGCATGAAACGGATTGTCCTGTTTGGGCTTGTCGTGGCCCTGCTCGTCTCCTTCGTCCCCTGGCGGACAGGCCTCGGCCGGATCGAGGCCTCCTCGTGTCAAGCCGTTCATCGTCAAACGCGGGGAAACGCTGACGCGGATTGCGGCCCGTTACCGGGTTAGCGTGACGGATCTGGTCAGGGCCAACGGCATCCGCAATCCCAACCGTATCTTTGTCGGTCAACGGCTCTGCATTCCCGGCCCACCACCACCGCCGCCGTGTTCGTGGCAGTGGATCAACGGGACCTGGGTGTGGGTGTGCGGGTCTAAACCGCCCTACTGGCCGCCGCCGCCGGGACCGATTCCGCCGCCGCCACCGGTGCCCACACCGCCATCCGGTTGCGCCGTGACGCCCATTTTGGGTTTCGGCAAAGTTTGGACCGAAAGGGCCCATGTTCGCGCCAAATTGGGGTGCCCTTCGGTACCGGAAAAGGGCTTTGCCGCCAACGATCAGCCCTTTGTAAGCGGTTATGTCGTCCAGGACCTCGACAGCAAGGTCATTTACGTGATGTTCCATTCCGGAAGCTGGGCAAGCTATCCCGACCGCTGGAATCCGGGCGATCCCATCCATAATCCCTGGCTGGTGCCACCGCCGGGTTACTATCAACCCGAGTACGGTATCGGTCTCATGTGGCGCCAGGAGGACAACCTGGCGCAGAAGCTGGGCTGGGCGCGGCAACCCCAGCGCAGCGTGCAGGCTTCGATACAGCCTTTTGCCGGCGGCACGATGATCTGGACGGCCTCGGCCGGGGTATTCGTGCTCTACAACGACGGTAAGTGGGAACGGTTCTGAACGATCGTCGCTCCCGCCGGGTGTGGAAAACGCACCCGGCGGGAGGAACCGCAGACCGGGCGTCGGCATGCAGGCGCCGTTGCAGGCGTTCTCTTGCCTCTAAAGCCGGGCATCGGGTAGAATGAGGGCGTTTCCTCTTGTTTTGCCCCTTCAATTCGCCGCGCCCGTCTGATCCTTCGTTTTTGCCCATGTCCCATCGTCAGGATGAACTCGAGGCCATCTTCCGCCGTATTGCCGACCTTTCCGAAGAGAGCCTGATCCAGCTTTCCCAGTACATCAGCTTTCTCAAATGGCAAGAAGAGCAATGGCATTCGCCTTCGGCCTGGGAACCGGATGGCAGCCTGCGACCGGTCTGGGTGTATGACCTGATCGAACATTTCGGCGAAGCCCGTCAGGCCGCTACTCACGATCCGGCCGGGATGGAGATCAAAGTGGCTCCTGCGTCTTGCGGTGGGCTGATACGCCAGGCCATCTGGCAGCATCCGCCGGCGGTAGGGGTGTCGGTCCTCGAATATCAGATGCTCGTCCCCCATGACGTGGACGTGCTGAGGATGCGCTTTGCCGCCGGTGTGCGCGATGGCGCTTTGCTCAGTGCGGACAATCAGGTCGCCTTTCGTCTGCGCGTCAACGGCCGCATCCTGTGGAACCATCTCAAGGACGAGGTGGGATGGGACAGTTTTGGGCTCGATCTGCCGTCGTTGGCCGGCCAGGAGCTCGTTCTGCAGCTTATCACCGACCCTCTGGGCAACTCGCGCTGGAACTGGGCGGTATGGGGAGAACCGCAGCTCATCGGTCTGGTCTATCAGCAGCGTTGAGGGCCGATTGGGGCTAGCGAGGCCATCATGCATCCCGGCGTTGTCCGCATCTTCGGCGTGCCTATGGATTTAGGTCAGCAACGGCGCGGGGTGGATATGGGGCCCAGCGCCGTGCGTTATGCCGGTTTGCAGGCCCGGTTGGAAAGCCTGGGCTATCGGGTTGTGGATGGGGGCAACATTGCCGTCGCGACGCCCGAGGAAGGGAGTGCCACCGAGGTGGTCCAGGAGCTGGGTGGGGGACGGGTGCGGTATCTCCGTGCGGTGGAACAGGCTTGCCGACGGATCTACGAAGCAGCATGCGGTTGCGGCGCGGACGAGTTTCCCATCTTTCTCGGCGGCGATCACTCCATCGCGCTGGGTACGGTAAGCGCTCTGAGTCGGTTGGCGCCGACCGGCCTTATCTGGGTGGATGCCCATGCCGATTGCAACACGCCGGCCACATCGCCGTCGGGCAATCTCCACGGCATGCCCCTGGCCCATTTGGTGGGATTGGGGCTTCCCGAACTGGTCGATCTGGGCCATCCCGGTCGCAAGGTCGATCCGCGTCATGTCGTCCTCATCGGTCTGCGCCGTGTGGATGCGGGTGAGCGTGCCCATCTGCGGAACCTGGGGATGCGCGCCTACACCATGCGCGACATTGACGAGCGCGGGCTGGCCGCCGTGGCCCGCGAGGCCATCATCCACGTCGCCGGGCTGCCGCGCGTTCATGTCAGTCTGGATATGGACAGCCTGGACCCCGGCGTGGCGCCGGGAGTGGGCACGCCTGTGCCCGGCGGCTTGACCTATCGCGAGGCCCATCTGCTCATGGAAATGCTGGCCGAATCCCACAAGGTCACCTCGCTCGACATCGTGGAGATCAACCCCATCCTGGATGACGGCAATCAGACGGCCGAACTGGCCGTCGAGCTGGCAGCCTCGTTGCTGGGAGCACGGATTCTGTGAGCAGCCTGAAGGTCTGGAAGCCTGGCTTGAGATCGTTGACGTAGAACCGGGTGGGATTTGTGGCCCGTTTTCTCCTCCGACTATAATCCCCTGCTGACGCACTGCGTTATCCCTGCGGCGGACAAGCGGGAGCGGGCTGCGATGGCAGTTCGCCGGCCGCGTTGTCTGCGGATACACCCACGGCCTTCTTCGTCTATCCTTGATAAGGAGGGATCGCTTGAAACTGCACGAGTATCAGGCCAAGCGCATCTTTGCGCAATACGGCATTCCCATCCCGCGTGGGGAGGTGGCGACATCGCCAACCCAAGTCCGGGACATTGCCCAACGTCTGGGCAAACCCGTGGTGATTAAGGCGCAGGTCCTGGTCGGCGGACGCGGCAAAGCCGGTGGCATCAAGCTGGCCCGCACACCCGACGAAGCCGAAGCAAAAGCCGATGCCATCCTCGGCATGAACCTGAAAGGCTTTACGGTCAAGCGGGTGTTGGTCGATGAGGCCTCGGACATCCACCAGGAGCTGTATCTGGGTCTGGTCATCGACCGCGCCCGTGCTCGCGTGGTCATGATGGCCTCGGCCGAAGGCGGGGTCGACATCGAGGAGGTGGCAGCAACCAAACCGGACGCCATCAAAACCGTGGTTATCGAGCCGGCACTCGGTCTGCGTTCGTATCAGGCCATCGGTCTGGCTTCGGCCATCGGCCTGCCCCAGGAGCATTTCCGCGCTTTCCAGCAGATCGCGCAGGGCTTGTACGACGCGTTTATCCGCTGCGACGCCGAGCTGGCCGAGATCAACCCCCTTGTCATCCAGGGGGACGGAACGCTGCTGGCCCTGGACGGCAAGATGGTCCTGGACGACAACGCGCTCTTTCGTCATCCCGATCTGGAGGAGATGCGGGATCTGGACGAAGAAGCCCCGGCCGAAACCGAGGCCCGTATCAACGGCCTTAGTTATGTCAAGCTGGACGGCGAGATCGGCTGCATGGTCAACGGCGCCGGTCTGGCCATGGCGACGATGGACATCGTCAAACATTACGGAGGCGCGCCGGCCAATTTCCTCGACATCGGCGGTGGCGCTCGCGCCGAGAAGGTGGCAGCAGCGCTGCGCATCATCCTTAGCGACCCCAACGTCAAGGCCGTTTTATTCAACATTTTCGGCGGCATCACCCGCTGCGACGAAGTGGCCCGCGGCATCCTGGCAGCGCTGGAGCAGGTACCGACCAAGGTGCCAATGGTGGCGCGGCTGGTGGGGACGAACGAAGAAGAAGGGCGCGCCATTCTGGCCGAGGCCCACATGACCACGGCCCGCACCCTGGCCGAGGCGGCGCAAAAGGCCGTGGCCGCCGCTCGCGGTCTGTTGTCGGTGGAGGTGGTACGATGAGCATCTTGGTGGATAAAAACACACGGTTGGTCGTGCAGGGTCTCACCGGCCGCGAAGGCATGTTTCATGCCGCCCAGATGATCGAATACGGCACAACCATCGTAGCCGGCGTGACGCCGGGCAAAGGCGGCCAGGAGGTCTTGGGAGTGCCGATCTTCAACACGGTGGCCGAGGCGCGCGCCGCTACCGATTGCAATGCCTCCATCATCTACGTCCCCGCCCGTTTTGCCCCGGATGCCATTCTCGAAGCGGCCGATGCCGGTGTGGAACTGATCGTCTGCATCACCGAGGGCATTCCCGTGCTCGACATGATCGCCGTGCGCGCCCACCTCGAACGGCTGCCCACCCGCCTGATCGGCCCGAATTGTCCCGGTGTCATCACGCCCGGCGAGGCCAAGGTCGGCATCATGCCCGGTCGTATTCACAAACCGGGCGCGGTGGGCATCGTTTCGCGCTCGGGTACCCTCACCTACGAGGCCGTAGCGGCACTTTCGGAGATGGGCATCGGCCAGAGCACGGTCGTGGGCATCGGCGGCGATCCCATCATCGGCAGCCGCTTTGTGGACATTCTGGCCCTTTTCCAGCAAGACCCGGCCACAAAAGCGATAGTCCTGATCGGTGAGATCGGCGGCAACGACGAAGAGCTGGCAGCCGCGTACATCCGCGAACACGTCACCAAGCCGGTCGTGGCGTTCATTGCCGGTCAGACGGCGCCCCCCGGCAAACGGATGGGGCACGCCGGTGCCATTATCAGCGGCGGCAAAGGCACGGCCGCCGATAAAATCAAGGCCTTAGAGGCCGTGGGTGTGCCTGTAGCCCATCATCCCGGCGAGATCGCCGAGCTTATCGCCCAACGGCTTTAGGCGGCGCCACCGGTCAAGGCGCCGCTCGGGCAACTGCCTGCGTGCCGGCCGAAGTCGCCCCGGTGCGTCGGCGCAGGCCGACGCCCGCCGCGCAGCGCCGGCCGATTTCCCATCGGCGCCAAGCACACGGCGGACAGCCGGATGGGTCATGACCCGTGTGGACGGATCGAAAACTTCCCATGTACCCCTCTCTGCCCTTCGGCGCCGGGGTGGAGAGGGGTCGGGAGCGGACCGAGAATGACCGCCTTCGGTAAGGGGGCCGGACTCGACAGATGCTTCGCGGCTCAACGCGCGGCGGTGTGGCATTCAAGGAGGCGCCGGTCGCCCGCCGGGGGGTCAAGGCTGCTGCTGTTTAGAGTCGAAGCCAACGCCTTGCCGAGAGCAGATCCACCGTGCTGTTTGCCGTTCGGAGCGGCTTCAGTCCAACCGGGAGCGTTCACGCTGCCACGAAAGGAGGACGATGAGCACCATCACGAGCACACCCCCTCCGCTCAGCAGCAGGTTGAGGAGGAGCAGGCCCGGGTAGCGGGCGGCGAGGGTGGCGCTCAGATTGTGGAGGGCATGCACCCCAATGGCGGCGAGCAGTCCCGGCATCGGTAGCCACCGGCGTCGCCGGCTCCCCAGGGCGATGGCCAGGGTCACGCCGAAGATGGCCGTATAGAAGGCGTGGTTGAGGCCGAAGACCACGCTGCGCAGGAAAGCCACCACAAGCCAATTCAGGTAATCCCCCTGCAGGGCGGCATCGAGAAAGTAGAAGAAATTCTCGGTCATGCCGAAACCCATCCCGATCAGGGCGCCGTAGACAAGCCCATCGAGCACACCGTCGACCTCGCGACCGACAAAGACGACGATCCCCACCAGCGCCAGCCCTTTGGCGATCTCCTCCACAATCGGCGCTGCCGCCACCGCCTGAAACACATCGGCGGTCCATTGGCTGTCGAACAGCGCCTGCGGATGGCCCAGGGCCAGCGTCCCTACAACCGAGAGGAACACCGCCGGCAACGCTCCCCAGCCGAAGGCCGTCGTCAGCAACCAGCCCGGCTCGCGCTCGTAACGGTCACTCCAGACGAGCAGGGCTACATACAGGACGGTGGGTATGACGGCTGCCAACAGGGAGAGGACCAAAAGCAGGATCATCGCCGGTCGCAAGGGCGGAAAAACCGTTTGCCGTGTTTGGCCAGTTGCGAGTAAAGGTGGACATGGGCGCCGCTCAGCCCGCCCTCATAGTGCGCCACGGCCAGACTGCGGCGGAACGTTTCGGCATCGCTGAAGGGCGGCATTCGCATCCTGGCCATCCCGATCTCACCGATGGTGTGGGCATCGCTGCCGGCCGTGCCCGGCTTGCCATGGGCCACGGCCAGACGCCGTGCGGCTTCGTTGTCGGCCGGTCGTAGACAGCGCGCATTGAAGACCTCCAGGGCGTCGACCTGATCGAGGAGGGCCAGCGTGGTTTCCGCTCCCATGGCCGACCGGCGCAGGCCATCGAGAGGATGGGGAATGCCGATCACGGCGCCCTGGTCGCGCAGACGGGCCAACGTTTCGGCCGGCGAGAGACCCTTGGGGACTTCCTCCCGGACAAACCAGGCGATAAGCTCACCCCGGTCGGTCATGATCTCCTCGCCGACGATCACGAGATCGGGCGCCAACCGGGCAACGGCAAGGGCGCCGGCGATGGTGTTATGGTCGGTGATGGCGATTTTGGCAATACCGCGACGCCGACAGGCGGCGACAATCGCTTCGGGTCGGACCAGGGAGTCGGGCGAAAAGCAAGTATGGCTGTGCAATTCGACCCACCAGAGCTCAGACGTACTCATGGGCAGGCTCCGTGGTTTCCTCGGTGGGCTCCAAAGCCAGTTCTCGATCGAGGCCAAGACGCCGCAGGACGATCACCATGGCGACCAGGCCGATGGCGACACCGAACCAGAGGGTAAAAAAGCGGATGATGAGGGTGGCAGCAACGGCTTCGCCCGGCCCCAGGGGCAGCAACTGAAGGAGCAGTCCTGCCAGCGAAAGCTCGGCCGCCCCCAATCCGCCCGGCAAAAAACTGACGGCACCGATGAGCGTGGCCGCCGCCAGGGTGAAGACGGCCACTTCCAACACCAGACGCCCCGGCTCCTGGCCCAACCCGACCAGAGTCACATAAAGGGCCAGGCCCTCGCATCCCCAGGATACGATACCCAGACCGATGGCCAGGACAAACCGCGGCAGGGTGAACAGGTCATAGGTGCTCGTATAGGCCGACCGCAAGGCCGGTTCAAAACGGCCGAGTCCGGGCAGGCGTCCCCATAGGCGCAAAGCCCATGTCACCAGCCTTTGCGAACGGCTGAGGAGGACAAACAGGAGCATCGCTCCGGCCACACCGCTCAGGGTCCAGAGAAGCGGACCCTGACCGACAAAACCGAATAAGCCGGCCAGCGCCAGGACGAACATGGCCAGCCCATCGGTGATCCGTTCGGCCAGCACGATGGGAGCCGATCGGGCCATTCCCGTCCCGGTGCCGGCCTTGAGCAGGTAGCTTTTCAACAGCTCGCCCACCTTGCCGGGGGTCAACACCATCGGGAACGCCGCCAGGAAAATGCCCAGGCTGCGCCGGCGTGGTACGGTCACGCCGATGGTGCGTAGGTAGTATTGCCATTTGCCGAAGCGCAAGGCGTAGTTGATCAGCGTCAGGCCCGCCAACAGCGGCGCCAACTGCCAGGGAAAGGCCGTCAGATGGCGGCGCAGTTCGCCGAAATCGCCCCACAAGGCCAGGATGAAAGCGACGCCGATGCCGAAAACCAGCCCCCAGAGCAGCTTGCGGTGCAGATCACGGATGCGCATGGTCTTGCAGTATAACCGGGAGTTGGGGCCTGGGCAAAGCCGGCGTCGGAACGCGGCGCCGTCGGCAGGCTACAACCGCCATGGTAGAACCCGTTTCTGCGCCGACCTTCACGGTTCCAGCGTATCGCCCTACCACGACCACGGCCGGGTGTTGCTGTAAATCCAGGCGGCCGTGTGCAAGGCCTGGATCGGCAGGATGATGACGGCTACCCGTGTCAGTACCGCAGCCGTTGTGGCCCGCGTCAGCCCATAAGCCGCCAGCAGCGTAGCAGGCCAGGCTGCGGGCGCAAACAGATCCCAGTCGCGCTGACCACCGTAGTCGGGATTCCACACCCAGGTCAGCCCCACATAAGCAGCGGCTGCCACCGCCAAAAACAGGGCATAACCCTCGCGCGGCAAACGACGGCGATAGCCCAAGACCAGCCCGAGCAGCAAGGGCAGGGTGAACGGCATCACCAAAAGCTGCTGGTTGACGATATCCATGAGATGCCCACGCGAAAACAAGGTGTAGTACTCCCACTCGCTGCGCACCTGGGTCAGCGGCACCAGCCAGCGATGATCGCCGCCGCCGGGAGCCTGACTGCGCAAAAACACCTCCAAACCCACACCGCCGGCGGTCATCAGCGCCAGGGTACCGGCCAAAACGCCTGCCAGGGGGATGGCCAGCGCCGCCAGCACGCCCGCCGGGTGCCGACCGTTGCGCCGCCAGACCGGCCATCCCAACACGAGCAGCGCCGGCAGCAGAATGAGGGCCGCAGGGTGGAATCCCACGGCCACGGCCAGGGCCAGGCTCGGCCCCCACAGGGATCCCAGACCCTGACAGCAGCGCCAGGCCAGCCATAAGAAGAGCAGGATAAGCAGGCTGAGCAGGGTGTAGGTTTCCGGATAGCCGAAGAAAAGCTGCATGGCGCCTGTGGTTGTCATCAGGCCGACGATCACCCAGCGTTCGCGCGGTGTGCGACCGAGATCGGCAGCCGTCCGCAACAGCACCCATAGCGCCGCTGCTCCGGCCAGGCTGGAAAGCCACCAATAGGCAGGCATGGCATCCTCCCACCCCCATAAGCGCTCGCCGATCTGAAACAACCGGGCATGAAGATAGGTGTCCAGCGGCGCCTGCCAGCTATAGGTCAGCCGCACCTGGGGATGGGCCATGCCCTTGACCAGAAGATAAGCATCGCCCCAACGGGTATGCATGACCCTTCCCAGGTAGAACAACGGCCAACTCAACACGGCCAGCAGCATGTGGACGCGGGCCTGACGGGGAAAGGGGATGCGCCCTTGGGGAACCCTGCCACCCAAAGCCACCCATCCGACCAGCGCCATCAGCGAGAGAATGAGCGCAATGCGCAGACCTGTCGGCAGATAGGTGATGGGAATCACGCCCCATAACCACTCTTCCGGCTTCAGACGGCCGTCGGGGCCGATCAATTTGGCCGGATACCAGAAAGCCGCCCAGTCCACCGGGAGCTGCTCGACCAGCAAGTGGAGCCAGAGGAGGAACAGGCCATAGAGGGCCAACAGAGCGATAAAACGGCGATCCGACGCAGACATGGTCGCGATTGTAGGCCAGGTGAGACAACACACGCAAGCCGGGAAGCGCTATCCCCAGGATGGCGAAGGTCCTATTCCTCGTCACCAACGGTTTTGCAACCGGTTGCATTCTCTGTTACAATGCCGCCATCGTCTTCGCCTTGCCCGTTTCCCCAGGGGATGCCCCATGTCCCGCCATCGGCCTATCCTGAGCCTTCTGCTCCTCTTGAGCTTTATCGTGACCGCCCTGGCGCCCATCGCCATGGCGCTGCCCCTGACCGCCGGTCTCGGCACCCGCTCTGCGGCCCGACCGGCGGTTTTTGTTTCTCCTGCCGAAGACCTGCTCGTCACATTCCCCGGCAATTACGTCTCTGCCGCCGGTCTGGGCAATGACTGAGCGCCCGACAATCTGAACACGCGCGGCACCGACAGCAACGGCGACGGCGTCTGGAAGTTCGTTACCGATGCCATCCCGCCCGGACAGTATGAGTTCAAGGTCACCGTAGGCGGTTCATGGGATGAAAACTGCGGTCGCAACGGACAGCGCAACGGACCTAATGTCCCCTTTAGCGTAACCCAGGCCGGTCAAACGGTCCATTTCTACTACGACCGCAGCGATCACTACGTCGCCAGCCGGCCCGATGCCATTATTCCGATCGTGGCCGGGAACTTCCTGGAGGCCATCGGCGGTCAAAACCGGACACCCGCTCATCTCAAAAGCTGGATGAAAGACCCCGACGGCGACGGTATCTCCATCTGGCGGGCTGCCCACGTGCCGGCAGGCACCTGGGAATACAAAGTCGCCCTGAACGAAAGCTGGGATGTGAGCTATCCGGCCACCAACCGCGTCGAAGGCGCCACCCAACTGGCCTACATCATCCATCGGGGCGATGAAAAAGACCCCGGCCCCGACCAGTTCCTGATCTTCGCCGAGCACGGCTATGAAATCTGGCAGCTCCAGGGCGCCGACCCTGAACGACCGTTTTTGATCCCACGCCTGCCTTAGGGCGTGCCTCCTGCGGAGGCTGCGACGGAAGACGATTGCGACCGTCTTCCGCCTTCTTTAATCGCGAGTGCCCGGGGTTGGGTCACAAGATTGACACCTGTGCCATCTTGTGCTACAAGATGCCTTTCTAAGATGGAAATGAAGCGAAAATTCGCTTCTTCGGATAATAGAGCGATAACGGCAAGTAGAGATACGATTTTTGCCAGAAAGCGATATAGGATTGATGCTGGCTATTTGCCTCGTTGAGTGCGTTTATGTTCAGAGTCCGCGTCTTCCTTGTCTGGCTTGTTCTCTGGCTGGCAGCAGCCTGTCGCCCAGCACCGACACCGACACCCACACCCACCCTCCCGCCGGAGTTGGCCTTGGGCAAACGTGTGTTCGAGGCCCATTGCGCCGCTTGCCATAGCCTGGCGCCCGGGGTTACCCTGGTGGGACCGTCCCTGGCCGGTATCGCCGTGCAGGCGGCAACGCGGGTGGATGGCCTCGATGCGCGTGGCTATCTTTACACCTCCATCCTTCGCCCCGGCGCCTATCTGGTCGAAGGCTTCCAGGACCTGATGCCCTCTACCTTGGCCAAAACCCTCAGCGGTGAGGAGATCGACGCCGTCGTGGCCTTTTTGCTGGCGCAGCCATAGGCCCGGTTTCCTTGCGCCTTTCGTGATCCATCGGAGACTTGCCATGAAGCGACTGTTGACCATTCTGGGTATTCTCGGCGGTGTGCTCCTGCTGGCCCTGCTTGGGATCGTGGTGGTGGCGGCCATAGCTCCACCCCCGGCCGATCCGCCCGTGGATATGGCCCATCACGGCGCCGGCGCCAGCAGTGTCGAACCGTCGTATTCCGGCCTGCAGCGGGCCTGGCCGGCCACCAACGAGCCCCCCGATAATCCCACGACCCCGGCCAAAGTGACGCTGGGGCGGCTGCTGTTTTTCGATCCCATCCTTTCCCAGGGCAACGATCGCGCGTGCGCCAGTTGTCACCATCCCGACCTGGGCTTCAGCGACGGTCGTCCCGTGGCAGCGGGTCTGACCGGTCCGCTCACGCGCAACACGCCCACCCTGTGGAACGTGGCCTTCGCCGGCAAGCTGTTCTGGGATGGACGACTGGATTCGCTGGAAGCGCAAGCCACCTTTCCCATCACCCATCCCGAGGAGATGGGCGTGGGTGATCCGGCGACTCTGGAGGCCGAGCTGCGGGCCATCCCCGAGTATGTCGCCCTTTTCGACGCCGCCTTTGGTGGGGGCGAGGAGGCCGTGACGTTGACGAATACGGTCAGGGCGCTGGCTGCGTTCCAGCGTACCCTGCTCAGCCAGAACAGCCCCTTCGACCGTTATGCCGCCGGCGATGTCGAGGCGCTGACGCCATCGCAACGTCGCGGGCTGGCCTTGTTCCGATCCGGTGCTACCCGTTGCTTTGAGTGTCATGCGGCGCCCACCTTCGCCAGCGATACGTTCCGGGTGATCGGCGTGCCCGATGACGATCCCGGCCGGGCCGGTGTGGTGCCCGACGGTCAACCCGGTGCCTTCAAGGTGCCTACGCTGCGCAACATCGCCCTGACCGCACCCTATATGCACAACGGCTCGCTGGCCACCCTGGAAGAAGTGGTGGATTTCTACGCCAAAGGCGGTGGCCGCGCCTTCGGTAATGAGCGGGTTGATGTGTTCGTCAACGGTTTCGAGCTGACGGCGCAGGAACGCGCCGACCTGGTCGCTTTCCTCTATGCGCTCACCGATGAGTCCAATCTGCCCACCATCCCCACGGCGGTGCCTTCCGGGTTGCCGGTGGTGGCGCGGCAGGACAATCCGGCGCGGCTCGTCGCGGAGGCGATCAATCGCGGGGGTAGCGCCCGGACGGTTACCTCACGGTCGGCGATGACGATCACCGTGAGGCCGGATGAGACCATCCAGGCCGCCGTGGACCGCGCCCGCCCCGGCGATACGGTACTGATCCCCTACGGGGTCTATCATGAGACGGTTGTGGTCGATATCAGCGATTTGACCATCGAGGGTATTCCCAACGCTGCCGGCGAGTATCCCATCCTGGACGGCCGTTTTGAGCTGGCCGATGCCGTGGTAGCTTCGGGCAACAACTTCCGGTTGGGCAAACTGCACATCCGCCACTACAAGGATAACGGCGTGCTGGTAGAGGGCGCTACGGGCGTGCACCTGTACGATATTTTTGCCGAGCGCACAGGCACTTACGGGGTCTATCCCGTGCGCAGCACCAACGTATTGGTGGAACGGGTGACGGTGACCGGGGCCGAAGACGCAGGCATCTACGTAGGCCAATCGGAGAACGCCCTGGTGCGGGATTGCCTCGCCTACGGCAACGTGGCCGGCATCGAGTTGGAAAACACATTGAACGGCGAGGTGACCAACTGCCAGGCCTACGACAACACGGCCGGCTTGCTGGTGTTCGTGTTGCCCCAGCTCACATCCAAAATCTCGCAGCATACCCGCATCCATAATAACCTCATCACAAACAACAACCGGGAGAACTTCGCCCGTGGCGGGGTGGTGCGCTTCGTGCCCTCAGGAGTGGGGATGTTGTTGCTGGGGGCCGACGACGTCGAAGTTTTCGCCAACACGATAGAGGATAACCGCTCCGTCGGGATTGCCGTGTATAGCCTGACCCGCAGTGGCGTTTTTCCACCGAACGAGATCGACGTCGGTCCTCTTCCGGAGCGCGTACACGTCCACGGCAATACGCTGGCGCATAACGGCTATGCGCCGGACCAAGCCCTGGCCGAGCTGGGCATCCCCGGCGCCGACCTGATCTGGGATGGTTCCGGTTCAGGCCATCGCTTTGACCAGCCGGGCGCATCGGCCTTTCCGCCGCTATTGCCGGGCAGCCGCTGGCCGGAGTTCCTGCGTCGTGCTTACGGCAACATTTTGAACTTCGTGATCGAACGGGCCATGTAGGCGATGGCTTTGCAGGCCGGCGCACTTTTTTCTAGGCCGATTTGTGCTACAATGGACAAAGGAGAACGGAAAAGGCTCTCCGATTCACTTCCTATCTGCTCAGGTTTCACCATCCTATGGGACCCTCTTCCCTCCGTAACGGTTTGATTTACCTCGTTATTCTCGCCGCCGTAGGTGCGTTCCTGCTCACCTCGCTCTCGCGCAACAACCAGGCCGCGTCGCGGGTCGAGGTCTATGACCTCAATCAATTGGCCGAGCAGATTGCCAAAGGGCAGGTCAAGAGCATTCTTGTGCGCGGGGATGAACTGGAAATTACCTATCACAACGACGGCCGCATCGGTCAGAGCCGCAAAGAAGAAAACGTCAGCCTGACCGATACCCTACGCTGGCTGGGGCTTACGCCCGAACAGATTGCGACGGTCACCATTCGCTTCAGTCCCCCCAATCGCTGGGCCAATTGGGGCGTTGTGTTGGGCACCATTCTGCCGATTCTGTTGATCGGGGCCTTCTTCTTCTTCATCATGCGTCAGGCCCAGGGCGCGGGCAATCAGGCGTTCTCCTTTGGCAAAAGCCGTGCCCGTATGTTCACGGGTGATAAGCCCACCGTCACATTCGATGACGTGGCCGGCGCCGACGAAGCCAAACAGGAACTGGCCGAGGTCGTCGAGTTCCTCAAAGAACCGCAAAAGTTCGCCTCCCTCGGTGCCCGTATCCCCAAAGGCGTCCTCATGGTCGGACACCCCGGCACCGGTAAAACCCTCATGGCTAAGGCCGTGGCCGGTGAGGCCGGCGTGCCCTTCTTCTCCATCTCCGGCTCCGAGTTTGTGGAGATGTTCGTGGGCGTGGGTGCCAGTCGGGTGCGCGACCTGTTCGACCAGGCCAAGCGCAATTCGCCCTGCATCGTCTTCATCGACG
>JBBINH010000038.1:0-31811 GCA_037443945.1 Caldilineales bacterium
TATGACATCCGTACCGTCCAGGAGCTGCTCGGCCATAAAGACGTGAAAACGACCATGATCTACACCCACGTCCTGCAGCGCGGCGGCCTGGCCGTGCGCCCTCACAAGTGTAGGTTTTTAGGGTTCGGAGGGTTGGGGAGAAGAGGGCCAAGGATGGGGGCAGAAATGGCCCAAGGGCAGGGGGCGTCCGCGCAGGAGAGCGGCGAGGATAATGAGAAGGCCTTGGCGGAAACAACCAAGCAGACGAGGACGGGAGCGGTGCGTGGCTCGGCGATGGGCGCTCGGGGGCTCAGGCAGTGCGTCCAGGTCATGAACCGGTTGCGTGGCGTCGGCTTCACCGCCGACACTGACGACCCAGAGGGTAGCCACAGCCAAGACAAGCCAGAAGCGTTCGGTGCGTCGGGGGTTGGTAATGCGCGTCTGGTGCCATTGCCAGCCGCCTCGCTTGAGGTCTTTGAAGCCGCTTTCAATCCAGGGGCGTAAGCCATACCAGGCGGCATCCGCCTGTGCGACAGGCAGGTCCGTGACAATAAACCAGGGTTGTTGGCTTGCTTCTCCGCATACGGCCAGCAGCGTGCAGGCTAGAGGCTGACCCTTGAAGCAGATGCCAACCCCGGCCCAAGCGGTGCCGGGCTGGGAGCCCAGACTGCCCAGGGGACGATAAGCTTCGCCCTGGGGGCGAAACAAGCCCTGGGCATTGATGCGCCGAAAGGGATGCCAACCCCGGCGCTGGAGGCGTTGGAAGAGCCAAGGGGCATAGAGGCCCCGGTCGGCTAACACCAGCACAAACCAATCCGGCGGGATGGCTGCGGCCACCCGGTCCAGCAGCTGCTCCCAGAAGGGCCGCCAGCTGCCACGCCGCTGACCCTCCACCACCTCCCAGGCCACCGGGATGGCACAGCCCCGATACACCACGCTGATGGCAAGCACCACCAAGCGGTCGCTAAGGGTGGTGGCATCCAGGACCAGCGCCAGACGGTGTGACTCCCCACGCCACCAGCTCAGAATCCAGCCCAACAAAGGACCAAAGCAGCTTTCGACATACCACTCCGCCCGCTTCTGTCCCTTCTTGGCCGCCGCCTCCCGATACAGGTCCTGTAGACGCTCCCGCATCGCCGCCTCCTTTGCCCCCACCAGCTGTGCCAGCAGACAGGTTACGGTCGTCAGACCGCAAGAACGGGCTATCACGACGTCAAAACTCCACAACGCCAGCACAGCGATTTGGGGCTTGCTGAGATGCGCCATAGGCTGGGCCACTATGTCACGCCATTGGGTGAGGCTGTTCTTGTCCCTGCTTCTCCTCTCCTTGCGGTTTTTGAGGAGAAGAGGATACCACCAAGTCTCCCTTTGCCATAGCTTGTACAAAAAACCTACACTTGTGAGTTCCCGGCCCCTTCCCTCTTCTCGCCTGCGGCCAGGAGAGGGGGTCAACCTACCGGCTGCCCCTCTCGCACCAACACACTTTAGAACCGAGTCCTACTCGACGCTAATCGCCCAACGGTCGGCATCAGCCGCGTTGCTAGCGCAGCGAAGCGGCGTCGGACAGACGAAGCTGTGCCTTGCGCCGGGCCGATGGGCAGGAACAAACCGCAGCGCGATTCTTGTGGTGCAAGGACTTGACAAGTGCAACTCATCGGTGGGTCGGCCAGGCCACGAGGATGGCCGACGTACTTGACAAGACCGAGCCTCCTCATTACAATTTAGGCATACCTAAATTTGGTGGATTCGCGCAGCCCCATGATGACCCTTTTGGCTTTTATCGTCCTGCTTGTGCTCTTGTGGATAGGGTTACGGCCACAGCGTGGTCTGTGGTGGCGATGGCAACGGCATCGCCGTCTGGACGAACGCGTGCGCACCGAAGACGCCCTCAAACACATCCACACCTGCGAGATGGAAGGCCTGCGGCCGACTGCGACCACCCTGGCGGCGACCATGACCCTATCCGACGAAGAAGCGGCGCAGTTGCTGCACAGCATGGAAACGGCCGGTCTGCTCAGCCGTCATCAGGATGCGCTGAGCCTGACGCCCCAGGGGCGTGCGGCCGCTCTCCATCTCATCCGGGCCCATCGTTTGTGGGAACGTTACCTGGCCGATCATACCGGCTACGATGCCGAGGAATGGCACCGTCGCGCCGATATCAGCGAACACCATCTGGGACCGGAAGCGACCGAGGCTCTGGCGGCGCAGTTGGGTCATCCCACCCACGACCCCCACGGTGACCCCATTCCCGATGCGGATGGCGCTTTTATCGGTCATGGCGGTCGTCCGCTCACCGAGATGGCTGCCGGTCAGGCAGGTCGGATCGTGCATATCGAGGATGAGCCCGAAGTGGTTTATGCCCAGTTGTTGGCCGAAGGCCTGGCTCCCGGTCAGGAAGTGCGTGTGCTCGAGCAAAGCCCGGAACGGGTGCGTTTCTGGGCTAACGGCGATGAACATGTCCTGGCGCCGGTCCTGGCGGCCAACATTGCGGCAACGCCCCTGGCCGAGCCGGCTTCTCCTGTCGCCACGACCCTGGCAGCGCTGAAGCCCGGTCAGCAAGGGGTGGTGGTACGCCTGTCGCCGCAATGTCGCGGACCTGAGCGCCGTCGTTTCCTCGATCTGGGCATCCTGCCCGGCACCGTCATCACGGCGGAAATGGTCAGTCCCGGTGGCGATCCGACGGCCTATCGCATCCGCGGGGCGCTCATTGCGCTGCGCCGGGAACAGGCCCGGCTGATTTTCGTGCAACCGCTGTCGCCGTCCACCCCATAGCCACACCCCTAGGCGGTCTTGATCCGTCTACGCTCTTTTGATAGGCAAAAACCCCTATGGACTACGAACCCCTCCGCCTCGATACACCGCCGGCAGTGGCCGGCTGTGCCACCTGCCCGGCCCACCACCTGGGCAATCTGCGCCGTCTGGGCATTGACATGACGAGCTGGGACTACGTCGTCGCCCTGGCCGGCAATCCGAACGTGGGCAAGAGCACCGTCTTCAATGCCCTTACCGGGCTGCGTCAGCACACCGGCAACTGGCCCGGTAAAACCGTTAGCCGCGCCGAAGGCGGCTTTGTCTATGCCGGCAAGCGCTACAAGTTGGTCGATCTGCCCGGCACCTACTCCCTCCTGGCGACCAGCCCCGATGAGGAAGTGGCTCGCGATTTTATCCTCTTCGGCCGGCCCGATGTGACCGTCATCGTTGTCGACGCAACCCGGTTGGAGCGCAATCTCAACCTGGTCCTGCAGATTTTGGAGATCACGCGGCGGGTTGTGATCTGTTTGAATCTGATGGATGAAGCCCGGCGCCTGGGCTTGGAGATCGACATTCGCCGCCTAGCCCGGGACCTGGGGACCCCGGTGGTGCCTACCGAGGCCCGCCAGCGCAAGGGACTGGACGAGCTGGTACGTACCATAGCCGAGGTCGCCGAGGGGCGCGTGCTTAGTCGGCCTCCGCGGTTGCTCCATGAACCGCCGGCGCTCACCCGGGCGGTTCACCTGCTGGTCGAACGGTTGGAACGGCTCTATCCCGGCCTGCCCAATGCCCGTTGGGTGGCTTTGCGGCTCCTGGACGGCGATGAACGGATGATCCAGGCGGTGCGCACGGGCGAACTGGCCGAACTGGCCCGGTTGCCGGAGACCAACACCGCGATGCCGTTGGCAGCCCCGGCGCCGGCATCATCCGCTTGAGCGAGGATGGCTCATGACGACCGATACGTTGCGTTCACCCTTGTCGATTACGTCGCCGACGACTGCGGATGCCGCCGAAACCGAGGAGCTCCTGGCCCTGGCGCGGCGGCTGCGCTGGGAGATCGGCATCGATTTCCATCAGGCGCTGATGGAGGCCATCTACGCCCAGGCCGCCCACATCGCCGACCGTGCCGTGACCCAGCCGGGGGCCAAACCGCGCTTCGATCTCGACCGCACCATAGACCGTCTGGTCACCAGCCGTCGCTGGGGTTTCCCGTTGATGGTTCTCCTTTTCGCCCTGATCTTCTGGTTGACCATCAGCGGTGCCAATTACCCCTCCGAGCTGCTGTCCAACCTGCTGATAGGGCGGATTTATCCCGGCCTCCATGCCTTGGCCGGGCTGGTCGGGTTGCCGTGGTGGCTGCGAGGCTTGCTCATCGACGGCATGTATCTGGGCACGGCCTGGGTTGTCAGCGTGATGTTGCCGCCGATGGCCATCTTTTTCCCGCTGTTTACCCTGCTGGAGGATTTCGGCTATCTGCCGCGCGTGGCGTTCAACCTGGATGCCGTGTTCAAGAGGGCCGGGGCTCACGGCAAACAGGTTTTGAGCATGATGATGGGCTTTGGTTGCAATGCCGCCGGCGTCGTTGCGACCCGCATCATCGATAGCCCTCGCGAGCGGCTGATCGCCATGATCACGAACAATTTCTCGTTGTGCAACGGTCGCTGGCCCACGCAGATCCTGATCGCCTCGCTCTTTTTGGGTTCGCTGGTGCCGGCAGCCCTGGCCGGTCTCGTCTCGGCGCTGGCCGTGGTCGGTGTGGCTATTCTGGGCGTGTTGCTCAGTCTGGTTGTCTCTTGGGCGTTGTCGCGCACGGTCTTACGGGGTGAGGTGAGCACCTTCAGCCTGGAATTGCCACCCTATCGTCCCCCGCGCCTCTGGCAGACCCTCTATACCTCGGTCATCGACCGTACCCTGATCGTCCTGGGGCGGGCCGTGACCTTTGCCTTGCCGGCCGGCGCCGCCATCTGGCTGGTGGCCAACATCCACGTGGGTGATTCGAGTCTGGCCGCTTGGCTGATCCGTCTGCTCGACCCGATCGGATGGCTGCTCGGTCTTAACGGCGTCATCCTGCTGGCGTATATCGTGGCCATTCCGGCCAATGAAATCGTCATTCCCACTGTGCTCATGCTCACCGTTTTGGTCACGGGCATGACCGATTACGGCGCCGGCCCTGGGGTCATGTTCGAACTCGAAAACACCGCCGATCTGATGCAACTCTTTCAGGCCGGTGGTTGGACCCTGCTCACGGCCGTCAATCTCATGCTGTTCAGTTTGATCCACAACCCCTGCAGCACGACCATCGCCACGATTTATAAGGAATCGGGCAGCGCCAAATGGACGGCCGTGGCGGCCCTATTGCCCCTGGGCCTGGGCTTTGTCGTCACCTTTCTCGTAGCGCAGATCTGGCGCCTGTTGGCGGGGTAAGGGGCTCGCCGGCCCCAAAAAGCAGGGTGAGGCGAGCGCCTCGCCCTGCTTTGGGTCCCTTGGGCGAAAATCCGGATTATTCTTCTTCCTCTTCGAGTTCGGGTTCCATGTCCAGACCCCAGAAGGGCCGTTGTTGTTGCATTTGCTGCAGGAGGAGCCCCCGCTTTTGCAGGCGTTCGACTTCGGCCTGACAGGTAACGCACAGGGTGGCCTCGGGTTTGACTTCCAGGCGTTCGGGCGGAATGGGTTTGCCGCAGCGTTCGCAGATGCCGTAGGTGCCGCGTTCCATGGCGCGCAGGGCATCCTCGACAGAGGCCAGACGGGCCTCAAGGGCGGCGAGGAGGGCTGCGCTCTTCTCACGCTCGATGACGTCGGGGTCACCCTCCTCAAGGTCAACATCTACCTCCCCGCGGAGGGTTTCTTTGAGCAAGGCGATATCGGATAGCAATTCCTCGCGTTGCTTGAGCAGATGCTCTTTTTCGCTTGCGATCGATGTTCCACTCATTGGGCAAAGGCTCTCGGGCCGAAAACGGATAGGGATGGGATGTTAAACAACAGATGCACAGGGTAGCCTAATCTTTTACCACACTTTTGTGTCTTCTGCAATTCGCGGAAAGGAATTTCTGGCTTTGGTCGCATCCGGCGCCGGGTTGGTGCCGGGAGACCCAGGTTTAGCCGGCCAAAGAAGTCGGGTTGGTCGCCCGACTCGGCGTCTGCGGTCGGGTTCCTGTATAATGGGATCAAAGCCCATGGATGAACGGACCCTCTCCTCCCAAGCCCAACCGGCGGATCAGCTCGACGCCGCCCTGCGCATCAAACGCCTTTCGGAACTGCGCGGTCAGGATAACGTTCGTCACAATCTGGAAATCCTGATCGAAGCGGCGCGGCAGCGGGGTGAAAGCCTGGATCATATTCTCCTTTACGGCCCGCCCGGCCTGGGCAAAACCACCATTGCCCATGTTGTGGCCAACGAAATGGGTGTGAATCTGAAAGTAACGGCAGGGCCGGCCATCGAGCGGGCCGGTGATCTGGCGGCGATTCTCACCAATCTGCGCAAGGGCGACATCCTCTTCATCGACGAGATCCACCGCCTGGGCCGCGCCGTTGAGGAAATCCTGTACCCGGCCATGGAAGACTTTGCCCTCGATATCGTCATCGGCAAAGGGCCGGCTGCCCGCAGCATCCGCCTGAAATTGCCGCGGTTTACCGTTATCGGTGCCACCACACGCCTGGCCCTGATGACGGCGCCGCTGCGCGCTCGTTTTGGCGCCATTCTGCGTTTCGATTTCTACGACCTGGAGGCGATTCAATACATCATCCGCCGTGCGGCCGAACTCACGGCAACCCCCATGACACCGGAAGGCGTCCTGGCCATTGCCCGTCGCGCCCGTGGCACCCCGCGGGTGGCGTTGCGTCTCTTCCGACGGGTGCGCGATTATGCCCAGGTGCGCGCCGATGGCGCCATTACCGCCGAGGTGGCCGACGCCGCCCTCAACCTGCTTGCCATAGACGCCCTGGGCCTGGACACCCTCGACCGTATGGTGCTGGAAACGCTGATCGTCAAATTCGGCGGCGGGCCGGTCGGTCTGGAGACGCTGGCCGCAGCCGTCAGCGAAGAACCGGACACCCTCATGGATGTCGTGGAACCCTATCTGCTGCAACTGGGCTTTCTGGAACGCACCCCGCGTGGACGGCTGGCCACCTTGAGAGCATATCAGCATCTGGGGTTGCCCTATCCCGGTGCGCCCGAAACCGTGCAACCCTCGCTGTTTACCGAGACGGACACCGGCCTAGAACCGCCGATGGCTCCGTCGCAACGCCCATGAAGACGAGCGATTTTGACTACGTTCTGCCTCCCGAACGCATTGCGCAGACTCCGATTGAGCCGCGCGATCATGCCCGGCTGCTTGTGCTAGAACGCAGCACCGGCGCCATCCACCATCGTCATTGTTATGACCTGCCCGAGTTCCTGCGGTCGGGTGATCTGCTCGTGCTCAACGATACTCGCGTTCTGCGCGCCCGTCTGCGAGGTCGCAAGGAGACCGGCGGTCGGGTCGAACTCTTGCTCTTGCGTCGTCAGCAGGTCGGTTTGTGGGAGGCTCTGGTCGGTGGACGAGGCCTCAAACCGGGTCGTCGTCTCCTGCTCGATGCGGCTCCCGATCGCACCCTAAAGGCCACGATCGTCGCCGAACTGCCGGACGGCCGACGGTTGGTGCAATTGGATCCCGCCCTGGAAGCGCATTTGGACGAATGGGGTGAAATGCCCTTGCCGCCCTACATTCACACCCCACCCGCCGACCCCGAGCGCTATCAGACCGTTTTCGCCCGGCGGCCCGGCGCCGTGGCCGCACCGACGGCCGGTCTGCATTTCACGCCGGAGCTGTTGTTACGCCTGCGCGAGCAGGGTGTCCGGATCGCCTACATCACCCTGCACGTTGGTCTGGATACCTTCCGACCGGTCCAGACGGAGGATCCCCAGGAGCACAAGTTACATCGCGAATGGGTGGAGGTGAGCGCAGAGACGGCTCGCGCCGTCAATGAGACGCGGTTGCGTGGCGGTCGCATTGTGGCCGTGGGCACCACCTGCGTGCGGGCCCTGGAGACGGCCGCCAAGGCGGCCCTGGGCGTGGCGCCGAACGAACCCGTTCCCGATGATCGCACCTGTGGCTGGCAGACCGTGGTCGCCTGGAGTGGTGAAACCGACCTCTTCATCCTGCCCGGCCACCGCTTTCGCGCCGTGGATGTACTTATGACCAATTTTCACCTCCCGCGTTCGACCCTGCTCATGCTGGTCGCCGCTTTTGCCGGCCGGGAGCCGGTCCTCAAAGCCTATCACGAGGCGATTGCGCAGGGCTATCGCTTTTATTCCTTCGGCGATGCCATGCTTATCCTCTAAGGTTGTCCTCTGAGTTATCCGTTCTTTTTGCGGCCGTCTCCTCATGAACACCACGCGTCCTGTCCTTTCGGTCGTAGCTCCCGTCTTCAATGAGGAGCCCATCCTGCCCGAACTCTATCGTCGGCTGCGGGAGACCCTCGATACCATCGGCGAGCCTTGGGAGATCATCCTGGTCAACGATGGTAGTCGCGATCGCTCGCTCGAGATCATGCGCGAGCTGCATCGACAGGACGAACGCGTGCGCGTCATTAGCTTTTCTCGCAATTTCGGCCATCAGATCGCCATCACCGCCGGTCTGGACTATGCTCAGGGCGATGCCGTTGTCATCATCGATGCCGATCTGCAGGATCCACCGGCCGTCATTGCGCAAATGGTGGCCAAGTGGCGGGAGGGCTATGAAGTGGTCTATGCCGTCCGCGCCCAACGCAAGGGCGAGAGCTGGTTTAAGCTGTTTACCGCCCATCTGTTCTACCGCTTGATCAACCGGATCACGGGCGTCCGTATCCCCGTAGATACGGGCGATTTCCGGCTGATGGACCGCCGGGCCGTCGAGGCCATGCGCTCGTTGCGCGAACATCACCGGTTCATGCGGGGATTGTCGGCCTGGATCGGCTTCCGACAGGCAGGGGTCGAGTACGTGCGCGAGGAGCGCTATGCCGGGCAGACGAAATATCCCTTCCGCAAGATGCTGCGGTTCGCCCTGGACGGGATCACGGCCTTTTCCTACCTGCCCCTGCAACTGGCCACCTATCTGGGCTTTATCATCGCCGGTCTGAGCCTGGTGGGCATTGTGGCGACCGTCATTCTGCGTCTATCGGGCAGCCAGGCGTTCTACGGCCAGGCCTCGACCCTGGTCATGGTCATGTTCCTGGGCGGTATCCAGCTTATCTCCCTGGGGATCATCGGCGAGTACCTGGGTCGTATTTACGACGAGGTCAAACGTCGCCCTCTTTATCTGGTCCAGGAGACGCTGGGTTTTGAAGCGACGCCACGGGCGGATTGAGCGCCGTCGTCCGGCCGCGGCCGGCCTCCGGTCGGTGCGGTGCGCGCCGCCTTGGCCTGTCGCACGATCTCGGCAATCTGGCGCAGGTGACCGGCATCATGATGCAAGCCGGCCAGCACGCGGGTGATGCAGTTGTGCGGCGTCTTGTAGGGCGTGTAGGTCAGGTCGTAGTGAGGCGTATCGGGCCAAGCCTGGAGATAGGCCAAGCGGATGCGCCGACTCTCTTCTAGCCGGTGCCGGAGCTGAGCTGCCGTGGTCAGGCTCTGCCACGGTACCTCATAGCGCATGCGTTGGGTCACCGGCACGCCTCGGGCCAGATTGGCGGCCTGGGCGCAGCATTCTTCGCTCGAGGCCGTGGTGTGGGCGATGACATGGGCCAGGGTCCAGGCGGCGTGGGCGGCTTCGGGATCGGTGGCATAGGGGTCGTAGGCTTCGGGATCCACCGGCGGAAACACGACATCGGCATCCTCGATGTCGGCAATCAGGGCCAGTTGGGCCTCGATCATCGCGTTCGTCAGGCGGATGAGGTCGGCGTGGGTGATGTTGTGGTGGGCGGCCAGTTCGGCCAGGCTGAGTTCGCGACGGTCAACGGGGCTGAAGTCGAGCATGGTCGTGGTAACGGAGCGTGCCCTCCGCCGGGGGCTGTGCCCCGCGGCCGGGTTCAAAGGGAAACGTCAGAGCCTTCTCTTCTACCGATGGGCTTGCCCTGCGTTTCTTTACGACCCGACTTCGGACTCGGCAACGTTCGGATATAGAATGGGGCCGTCGTCCTTTGGACTCCTGCTCCGTTTCTTTCTGGAGGTCACCATGCTTGTTCGTGATGCCATGACACCCAATCCCATCACCGTGGCGCCTTCGACACCTCTGCCCGAAATCGACGCCATCATGCATCAGCATCGGATCCGCCGTGTGCCTGTCATGGATGGCGACAGGCTGATCGGTATCATCTCCGACCACGATGTGATGGCCAATCTGCCTTCGCCGGCCACCCTTCTCAGCCGCTGGGAACTGAACACCTTGCTGGAGAAAGTCCGGGCTAAAGACATCATGAGCCACCCGGTCTATGTGGTCGGTCCGGACTGCCCGCTGGAAGAAGTGGCGCGCTTTTTACTGGAAAAGAAATTCGGAGCCTTGCCGGTGGTGGAAAACACCCGGTTGGTGGGGATCGTCACGGAAAGCGACATCTTCCGCATGTTCGTGGCGATGCTCAGCGGCGGTGATATACCGGGATTGCGCTTCGAGCTGCGCTGTGAGCGGCATGTCGGCGTGGTGGCTTCCATTGCCCAATTGGTCAATGCCAACGGCGGTCGGATTATCGCCATCGCCACCCTCAATGAACCCGACGGTGTGCACAAACGGGTGCTGATCAAAGAAGAAGGTGCCGATCCGACCGCCTTGCGTGCGGCCCTGGAGGCCGGCGAGATCGAGATCGTGGATGTCCGCCAACGCCGCCAATGCCACATCTGGACGATGGGCTGATGGTGCGGCTGAGGCGTTGGGCCCGGCGCCTGCGGGATCTGCAGGAAAATGCCCGGCGTATCGGGCCGACCCAGATCGTCCTGACCCTGGCCTATGGCCCGCGGCTGGCCTGGTATCAGGCTCGTTTTCCCACACGTCCGGGTCGGCCTGCCGGCGTACGGTCGCGCGTTGCCGCTGCGTTCCATCTCGTTCGCAACTGCTTTCCCACCATGACCCGACCTGTTCCGCAGCCTGCAGGTGATGTCGAAAGTGTGACAACGCTATCCCAGGGTGTGGCTCTGGCCTGCACGGCGGGATATCTCACCCTGGAGGCCTTGGGCGAACACCATTTGCGCCTGCGCATGGTGCGGCGACCGCCCATGCCGGCTTATTTCAGTTACGCCACCCTGCCCGTGAGCACGACCGCCACGGTGGACCTGGACGAAGACGGCGAGGAGCTGCAATTGCGCACGGCCGCCTTGCGGGTGCGTATCCGGCGACGTCCGTTGCAAATGGACATCCACACGGCCGCGGGCGAACCCGTGATCTCCGGTCTGACTCTGGGCTGGCAGGGCGAGATGCCCTGGTTGGAGTATGAGTTGCCCGAAGGCCTCGAAGGCTATGGCCTGGGCGAACGGGCTTTTCCGCTGGCCCTGCGTGGGCGTCGGTATAGCCTCATCACCCGCGATCCCGAAACCTATCGGCCCGGCGACGATCCCCTTTACATCAACATTCCGTTTCTGGTGACGGTGCACGAAGGCCGGGCTTGTGGTCTACTTTTCGACAGCCCTTACCGCAGCGAGTTGGATCTGGGTCATACGCAACCCGATCGCCTGCATTACCACACCACCGGCCCCGAATTGCGCCTCGATCTGCTCTGCGGCCCCGATCTGCCCGGCCTGCTTGAACGCTACACGGCGCTGACCGGTCGCATGAACCTGCCCCCGCGCTGGACCCTGGGTTATCATCAGTCGCGCTGGAGCTACGAGACGGCGGCGATTGTGCGCCAGGTGGCCGCCGAGTTCCGCCGCCGCCAACTGCCCTGCGATGCCATCCATCTCGATATCGACTATATGGATGGTTTTCGCTGTTTCACCTGGAACCCGCAGACGTTTCCCGATCCGGCCGGGTTGATCGCCGATCTCCACCGTCAGGGCTTTCGCGTCGTCGCCATGGTGGATCCCGGCATCAAGGTAGACCCGAACTACGCCGTCTGCGCCGACGGGATGCGTCAGGATTGCTTTCTCAAGTTGCCCGACGGTCGCCTCTTCCACGGTCCCGTCTGGCCGGGTGAATGTTACTTCCCCGATTTCACCGACCCGCGGGTACGGGCCTGGTGGGGGGAGTGGTACCGCGGTTTGCTCGACGTAGGCGTGGACGGTTTCTGGAACGACATGAACGAGCCGACCATTTTCGGCCGGCGGACCTTTCCCGAAGCCGTGCAGTACCATTTCGAGGGACACGGCGGCGACCATCGCCAGGCGCAGTCGGTGTACGGCCTGCAGATGGTGCGCGCTTCGTTTGAAGGCCTCAACCGGTTGCAGCCCGACCGCCGCCATTGGGTCTTCAGTCGGTCCGGATATGCCGGCCTTCAGCGTTACGGCAGTTCATGGACGGGCGACAACACCAGCGATTGGCCCGATCTGGCCCTCACGCCGGCTATGCTGTTGAACCTGGGCCTTTCCGGGCTTGCTTTCACCGGTTGCGATATCGGCGGTTTTGCCGGCGCCCCTACGCCGGAGCTTTTCGCCCGCTGGTTCAGCATGGCGGCGTTCACGCCCTTTTTCCGCAACCATGCGGCCAAGAACACACCCCGGCGCGAGCCGTGGGTTTTCGGCCCGGAGGTCGAGGCCATTGCCCGGCGGTATCTCAACCTGCGGATGCGTCTGTTGCCCTATCTGTACACGGCCTTCTGGCAATGCGCCACGCGAGGAACCCCCATCATGCGGCCATTGCTCTGGGAAGACGCTGCCCATCCGGCTTATCGGCATTGCGATGACCAATGGTTGCTGGGCGATCATCTGCTGGTCTCCCCGGTGCTGACACCGGCCACCGAGCGGCGGCAACTGGTGCTGCCGGCAGGCGATTGGTACGATTTTTGGGACGATACGCCGTTGCGAGGCGGAACCACCATCGAGCGCGCGGCGCCTCTGGATACCGTCCCCTTGCACGTGCGGGCGGGCGCCGTGCTGCCTTTGGGGCCGGTGCAGCCGTATACCGATGCCTTGCCGCACGCTGCCCCCGCATTCCATCTGTATCCGCCGTCGGCGGCAGAATCCACCGTCTCCTGGCTCTATAACGACGACGGCGAGACCCTGGCCTATCGCCGGGGCGCCTATAGCCTCACCCGCCTGGAACTGCGCCGGGACGGCGACCGGCTGGTGCTTAGGCGTGAGCACGAGGGCGATCCCACCCTGGCCGGACCGGCGCCCGGGGTGGTGCTGCATGGGGCCTATGCGACGGCCGTCTACCTGGACGGTGCCGATCTGGGCCTGACCGGCTCCTCTTTCGAGCTGCCTACCGCGCATTGGCAGCGGTTGGAGGTGCGGATGGGCCGGGATTAGCCGGCCGCCTCAGTGCACCACCAGCCAGCGATAGCCATAGGGCGGCAGGGTGAGGGGGCCGCCTGACCAATCCAGGTTGTTGAGGATGTCGTAAGCATCGGGCGTTTGCACCGGGATGCCTTGCGCCGTGAGATTGTGCAGGCAGAGCACGGTCTGACGGCGATAGCGGCGCCGGAACCCCAAAAGGCCGCGATGGGGATGGTCGAGAAATTCGAGATCGCCCAGGGCCAGAGCGGGGAGCTCCTTATAGGCGGCGATGAAGCGGCGCAGGCGATGCCAGAGCGAGGCCGGATTGGCCATCTGTGCGGCCACGTTGACGCGGCGATAGCCGTAGATGGGGTCGTCGATCACCGGTGCATAAAGGCGGGCTGCCGTTGAGAAACCGGCGTTGGGGCTGCTGTCCCATGGCATGGGCGTGCGCACGCCGTTCCGGTCGGGCAAGGCGATGTTGTCGCCCATGCCGATCTCATCACCGTAGTAGAGGATGGGGCTACCGGGGAGCGTGAACAGCAACGAATGGAGCAATTCGATTTTACGACGGTCGTTGTCGAGCAGGGGCGCCAGCCGTCGCCGGATGCCCAGATTGAGGCGCATGCGCGGATCGGGCGCGTATTCGGCCCACATCCACTGCCGCTCTTCCTCCGTCACCATCTCCAGGGTCAGCTCGTCGTGATTGCGCAGGAAGGTACACCACTGGCTGTTCTTCGGGATGGCCGGAGTGCGCCGCAGGATCTCGATAACCGGCGTGCGGTCGCCCCGGCGCAGGGCTATATAGAGCCGCGGCATCACCGGGAAATGAAAGGCCATATGAAACTCGTCGCCGGGCACGCTGGGGTCGTTGGGATCGCCGCCGAAATAGGCGCGCACGTCCTCAGGCCATTGGTTCGCTTCGCACAGCAGAACGGCGTGGGGATATTCGGCATCGATCAAGGCCCGCAACCGTTTGAGATAGGCATGGGTTTCCGGCAGGTTCTCGCAATTTGTCCCTTCCCGTTCGAATAGATAGGGCACGGCATCGACGCGGAAGCCGTCCAGGCCCCGATCCATCCAGAAGCGCACGACCTTGAACATCTCTTCCTGGACGGCCGGGTTGTCGAAGTTGAGATCGGGTTGTTGGCGATAAAAACGATGCCAGTAGTATTGCCCGCGCAGCTCATCCCAGGTCCAGTTGGAGGTCTCGGTGTCGAGGAAGATGATGCGGGCCTGGCGGTATTTCTGGTCCGTATCGCTCCAAACGTAGTAATCGGTATAGGGGTCCTGGCGACGTCGCGAGGCCTGAAACCAGGGGTGCTGGTCCGAGGTGTGGTTGATGACCAGGTCGGCGATGACGCGTAGTCCACGAGCGTGCGCCGCTTCGATCAGGGCTTCGAAGTCGGCCAGGGTGCCGTAATCGGGATGGACGCCGCAATAGTCAGAGACGTCGTAGCCGTCATCCACCAGGGGCGAGGGATAGGTGGGCAGCAGCCACAGGCAATCCACGCCCAGATCGACCAGATAGTCGAGGCGTTCGATCACGCCCCGCAGGTCACCATGGCCGTCGCCGTTGCTATCGCGAAAGGCGCGCACGTAGAGTTCGTAGAAGACCGCCGTTTGGTACCAGGGGATAGGATCAGACATGAGCCGGCACTCAAGAACAAGACGGAGACGATGAAACGAGTTACGCCGACCGACATCGAGCCGAGGAACGGGACGATTCAGCGCAAGCGTAGCCGACGCAACTCCCGGAACAGCTCGCGCTCCCGCTCGCTCAGGTCTTTGGGCAATTGGGCCTCCACGACCGCGTACAGGTCACCGCGACGGTCGGGGTGGCGCAGATTGGGCATCCCCAACCCGCGCAGGCGGAAGACTTTCCCGTTGGGTGTCTCCGGCGGGATGGTGAGCACGACAGGACGGTCCAGGGTGGGCACCTGCACCTCGCCACCGAGGATCAGGGTATAAAGATCCACCGGCACCCGCACCCGCAGGTCATCGCCCTCGCGGGTAAACGTCGGATCGGGCAAGACCTCGACCCGCAGGTACAGGTCACCGGCGGCACCGCCGGCAACGCCCGGCGCGCCTTTACCGGCCACCCGTACCTTCGAACCCGTCTTGACCCCACGCGGGATGGTGACCTCGATGCGTTCGCCGTTCAGTTGGAGCACGCGGCGGGCGCCATGATAGGCCTCGTGCAGGGTGACGGTAATGGGCTGTTCGGCATCCTGACCACGCCGCGGGATGCGGACACCGCCGGCCGTTTCGGCAAACGGACCGAAGCCGAACCCGCCCCGGCCGAACAGCATCTCGAAGAAATCGGAAAAGCCACTCTCACCGAAGATCTGCTCAAATTCCTCCGGCGAGACCGTGCGTGTGTAGACGCCACCGGTGGGTCCGCCGCCCTGGCTGGCATACCATTGCTGCCAGAAGTCCTGCGGATTGCCGCCGCTGCGGGCGAATTGCTGCCACTGCGCGCCGAACTGGTCGTATTTGCGCCGTTTTTCGGGATCGGACAGGACTTCGTAGGCCTCGTTGATTTCCTTGAAGCGTTCCTCGGCAGCCTTGCGGGCCGCTGGATCACTGTGAGCGTGAGCATCGGGATGATACTTACGCGCCAGGTCGCGATAGGCCTTTTTGATCTCTTGGTCCGTTGCGTTTTTCGAGACTCCGAGGATGCGATAATAGTCCTTGTATTCCATACGCGCGTTACGCTCCTGAATGGCGTTCGGTCGTCATTGTAGCATAAAAAACGGGCGGAGATGCCATGCTATCTCCGCCCGCGTATGGAGATAGGTGAGAACGGCTCAAACCTGCCGGTAATCGCCCTCGACGACCTCTTCCTCAGGACCGGACGGTCGCTGTCCGCGACCACCGTTGGGACCGGGGCCGGTCTGGGTCTGGTAGAGCTGTTGCGACAACGCGTAGCTGGCCTGTTGCAACTGTTCGGTCAGATTGCGAATGCGGGCGGTGTCTTCGCCTTTCATCGCCTCTTTGAGGTCGTTGATGAGGTTTTCGATGCGACCGCGTTCGGTGGCAGGCACCTTGTCGCCCAGCTCTTTCAGGGCCTTCTCAACGGCGTAGATGGTTCCGTCGGCGGTGTTGCGCGCATCCACCAGTTGGCGGCGCAGCTCGTCTTCGCGCTCGTGCTCCTTGGCCTCGCGGATCATGCGCTGGACTTCTTTCTCGTCGAGATTGGTCGAGGCCGTGATCTTGATGCTCTGCTCCTTGCCCGTGGCCTTATCCTTGGCCGTGACGTGCAGGATGCCGTTGGCATCGATGTCAAAGGTGACCTCAATCTGAGGGACGCCGCGCGGGGCGGGTGGGATGCCATCCAGCCGGAAGTTGCCCAAGAGCTTGTTGTCGCGGGCCATGGGCCGTTCGCCTTGCAACACCTTGATATCGACCGCCGTCTGACCGTCTTCGGCCGTGCTGAAGATCTCGGTCTTGCGGGTGGGGATGGTGGTGTTGCGGGGGATCATGACCGTCATGACGCCGCCCAGGGTCTCCACACCCAGGCTCAGGGGCGTCACGTCGAGCAGGAGCACGTCTTTGACTTCACCGCCCAGGACGGCTGCCTGGATGGCTGCGCCGACGGCCACCACTTCGTCGGGGTTGACGCTCTTGTTGGGTTCCTTACCGGTCAGTTCGCGCACCAGGTCCTGGATCATGGGCATGCGGGTAGCGCCACCGACCAGGATGACTTCGTCGAGATCGCTGGCCTTCAGGCCGGCATCGCGCAGGGCCTGCTCGAAAGGCCCACGGCAGCGCTGCACCAGGTCCTCGGTCAACTGCTCGAACTTGCTGCGGGTCAGCTTCATCTGCAGGTGCTTGGGCCCGGAGCTGTCGGCGGTGATGAACGGCAGGTTGATCTCGGTCTCCTTGACGCTGGAAAGCTCGATTTTCGCCTTCTCGGCCGCCTCGCGCAGCCGCTGCAGAGCCTGACGGTCGTTGCTGAGGTCAATGCCTTGGTCTTTCTTGAACTCGCTGATGATCCAGCGGACGATGCGCTCGTCCCAGTCGTCGCCGCCCAGGTGCGTATCGCCGGCCGTGGCCTTGACCTCGATGACACCGTCACCGACCTCGAGCACCGACACATCGAAGGTACCGCCGCCCAGGTCGAAGACGAGGATGGTCTCATCCTTCTTCTTATCCATGCCGTAGGCCAGGGCTGCGGCCGTCGGCTCGTTGATGATGCGCAGGACATCGAGACCGGCGATCTTGCCGGCATCTTTGGTGGCCTGGCGCTGACTGTCGTTGAAATAGGCCGGCACGGTGATCACCGCCTGGGTAATGGGTTCGCCCAGGTAGGCCTCGGCATCTTTCTTCAGCTTGGCCAGGATCATGGCGCTGATTTCCTGGGGCGTATAGACCTTGCCCATGACCGGCGCCTCGACGCGTGCATCATCATGGGGACCGCTGACGATCTTGTAAGGGACCATTTCTTTGGTCCGCCTTGTCTCCGGATCGTCAAGGCGCCGGCCCATCAGCCGTTTGATGGAATAGAACGTGTTTTCGGGGTTGACAATGGCCTGGCGCTTGGCCGTTGTACCTACCAGGCGTTCGCCGTTTTTGTTGAATGCCACCACCGAGGGCGTGGTGCGACCTCCTTCCGCATTGGGGATGACGGTCACATCGCCGCCTTCCATGACGGCGATAACGCTATTGGTTGTACCGAGATCAATACCGACAATCTTAGCCATGTCGTCAAAATGCCTCCTCGGGTGATTTACAGGGTAAAACCGGAGCTGTAGCCGCTTTCGGCATCACAGCTAGCTTGAGCATAGGCCGCGAGCGTAAGGCAATCATTAGGTCTGCATTAGCAAAGTATATGAAGAGGCCAACGCCCCTCCGGCGGCCTCGCTTTCTCGTGCGCCTGGCTCACCCCTCGATCGTCCGCCAGAGCGCAGCCTGAGCAGCAGGATCGAGGGCCGCCAGATCGGTTCCCGGGGCCGCCGCCTCGACGGCCTCGAGACGGCGGCGCAGTCCGGCGCAGGCCCGGCGCAATGCCGCCTCGGCATCCAGCCCGGCCACCTGCGCCTGCTCGACCAGGCGCAGCAGACTCTGACCCAGGGTCTCCTCATCGGGGATGCCCGTCGTCGGCAGAGGATAGCCTATCCGGGCCAGCCGCTCGACGTAGCTCTGGGCCAGGGCCAGGGCCGGCAAGGTGGACGGGATCCCGTCGAGCAGCGTCTGGCGGGTCGCCCGACCGCGGGCAGTTGCCGTCCGGCGTTCTTCCTGCTTGATCGCCTCCCAATTGCGCACAACCTCACCGGCATCGGCCACCTGAACCGTGCCGAAGACATGGGGGTGGCGTCGGATGAGTTTCTCGACCACATGGCCGATCACATCGGGGAGTTTGAAGGCGCCTTCTTCTGTGGCGATCTGGATATGGAGCGCGGCCTGGATGAGCAGGTCGCCTAATTCCTCGGCCAGAGCGGTTTCGTCGTCCTCATCCAGGGCCTGCAAGACCTCGTAGGTCTCCTCGAGCAGATAGGGACGCAGGCTGCGATGGGTTTGGGCCCGATCCCAGGGGCATCCTTCCGGGCTGCGCAGGTGGGCGATGATCTCTTGCAAGGCCTCGTAACCGGCAGGACGCGGCAACGGCGGCACCCACAGGCTCGTATGGTCGTCGAAAACGTCGCTGCGGTCGAGTTCGTAGAGGGGCATGGTCCGCAGTTGCAGACCGGGTGTGCCTGCGCCGGTGATCAGGGTGACGGGATGGTCATCGGGATAGGCATTCATCAGGGTGAGCTTGACATCCCCGGCAAGCAAACGGCTGTAGAGCTGGGCCACGATTAAGCCTTGATTGGGCGAGCCCGGAGGGTGATGGGCCGTGGCCAGGGCCATGGCATCCACGATCTGCAGCCCGGCGCTGGGGTCGATATCCAGGGCGGCGAAGGTGGGTTCCAAAAAGCTGATGCCCGGCTCGACGACCACGCTCAGGCCGCGTGCGGCTGCCAGGCGACGAATGAGCGGCGTCGTGGCCTCGGCCACGGTGGGATCGCCGGGCACGGCGTAGACCACATCGGCGGCCGCCCCCCGCGTGACGACATCCAGGGCAATGGCCTGATAGACGGCGCCGAAATCCGCATGCGTCTCGTAGACGGAATCGTAGCTGTGGACGATCGTGCGCGCAGCCAGGGCAGGCACGGCCGGATGACGTCGGGTGCGCACCCACACCGCCGGCGCCGAGATCAGCCGTTGCCAACTGCGGCGGGTAATCAGTTCGGGGTCACCGGGCCCCAGGCCGATAATGGTGATCATAGAACGGGGACAGAAGGGATGATGTGAACGGTTGTGCTTTCGAACGAGGTCTTGAGATAGCGTAACGATTCGCGCAACATGGCTTCCAGCCGGTAGTCGGTATAATCGCAGCCGAGTTTGGGCCCCCCGATTTCCAGGTAGCCGATGACCGTATCGACGGGCACACGATCGGCAGCGGCGAGCAAGCGGTCGCGCACGGCTTCGACATCGACGATGCCCATGGCCCGCTCGGCCGCACTAAAGCCCCAGGTGGCCTGGAAGCGGCTATCGGTGTTCTTCAAGTGCAGATGATGAAGATAGGGCAGGGCGACCTCGAAGAGCTGCATGTTATCCCAGACCACGCAACCATCCCGGTCGGCATAGCCGTGGGCGATATCCACGCAATAGCCGAAGGCAGCTGTGCTCTCCGGATGACTGCGATGATAGGCCTGCAGCTCCTCGGCCACACCGACGATTTCGTCCGGCAGGGTTGGCGGTTCGGCCAGGCAGGACATCGGCTCGACAACCAAGTAAGTCAGACCGGCAGCGCGGGCGACGTGCATAAGCTCCTTCATGTGATACAGGAAGCGCTGCCAGCCGGTCTCCTTCCATTCCATACGATCGCGCAACACCGAACCGGGATTGGTTCCTACCGCTTCGGCGCCCAGGAGTGCACCGACGGCGATAAGGCGTTCGTATTGCTGCCGGCTTATCCGTTCCCAGGCGGGATGGTCAAAGCGGAAAAAGCCGCCCAGCTCGCGATGGGCCGAAAACACGCTGCCGATGCGGATGCTGTAGGTCTCGGCCAGGGCTCGCAGGCTGCGAAAGTAGTCATCGGGCAGATGGTAGAGTTCGAAGAACGTGCCGATTTGTGTCTGGTAGACGCCCTCTTCGGCCATCAGTCGAAACAACCATTCATAAGAATACCGATATTCGATGGGATCGGTCTTGACCCCAACCCGTAGTTGCAGCGATAAGGAGGGCATTGGGCATCTCGGATTTTGCAGAAACGGCGAGCAAACGGAAAGGTGGCACTGCCACCGAGGATAGCACGCTGTTGCGCGAACGTCAAGATAATCGTCCTGATGGCTAACGCGATTGCAATACAAAAATCTTTTTTCGTCACTAATGATATAAAAATTATAAAAGCTTTTAAAATTACTATTCGTCAAAAATTTCTTAATTTCATCTCTTATTTTGTGGTAAAATCTAGAGTAATATGCAAATGTGTAAGAGTCCACAAATGAAGCAAGATATAAAACGCCGCCGATACGAGGAGGTCGTGCTGAGGAACAGTGCCGGTTTTATTTCAAGGCGGCGTGATGGCAGCGGGTTGTCAAGAGCATAGGTTGCGCATTGACATAACGAGCGAGACATGCCTACGAGCCGGTTCCGGACCTCGACGGTTGCACAACGGTCGCCGGCCGTCGATGCCGCTGACGGCCGGCTCTGCGTCCGCAGCAGGACATAGGCATTTGGGCCGGGTCTGGGTTACAATGTGGCGGTGCAACTCGGTTCCATCTCGGTATGGCGGTCTTCACGCCCATGATGCCTTTGCGCCGTTGGAAAATCCACCTCGTCAATGCCTTCTACCGCTTCTTGCACCATGTCTACTACGCGTATGCCTTTGGCCGGCGTTTTCCGGCCGGCGACCGCCTGGCGGCCGTGGTCCGGCGCTGGGAGCAAGCGCGGCGACGAGGCGATATCCCGGTCTCACCGACGGTCTGGAATGAACAGTACGCAGCCGGGCGTTGGGATTTTCTGGCCGGGCTGGAGCAACTGGCCCGCTATAGCGTGATCGCGGGTTACATTCATCATCTCAAGCCCAACGCCGCGGTGCTCGATGTCGGTTGCGGCGAGGGGCTTTTGTTGCGCAGCTATCGGCCCTATGGGTATCGGGCGTATCTCGGCATTGACATTGCCGAACAGGCCATTGCCCGCCTGGCTGCCATGGCCGATGATAAAACCCACTTTATCTGCACCGATGCCGAGTTGTTTGCACCCGAACAAAAATTCGATGTTATCGTCTTTAACGAATCTCTTTATTATTTTAGCGAACCATTGCGAATTTTCGCGCGTTATCTCGATTATTTACAAGAAAACGGAATCGTCATCGTATCTACCTTTCTTGGTTCAAAGCGTGCCGTTGCCATCTTAAAACGGATTAAGGAACGTTATAATCTATTAGATGAAGTAAAGATCGAACATAACAACGATTTACAATTTTATTGCAGTGTTTTTGGTAAAAAATATGAAATTAGCCGAGATTAAACAAAATATCGCAAGCGATCCTGCGGTAATACGATTTGGTCCAAGCAAAAGCATATTTGACCTGGAATTAAGAGATTTGTGGATTCAGCGCGAATTGCTCTATTTTCTTATTTTGCGCGATATTAAGATTCGCTACAAGCAAACATTGCTTGGTATGGGATGGGCAATCTTACAGCCGTTTTTGACGATGATAATCTTTACTGCTATCTTCGGTGTTTTTGTCAAAGTTCCTTCAAACGGGCAGCCCTATCCTATTTTTGCTTATAGCGCGCTTCTGCCCTGGAATCTGTTCGCCCAGGGCGTCGCTCGTGGTGCCACCGGGCTTGTGGACAATGCCCAGCTCATCACCAAGGTCTTCTTTCCCCGGCTGATCCTGCCTCTGGCCGCCGTCATAGCACCGGCCGTGGATTTCGGCATCGCGTTTGCCTTTTTGTTGGGGATGATGGCCTGGTATCGGCTGACGCCGACGATCGGTTTATTGTGGTTGCCCCTGTTCATCGGGCTGGCCTGGTTGACGGCGCTGGCCGTCAGTCTGTGGCTGGCCGCCATCAACGTCCGTTATCGCGATGTCCGTCATGCCATCCCCTTCCTGCTCCAGGCCTGGATGTACGCTTCGCCCGTCGCCTATCCGCTGAGCATCGTGCCCGAACGCTGGCAGGGGTTGTACGGTCTCAACCCCATGGTGACGGTTATCGAAGGGTTCCGCTGGGCCCTGTTGGGCGGGCCGGCGCCCTCTCCGTCGCTGGTGATCCCTGCCCTTGTCCTGGTGGTCGTTCTGCTCGGCACCGGCTTGCTCTTCTTCAAGCGCATGGAGCAGACCTTTGCCGATGTGATTTGAACCATGAGTCGCCTTGCCATTCGCGTTGAAGGGCTCTCCAAGCGCTACCGCATCGGCCGTTTCCAGGGACGGACGCCCTCCGGTTGCGGCCAGGGAGATGACCGCTGGATTTGGGCCTTGCGGGATATCTCCTTTGAAGTGCGCGAGGGCGAAATCCTGGGCATCGTGGGCCGCAACGGCGCCGGTAAGACCACGCTGCTCAAAATCCTTTCGCGCATTACCCGGCCTACCACCGGCTTTGTCGAGCTGCGCGGACGGGTGGGCAGCTTGCTGGAAGTGGGGACCGGCTTTCATCCCGAATTGACCGGTCGTGAGAACATCTACATGAACGGCGCCATCCTCGGCATGCGCAAGAGCGAGATCGACCGCAAATTCGATGAAATCGTGGCCTTTGCCGAGGTGGAACCGTTCATCGATACACCCGTCAAGCGGTACTCCAGCGGGATGGCCGTGCGTCTGGCCTTTGCCGTGGCGGCCCATCTCGAACCCGAAATCCTGCTCGTGGACGAAGTCCTGGCCGTAGGCGATGCGCGGTTTCAGAAAAAATGCCTGAACAAGATGGAGGATGTAGGCCAGCACGGGCGCACGGTGCTTTTCGTCTCCCACAACATGCCCACCATCAATCGGCTTTGTCCGCGCTCCCTGCTCATCGACGGGGTTTTGCTGATGGACGGACCCTCGCCGGAGATCGTCAGCGCCTATCTCAATTCCGGTCAGAATACGGCCGCCGCGCGCGAATGGCCGGACCCGGCTCTGGCGCCGGGGGGGCAGGTGGCACGCCTGCGGGCCGTGCGGGTGCGGGGCCGCGATGGGCGCATTGCCGATACGGTGGATATCCGCGAGCCGGTAGGCCTGGAGATGGAATTCGATGTGCTCAAGCCCGGTTATGTGCTGTTGCCCCACTACCATGTCTTCAGCGAGGCCGGGGCCCTGGCTTTCGAGGCGGTGGATACCGACCCGGCCTGGCGGCGCCGACCGCGGCCGGTAGGACGCTATCGCAGCACGGCCTGGGTGCCGGGCAATTTCATGGGCGAAGGCATGATGTACGTTGAGGCGGCCCTGATCACCCTGGAGCCGGTGATCACCCAGTTTTGGGAGCGGAATGTGGTGGCGTTTCAGGTCCTGGACCCGGCCGAGGGCGATTCGGCCCGGGGCGATTGGATGGGACGCATGGAAGCCGCCGTGCGGCCTCTGCTGCACTGGGAAACCCAGTTCGAGCCGGTGGCCGAACCGCTAGGGATAAGGGAGGGATAGCCCGATGCGGCGAGACCGGGTCTACTGGGCCGTGCGGCATCGGCTGGAGGGGTTGATCGTGTCCGTGGCCACCACCGAGCCTGTGGCGGCGCTGACGTTCGACGACGGTCCTCATCCGCTTTTCACACCTCAGGTCCTTGCGCTGCTGGCCCGGCATGGGGCCCGGGCGACGTTTTTCATGATCGGCCGTCAGGCCCGGCGCCATCCTGAGCTGGTCCGGGCAGTCGCCGCCGCCGGCCACGCCCTCGGCAATCACACCTGGGACCATCGGTCGCTCACCGGGCTGAGCGGGCGGGAGCGTCGCCATCAGCTACGTGCCGGTGCGCAAGCCCTGGCGCCCTATGGGGCTCCTTTGCTACGGCCGCCCTACGGTCATTTCCATCGCCGGGCGCGGTTCGATGCCTGGCTTTGCGGCTATCGTTACGTTATCGCCTGGAACCTGGTCGTCTACGATTGGCTCGATCACGATCCGGCCTGGATGTGCGATCGGATCGTCAACCACATACGCCCCGGCAGCATCATCCTGCTGCATGACGCTCTGGCCACCACCCTGGACCCGGCCTATAGCGATCGCGGTCCTATGCTGGCCGCTTTGGAAGCTGCTTTGACGGCCTTAGCCGGGCAATACCGCTTTGTGACCGTGCCTGAGCTGTTGCGGCAGGGCCGGCCGCAGCTTCGTATCTGGGAACGCCTGCCCGATCCCGCCTTTATGGCCCGTCTGCAACCCGGCCCATGAAGCTGAGCGTCGTCATCCCGTGCTACAACGCCGCCGCCACCCTGGGTGAGCAGCTCGAAGCTCTGGCGCGTCAGAACTGGTCGGGGGAGTGGGAGGTCATCGTAGCCGACAACGGTTCGACGGATGACTCCCGGGGCATAGCTGCCCGGTATGCCGAACGCCTGCCGCTGCGGATTGTGGATGCCTCGGCCCGTCGCGGGGCCGGTTTTGCCTATGCTGCCGGCGCGGCCGCCGCTACCGGCGACGCGCTGCTTTTTTGCGATGCCGACGATGTGGTGGGCGAAGGCTGGCTGGCCGCCATGGCGGCGGCGCTCGCCGTCCATGATTTCGTGGCCGCCGCTTGCGATATGGAGAAACTCAACGAGCCCTGGGTGCGCGCCACCCGCGCCAATACGCAAAAGACCGGCCTGCAGCAATACCACTATCCGCCCTTCTTGCCTCATGCCGGTGGCAGCACCCTGGGGGTAAAGCGCGCGCTTTTCGAGGCCATCGGCGGTTTCGACCAGAGCCTGCAACTTCTGGATACCGACCTGTGCTGGCGTCTGCAATTGGCCGGGGTGCACCTCCATTTTGTCCCCGAAGCCGTGGTCCATGTGCGATTGCGGACTTCGTTGCGTGCCATTTTTCGCCAGGCCCTGGCCTGGGGCGAAGGCAATGTGGCCCTCTATCGCAAGTATCGACCGCTGGGGATGCCGCCCCTGGGACGCTGGGCCTGGATACCGGGGTGGTGGGCCTTGATCCGCGGCATAGCCCTCTGGCGGACGCGCGGAGGACGGGCGCGTTGGGTATGGCAGTGCGGTTGGCGGCTGGGCCGCCTGCGTGGGAGTCTGCGCTATCGCGTGTGGGCTTTGTAGGCCCCACAACGCTTTAGATGGAGTCGGTGACCACGCGCTTGCCGGCTTTGCGGCCGTCGTATTGGCTTTTGATCCAGGCGTAGGTCTTGGCCAGTCCCTCCCGAAGCGGGGTGTTCGGTTCCCAACCCAGGACGGATCGGATGAAGGTGTTATCGCTATTGCGGCCGGCCACCCCGCGCGGGGCATCGAGTTTGTAGCGTCGTCGCACCTGGACCCCGGCGATCGCCTCGATCAAACTGACCAGGTCGTTGATGGAAACGAGTTCGCTGGAGCCCAGGTTGATGGGCGTGGCGATGAGATCATCGCAGTGCATGATGCGGTCGATGCCGTAGATGCAATCGTCGATGTACATGAAGCTGCGGGTTTGCGTGCCGTCACCCCAGATTTCGATCTCGTAGGTCCCGTTGTCGATGGCCTCGATGACCTTGCGACAGAGGGCAGCCGGGGCCTTTTCGCGACCGCCAAACCAGGTGCCGTAGGGTCCGTAGACGTTGTGAAAGCGGGCGATAAAGGTTTTTAGCCCCCGCTCCGCCCAGTACTCCTGGCAAAACATCTCGGAAAGCAGTTTTTCCCATCCGTAACCTCGCTCGGCCATAGCCGGATAGGCGTCCGATTCCCTAAGGGCCCGCACGTTGGGGTCCTGTTGCAGGGTTGTGTTGTAGACGCAGGCCGACGAGGAAAAGAAATAGCGCTGTACGCCGGCCCGGTAGGCCGCCTCGATGAGGTGGGTGTTGATGAGGATGCTGCGCAGGCATTCCACGCGATACCGCTCGATGAAACCCATGCCTCCCATGTCGGCGGCCAGATTGTACACCTCGACCGCGCCTTCGACGGCGCGAAAGGCGTTTTCTTCTTTGCTCAGGTCCAGACACAAGGTCTCGACACCGGGGACGCGCTGGAACCATAGGGGCAACGGCTTTTTGTCGACGGCGCGAATGCGCGTGAAGCCTTGTTCGTGAAAGTAGCGGGTGAGGGCGCCGCCGATGAAACCGCCGGCGCCGGTGATGACGATGAGATCGTCCTTGCGCAGGTCGGGCGAGTTAGCAGCAATAAGAGGTTCGGCCATGGTTTGCGTTTGCAGAAGGGGGTGGAAAGGCGATAACAATCCCAGGGGGACAACGGCAGGATGCATTCGCGGTGGGCCGATTTTGGCACGGAGGCCATCACTTTGGCAAATCGGCTCGCCCGGAAATGCCTCGGTACCCGCAGCCGAGGTGTTAAGAAAGCTAAAAGGAAACTTAACCGGGGCTTGATGACAGGGGCGCGGCAAGGTCCTAAGCTATGGCCCTGTAGAAGACTTCACAACACGTCTCATCCAAGGAGGATCTATGAAACGTTACCTGATTACGGCCATGCTTCTGGCCGCTGTTTTGCTGGCTTCTTGCGCTGGTGCCACGCCAACCCAGGCGCCGGCTACCCCAACTCAGGCGCCGGCCGCGGTAGCACCGACCCCGACCCAGGCGCCTGAACTTGCCGGTGATATCCTGGTCGATGGCTCCAGCACGGTCTACCCGATCACCGAGGCGATGGCCGAAGAATTCGGCAAACTGCATCCCAAGGTGCGGGTAACGGTGGGTATTTCCGGCACGGGCGGTGGCTTCAAGAAGTTCTGCAACGGCGAGACCGACATCTCGAATGCCTCGCGGCCGATCAAACCCAGCGAGGTGGAACTCTGTACGCAGAACAACATCGAATACATCGAGCTGCCCGTTGCCTATGACGGTTTGGCTGTGCTGGTAAATCCGGCCAACGACTGGGTGGATTACATGACCGTGGCCGAGTTAAAGAAGATCTGGCAGCCCGAGGCACAAGGCGTCATCATGCGCTGGAATCAAGTCCGCCCCGAGTGGCCGGATGAAGAACTGCATCTTTACGGCGCCGGTACCGATAGCGGCACCTATGATTACTTCACCCAGGCCATTGTCGGTGAAGAGGGCGCCAGCCGCGGCGATTTCCAGGCCAGCGAAGATGATAACGTCCTGGTGCAGGGCATTTACGGCGATCGCCTGGCCCTGGGCTTTTTCGGCTTGGCCTACTACGAAGAGAATCAGGATAAGCTCAAGCTGGTCCCCATCGACGATGAAAATCCCGATAACGGCGCCGGGCCTATCCTGCCCACAGTCGAGACGGTCAATAACGGCACCTATCAGCCGCTGTCGCGTCCCATCTTTATCTACGTGCGTAAGGAAGCCGCCGAGCGGCCGGAGGTGCAGGCCTTTATTGAGTTCTATCTCGATGTGCAGAATGCAACCCAACTGGTGCGCGAGGTCGGCTACATTCCTCTGCCCGAAACCATAATCCGCCAGGCTCAGGCTCGCTTCCAGAATCGCAAGCTTGGCTCCATCTTCGCCGGGCTCGGCTCGCAGGTCGGAGTCACCCTGGAAGAGCTGCTGCAAGCGGAAGAGCAAAAGTAAACAATCTGGTGACCTGATTTCGGCGACCCGGGATGGCAGCTGGCTCATGCGCCAATGTCATCCCGGGTCCATCGTAGTAAGGGGACTTTTCCGGTTTGAGCGAGTTTTGACATAAGCTTGGTGTTGGCTACGATGAGTATGTGGTTGTTGGTTATGATTCCCCTGCTTTTCCTCCTGCCCATGCCATCAGAACCGTGGACCGGAGACAAAGGTGCGATGATGGACTTGGTTTTGACCCTGTTGCCGGGGAGGGACGCTTATGAGCGTATCGCCTCTTGAGAAACCGTTGACCACAAGCGGATGGATGTCAACGATCTCGTTTGCCCAGAAGCGCAGGCTGCGTCCGGAGCGCTTTCTAGAGCTTTTTTTCCTGGCCTGCGCCTCGCTTTCGATTATGACCACGATCGGCATTATCGGCGTGCTTATTTTTGAGACCATCGGCTTCTTTCGCGAAGTGCCGCTGTGGAATTTCCTGACGGACAGGCAATGGACGCCGCTCTTTGCCAAGAAAGAGTTCGGTATTTTGGTTTTGATCAGTGCCACCTTTTTGACGACGGTTATTGCCTTGTGCGTGGCTCTACCGGTGGGTCTATTGGCGGCCATCTATATGAGCGAGTACGCGTCTGAAAAGGCGCGTCGGGTCTTGAAGCCGGCGTTGGAGGTCCTGGCCGGGATACCGACGGTGGTCTATGGCTATTTTGCCCTGTTGTTCGTCACGCCCCTTTTGCAGGATTTATTAGCCCAGTTTGGGATCAAGCTGTCCGGTTTCAATTCGCTCAGTGCCGGCCTGGTCATGGGGATTATGATCATCCCGACGGTGGCTTCGCTAAGCGAGGATGCCATCTACGCCGTGCCGCGTTCGCTGCGCGAGGCAGGTTATGCCATGGGCGCCACACGACGTGAAGTCATCACCGGCGTCGTATTGCCGGCTGCGCTTTCCGGCATTGCGGCTGCGTTTATCCTGGCCGTTTCACGCGCCGTCGGTGAGACGATGATCGTAGCCATTGCGGCCGGTCAGAACCCCCGGCTTACCCTTGACCCTACCGTTCCGGTGCAGACCATGACGTCGTTCATCGTCCAGGTCAGTCTGGGGGATACGCCGACCGGCTCGCTGGCTTTTCGCACGATTTTTGCCGTGGGCATGACCCTGTTCCTGATCACCTTTATTCTCAATGTCATCAGTCATGCCATTGTCAAGCGCTTTCGGGAGGTGTACGAATGACGTCGCTCGCTTCCTCCTCGACGGTCCTGACGCCTACCTGGGCGCCCATCCGGGGGGCCCGGCGTCTGTGGGACCGTTTGCTAGGACCGCTGGCGCTTGTAGCCACCTTGCTCGGATTGGTGGTCCTGGTTGTGTTGCTGATCGACGTGTTCCGTGATGGCTGGCCCCGCTTGAGTTGGCAATTCCTCACCAGCTTTCCCTCGCGCAAGCCGGAAGAGGCCGGCATTCTCTCGGCTTTGGTCGGCTCGCTGTGGCTGATCAGCCTGACTGCCCTGTTCGCCTTCCCGCTCGGCGTCGGGGCCGCCATCTATCTGGAGGAATATGCTCCGCGCAGTCGCTTTACCGAATTTATCGAAGTCAATATTGCCAATCTGGCCGGGGTTCCGTCCATCATTTACGGGCTTTTGGGCCTGGAGGTCTTTGTGCGTTTTCTCTTCCCAATCACCAACGGGCGCACCATCCTCTCCGGCGCGCTGACAATGACGCTGCTTGTTCTGCCCATGATCATCATTGCCACACGCGAGGCTCTGCGGGCCGTGCCCGATAGCCTGCGGCAGGCTGGTCTGGCGATGGGGGCCACGCGCTGGCAGGTCGTGCGGGACCTGATTTTGCCCCAGGCCCTGCCCGGTGCGCTGACGGGCACCATTCTGGCTCTGTCGCGCGCCATCGGCGAGACCGCTCCGCTCATCACCATCGGGGCGCTTACCTACATCGCCTACCTGCCTCCCTTTTCCCTGGAGGGCTTGCGAACCCCGTTCACGGTGCTGCCCATCCAAATCTTCAATTGGGTTTCGCGTCCGCAGGCCGGTTTTCATCAGGCCGCCGCAGCCGGTATCATTGTATTGCTCGTCGTGTTGCTGTCGATGAACGCCGGTGCCATCTATCTGCGCAATCGTTTCCAGCGGAGAACTGTCTGATGACCTCTTTCCCACGGATCTCACTGCGAACCGAATCGCCGTCTTCCGCCCTGGCCACCGAAACAGCGCCTGCTATTCAGGTACGGCATCTCCAGGTGTGGTACGGTACCAAGCAGGCCCTCAAGGACGTGACCCTGGACGTCCCACGCGGGCAGATCACGGCCTTTATCGGGCCATCGGGCTGTGGTAAGAGTACGTTGCTGCGCAGCTTCAATCGCATGAACGACCTCATCCCCGGCGCCCGGGTCGAAGGGGAAGTCCTTATCGAAGGGCAAAACATCTACGCCGCCGACGTGGACCCGGTGGCCGTGCGGCGTCATGTCGGCATGGTCTTCCAGAAGCCCAATCCGTTCCCCAAGAGCATCTATGAAAACGTGGCCTGGGGTGCCCGGATCAACGGCTATAAGGGCAAGATGGACGATTTGGTGGAAGCCGCGCTGCGCGATGCCGCCCTCTGGGATGAGGTCAAGGATAAGCTCAACGAGAGCGGTCTGAGCCTCTCCGGGGGGCAGCAACAGCGTTTGTGTATCGCCCGGGCCATTGCCATCAAGCCGGAGATTATCCTCATGGATGAGCCCTGCTCGGCCCTCGACCCCATTGCCACCCTCAAGATCGAAGACTTGATGCGCGATCTGCGGGAACGCTATACCATCGTCATTGTCACCCATAACATGCAACAGGCGGCGCGTGTATCGGATTACACGGCATTTTTTACCGTTACGCCCGATCGCGTGGGATATCTGGAAGAATTCGGTAAGACTCATCAGATCTTTACTAATCCCCGCAGTAAGATCACAGAAGACTACATTACCGGGCGATTTGGTTAATGCAAACGGTAAAGGAGAGCACCATGAAAACCCGTCATGCCTTCGATATGGCCTTGCAGGCCTTGCAAGACGATGTGCTCGTGCTGGGGGACCAGGTCGCCCGTGCCCTAACCGTGGCCGTAGAGTCGCTGAAAAATCGCGATTTTGAGATGGCGCATGCCATCATCGCCGAAGACAAGGCCATCGATGCATTACGCTATAAAATCGAAGGCGATGCCCTGATGCTCATCGCCACCCAGCAACCCATGGCCGGCGATATGCGCAGCATTGCCGCCGCTCTGATCATCGCCAATGAGCTGGAGCGCATCGGCGACTATGCCAAGGGGATCGCCCGGATTAACCTCAAAATCGGTGCCCAACCGTTGCTCAAGCCGCTGGTAGATATCCCGCGCATGGCCGAGATTGCCCGGTGGATGATTCAGCACGCGTTGCAATCGTTCGTCCATCGCGATCTGACGTTGGCTTACGAGGTGATCGCCAAAGATGAAGAGGTGGATGCCCTGTACGATCAGGTCTACAGTGAGGTGTTGACCAAGCTTTTTAGCGATGTGAGCAAGCTGGAGCAGGGCAATCTGCTGGTCATGGCCGCCCATCATCTGGAACGGGCTGCCGATCGCGCCACCAACATCTGCGAACGGGTCATTTATTGCGTTACTGGACAGCTTCTCGATACGGGGAACGAAGACGATGTCGCCTGAAACCGGTGTCGTCAAGAACGTGTTGTTTCTGTGTACGGGGAATTCCTGTCGCAGTCAGATGGCCGAAGCTCTGGTCAACCACTACTTGGGCTCAACCTGGCGGGCGTATTCGGCGGGGACCAGGCCGGCCGGCTACGTCCATCCCCTGGCCGTGCGCGCTATGGCCGAATTGGGCGTGGATATCACTGCTGCCCGTTCCAAACACCCCGACGAACTGCGGGACGTGATCTTCGATCTGGTCATCACCGTTTGCGACAACGCTGCCGAGGATTGTCCGCTGTGGTTGCGCGAAGGTCGCGTGATCCATCAGCCCTTTGCCGACCCGGCCAGGGCAGAGGGCACCGAAGAAGAACGCATGGTCGTTTTCCGTCGCGTGCGGGATGCCATCAAAGCCTGGGTGCTGGACGCTTTATCCGTTCCGGGCGGAGCGTCGATACCGCAGCACGATGAATAAATTTTTACGCGGATGTCAACGAAGCTTAAGGACTT
>JBBINH010000039.1:0-31145 GCA_037443945.1 Caldilineales bacterium
GGCTGGCGGCGAGGTCTTCGGCCAGGTCGGCGAGGTTCATGAGGGCATCGGCGCGTTGCAGGGGCGGGAAGGTGCCGTGGAGGGCGCCGATCAGGTCCACGGTGCCCTTACCGGCCTGCGCCTCGGCCAGGACCAGGTCCAGCAGCGGTCCTTCTTCGGAACCGGTGAAATCAAAGCCAGCATCCTTGAGGATGGCGCGGAACTTCTCGGCTTCCTCTACCGGTACAAACTGGGTCGAGAAGAAGACCAGACTGGACATGTCCACCGGCGTCGGTGTGGGCTCCGGGACCGGTGTGGGCGTAGGGGGTACCGGTGTGGGTGTGGGCGGTAGTGGTGACGGTGTGGGCGAAGGGGCGCGGGCACAGGCACCCATCACTACCGCAACCGCAAGCAAGAGCAAAACAAGCAGGCGTTTCATGAAACTCCTCCGATAGAGACAACGGAAACCGAAAAAAGGGAGGGCACAACAAGGGGCAGAGGAAACACGAGCCAGGAACGTACGGCAAACCGAATGCCGACCGGTCTTAGGTGGTCGGCAAGGGCGAGGACCCACAAGAGGAGCGCACGACCAAACGAGGTTGGAGCAGCACCTGACTTTGCTCCGGCGTGCGACCGGCAAGAAGGGTCAGGAGCATGGTTGTGACCATGCAACCGATTTCGTAGATGGGTTGATGCACGGTGGTGAGAGGGGGGTGGGAATGTTCGGCCATGGGGATGTCGTCGAAGCCGGTTACGGCCAGATCGCGGCCCACCACCAGGCCGCGACTTTGGGCGGCGCTCATGGCGCCGAGGGCCATGAGGTCGTTGCAAGCCGCAATCGCCTCAGGCCGTTCTGACCGGTCGAGGAGACGGCCGGCATCGCGGAACCCACCCCGCTGGGTCAAATCGCCTTCGATAATATCCTCCGGCCGGAGGGAGATGTTATGAGCCGCCAGCCCTTCGCGTAGTCCTTGTAACCGATAGTGCGCAAACATGAGTTCCATCGGCGGCGTGATGCAGGCGATGCGCCGCCATCCCAGAGCGACGAGATGATCGGCCACCAGGCGCATGCCCAGAGTCCCGTCTTCGTCGACAAAGGGAAAATCCAGGATGCCCTCGGTGCGCCCGAAAGCCACAAAAGGCACACCGGCCCGTCGCAGATAGTCAATACGGGCATCCTGGCGCCGGGTGCGGACGATGATGAAGCCATCGACCTGATGGCCCTGGACCTTGCGACGATACGCTTCGATCTCGGCCGGACCGGGCGCCTGGGTGGAAACAAGCAAGTCATAGCCGGCCGCCGCCGCCGTATTGCCGATCCCCGCCAGAAACTCGCTGAAGAAAGGATCGGAGAAACGCGGCCCGAAGGTGGGCAGGATCAAACCGATCGTCTCGGTGCGGCGCTTTTGCAGACGCTGGGCCAGGCGATTGGGTTCGTAGCCCAGTTCAAGGGCCGTCCGACGCACCAGCTCTTTGGTCTCCGGCGCCACGTCGTCGTAGTCATGCAGAGCCCGGGAAACCGTCGTGATCGATTTACCGGTCCGTTCGGCAATGTCCTTGATGGTGACCGCCACAGGTCCTCCTTGCGGATTGGAGGGGACAACGGTGTTGTCCAAAACGTTTTGGTTATGGGTTTATTCTAATCCAAAACGTTTTGGCTGTCAATTACGGCGCAGCGGCTCCGGGGTCTATTGGGAAAAATGAGGGGAAGGACGGCCTGGTTGGCCGTCGTCTTGGCGTCGGGCGGATGGAGCGAAGCCCCGGCGTGGCCCGGCGGCCCTGTGGGCCGTGCGCGCGGTTTCGGGAGCGGGGTATGGCGCTTGGTTTATCGGACCGGGCAAAGCCTGACCCTCCTGCCGGTTACGATCGCCTGACGCGACAAGGCTTCTAGCGGGTTCATGTTGCCCCGGTAACCACCGTGACTGTGGTAGAATACGTCTCGTTCGCTCCGGTCCTAAATCGGGTCTGTTTTGCCTACATGCGGCTCGGCCATCATCCCCGCTCTGCTCAGGAGGCTTCATGAGCACCGATACCCTTACCGTTATTGATAATCGCACCGGCCAAACCTATGAATTACCCATTCGCGATGGGACGATAAATGCCATTGATCTACGCAAAATAAAGACAAGCCCCGATGATTTTGGCTTGATGAGTTATGATCCGTCTTTTCTGAACACGGCTTCTTGCCGTAGCAGCATCACTTATATTGACGGTGATAAAGGCATTTTGCGTTATCGTGGTTATCCCATCGAGCAACTGGCCGAAAAATCAACGTTTCTCGAGGTGGCCTATCTGATCCTGTACGGCGAATTGCCCAATCGCCAACAATTCGACCAATGGGTGTTTGATATCACCCACCATACCATGGTGCACGAGAACGTGCGTATCTTTCTCGATGGGTTCCGTTACGATGCCCATCCCATGGGGATTTTGATCAGCACGGTGGCCGCGCTTTCCACCTTTTATCCCGAAGCGCGCAACGTGTTTGACATGGCCTCGGTCGAATTGCAAACTCGGCGTCTGGTCGCCAAGATGCCCACCGTCGCCGCCTATGCCTATCGGCATGCCATGGGCCTGCCTTATGTCTATCCGGATAACGATCTGAGCTATACGGGAAATTTCTTGAACATGATGTTCAAGATGACCGAGCTCAAATACAAACCGCATCCGGTGCTGGAACGGGCGCTCGATGTCCTCTTCATCCTTCATGCCGACCACGAACAGAACTGCTCGACGAGCACGATGCGGACCGTCGGCAGCGCGCTTTCGGACCCCTATGTAGCCGTGGCGGCAGCCGCGGCGGCATTGTACGGTCCCCGGCATGGCGGCGCCAACGAGGCCGTGTTGCGGATGCTCATGGAAATCGGCAGCGTCAAAAACGTACCGGCGTTCATCGCCAGCGTCAAGCGCCAGGAGCGGCGTCTGATGGGCTTTGGTCATCGGGTCTACAAGAATTTCGATCCGCGTGGCATCATCATCAAGCGCATCGCCCACGAGGTGTTTGAGGTAACGGGCCGCAATCCGCTGCTCGATATCGCCTTGGAGCTGGAGCGCATAGCCCTCGACGACGACTACTTCATCAGCCGCAAGCTCTATCCCAATGTCGATTTCTACAGCGGCATCATCTATCAGGCCCTTGGACTGCCCACCACCATGTTCACGGTCCTGTTTGCTATCCCGCGCACGGTGGGTTGGCTGGCCCAATGGCGGGAGATGCTGGCCGATCCGGAGCAGAAGATCGCCCGCCCGCGCCAGATTTACACCGGGGTCATGCAGCGCGATTATGTTCCCATGGATGCGCGCGCCTGAGCCGCGCCCGCTTCTCGTGAACACCGCCGGGCGGCGGGCCCTGCTCGTTGTCCTTCTCGCCCTGGGCTGGTGGGCCGGTGTTTTTGTCTTCGGCTGTATTGCTCAGGCCGGTACCCCTGATCTCAAGAAAGACCTGGCCGCCGTCACGCGCGATTATCGCTTCGATCTGACCCGTTACGCGGTGACGGCGGTGGTGGCCAAGATCGATGCGCTCGGCCGTCGGCCGGGTGTGCGGCTCACACCGGATGAGCAAAGACGCCTCGTCAGGCAATACCAGGCCCGGGCCCTGGAGATAAACCGTCTGGAGGACGCCATCGAACGCCTGTATGCCGACCCGACCGTAACCGACCCGGAGACGGCCGCAGCGGACATACAGGACCGTCTGGCGCAGGTGCGGACGTTGCATGCCGCTACCCGGCCTGTGGTCGAGGCCATTCTGGAGCGTCAGATGACCGCCACGTTGGCCGAACTGGGTTTGACCACGGCCGGTTTTGTCTTTCCGCCGGTGCGTTTCGATTTCAGCAGCCCGCCGAATTACCTTATCGTTTCCCCGCGCGATCGCATCGAGCTGGAAGCGAGTCTCTATCTGCAGCCCGACCTCGATCTGAGCGTGATCACGGCCCTCGAAAACGAGATCGCCACCCGTTTCAACCGTTCCGTACTCATCGAGGGACTGGGCGGTATCGGAGCCTGGCCTACGGTGGTGCTCGACCGGGCCGATCTGGTCTGGATTTTGGAGACCATCGCCCACGAGTGGGTTCACAACTACCTCATTTTCTATCCCCTGGGTCGGGCGATGTTTTCCGATCCCCGCATGAACACCATCAACGAAACGGTCGCCACCATCGTCGGCCAGGAAGTGGGACGCAAGCTGGCCCACGATGTCTACGGCATTCCCTATCCGCCACCGGCCCCTCCACCTGACTTGAATCGACCGTTGCCGCCGCCCGATCCGAACCGGTTCGATTTCCAAACCGAAATGCGGCGCACCCGTCTGCATGTGGATGAATTGCTGGCGGCCGGTCAGGTCGAAGAGGCCGAAGCCTACATGGAGGAGCGACGTCGCCTGTTTGTGGCCCACGGATATCCCCTGCGCAAGCTCAATCAGGCCTATTTTGCCTTCCATGGCTCCTACGCCACCGGCCCCGCCTCCACCGATCCGATCGGACCTAAGCTCCAGGAACTGCGCCGTGCTACACCCGACCTGGCGACCTTCCTGCGTCTGGTGCGTGGCATCCGACAACCCGACGATCTCGAACGCTTGGTGGCCGAATGGCGAGACCGTCGTTAGCCAGGACGTGACTCGGCTTACGCCGGGGCCGCAGGCGATGTCGAGGTAGTGCTTTTGACAGTCGCTCGGCTTTATGCCATAATCCCGCCATCGCCCTGACCGGTACATTCCCGGTCTTTTCCACCTCCGCCATCTTTACCGCCAGGAGGTGATGTCCATGGAATTAGGTAGTCCAACGCGCGCCGTGGCATCACCTCGTTTGCCCGGCTGAATGCCACGGCGCACCCCGCAGAAGACCTCCTAGCGCAGGAGGTCTTTTGCTGTGCGCAAACGGGTACCGGGGTGAGGAGGATGCTCCACGCCGGGGCAGGATGAGAGGGTGTCGCCAAAGACGGCCATGACCGACATTGACAGCCCTGTAGGGCGTGGTTATACTCGCAAGCTCTGACATATCACCGTTGCCGCTCCCTGCGGCGTTTTCGCCTTCCTCAGCTACACACCCAAAAGGAGTACTGCACCATGCTGTTTTCTCGTATCCATCGCCTGGTGTCCGCTGCGACCGTGCTCGTCTTGCTCGTGGTCGCTCTCACGGCCTGTGCTGCGCCCGGCCAGACACCCACAGTCAAGCCTACCATCAAGCTCGCCCAAAACCCCTGGTCGGGATCGGCCGTCAACGTCGCCGTGGCCAAAATCCTATTGAGTGAAAAGCTGGGCTATCCGGTCGAAGTCGTGGACATTGACGAAAATGCCCAGTGGGCCGGTCTGGCCAAGGGCGACCTGCACGCCAGCCTGGAGGTTTGGCCCAGCGGTCATGGTGAAAACATCGCCGAGTACATCGAAAAGCAAAAGGTAGTTGAAAACGGTGGTGAATTAGGAGTTGTCGGTAAAATTTCGTGGTACCAACCGAAATACGTGGTGGATGAACACCCCGAACTGGCCACCTGGGAGGGCTTCAAAAATCCCGAACTGGCGCGCCTCTTTGCTACGGCCGAGACCGGCGACAAGGGGCAATTCCTGGCCGGTGATCCCAGTTGGGTCCAATACGATGACCAGATCATCGCCAATCTGGGGCTGCATCTTCAGGTTGTCGTCGCCGGGTCGGAAGAGGCCATCCTGGCCGCCCTCGATGCCGCCTACAGCCGCCGGCAGCCTATCCTCTTCTACTTCTGGACGCCTCATTCCATTCACGCCCGTTATGAACTTGTGCCGGTCCAGCTCCCGCCCTATAGCGAGGCCTGCTACGCCAAAATCCCGCAGCGAGGCGTGGATTGCGACTATCCGTCCGATGTTCTCTTCAAGATTTTTGCAGCCGATTTGAAGACCACGGCACCGGAGGCGTATACACTTCTCAAGAACTTCAACTACTCCACAGAGGATCAGATCAGCATGATCGCGGCCGTGGAACTGGAAGGCAAGACGGCCGAGGAAGCGGCCCGGGCCTGGATCGAGGCCAATCCCACCAAATGGCAGGCCTGGTTGCCGAAGTAGATTCGTCGAGCGCAGGCCTTCTCCGCCTCCCGCAGGTTTAGCGGCTGAGGGACGCACCGAGACGGGTTGCCGAACCGCTTTCCCTGGGTTGATCGTCCGCTGCGAAACCTGTGGGAGGCTTAACCGAATCGCCGGGGGTCTTTCGGGTCGGGTTCAGGCCTTGCTCAGGGCGCTGTCCCGGCCCCTCGTTTGTAGCGCGCTGCCCACCCCTGGGTGATGCGATCCAGGATCATCGCCAGGATCACAATGGCAAGGCCGGCCTCGACGCCACGGCCGGTCTCGTTTTTGGCCAGGCCGATGACCGCTTCCAGACCCAACCCACCACCGCCGACCAACCCGGCGATGATGACCATCGAGAGCACCATCATCACGGCCTGATTGATGCCCAACATGATCATCGGCATGGCCAGAGGCAATTCCACCTTTAGCAGCATCTGCGCCGGGGTGGAGCCGAACGCCCTGGCCGCTTCGATGCTCTCCGCCTCGACCTGGCGCAAACCCAACGTGGTCAGACGAATGGCCGGCGGCAAGGCGTAAATGACCGAGGCGATGATGCCGGGCACACGGCCGATATTGAAAAGCATGATCACCGGTACCAGATAAACAAACGGGGGGATGGTCTGGAAGAAATCGAGCACCGGCCGCAGAACCAGCTCGAAACGAGGCCGTTTGGCCGCCACGATACCCACCGGTATGGCGATCACCACGGACAGGAGGACGGCAACAATAACCTGGCTGAGGGTATCCAGACTTTGCTCCCACATGTTCAGCAGGCCCAGGGCGACCATGCCCAAGCTCGTCCCCACGGCCAAGCGCCAACCCGCAGCCGACCAGGCTATCCCGGCCACGACGAGCACAAGCGCCGGCCAGGGCAATCCCCTCTGCAGGAAAGCTCGCAACGGATTGAGGAGGGCCAGGGTGATAAAGTCGCTGAGAGGGCCGGCACCAAGGCCGGTGTTCCCGATCGTGTAGAGGTTATCCCGGGCCCAAGCTACCAGGGCATCGACCGGTTCGCGCAGGGAAAGGCGCCAGCTCGGCGGAAAGGTGCTCAAGTCGGCGACGAAGCGATGCCACAGCCAGATGAGCGCCGTCAGACAAAGCCCCAAGAGCAACCAGCCGTGGTTGGACACCACGCGGGGTAAGCGGACGGTCCACGACGCCATAGCCAGGGGACGATGGCGTCGGTGCTGGAGATGCTCCATCCGGGCGGCAGCGGCAGCATGGCTGAGCCGGTCGAGCAAGATGGCCAGACACACAATGGCCTGACCGGCCTCGAAAGCCTGGCCTACCCGCAGCCGCTGCAAGCCCACCACCACCTCGCGGCCCAGACCGCCGGCACCGACCAGGGCGGCGATGACGACAATGCCCAAGGCCATCATAATGGTCTGATTGATGCCGGCCAGGATGCCGGGCATGGCCAGCGGTAGTTCCACCTTGCGTAACAACTGCCAGGGGGTGGATCCAAAGCTAATGCCGGCCTCGCGCGCCGTTTCCGGGACCTGGCGCAAGGCGGCACTGGTCAGACGAATGGCCGGCGGCAGGGCGTAGATAACCGTGGCGATGACGGCCGGCACCCGGGCTATGCCGAAAAAGAGCACGACCGGGATCAGATAGACAAAAGCCGGCATCGTCTGCATGGCATCGAGCAGCGGTCGTAATGCCGCTTCCAGGCGGTCATGGCGGGCGGCCAGGATGCCCACGGGAATGCCGATAAGCAACGAGATGAAGACCGAAACCCCCATGAGGGCGAGAGTCTGCATGCTTGCCGTCCACAACCCCAAGACGCCGAGGGCGAGGACACAGCCGGCAACCAGAGCGCCCGTTTGGCGGCCGCCCCAACGCAGCCCCAGCAACGTCGCCACGACGAACACAAACGGCCAGGGCAGCGCCAAGAGCACGTTCTCGATGCCGCGCAGCATGCCGTCGATGGCGCGGCTGAGGGGAGTAAAGCCGAAGACAAAGAGCCAATGGGTGTTCTGATGCCCAATGACCCAGGAGCGGAAGGCATCGATAGGCTGACGGAGATGCAGGTTCCAGGCGGCCGGAAACCCCTCCGTTTCAGCAAACCCCACCCGCAAGAGCAGAATCAGGATGACCCCCAAACCCAGGACCACAAGGCGGCGATGCCGTCGTAAACCGCTCGGGAGTGCGACCGTCGGACGGGATGAGATCCATTCGGCCATAAGCTCACCTCCCAGGAGTGGGATTCACCTCTAGTCCGGCCAGGGCGCGCATCAGATTGCTGCGTACGACGATGCCCAGCAACACGCCGTTGCCATCGCGCACGGCAATCCGTGCATCCCGCTCGGCGGCCAGGCCCACCAGTTCCTGAAGGGTGGTATGGGGCGATGCTGCGGGGTAGCGGTCAGGGGTATCGGTTGGGTCCGGTGGGGTCATGATGGCGGCCGCCGTGACCACATGGGAGCGGGGTACATCCTCGGTAAACTCGGCCACATAGGCATTGGCCGGATGGAGCACCACATCCTGGGCCGTGCCCTGTTGGACGATCTCCCCATCCTTCATGATGGCGATGTGATCGCCGAGTTTGATCGCTTCCAGGAAATCATGAGTGATAAACACAATCGTCTTGTGCATCACCTCTTGCAGGCGGAGCAGTTCGTCCTGCATGTCACGACGGATGAGGGGGTCCAGCGCGCTGAACGGTTCGTCAAAGAAGAGGATCTCGGGGTCGACGGCCAGGGCTCGTGCCAGGCCGACCCGCTGTTTCATCCCACCGCTCAGCTCATCGGGGTACCTTTGCTCCCAACCGGCCAGGCCGACCAGTTCCAGGACCTCGCGCGCGCGGCGATAGCGCGTGGTTTTGTCCACGTTTTGCACCTCTAGCCCATAGGCCACGTTGTCAATGACCCGGCGATGGGGGAAGAGGCCGAAGTTCTGGAAGACCATGCTCATGCGACGGCGGCGCATGTCCCGCAACTGTTTCTCGTCCATGGCAAGAAGATCCTGGCCGTCGATGAGGATCTCGCCTGCAGTCGGCTCGATCAGACGGGTAAGACAACGCACCAGGGTCGATTTGCCGCTGCCCGAAAGGCCCATCACGACAAAGGTCTCGCCCTGGCGCACCTCGAAGGAGACATCGCGCACGGCCAAAACATGACCGGTGCGGTTGAGGACATCCTCCTTGCTCCAGCCCTTGTCGATCAGGCTACGCACGCGCGCCGGATCGGGACCGAAAATTTTCCAGAGATGACGACAGGCAATTTTGACCGGCGACATGGTGAGATTATGCTATCGGCTCGGTTTCGGGGAGAAGATCGGCGACCCAGGCAAGTCCCAGCCCGCGCAGATGCTCACGGGTGGGGCGGCCGGTGTGGGGATCGCACCCGGCCAGATCGTAATAGGCTTGGCGGGCCGCCGTAAAGGCGCTTTGGGAATAGGCTACCCCATCGGTCAGGCCTCCCCGTAGCGGTACAAAAAGCCGCGGGGGCAGGCCATCGGCCGTGGTATCGAAGCCCTGCAGGGCGTTGAAGGCACGCATCATGGCAACCCGGCGGGCACCCACCTGCATCAGCTCCTCCAGCGTCACATCCCAACCCGTGGCCCCGCGCACCACGGTCGGCATCCATTCCGGACCGTGCAGTTGCCAGGCCGGTCCCCAATCGAATTGGCACCAGCACAGGGTATCCATCACGCTATAGAGGTACTGGGTCAACAGCGTAAAACGGACTTTCTCGGCGCCGAGGTCATCGGAGGGCACGGGCTTATCCAGACCGATGGTCGCCAGACGTTCCCGATACAGAGGCGCCGCTCCCGGCTCGTAGAAGGGGTCATGTTCGGACGATTGATGGTCGGCGCCGAAGGGATTGACCGCGTAGATGAGGCCCATGCTGGCCTTGACCTGGGGCATATGGGCCGGCACCTCGCTCCCCTTGACGGCCACCACCCGGGCCTCGGCTTCCGGTCCCAGCCGTTGGGCTGCCCGCGCCGAACCTTCGGCCAGCAGGTTGCCCAACCGACCTTCCCGACGGGATAGCCGCCGTACGGCCTCGATCATGGCTTCGGCATGACCGAAACGCAGGTCCAGGCCGTCGGTTTCGGTCAGCAAACCGGCTTCGTAGCACTCCATGGCCCAGGCAACGGTAGCGCCACAGGAGATGGTGTCGAGGCCGGCATCGTTGCAAAGCTGATTGGCATAGGCGATGGCGGCCAGGTCGTCGATATCGCAATAGGAGCCGAATGTGGCAATGGTTTCGTATTCAGGACCGCCGTGCCTGGGGTCGACAACAAAGCCGCGCCCATCGTTGACGGCCACCACCCGCTTGCAGCGCACGACACAGGCATAGCAGGTGTCCCGCGCCTTGAGGATGGTTTCGGCCATGCGTTCGCCGGAGATGGCCTCGGCATGGCGGAAGCTGCCCGAGGTGTAATTGCGGGTGGGCAATCCGCCCACCATCTGCTGGGGTAGGACAACGGCAGCCGTGCCGAGCACGCCTGTGGCCCAGATGTCGGGATTGACCTGCTCGTCCATGGCGCGGGCTCCTTCCCGGGCCACCTGGCGGATGAGGGCGGCATCGAAGGGCTGGGGGCGTAGACGACCGCGCACGGCGATGGCCTTCAGGTTTTTGGCGCCCATGACCGCGCCCATGCCGGTGCGACCCCAGGCACGGCTGGCCATGTGGATGATGGCGGCAAAACGGACACCATGCTCACCGGCCGGACCGATGCAGGCCACTTCGATTTTGTCATCGCCCAGTTCGGCCCGAATCTGCTCTTGCGTGGCGGCGGTGCCCAGGCCCCAGAGATGGTCGGCCGGTCGCAATTCGGCCTGACCGTCATGCAACCACAGGTAAACCGGGCGCCGCGCTCGGCCGTAGACCACCAGGCCGTCAAAACCGGCGTTTTTCATCTCCGCTGGGAAAAACCCACCCGCCTGTGAATCGCCGATGGCCCCCGTCAGGGGCGAGCGGGCGTTGATCGCAGCCCGGCTTTGGCCCGAAAACGGTAAACCGGTCGTTACACTGAGCATCAGGGTCAGGATGTTGTCGGGACCCAGAGGGTCGGCGCCGGGCGGCATGTGGCGGAGCAGATAGTAAAGTCCGAAGTTACTCCCACCCATGTAGGTCCGATAGAAGGCATCATCCGGTGCTTCGACCCAGAGACGCTCACGGTTCAGGTCGACATGGAGGATGCGGCGATGATAACCGTAGGGCATTGGCAGACTCCTGAGATGATGTAGCCAGACCTCCCGCAGGGTTCTGCGGGTGGGGTCAACGCAGAGAAGGGGCTGCGATGGCGCAGTGTGCCTGCGGGAGGCTGAGTCTCACAGTTTAAGGACCTTGCCCACGAGGCGCAAAAATGCCATGGTGGTATATCTGGAACGGGAAGCTAAAACACATCGAGGCCGGCCTTGGGGATCAAGACCGACCTCGATGACGGAGGATGGGCCCAGGATGGGTGCGTTAGCGCAGGCCGGCCAGCTCTTGCAGCAAGCGCCAGTTGGCCAGACGGTCGGCCTCGGCTGCCTTGAGGGCCTCGCTGGGATTGCCGTCCTTGTCAAAGTGGTGGGCAAAGCGGCCTTCGCCGCGGGCAAAGTCGATGAAGGTGAAGGGCTTTTTGGTCTTCGGGTCTACGTACCAATCCTCCTTCATGGCCGGATTGCCCTGCAGGCTTAGCCGTTCGCGAATGGTTTTGCCCTTGCGCGGATCGTAGATGAGCAGCGGGAAGGCACGGCTATCCACGGCGGCGCGGGCGCGCTGAGCCGATTCGTTGTCGCCTACGCCGTGTTCGGGCTGGCAGGTTGTGTAGACATTGACCACGGCCGGGCCGGGATAGGTGTTGGCATCGAGTACGGCCCGATAGAAGTGGTTGGCATGGGCTGCCGTGGTCTGGGCCACGAACACATCCGGGTGCATCATGGCGATCTGGGCGATCTCCTTGCGCCGTTCGCTGCGCCCCATTTCGGCCTTCCCGACCGGGGTCATCTTCGTGTTCTGGCCGGTAAAGGAGCTGGTGGAGGCCTGACCGCCGGTGTTGGAGTAGACCTGGGTGTCGAGGATCAGGACCTTGATATCCATGCCGCTGGCCAACATCCGGCTGAGGGCAGAAAAACCGATGTCGTACATGGCGCCGTCGCCGCCGATGACCCACAGGCGCTTGTGCTGCCAGCCCATCTGGTCCCAGCGGGCGCGGATGCCCATGGCATCGGTGGGCGCGTTCTCGAACAGCGAGTTGGTCCACGACACCATCCAGGGGTTGTAGGGATAGGTGGAGCCGTAGACGGTGGTGCAGCCGGTGGCGTTGACAATGCCGATGTTCTCACGGCCGACCTGAAAGGCGACGGCCGCCATCCACATCCGCAGCGCCGTGCCCTCGCCACAGCCGGCGCAGGAACCGGCACCGCCGACGTAAAGCAGGCTGCGGTCGGCCAGCATCATGTCCACGAGCACGCGGTCGTTGATAAAGCGGTCGGGTGTAGGCGGCAGACGGCGGAAGAACTCGAAGGCACGCTTATAGCGCGGGATGGTGTTTTCATCCTTTTCGATCATCTTCAGGGCGTTATAGCCCAGGTCGGCGCAGACGGTGACACATTCGGCGCAGCCCTTGCACTTGGTAGGGTCGATAAAGATGCCGAATTTGCCGCCACTGCCCGGCTGCTTCTTCTCGGGTACGTGGTAGAACTTATTCGTGATGGCCCATTGTTCGGCCAACCAGGCCCGCTCTTGTTCGTCGGGAACCTGCATCAGGGCCTCTTCCAGCACATCCGGTTCGACGACTTTGCCGAGGATGGCGGTGTCGGGGCACTCGGTGACGCAGGTCATGCAGCCCACGCAGTTGTTATGGTTGAATTCGGGGATTTCAGGGGCGATGTAGGAGAAATCGCGAAACGCTGCCGTACCGGCCGGGATGAGCGAACGGGCCACGCCGATGTCGGCGGGTAACTCGTCGTCGCCGCCGGCGTTATAGGCGCCGATGACACGCTCGTTGAAATCCTCGACATAACCCTCCAGGTCGAACTCGAAGATGGTTGTGTCGAGGCCGACGGCGTGGGTCTCTTTGCTGGCGCCGCTTTCTTTGATCAACGCACCCAGGCCTTCGGTACCTGTGATGCGCGAGTAGACGGTTTTAGGGGGCTTGACCCCTTCTTCGTCAACGAGGATGATGGGAGCAGAAATGGCCATAGGGACACTCACAAAAGTAACGCAAGCGATGGGTTCGCTTGTTCAGGAAATGGTCGGTAGACGGGTAAGGTCTTTGATCGAGAGGATGCCAACGGGCTTTTGGCGTCCGTTCTCTTTTTCCACCACGATCAGGCGGTGGATGCGGTTTTCGATCAGGCGATTGACGGCATCGGCCAGCGGTTCGTCCGGCGTCGCCGTAATCACGTTGCGGGTCATGATGTGTTCGGGTAGGATGTCGGGCAGGGTGGTAAATTCGCGGTTGCTGGCTTCGGCCTTCAGCACGTCGATGCCGCTGACCACGCCCTGCAGATAGCCGTCCCGATCCACAACCACGACGGCGCCGATATCGCGTTCATGCATGGCGCGCACGATGGTCTTGAGAGGCGTGTCGGGCTGGCAGGCGAAGACGCCGCGGTGCATGACATCCCGCACGCGCTTACCGCCGGTTTCGATGGGCACCGGTTCTTCGGCTTCGATGATGGCCCGCGGGATCTCGCGCACTTCGGTATAGCCGCGGCGCACGGCCGTCAGGTTATCCTGGATGACCTGTTCCCCGCGCTTGCCGAAGTACTTGCGCAGGCTCTTTTCCACACCGGCCATCAGCTCCTCTTCGCTCAGGTTGCGCGCCTGCAGGAAGGGTGTGGCACGCAGGAAGACGCCGAGCAGGACGATCCCCTGCATACGCACCTGCAGGTCAGGCTCGGAGGCTACCTCGCGGGCGATGGCCGCTGCATCGAGATAAAAGACACGGATATTCTTGCGGCGGATGATGCGGCGGGCATATTCGGGGATGTTATCCCAGACTTTCTGCGGGTCCTCATGCCGCGACTGCAGGAACACGGTGCCACCCGGTTGCAGGCCCAGCAGCGGGTTGCCCAGGTTGAAGGCGTTGACGTCGTTGAGGGGGACGAACTCAACGAAGTTCAACTCGCAGTGGGTGCGGATGGGTTCCTCCGCCGCCGTGAGATAATAGGTGGTGGGCAGGCCCTTTTTCTCCGAGCCGTACTTGGGATAGGCCTGGACATAGAGGTCGAACAGGTCGCCGACGATGGTGGCGATGACTTTGTTGGTCGTCACCGAGCCGTAACCGCCAACCGAATGCCCGCGCATGGAGAAGGCTCCCTTCGGCCGCACATCGGGATCGAAGGTGTTGGGCAAGGCCAGCTCATGTTTGATGCCCAGGACGAAGTAACGCCGGCCGCCTTCGACCATGTTCTTGATCGCGGCGATGAAATCGCCGGGCCGGACATCGCGGCTCCCCAGACCCGCCGAACCGCTGTAGACGGTGGGGATACGGTGCAGGCGCGGGTAGCCGGGCGCATCCATAAGACTATCGGCAAAGGCGGCTTTGATCTCGGCCGTCAGGGGATTGCTTTGGGCCAAGGGATCGTCCATGCGTTCGATGACGGTGATGGCTTTGCACCGTCCCAGCACTTCCACAAGCTCAGGTCCGGGGAAAGGACGGAAGCAGGTGACATGGACGACACCCACCTTGATGCCCGTCTCCTCCCGCAGGTAGTCGCAGGTGACCGCAGCCGTCTCGGCCATGCTGCCCATGGCGACAATGGCGTACTCGGCGTCGTCCATGCGATAGGCTTCAACCAGGTTGTGGCGCCGGCCGGTCAGCTCGTAGAACTCATCCATCGCCCGCAGAAGGAAGGGCTTGACCCGGTCGTAGAAATAGCGCTGGGCGATCTTGCCTTTCATGTAGCTGTCCTGGTTCTGCACCACCCCCGACATGATCGGCCGTGTCGGATCCATGTAGTTGCGCAGCTTCTCGGCCGGGCTGCCGACAAAGCGCTTCATCAGCTCCGGTTCGGGTAAGCGCACGTTTTCGATGGTATGGGTGGTGAGAAAACCATCCTGGCAGTTGAGGAACGGTGTTTCGCTATCCTCGGCTGCGCGACGGGCGATCAGAGCGAGATCGGCCGCGTCCTGGGCATTGCGGGCGAAGAGAATGCCCCAACCGGTGTCGGCCACCCCCATCACGTCATCATGACCGGCATGGACATTCAGACTCTGGCTGGTCAAGGCGCGGGCGCCGATGTGAAAGACGACGGGCAGCCGCTTACCGGCGATAACGTAGAGAACCTCTTTCATCAAGATAAGGCCCTGACCTGAGGTGAAATTGGTCACGCGACCCCCTGCCAGGGCAAACCCTTCGGCCGCCGAAGCCGAGGAATGCTCCGACTCCGGCTCCATGAAGATAAGCCGGTCGCCCCAGAGATTTTTCTGACCGTTGGCCACGGCCTGAGCATAGTTGGCACCCATCACGGTGGAGGAGGTGATGGGATAAGCACAAGCGCCCTGGGTGATGTGGGTTTCCACCCAGCTTACGGCGCCACTACCGTCGGTGGTTGCCGGAATACCGGGAAAGGGAAACGGTCCGGGCCGTTCGCCGTTCGTGTTCATATCCTAAACTCCGTGAGAGCAATGCCTCGGTAAAGTGAGTGCAGGTTCACACTTCGAGTGTACATCGACCGGAAGACAAGAGAAGTCAGCTTGGGTACAACTCGGCAATAAAAGAAGATCCGCTCCTGGCGATGAGCTTCTGGTTCGTTGTATAAGCTTACAATCTACCCCGGCCTCGTTGCCGCAAGGGTACCCTGATTGCCGTGCCCCTATTGTACCCGATTTGTGCACAGAATGAAAATCGCCTCCCCGATGCTTCGGCTTTCCTGTCCGTATCTCGTGGCGAGGCGCCGACAAAGCCGAAACCGTTTCACGGCAGCAGTTCCGAGGCCGCAGCCGTGGCCCAATCTGCCCAGAACACCTCGCTCAGATAAGCATGGGCCGTCGCCGAGGCCAGGGCGACGGCCAACTCTCGGTTCAGTTTATGGCTGACTTCGCTGCCGTTGAGCGAACCCAGTACAACCCAACGGCCGGCCCACGGCGAGCCGGACAGGGTCAACACGTGGATTTTGGCATGAAGGCCCAACCCGCTCGGATTGCCCAGCCGCGCCACCAGATCCAGACCCTCCCTTTGCGCCAGGGCATTGACATACGCCGCCGTGGCGGCATTGCCGCGCGGGTTGGATGGCGTATCGAAGAACGCATCGAGCAACAGTCGCACCGTGGCCCCACGACGAGCAGCGGCGATCAGCGCCTCCAGGCGGGGATTGGGGTCTTGAACGGGGTCGGAGGAACCAGAGCCCCAAAACGGCTGTTCATAGAGCTGCTGCACGAGAATGACATCACCCCTGCCCGCGGCCTCGAGCAGCTCGAGCAAAGGACCGGGGTACAGGCCCGATTCCGGTGCACTGAACAGGACCGCCGTCGTCGCATCGTGGAAGGACAACGGGGCGGGATAGCGGACGGCATAACCGCGGCGATCGGAAGGTCTGGGCATGACAAAACCAGGCGGAGGCGCGCCATAGGTGGGATGCGTGGCCTGCCAGGCGAAGATATCGGCATAGGCAGGGTCATTATCGGCCAGGAAGATGGCCTGCGCCCGGGCGACAAGCTTCGGTTCGGATAAAAGCACGGCATAGCCGCGACGGCCCAGCGTTTCGCCATCGGCCGCATCGGGCGGCATGGCATCATGGTTGACGTTTTCGGTACTGACCACCAGGTGGCGACCGTCGATCACGGCAAACTTGGCATGTTGATACGCATAGCGATCGGCGGTGATGCCGCCGTCGTCGACCATGAAATGCACCTGACCGCCTGCCGCTACGATCTGCTGTGCCGACCAGCGCGTCAGATCGCTGAGACCGCCCGCCGGCTCACCTTCGAGCAGCACGCGCACCTCGACCCCGGCGGTAGCTTTGGCGGTTAACAGCTCGACCAGCGGGCGATGTTCCAGGTCATACGTCTCCAGCCAGATGCTATCGCGGGCTCCGGCCAGCACGGCGGCAATGCCGGCATAGAGATTGTCGGGCGCCACGAACAGCCGGCCGACCATGCCGGCCGGACGTTCCACCCGGACCGGTTGCGCAAAGCGCAGCCAATCCCAGCCCACATAGGCTGCCCGTCGTCCCCGCGCCGGGTCGAGATTACCCTGCGCCCAGTCCGGGGCCGTATCCGTATCGGGCCAGGCCCGGCCTGTGGCCGGGTCGAACAGCCGATAAAAAACCTGACCGGCCGTGACGAAGCGGGGGTGGCGGCGGTAGTAGTCCACGCTCGGCCCTTGCCAGCCAGTGGTCGCTGTATTGCCGTTGCCGAAGACCACGCTATCCATCACGGTTCCGGCCGGCGTCCGTAGGACCAGCTCATCGCCGGTATTGGCCAGCAGGGGCGCCGTACCGGTGGCATTGGGCACGGCGGGATCGGTATCGGCCCCGTATTCGCAGGCCGGTTGCTGCGCCCAATGCACGGCAAAGGCCGTGGCCTGACGGGCACACCAGAGGATGGCACCCCCGGCCAGCCGGAGGTCGGGCAGCGTGATCGTGCCCTCGCCATCGCTCACCTGCCAGCCGGCAAGGCTGAACGGATTATGGCCCGGATTGTGCAGGGCAAAGGCCTCGTCGGTGTCGTTGGGGGCCAGACCATCGGGCACAAAGGCGAAAAGCAACGGTCGCGCCATCTCGGCCACGCGGGCCGAACGGGCCTGGATCGGCCAGAAGAGCCGTATCGGCGGCGGGGGATCGCCGGCCACAGGCGTCGTCAGCAGACCCAGCACGAGAAGCGAGCAAACCAGACGGCGCTTCATGGCCTTTTATCCCCTCAACAGCATCTGCAAGCGCGGGACCTGTTCGGCCAGGCTTTCGGCGTCGGTCAGCGCCTGCCATACAGGCCCTTCACCGCCGCATTCGATCGTGATCAGGGTGGGTTGGCCCCAACGACCGGCCCGTAGCTCCGCCGCCACCCAGTCCATAAACGTCCAATCGGCCGCCGTCAAGGGCAGGTGATCGAGCCAGCGTCCCTCATAACGGGCTATCACCTCCGGCGGCACCCCGTTGGCCTGCATTCGCTCCCGCCAGGGACTGCCGAAGGGCTGGATCCCGGTCAGATGGATCTCGCGCGTGGCCTCCAGGGGCAGGCGGCCGATATAGGCGCGGGCATCCATGTCCAGGCGACGGGCGGCCAACCGGGCATGGGAGACATCCAGCAACAAACCGCAGCCTGTGGCCCGCACGATGGCCGTCATCACCTCCGGCGCCAACACCGCCGGATCGGCAACATCGTTGCCGTGGTCGTTCTCCAGAACAACACGCTCGGGGCCGAAACGCCTGACCACGGCCGCCACATCGGTGATGGCGGCCTCGATCCGATACTCGGCGCGTGCCTTGCCGGTCAAACGGTGGTCGTCTACGTCGAAATCCTCCAGATGGAGGTTGACATAGGCCGTATTGGTCTGCTGCAACCACTGCTCCACCGTCTGCCAGTCGGCCGGACCGTAACCGTCCGATCCGCGGCGATGGGCGGCTGCCGTATCGACAGCATCACCGCGGCCCAAACCCACGGCCAGAGGAAAATGGATGTAGACGGGCAGCACCTGACGCGCCGTAGCCACCATCTCCGGCCAGGGCGGGCATTTGAAATAGTCGAGATGCAGGCGACCGTCGCGCACGAGAGCGGCCGCCTGTGAAGAGTAATTGAGGGCAAAACGCAGCAAGGTCATCATAGGCGCCAAACCACCCACAAACGTCGCAACTCGGCCGGGGTCAGGACGCGACCGAGCAGGAGAAGAGCCAGATAGGCCACCAGGGCCGGTCCCATCAGGACCAATGCCAGCGGTAGCGAAGGGATGGGCTTGGTCAGGATCAGCACCCAGGGCAGAACCGCCGACACCAGACTGCGCCAGGGTGGACGTAACCAGGCCCGACCGGCCACGACCAACGTCATGGCCGTGGCCAGAATGCCCAAAACCAGGGCCATAACGGCGCCCGGAGCGCCGGTTGCCGGGATCAGCGCCAGGCCGACGACGAGCCCGGTCAGCAAACCGACGGTCATGGCCACAAGGGCCACCCACGGGTGACCGAAGGCAGCCGCCGCCCCACGACCGGCACTGACCAGCGGTTGCAACGGCAGCGCCAACGCCAACAGCGAGAAGAGCCGACCGGCCGGCCCAAAAGCAGGGCCAAAAAGCCGGGGCGCCAGGGGCTCGATAAGCAGACCGATCCCGATAAGCAGCGCACCCATAAGCACGGTGCTATGGTGCAGGACCTGCTGCAACTGCCGGCGGGCTTCGGCCATCTGCCCACGCGTCGCCAGCAGGGCCAGCGTCGGCACGAAGGCGGTCAGGTACTGGCCGATGATGGTGATCAGCAGCGCGTAGAGGCTCAGGGCCAGACTGAGATGGCCTACCGCTACCGTATCACGCGTCAGCACTTCGAGCAAAACCGGCCCACTGCGATACAGAAGAACGACGAGGAGATTCGCCAGAAAAAAGCCCATCCCAAAGCGCAAATAGGGCCACAGAGCGCGTCCGTCCGGCCGGTGGGGGCGGCCATACGGTCCCAGCCAGAGAGCTCCCAGACCGACAAAAAAGGCTTCCGCCACCAGGAGACCGATAAGCAGACCGTCCAGTCCCCAACGCCGACCGAGGAGCAGGCAGGGAATCATGGCCCATTGGCGCCAGGACAACTCAACGGCCCAGCGACCCATCCGGTTGAGACCAAAGCTGAGATGATAAGGGGTCCACGAGAGCAGGCGGAGGGCCACACCCAACCCCACCCAAGCGGCCTGCTCAGGACCCAGCCAGGGCGCCAGACGTCTGCCGCCGAGGACCAGGGCCGTCGTAATGAGCAGACCCAGCCCCAACCGCACCCAGATGAGCTGCCAGACCAACCGGCCGATGCGCCGTTGGCCGTCGGGACCTTCCTGCGCCCAGCCCGGCACAAAACGACCCAGGATATCAAGGCCTCCCAGGTCGCCCACCATGTGCAACAGCAAGCTCAGCGCCAGGATAAAGGCCAGTTGGCCGAAGAGAACGGGGCCGAGGCTGCGGGGAATGAGCACGGCAAAAACCAGCGCGCCGGTGATCTGGCCGATTTTGTGCAGGCTGAGGGCCGAGAGATTGCGGACAAGCAGACGACCGGTCACAGGCGGTGGGCAAGCACAGCGCTCAAGACGGCCACCGGCGCGCTGAGCAGAAGGCTGCGGGTAACCTGGGCCATGCTCAGGGCAATGGGCCGGGCCGGTTGACGCAGCACGCCGGCTGCCGCCACGCCGCCGACCGTGGCCGCCAGGCCAAACAGGTCGCGCGCACGGGCGCCCGCAGGCAATCCGACCGCCGGCAACGCCCACAGCACCAGACCGGCCCATTTGGACAGAGGCCGCGGACTCAGGGCCATGCGCAGGTCGCCTAAACGACGCCGCGCCGCGCTGAGATGATGGGTGTGACCGCTGGGATGGCTGCGGCTGAGGTGTTCGATCGCATCGGCAGGCAAATGCCGCCGCCCCAACAGGGGTAGGGCGACCAGAGCAAGGGCTACGGCCGGCGACCGCCGGCCCGCCAAGAGCGCCAACTGCTCACAGACCAGATGCCACGCCAGCGGTACCGTCCAGTCGAGGTGAAGCGTGGGTACCGTTTCGATGCGCAACGCGTAATCGGTCCCTTGGGTGGCGGCTGCCGCCAACAAGCCGGCCAGAGGCGCCGTCAGCGGGACCCAGGCGCCTGTGACCGGACCGAGGGTCAGGGCCGCCAGCGCCAACAGCTTGGGCCGGTAAGAGGGGGTATAGGTGTGTTCCAGGGCCTGTCGGGGGCGATCCAGTCGGGGCAGCAAGCGGGTCGCCAGACCGTAACCGGCCGTTGTCAGCACCAAGGCCGCCGGCAACGGCAGCGGCCGCACCCGCTCCAGCGCCAGCAGGGCCATGCCCATCAGCGGCAACACCAGATCGTGCTCGTCTCTTGCTCCCGGCGAGGCATCCACCCACGGCTGTTCCAGCCAGGTGCCGATGACCCCGGTCAGATCGGCAAGGGGTAGCGGATCGGGCCATTGGGGGCCGTGCTCGTGGTGAGTGTGATCATGCCCATGCGGATGCGCGTGAGCAGAGCCCGGATCGTGATCATGGCTTGAGGGCGCCATGGCCGCTTCCCCGGCTACCGGGGTGGCAGGGCCGTGGGCCGGGGGCAGGTCGATGACAAAGCCCTGATGGCCCAACTCGTGCACGAGCTGATCGAGATACGTCCAGACATCCGTCGGCGAGATGGCGTGGATGCCGATAAAGGCATCGACAAAGATGAGACGGATACCGCCCTCGCGCGCACGCAGGGCGGCGCGATAGGCCAATCCGGCGGCATCGGTGCTGTCGCGTTCGGCCGCCGTGAAACGGAGGGCCGGCACAACCCGCTCGGCGGCGACCTGGGCCATGGTTTTGGCCAGGAACCAATCCCCGCGTTGGTGCCGACTGTCGGGGAAATAGACAAAGGCCAGGCGATGGCGGCGCAGCGCCGCCGCCGTAGCGCTTAGCTGCATCTCGTGGCCCAACACGGGGTCATCGGCGAAGGCGACCATGGTGGCCTCCAGCTCGGCAGCCTGCGCCAGCGTGCGCTCGATAGCGGTCGGCGTGGGCCAGGGATAGCTCACCGGTTGGGCGATGAGTTGGAGGCCCGTTGCCCGGGCGCGGCGAAAAACCGTCGGATCGAAACCCAGGCCCAGGGGCAACAGGGCCGCCAGTTCCCCGTCCAGTTCCAGGCCATCCGGCGTTTCTGATGCCACAAGCCGGGGAAAGCGGACGGCGAACTCGCGCAGCAGACGCTGGCGCAGATCCGCATGGGCGACGACAAAACGATGTCGTCCCGGTGCGGTGGCGGGCACAGGCCAGAGGGCGCCGGCTGCCAACAGGCTGCCCAGGGTATCCTCACGAATGGCCACGTGGGTGGCGCCGTGATGCCGACATTCGTGGAGGAAGACGAAGGGGTCCATACCGGCGCGGGTGGCGGCGACGGCCGTCTGCTCGTAGCTCAGGGCCAGATAGACCTGACGGTTATGCTGCTCATAGCGATGCCGCGCCTGCAAATGACGGAAGATGGCCGGCAAACCGGCTGCCAGCAGGCCGAGGGCAAGGAGGCGGGTAGGTATGGACATGAGGGCTTCGCTCAGGGTGCAGGAGGACAGCGAGGATGGGTGTTTTGGAGCTGCTCGCAGGCTCGGACGACCAAATGAGGAGGTGGTCTTTGCTCGAGCAGGAATTGCCAATAGCGCTCGGCCTGCGGTGGCGAGGCCTGCGAGGCCATGTCGACCAGCGCATGCAGCAACCCGGTATGGCCCGGTGCCACCCGCAGGCCCTGTTGGAGGGCTTCCCAGGCGCTGGTTTCATCGGCAAGCGCCATGGCAATCCGGGTCAGACTGAGCCAGGCCTCGGCCAGGTCGGGGCGTAGCTCCGTGGCCCGTTGGGCGTGGGGCAGGCCGGCGGCCGGTCGGCCTTGCAGACGGCGGACGTTGGCTAGGAGCAGATGCGCCCACGCCCCGTCGGGGTCGAGGCTCAGGGCCCGCTCGTAGGCTGCGACGGCGTCGTCATAGGCGCGGAGTTGCTGGAGGGCAAAGCCGTAATCGGTCCAGGCATAGGCGTCGGTCGGGCTGAGCGCCGTCAGCCGTTCCAGGATGGCGGCCGCCGTAGGCCAGGCCTGGCGCTCGCGAGCAGCAAGGGCCAAACGTCGCAGTTGTTCCGGCGTGGCCGTGGCCCATTGCGGGTTGGCCCGCTCCCGTTGCCAACGCTCGCGCAGCCTTTGGTCGGCTATCGGGCCGGCCGGCCCGTTATAGACGATGACCCCCGGTTCCAGGCGCGCCCGTTCGTTAGTCGGGTTGATCCAGAGAGCATGGGGCGGACGTAAAGGGCTGTAGACCGTGTCTACGATCAGCAGATGGTCGTAATCGCGGGCCAGGGCTTCCACGGCCCCGGCATCCCGAAGGTCATGGACGACCAGGTCAGGAGGCAAATAGTGGCCCAGATAAGGACCTACCACGGGAGCCACGACCAGGGTCGTCGGTGAGGCATGGGCGGCGAGATAGGCTGCCGCCGCCCGCAGGTTTTCATGAGGTGGCATAAGCGCCTTGACCATGGCCGGTGCGCTCAAACCCAAATAGCCGGCCAAAATCAGGCCTACGAACCCATCCGCCCTGAACCGGATCCGACCCCGTTGCGCCAAAGCGGCCGTCAGGGTTCGCCCCAGGCTCACGATCCCGGCGGCGCTCAGGATGAGCAGCGGCGGCCACATGCTCAGGAAATAGCGAGGGCTGTACCACTGCCCACGGGCCTGGAGCGCAGCGAGGATGGGGAGCGGTGCCAGCAGCAACCAGCCCAGCAAGAAGCCGGATTGTCGCCCTCGGCGATGAAGAGAATACGCTCCGCTCGCCATCATGACCAGAGTGGGCAAGCCTGTCCACCCGGTGCCGCCCAGGTCGGTCAACAGCCGGGGCAACACGTCCGCCAATCCCGGAAAACCGATGCCCGGTTCGGGCAAACCCAGGACGTCGCTCACGCTCTGCGTGGGGCTTGTTGCGCTCGTCCAGGCGGCCCGTCCGAACCGGACGATGTAATCCGGCGTTAGCGGTGAGAGCAGGGCGAGGAGGGTCACCATGCCCAGGCACAGGGGGACCGGCCAGGTCCGCCGTCGTCCGGCCGCCAGCAGCCAGTGAACCCCGAAAACGGGAATCAGGGCCAGGGCGAAGAGATGGCTATGCATGGCCGCCAGGAGGGCAAGAGCAAAGGCAGGCCAGAGCATCGGCCGCGTCCGCGCCCGCAGATAGAGATAGCCGCTGAGGGTGACCAGCACGAGGAGCGCGTTGTAGGGTCGGACTTCGCGGCTATAGCGCAGGGCAACCGGCGCCAGGGCAGCAAGCACGGCGGCCACCAGGGCGATGGTGCCATCGCTTACACGGCGGGCCAACGCCCAGATCAGGGGGATGACAAGGGTACCCGCCAGGACCGGCGCCAGACGCAACCAGTAATCCTGTTCCCCCAGACGCAAAAGGCTCTTGGTCACCAGGATATCGAGGGGAAGATTGGCGTGTTTGAACGCGGCCGGCACGAGCTGACGAACAGGTAGACCGGCCAAATGAACCTGAATCAGCTCATCTAGCCAGAGGGAGCTTTCGTCCAGCCGCCAGAGCCGCAAACCCCATCCACCGAGGATGACGAGGAGCAACCACCGCGTTCGCATACGGTCAAGCCCTCATTGACCTCCTTCCCCGCCCCCAAGGGCCAGAGCGCCGGGCCGGTCGGGCCGCAGCTGTCCGCGGGCGAAGGCCGAGCGCGCATAACGCCAGATGCCCAGGGCAAAGGCGATGGCGTTGTAGCCGTAGTAAAGCCAGTGCCAGGGGATGACCCGTAAAGCAAAGCGCCAACCTCGTTTGCGCGCAAACCAGCGATACAACGGCCAATTCAAGACCAACAAAAGCAAGGCGGCCGGCAAAACCACCGTCCCCAGACCCGGCATCCAGGGAAGGGCCGCCAGGCTGCCGAGCAACAGCCAGAGCACCACGACGCTGACACGGTTGTGGGTTTGCAGATTGAGATCGTTGACGAAGGCCCGGTGGCGCAGGATCAGCTCGGCCCAGGGGATGCCGCGATCGCAGATGTCGGTGCGCAACAGGCCGAGCGCCGTCCAGCGCTTGCGATGGGTCACCTGGAGCTGTTTGTCGAGTCGGATACGACCGCCCTGTCGCGCCAGTCGGTAGCCCAGCTCGATGTCCTCGATGCACGGTCGACCGTACTCATCGGTGAACCCGCCCAGACGCAGAAAGACCTCGCGACGGATGGCGCCGCAACCGCTCCAAAACGTGCAGGCCTGAGACGAGGCGTGCTGATGAACGTAGTGGTGAAAGAGGTTTTTGTACTGGCTGAGGAAACCGGGGTCGGTAGGGCGGTCGTCATACGAGCCGAACAGGGCATCGAGGGTGGGATCGTCGGCAAACGCCGCCCGCACGCGGGCGATCACATCGGCATGGGGCAGGACATCGGCATCCAGGAAGAGAAGCACCTCGGCCGTGGCCGCCAGAGCGCCCAGGTTGCGGGCTATGGCCGGTCCGGAACGCGGTCGCGGCGTACTCATCACCCGACAACGCAGGCCCCACGTCGCCGCCGTGGTCCGGGCTACGGCCACCGTGTCGTCTTGGGACCCATCGTCGACCACCAGGACCTCATCGGCGGGAGTCAATCCCTCGGCTGCGGCCAGAGCAGCCAACAGAGCCGGCAGGTCACCGGCTGCATTCCAGGCCGGGATGATGACGGCGATGGTCGGCATCAGTCCACCCGATAGTCCTTGCTGATGTCGATGTACTCGCTCCGCTCCCCGGTGAGATAGTCGGTCAAGGCCAGCGCGTCTTCGATGACCCCGTCGCTGTTCATGTAGCGGAACGAACCCGTGCGGCCGACGAGATGAAGGGTGGGGAAGGTCGTGGCAAGGAAGTCCTTGACCATGCGCACTTTGTCGGCGTAGCCGATGTCGTAGACGGGATAAGCATAGGGCACCCGCAAGACCCAGGCATCGTGCAGGGTGCCGGCCGGGAGGAACCCGATCTGCTCGAACTCACGCACGGCCCGCGCGACCAGGGCCTCATCGGCCGTTTCCCAGGCGGGTTCGCCCCGGCTGGTAAACACTTCGGCCGCCAGCGAGGTGAACCCTGCCGGTGCCATCTCCGGGCTCCAGTTGCGCGGTTCGTGGGTGCGCCCGCAGAGGAGTTCGGGCTGGGGGAAGTACGTCCAGCTATCCGCACTGACCCGGTCGGTGTGCAAAGCCAGGAAGAGCACGATCATATCCCGATAACGAAGGCGAAAACGCTGCTCGACGTCGTGGGCGCCGGAAGCAGCCGGCAAAGCCCGCAAGAGCAAATTGAGCGGGATGGAGGAAATAACCCGGTCGGCCGCCAGGCTATGCCGACCGTCGGCCTCCTGGACGGTGACTTCCCAGGAGCCATCGGCGCGCGGTTGTAAGGCCGTCACCGTAACGCCGGTCAGCACGCGCCCCCCCAACCGGGTGATCGTCTCGGCCATGCGCCGGGCGATCATGCCGAAACCCTGTCGCGGATACCAAAAATGGGCGATGATGGTGGCCGGAGGCTGCGCGCCGGGGGCGATGGCGCGGCGAATGGCCTGGCTCAGGCTGGGCAGACTGATGCGCTGGGCCGCCCAATCGGCCGAAAGTTGCGTGCAGGGGATGCCCCAGACTTTTTCGGTATAGGGGCCGAAGAACACGTTGTACATGGCCCGACCGAAACGCCGTACCACCCAATCCTCAAACGAGACGTCTTGCCGGCGACCGTCAAGCCGATGGCGCACGGCGGCCAGGCCATAGCTGCCCAAAATGTGCGCAGCCTGCCAGGGCGAGAAAATGCTGAGGGCATTCGGAAAACGCAAGGGATAATCCACAAACTTGCCTTGCAGGTAAATGTGGCTGATACGGGGCACCCGCAGCAGATCGGCCCCCATCAGCTCCTGCACCCAGCCGATAATCGCCGGTTTGTGGCTGTGAAAACGATGGCCGCCGATATCAAAGCGAAACGCACGGCCGGCGGCATCGTATTTGACCAGGGTACGGGCCAGACCGCCTACCTCGCGGCCTTTCTCGATGACGGTGACCTGACGACCGCGGCGAGCCAGTTCAAGCCCGGTAGCCAGTCCGGCGATGCCGCCACCCAGGAGGATGACATGTTCATTCGGTTTACAGATCATGCGTCGGGAAAGAAGTGCGCGTATGGCGAGGGGTCGCCGTCCAGCGTCGCGGGCGTCGAAACAAGGTAGCCAGGGTGCTGTGCACGGCGACCAACACATCGACCGGAAAGAGCAAAGCGATCAACGGCAACCGTATCCACCATGCATACCCGGCCTGGGTGCGCCGCAACACGGCGACAATCTGCAGGAAGGGTAGTAATAATACTGCCAGAAGCAACCAGAGAGGAAAGTCAAAACGCGTGCCGAAAAGGCGGTCGCTCAGCACCAATCCCATCCCCAGCAACAGTGCCGGCCGGTCAAGATAGCCCAGGCTGAACAGGAACAGCTCCAGGCGCAATGCCCAGGGTAAGGGCGCCGTCCACAGCCGTCGCGATTGGGCCACGGCCACATCCTGAAAACCGCGCCCCCAGCGCAGATGTTGGCGCCAGTAGGCGGCCACCGTAGTCGGGACCTCATCCCAGGCCGGTACGGTTTCCAGATAGCGGGTCCGCCACCCGGCCGCGGCCAGACGGACGGTCAAATCGCTGTCTTCGAGGAAAGCGCCGGGGGTAAAACCGCCGACGGCCTCCAGCGCCGTGCGCCGATAGGCACAATGCGAGCCGAGAATGGCCGGCGCCAAGTTGAGCCGGTCTTTGGCCACCATGGTGAGGCGCTGGTGCAAACGGCGTTCGATGGCGCCATAATAGGCCACGGGCGAAGCCAGGGCATTGCGGGCCTCGGTGCGACCGCTAACGGCACCCACCGTCGGGTCGGCAAAGGCCGTGACCAGGGCTGCCAATCCTCCCGGTTCCGGCCGATGGTCGGCATCGTAGACGACGACGATATCGCCCCATGCTTCTGCCGCCAGCCCGGCGTTGAGGGCAGCGGCCTTGCCGCCGTTCGGCCACAGCCGGATAAATCCGACCGGTGGCCGTGCCAACCGGGCGATGATGGCAGGGCTCTCGTCGGTGGAACCGTCATCGAGGATGAGGATCCGCAGCGCCTCGTGCGGATAACCGTTGGTGAGTAGCGCCTCGATCAACTCGGGCAAGACGGCGCCATCGTTACGACACGGGATGAGGACGAGCACCCGCGGCCGAGGCTCCGCCCTCAGTGCCGTGGCCGGCGGTACAGGGGTCATCATCGCAATGGCCGTAAACACCAGGCGGCGTAGGGCGAAGATAACCAGAGGAAGGGCGACAAAAAAGCTGATCAGATGAGCCATCACGATCTCGGCAGAGACGGCCGGGAAGCCCCTGACGCTTCCCGATACCGGGCCGATCGTCTGCCAAGGCGGCGCCAACGCCGGCCGATCCAGGCGGCCGTGTCGGTGCGGGTGAACACCAGCGCACTGCGCCAGACCCGCAGCACCTCACGGCTATGGCGCGCCCAGCGGGCGGCCACGGCGCGGTCGTGTATCCCGCGGATAAGCCGCTGTCTCAGGCCGGTCAACGGCGCCTGCTGAATCTGCCACCATAGGCCGGCCAGATTCAGTTTGGCGGCCTGCCGTCGCTGTCGCGGCGGGCTGACGGCAGCCAGACCCTCCAACACGGCGGCAGGCACCGGCGCCGCATAGGCCAGTTGGGCCAGGCGCAACCCGGCCAGCAGATAGCCCGCCGCGTCCACCCGGTGGGCACGTCGGATCAGTTCGGCATCGGCGCAATCGGGAAAGACCTCGAGCAGACGACGCAGGTCAAACAGCTGGAGCAACATCGGCTTGCCCATGATCAGATGAAACATGGCGTGGACGGCTCCGTGCAGAAGGGCATCGCGCGGGTCCAAAACCCGTGCCCCCTGCCAGGGTTGGGCGCGTTCCCACATCTCGGTGCCGATATCGAGCCGAAGGCCAAACCAGCTTTCGGTCAGCGAGGTGTGCGGCTCGATGTGGAAAGCATCGCTTTCGAACAGGTAGGGATTGGGGGCCGGAGAGGCTGTAGAGGCCGAGGACCGAAAGGTCCATTCGTGTTTGACGATGCCGGGCCCGCTTTCCGGATCGGTGTACTTGCCGGTGTAACCGAGCTGCGCCATGAGGGCCCGAAAACGCGGCAAATCCTCGGGCCGCAGCCACAGATCGAGGTCGCTCATGCCGCGCAAACCCAAATCCCCGTACACGGCCGGCGTCAGATAGGCGCCCTTGAGCACAACCACGGGAATGCTCGCCTCGGCGCAGGCCGTCAGGACCGTCGCCAAAGCCGCCAGCAGTTTCTGATTGCGCCATGCCGTGCGCCGGGCCACCAGCCGTAAGCGCGCGGCTACGGGCGCAGGCAGGTGCGCCCCGGCATAATGGACGAGCAGCGGTCCCAGCCCGGTCGCTTGCGCATAGACGCCGACCGCATCCCAGGTCGATGGTGGGATCTCTTCCCCTGCGGGCGTCTCCCCCCGCAACAGGGTAAAGAGAAGGCCGGCCGGCCGGGGCAGGTCGGGTAAAGCCATGATCAAGCGACAACGTTCACAACCAGGGCGATGGTGAGGCCCCATCGGTGGCGATCCGCTCCGGTTCCAGGATGGGACCTTTGTGGGTGTTGGCGTTGTAAGTCACCAGGCGCGGGAGCACGCTTTCACCCAGACGGCGCAGAGGAGCAACGCGCTGGATAAGGCGGCCGCCGGCCCGTTTGATGGCACCCTCTACGTACCATTGGAAGAAACCATGCCGCCAACGCCAGCGCAGCAGGCTGTAATAGGGCGTCAGCAACCAATGGCCACGGCTACGGCCGACGAAGAGGATATCGCAGATTTCCGACATCACTTCGCCCTCGCGGGTGTTTACCCAGGGCGTATTGCCCTTGTGGATATCGAATTCGCTCCAGCCCATCTGATCGGCCGGCGGTACATAGCCCCGGCGCAAGGCATCGGGCCACAGAGGGGTACCCGGATAGGGCATGTAAATGGCCAGCGAGCAGCGCGCCTTTGGATTGATGGCGCACAGACGCTCGATCAGGTCCAGGGTGATGCGACGATCGGCCGGGGTTTCGGCCGGCAGGCCGATAATAAAGCTGAGATTGGCCTCGATATGGGGCGCGTATTGGGCCAGATTACGCACCCCCCATTCGATCTGCTCGGCTTTCTGGTCTTTGTGAATGCTATCGAGCACGGCCTGCGAGCCTGATTCTGCCCCGATATTGACCCATTGACAACCGGTAGCGGCCATCCATTGGACGAATTCCGGCTTCAAAAGCTGCACCCGCACCTGTCCGCTCCAGGGCAACCCTACCACTTCGACCATGCGTTGCATGGGCTTGATGCGGCCGAACAGGTAGTCGTCGGCGTAATCCACGGCGTTGATACCGTAATGTTTTTGCAGCCAGCGCACCTGCTCCAGGACAAACGCCTCGGAATGCTGGCGCCAGGTCCGTTTCATGACCACTTCGTTGTAACAAAAGCCACATCGAAACGGGCAACCCCGCGAGATATAGACCGGGATGGCGCGGTCATACGGCCCCGATTGCAGAAAATAGGCCGCCACGCGATCCCCCAACAGCTCCCAGCGCGGCCGAAAGCTGTCGAGATCGGCGATAAAAGGTCGTTCCGGGTTGATATGGATGCCGCCATCGGCATCTTTCCAGGCCAGGCCTCGCACCGTGGCCAAATCACCGCCGTCCAACAGAGCTGCCGTGAACTCCTGGGCCGTGACCTCGCCTTCGTTGACGACGACAAAGTCCACATAGTCCTCTTTGAGCACGTCGGCAGGCATAATCGTCGCATGAACCCCGCCCCACACCGTGGGGATGCCCATCGCTTTGACCGCTTTGGTGGCCTCGATGGTGGGTCGCAGTTGCGGACCGGTAATCGTACTGAAGCCAACCCAGGTAGGCCGTTCTCGGGCTACGGCATCCAGGAAGGCCTTCATGCCCCTGGCCGTTTCATGAAAAATACGGACCTGATGTCCCTGTTGCATGAGCGCATCGGCCACGTATAGGATGCCAAAGGGGGGATACAGATCCCGCTCGTTGCAGAAATTGATCAAAAAGACCGTTGCTGGCATGAATGCCTCCTTGGCGAGAACCGGCTACACACCGCTCCGGCGGCTGCTCCGGGTTTGGGTAGGTAGGCGAGACACCTTTGGCGCATAATGACTCACCTGTCCGTCCTTGGGCGCTGATGGCCTGTCGGCCTTGCCGGTCGGCGCAGGACGGTCGACTTCGGACGGCACGTAAGCATTCGCTCTGCGTTCCTCGAGCCTAAAGGGTAGCTGCGCTGTCGCCAAAGAAGAACGACGGAACGATGGCTGCCGCCATCGGCGAAGGAAGTCCCGGCTCTTGGGAACAATGCCCGTTATGCCGGTCATCTGACCACAGCGGGCACCCCTAACGCACCGATACGTTCAAGTGTGTCGGGGAGGAGCCCGCCCTCAACCCCTTAGTGGTGCTCTCGGCTGGTTCTTATGGTATAATATCTCCTGAAATCAACAGGAGGGAACGAGATGCGAAGGCCCATAAGACTACGCCCTTTGACGACCGACG
>JBBINH010000040.1:0-30761 GCA_037443945.1 Caldilineales bacterium
TCGCCGAAGTCCGCACCTTAGCCGAGGAACACCGCGCCCTCGTCGCCGAAGTCCGTACCCTGGCCGAAGACCATCGCGCCCTCGTCGCCGAAGTCCGCACCTTAGCCGAGGAACACCGCGCCCTCGTCGCCGAAGTCCGCAACCTCGCCGTCGCCCAGGCCCGCACCGAACAACGCCTCGAAGCACTCACCGCCGAACACACCAAGACCCGCCGCCTCTTGGGTGACCTCAGCACAACCGTGGGCTATACCCTCGAAAACGCCGCCTACAAAGCCCTCCCCGCCCTCCTCGAACGGGATTACGGCCTCATCGTCGAAGGACGACTCAAGCGAGGCTATCTCACCGCCCGCGACGGTCGTCCTCTGGAGATCAACATCCTCGGCCGTGGGCGCCGCAACGGCGAGGAGGTCATCATCCTCGGCGAAAGCAAAGCGCAGCTTTCGAAGAACAACATCGACCGTTTTCTGAAACGGAAGCTCAAGTTGTTGCCGGATTTGGGAGCGCCGGTCTTTGTGATCTTCATCACGCACATGACCAGCGAGGCCGACGCCGAGGCTTACGCCCGAGAACAAGGGGCGGTCGTCTATTATTCCTACGATTTCTAGGAGCTGTCTCAGGCTCAGACCCGCACCGGGTAAATCTTCCGAAGTCCGACCGCGTGCCGGGGACGTATGGACGAGGGCAGGAGTAGCAAAGGGGTGAGCCGAACGGCGTTTCGTTTGCGCATCTACCGGGCTTGCCGAGTCGTTTCGCCTGGACGGTTCGGGCATTCTGGCCGATCGTAGCGTTGGGTAACTGCCTGCGGGTCTGGGGCCAAAACACATCCCCGCCTTCAGTTCGATGGTCGTTTGGGGCCGGTTCGTAAGGACGACTCCGCAGCATCGCCGTTTGGGGTTGAGAGGAGTTTTTGCTAACCTTTAGACGACGGCGCAGGGGCTGTATCGGCCCTTTGGCAATGGCTTTTTCGTGCGAGGGGGCTTTTGCCCTCGCTTTTACCCTTTGTGAGGTCGTCTTATGCGTGTTGTCGCCATGATCATGGCCGGTGGTGAGGGGTCGCGACTGACCGTGTTATCGGAACACCGCGCCAAACCCTCGGTACCCTTTGCCGGTAAGTATCGGATTATTGATTTTACCCTTTCGAATTGTGTCAATTCGCGCATCTACGATGTGGCCATTCTCACCCAATATCGGCCCCATTCCCTCAACGAGCACATCGGCATCGGGCGCCCTTGGGACCTGGACCGCAGGACGGGTGGGGTACGGCTGCTGCAACCCTACCAGGCCCGTGGTTCCCAGGGCTGGTATCGGGGCACGGCCGATGCGGTCTACCAGAACATCGATTATCTGCTCAATCGCGATGCCGATTTGGTCCTCATCCTCTCCGGCGATCATATTTACAAAATGGACTATCGCCCCATGATTGCCTATCACGAGGAAAAAGGGGCAGACCTAACTGTAGCCGTGATGAATGTTCCCCTTGAAGAAACGGATCGTTTTGGCATCATGACCGTGAATAAGGCCGGCAGAGTACTTGAATTTCACGAAAAACCTAAAACACGTGATAAGGGAACTTTAGCGAGTATGGGCATTTATGTCTTTAATGTATCAAAATTGATAGAAAGGCTCACAGAATTGCATAAAATGGAACCTGATCTTGATTTTGGCAAACATGTCATTCCGGCCATGATCCACGAAGACAAGGTGTATGCCTATCCGTTTGAAGGGTATTGGGTGGATGTAGGAACGGTGGATGCTTACTGGCGAACTTCGCTGGAGCTATGCGACCCGAATAGTCCCCTCAACCTGTGGGATCCGAATTGGGTTATCCGTACCCTCAGTCAGGAGCGGCCACCGGTCAAATGCAGCGCTCAGGGCAAAGTCGTACGATCATTGGTCAGTAACGGTTGCATCATTCATGGTTATGTTGAGCACTCCGTGCTTTCGCCGGGCGTGTATGTATCGCCCGGCGCCATCGTGCGCGAGGCCGTGATCATGAACGACACCTGGATAGGACCCGGCGCCATCGTTGACAAGGCCGTCGTGGACAAGCAGGTGCTCATCGGCGCCGGCGTCCGCCTGGGCTGGGGCGATGATTGGCGTCCCAATGCCGAAAGGCCCGACTGGCTCGACACGGGGATTACGGTCGTCGGCAAGGGCGCCCATATTCCCCCTAACCTGCGCATCGGCCGGAATGTCCTGATTTATCCCGATGTAGAGGAGGATGTCTTTACCGTGCCCGACGGCATCATCCCCAGCGGCGCCACCGTCACACCCCAGGCCGTTTTGCTCCCGCCTGCAGCTCCGGCCGTCGTTATGACGGCATCGGACCCGGCTGCAGAAACACCGCCTGCGGTCCCGACAACCGCTTCGTCTGCGCAGGAGGTCAACGCATGAACGTTCTCGCCATGATTCTGGCCGGAGGAGCCGGGCCCGGCCTGCTGGTGTTGACAGCTCAACGACCCGACGCAGCCGTGCCCTTTGGCGGCAAGTACCGGGCCATTGATTTCACCCTCTCGAACTGTGTCAATTCCGGCCTTTTCAACGTGGCCGTGCTCACCCAATACATGCCGCGTTCTCTCAACGAGCACATCCGCGCGGGCAAACCCTGGGACCTGGACCGCAGTCAGGGCGGGGTGCGGCTGCTTCATCCCTATCAGAGCCATGCCGAAGACCGCGGAGGCTGGCAGGAGGGATCCAGCGATGCCGTGCGTTTCAACCTGGATGTCGTGCGCGAGAGTCGGTGTGACCAGGTCCTCATCCTGGCCGGCAACCAGATCTACAAGATGAACTACCAGCCCATGCTCGAATTCCATCGCCTGCGTCGTGCCGACATCACGGTAGGCGCCCTGGCCGTCCCACCCTATCAGAGCCATCGTTTCGGCATGTTGACGGTCGATCCCGACGGTCGTATCACCCGCTTCGAGGAAAAGCCCCGCCGTACTCGGGCCACGTTGGCCAGCATGGGCATCTACGTCTTCGAAGCCTCGGTCCTCACGGATATTCTGCTCGGTCCCGGCCGCAACCATCGCCACCTGGGCGCCGAAACCCTGCCCTGGGCCGTGCGGCACAAACGCGTCTATGCCTACGAATTCGAAGGCTATTGGACCAACATCGGTACCATCACCGCCTATTACGAAGCCAATATGGGCCTTTTGGCCGATATCCCTGCCCTCGAACTCGCCGATCCCCGCTGGGTGATCCACACGCCTTCGCGCCAGCTCCCGCCGGTCTTGTTAGGACCGGAGGCCGTGACCACCTCAAGCCTGTACTGTGACGGAGCCCGGATCGAAGGCACCGTGGTGCGTTCGGTTATCGGTCCGGGTGTGTATGTGGCGGCCGGCGCCGAAGTGCGGGATAGCATCATCATGGACGATACCGTCATCGCAGCCGGGGCCGTTGTGGACCGGGCCATTCTGGACAAGGAAGTGCAGGTCGGCGAGGGAGCCCATGTGGGCACCGGCGACAACATCCCCAACAGCACGGCCCCTGCCCTTCTCAACACGGGCATCACCGTGGTGGGCAAACGGGCCGTCATCCCGGCCGAGATGGTGATCGGCCGCAATGTCATGATCCGCCCGCGTGCCACCCCGGCCGATTTCCCGGTCGATGGCGTCCCCGGCGGCGCCACCATCTGAGGGACGGGCGGGTTGGTATTTGCCCGCATGCCCGGACGCCGCAGCCGGCGGAACCGGCTAAGGCGCGCTCAGGCGAATGACCTCGGCGTAGGGGGCACCGGAACGCTCGTAAACCACGGCCAGGGTCTGCAGACGCAAGCCTTGGGCCGCAGCCAGTTCCATCAGCAGCTCGCGACGCCCGCCGAAATTCGTGCGATCGGGGGCATGGAGCAGGAAAACGGCGTCGGGTTGCGCCAGCAGCGGCTGCAAGACGGCCGCCAGACCGGGTGGTGGCGTCTCCACCCGCTCATAGCCGAAGACCTCGATGGGGTTGATGCGACCCTGCGAAACCAGCACCAGCGGCGCGGCAAAGCCCCAATCGAGGGCATAAGGGCGCCCAAAACCACCCGCCAGCAGGACATCGCCCAGCCGATAGATGGCATCGGAATGATTGGCGATGCCGCCGCTTGTCCGAAGGCTGCGGTGATAGTTCCAGTCCGCCCACAGACTACCCAAACCGAGCACCAGAACAAGAACCAAGGCGGCAAGACCGCGCTGGGTCGAAGACAGACGTTCCCACAAGGCCGCTCCGGCCAGGGCCTGGCTCAAGGCCAGAAAGGGCGAGAACAAGGCCAGATGCGTATACCACAACGCCGTCGGCGTCAGCGGACTCTGCAGGAGGAGCAAGCCGACAAAGGCATACATGAGAAGCCCCCAGCGGGCCGCCCTTTGCGGCAGCGCTGCCGACGCCGTCAAAGCCGTGCTGAGCACGACGATCAACCCTCCCAGCCAGATCCAAAGTGCCAGGGAATCGCCGAAGTTGCCACCCAGGTACCAAAAGTGATCCCCGCGCACAAAATGACCCAGTTGCTCGACCCGCGTCAGCAGATTGACAACGTAAGCCGTATTGGCAACGCCGTAATAGGAGCGGTCCAGCGTGGCGAGAAGGTGGTGTAGGGTGGCACCGGTCTGCAGATTGAAGACCAGCAGAGGCGCCAGACCCAGGCCCAGAGCACCCACTGCGCCGATCAAGGCCCGCGGTGCGAGGAGCGTCTGCGGGTGAAAGGCCGTCGTCGGTAGACCCAGCCATGGACGCCATCGCCAGACCGGAAACGCCAACAGCGCCGTCGCCACCAGGGGCCATGCCATGATCAATTTGGCCCACAAACCGAGACCGGCCAGAAAAACGGCCAGATACCACCACCGCCGTCGACCGGTCTCCACCAGCCGGATCAGCGCCAACAAAATCCCCAGGCTGAAGGCGATGGTGGTGTTCGTGACGTAGATGCCCTGACGGGCAAAGAAGACATAGGACGGATGCACGGCCAGCAAAAGCGCTGCTACCAGGCCCACCATCGGCCCGCCGAGGCGGCATCCCAGGCGCCATGTCAACGCTACGATCAGCACGGCCACGGCCACCGGCCACAGCCGCATGGGGATCACACCAATGCCGGCCAGCCGGAAAACCGCCCATAGGGCGTAAATGTTCAAACCGCCGACGTAATCCACCACCATAAGGGGCCACTCGCGGCCGGCGAGACGCACCACGGCCTGACGATGCGCTTCCACCGGTTGCCCCAGTAACAACTGCACGGCCGGCCGCGCTTCGATAGCCTCGTCGTAGTTGGGGCCGGGCAAATCGAGCTGATACAGGGCTATCGCCAGGAACAGCCCCAACGGCAGCGCCAAGAGCCATGTCAAACGGGAGCGAGTGGATCCAGATGTCATGACCAGAACGAAGCGAGGCAGGTTCAGACGGCAAGCCGACTTTGCAAACGAATGCCCACCGGACAATGGTCACTGCCCATCACCTCGGGCAGGATGAACGCGGCCGTCACCCGCGGCATGACCTCGGCGGCAGCAAACACATAATCGATCCGCCAACCGACATTGCGACTGCGGGCCCCGGTAGGCACCGACCACCAGGTGTATTGGTCGCGCAGGTCGGGATAAAAATGCCGAAACGTATCCACCCAACCGGCCGCTATGAGACGATCGATCCAGGCCCGTTCCTCCGGCAGAAAACCGCTGGCGCGTTCATTGGCTTTGGGATGGGTGAGATCGATGGCCCGATGGGCCGTGTTGAGATCGCCGCAGAAGAGGACCGCCCGGCCTTCGGCCCGCAAACGTTCACAAAAAGCCAGGAAAGCCTCGCAAAAGGCCAATTTGAACGGCACACGGGCCAGATCGCGGCCGCCGTTGGGGAAATAGGCATTGATGAGGGTGAAATCGGCGTAATGGGCGATTATCGTGCGCCCCTCCGCATCGAACTCGGGAATGCCCAAGCCGAACTGCAGCTCCTCCGGCTCCGGCCGTGTCAGCAAGGCCGTGCCGCTGTAGCCCCGCCGCCGACCGCTGTGCCAGAAGGCGCGATAGCCCGGCGGTTGCTGCCACCCGGTCGGAACCTGTGCGGCCTCTACCCGCGTTTCCTGCAAACAGAGGATATCGGGCGCCGTGGTGGCAAACCATTCGGTAAAGCCCTTGCGCAACACAGCCCGGAAGCCGTTGACATTCCAGGACAGCAGCGTCAGCTCACCCCTCATAGCCAGCCTCGCAGGCCGTAGATGACCATACCGATGTACTCCTTCAGAGCCATCGTGGTGTAATAGAGCGCCTCGGCATCGGGGAAGAGCTGGATGAGCTGCTGACGCAGGTCAGGATAGGTGAGCGAGGCCCAATCGGCCTGGGAAACGAGAAAATCGGCCGGTGCCGGAATGACCGTAAAGCCTTGCCGTGCGAACAGACGCACCGAGCGCGGCATGTGCAGGGCTGATGTGACCAGCAAAATGCGATCGATGCCCTGAGGGGCCAGGATATGCCGGCTATAGAGGGCGTTCTCGTAGGTGTTGCGGGCTTCAGGCTCGAGCAGAATGGCCTCGGCCGGCACTCCCAGGAAAACGAGCAGGTCACGCATGGCCTCGGTTTCGGGTAGCCGCGGGCCACGCCACTCGATCCCACCGCCGGTGATGAGCACCAGGGGCGCTTTACCTTCCCGGTAGAGCCAGGCAGCATAGAGCAGACGGTCCCCGGCTTCGTTGACTTCGGCCAGGGGGCGGGGGAGCGCCTGGGGTCGTGTTCCCCCACCCAACAGGACAATCGCCTGGGCCGCCGGCAAGGGCGTCGACGGCAGATAACGCCACTCCAGCGAGCGCACCAGAAGGCTGCTCACCCAGCGATTACCGCCCAGCCAGAGCAACACCAGCGCCGCCATCACAAGCCAACGCCATCGATGGTGACGGAACACCAGGGCGAGGATGAGCAAGGCACAGCTCAGCCCCAGCGGATAAACGAAAAGCGGCAGCAGCTTGGAAAGGAAGACGAACATGAGCCCGGCGTTCACGCAACGTCCGCACGCAAGGGCGAAAGAATGCCATCCAGATGGCTTGTGTCGTTTAGCCGCAGCAGCCGTGGCCGTTCTTCGACCCATTCCAGCTCGGTCAGGCTGCCGTTGGCCAGTTGCAACGCATGCCAACGGCTCCCATCCCCGTACAACAGCAGCGCAAGCGCCGTAGCCAGGGCACCCCCGTGACTGACGATCAGCACCGTCTGACCGGGATGGCGCTGGCGGATGGCGCCGAAGCTATGCAGCAGACGCCTAGCGAACCCGACAGCCGACTCACCGCCGGGTGGCGCAAAATGGGGATCGGCAGCCATGCGTTCCCACAGGCGTTTCTCATAGGCCAATTGCCGGTACGTCAGGCCTTCCCAGGCGCCCATGTTGAACTCGGCCAGCCCCGGCTCGAGGACCAGGGGTGGATGGCCCAACGCGGCAACCAGGATTTGGGCGGTGGTCAGGGCGCGGCCCAGCGGGCTGGTATACACGACGGCAATGGGCTGCTCCCTGGCGGCCAACCGCGCGGCCAACCGCTCGATCTGAAGACGCCCACGCTCGGTAAGCGGGCTATCGCTGGCGCCTTGCCAGGTGCCCTCGACATTGGCCACGGTCTCACCGTGGCGTACCAAGAGAAGGTGGGTTGGGAGGCGTGAAGTGTCCATGGCGCCCATTATGCTGGCAGAGGAGCGCCGATGGCAAAGTGGCAAGGCCGGTATCGGAATGGAGCCGGAGCACGACCCTTGGCATCCAAAACCTCGCCCTTCCCTATCCTGCGCCCGGTCACGCGGCCTGCCGCAGGGCTGTGTGCTATAATGTCCTCGCCATGTGGCTGCAACGGCTCTCGCTCACCAACTATCGCAACTACGTCCGCTTGGAGCTTAGCCTGCCACCGGGCTTGAGCATCATTCAAGGCCAAAACGCCCAGGGCAAAAGCAATCTCCTCGAGGCCATCGCCTATCTGGCCACAAGCCGTTCCCCCCGCACCAACAGCGATGCCGAACTGGTCAACTGGCTGGCGCTGGAAGAGCCTTTTCCGTATGCCCGGTTGGCCGCCGACCTCAAGCGCGCAGAGCGCTTGGAACAGGTGGATATCACCCTGCTACCGACCACCGGCAACGGTGGTTTTCGCAAGCAGGTGCGCATCAACGGCGTGGCCCGTCGTGCCCTGGACCTGGTGGGGCTATTGCTGGTCGTCCTTTTCCGACCCGAGGATGTGGACCTGATCGCCGGCGCCCCGGCCGGTCGACGTCGCTATCTTGACATGGCCCTCTGTCAGATCGATCCGGTCTATTGTCGGGCCTTGAGCGAGTACAACAAAGGGTTGGAACAGCGCAATGCCCTGCTGCGCAACCTCCGGCCGGGCGCCGAGGCGGCCGCCCAGTTGCACTTTTGGGATGAAAAGCTGGCCGAGACCGGCGGTCTGATTATGGCGCGGCGCCAGTGGCTGATCAACGCCCTGGAAAAGGCGGCGGTGCCGCATCATCTGGACCTGAGCGGCGGCTACGAGCGACTCCGCCTGCGCTATCTGCCCAGCTTTGACCCGGGTCGTCCTCCCTCCCCAAGCGGCTTGCCCGCCGTCGCTGCGACCGGCGTGCGCTACGACCACCTGACCCCGGAGGAGGCCGGCCATGTGTTCCTGGCCTGGTTGCATCACCATCGCGCCCGCGACCTGGCCGCCGGCATGACGCTCCTGGGACCGCATCGCGATGACCTGGGCTTCTATCTGGGCGAGCGCCCGCTGCGCCATTTCGGTTCGCGCGGTCAACAGCGCACGGCTGCCCTCGCCGCCAAACTGGCCGAGCTGACGATCATGACCGAAGTCACCGGCACGACCCCGGTCTTGCTGCTGGACGATGTGATGTCCGAACTCGATGGCAACCGCCGCGCCATGCTCTTACAGGTCCTGACGACGGTAGCCCAGGCCGTCATCACCACCACCGACTGGCATCCCTTCAGCCCGGCCGTTCTCGCCCAAGCCCAGACCTGGCGGGTGCACAGCGGTCAGCTCGAAGCGGTCGAACCGGCGTATCCCGAAACCGCCCCCTGAAGCGCCCCGTCTGTCTCGCCGGGCATCCTTCAGTTCGAAGGTTCGGGCATTACGAACCGATAGCCCACCCCGCGTTCGGTGAGGATGTATTGGGGATTGCTGGGGTCTTTTTCGATTTTGCTGCGCAGATAGGCGATATAGAGCCTGAGGAGCTGGACATCGTCTTTGTATTCAAAGCCCCAGACCTTCTGCAACAGCATCTCCGAGGTCATCACCCAGTTCGGGTTTTTCACGAGATGGTATAACAGCCGCCACTCGGTGGGTCGCAGACCGATCCGCTTGCCGTCCACGATGACCTCGCGGCGGGCGAAATCGATCTGCAGCCGATCGTCCACCCGAATGGGTTCGGCATCCGTGATCGAAGGACCGCCGGCCCGGCGCAACACGGCCTTGATGCGGTCACTCAGCTCGCGGGGACTGAAAGGCTTGGTAATATAGTCATCGCTGCCGGCCGCAAAGGCCAGATGTTTATCCTCCTCTTCATCTTTCACCGTCAGCATAATGACCGGCACATCGGAAAACGTGCGGATCTGGCGCAGAGCCTCGTAGCCGTCCATCTCGGGCATCATGACATCCATCACCACCAGGTCGGGCAATTGGGTGCGCACTTTCTCCACGGCCTCCAGACCGTTGCTCGCGCTGATCACCCGAAAGCCGTCGAGTTCGAGGTTGTATTGGACGAATTTGATCATGCGCGGCTCGTCCTCAACAACCAGAATGAGTTTACCGGCAAAGGGATTTTCGCTCATGGTCGGCACAAAGCGCTAAAAAGAGGGACTTACAAGCGCTTCGGATTGTACCACGGAATCGGGGTATGGACCGAGATGAAGCAAAGGCCTGTCGGCCGGGATAAGCCCGATGGGCCAACCGTTTAGGGTGCGCGGCGGAACAGGGGCGTGACGATGGACCAACGCCCGCCGACCAGGAGATGGGCATCGTGCTCGATGTTCGGTTCGATCCCGAAACGGGCGCTGTAGCCCAGGAGCAGACAAGGCCGCGTCGGACACAAGAGCAGCCGCGGGCCCAGCATGGGGAAGGGCCGTTCGGCGAAGAGGGCCAGCGGATGGGCAAGCGGATTTGAGGTCGGCAAACGCTCCTGCACCCACACCAGACCCAGGCGAGGCGTGCTGCCGGCTGTTGCCGCGTAGTTCAGCGCCACCGCCGTTTCGCCTCCGATGGGATCGAGGGCAGGATAGGGCGCCCACTCGTGCGCTACCGCATCGGCAGCCACTGCAAAGGAAACACCGATAAGGGGGCTGCCCGTCTGGATGCGGTCGTCCAGCCAGACCCCCCGCACATCGCGCTGACCACCGGCCGTAGCCGTCCATACGGCCAGGAACGTCTGAGAGACCGGGTTATAAGCCACCTGCGGCTCGGTCTCGCTCATGCTGTCAAAGGCGATGTCAAAGGCTTCATCAAGGAGCTGCGAGCCGGCTCCGGCCATGCCGCGGACGCGCTGACCGCGCACATCGAAATCATCCGCGGCGAACTCATAGGCATAGGCCACGAGAAAGTAGGCCCGTAGCGAGCTTGCGGCTACGGTTGGGGTCCTCTCGGCGTTCTCCAGCTCGGCGGCCACGACAAAACGCGAACCCAGGGTCTCGCCGCCGCCGTCGCCCAAACGGTAGCGCGCCACCCGCTGGGCCCATACATCGTCATCAAGGGTGTACACCACCAGGAACTGCTGCGTAGCCGGCAAAAAGGCGACATCGGGTTGTTCTTCCTTGAAAATGGTCGCGGCGATGGCAAAGGGCATGCCGCGGAGTTCGGGACCGTTATCGCCGGCGCCTGCGCGACCGGCCACGCGCTGGCCGATGATGTCGATATCGCCACTGGGCAAGCGGCGTTCATAGACAACGAGGAAATCTTCATCCAACGGGTTAAAGGCCACCCGGGCGCGCGCTTCCGGTGCCGTGGTGTCGGCCACGGGAAAGGCGGTGCCAACCCACAAGCCCGGCGTTTCCGGCCGCGCCCGTCGCGCCCACAGATCGGTGTCACCGTTCCCGGTATTCACCGACCATACGACCAATGCTTCGCCCCGCGTGGGGTTATAGGCGACGGCTTGCAGCCGTTCGTCGCGCAGCGAATCGGCTACCACGACCTCGCGGGCAAAAGGAGGAGTGCTCTGGGCGGTGGCGGTCTGAGCGGCGCTCAGTCCCGCTGCCAGGAGCAACCATAGCAACAAGCGTCCGAGTTTCATGGCCCGATCCTCTCGCTGAAGATTTGTATGGGACGTCAACCGCAGCGGCGACCCCGGTTTTGGACGCCCGTGAACGTTGCCAACAAGGGTTGCGGCGCGCAAATGGGATATGGCCTACCCTATTGTCGGCCAAGCATGGGATTCTGGCAAACCGGTCGGCGGCACATGACAAACGCGCAGTCAGACCAGGATGTCTGTTATAATGACGCCGCTGACGCCGTCGCCCCCTACGGTATTTTCTCGTGGACCGTCTATGCCTCCGCTCATCCTCATCACCAACGATGACGGCATTCATTCGCCCGGTCTGCGCGCCGCTGTAACGGCGCTGGCAGGACTGGGCAAACGACTGGTGGTAGCTCCCACGGGGCAACAATCGGGCATGTCCCGCAGTCTGCCGGCCTGGTTCGACGGTCGTATCGCCACCACGACCCTGGAAATCGGCGAGGAAACCCTGCCGGCCTACCATCTGGCCGGCTCGCCGGCCCAAGCCGTGCTCTACGGCGTTTTGGAAATTGCCCCGCGACTGTACGGTCGCTGGCCCGATCTCGTGGTCAGCGGCATCAATTACGGGGAGAACCTGGGGAGCAACACGATGATCTCCGGTACCGTGGGCGCTGCGCTTCAGGCCGGCGATATGGGCATTCGCAGTCTGGCCGTTTCGCTGGAAACCCACAAAGCCTATCATCTCACTTACGGGCAGGATGTGGATTGGTCAGGCGCCATCTACTGGCTGCGCCATTTTGCCCGTTTGGCGCTAAACGCTCTGCCCTGGCCGCCGGATGTGGCCGTGCTCAAAATCGACCTGCCCGCCACGGTCACGCCGCAGACCCCGTGGCGACTGACCCACCAGAGTCGTCAGCCCTATTTCGTCGCCCGCGTCGTACCCGACCGTGATCTGAACGCGGCGGAACCGCTCGACTACGAAGTGGCCATTGACCGGACACGGCTGGAGCCGCTGTCGGATATTGCCGTCTTTGCCTATGACCGGCACATCGCCATAACACCTCTGAGTACCGATCTGACGGCGCGGCTGGGGGAATGCGCCGATCTCGCCGCCGGGTTGGCCCGTTTCGAGGCCATGTTGCGCCAACAGGAGAGCCTTTGATGGCCGACGAAGTGCCCGGCCGTGTTCGCCTTCCCGATGAGCAGGAGATCATCCGCTACCGGGTTCGCGTCTACATCCTGGTGCGGCTGAGCATCGATGTCGTGGGGTTGATGGTCGCTTTCGAGCTTCCCCAACGGACGACCTTTGTCCCCCTGTGGGCTATCATGGCCCTCGACATCGCCGGTCTGCTGCTTTACAGCCTGGTTTTCAAGTACCGACCGCAGCTCAGCACCTATCTGCAATTGGTAGGGGCCGGACTGCTGGTGATCGCCGCCAACTACAGCCTGGGCCAGGTCGCCATCATGACCTGGCTCTTCTTCATACCCCTGGGTCTGGCCGGTGGTCTGATCATCGCCCGCCCCGGTTTCAACAGCCTGGTCTCCCTTAGCCTCCTGGTGATTTTCGGCAGTTTTGCCGCCGCCGTCTATCTGCAACGGATTGCCCTGGCGATCGTCTTGCCCGTTGAGCAAATCCTGAGCCTGACTCTGGCCATCGGCGTCATCCTCATCGTGCTCAATGCCCTGGTCGAAACCCTGGTGGTCCACCTCTTTCAAACCCAGGAGATTCTGGTGCAGACCCAGGTGCAACTCATCCAGACCCAGAGTGAACTGGCGCAGCGGGATGTTCAGCTTTACGATGTACAACGGGAAACCCGCCGCATTGAACAGCTCAGCGCCATCGGCCAGGTGGCCCGCCAGATCAGCAAGGCGTTGCGGGCGCCGTTGACCGCGGCACAGCATCAGCTCAACCGGCCGGAAGCCGATCTCGGCCGACCGGAGGTGCGCGCGGCCGTCCAGACCGAACTGCTGAAGATCGAAGCACTGCTCGGCGGGCTGGAACAACTTGCCGATCTCGGTGACATCCAACCGCAAAATGTCAACCTCGATGACCTGCTCATCAACGAGCAGGCCGCCCTCGAGCTGCCGCCCAACGTCTCCCTCCATCTGCACATCCCGCCCATCCTGCAACCCATTCAGGCCGATCCCTACCATATCCGTCTTTTGCTACAGCATCTGCTGCACAATGCCATCGAGGCCGTGGGCGAACGAGGAGACATCTGGGTGGCGCTGGAACCGGCACCGGAGGGCGTGCGGATCGTCATCCGCGACAACGGTCCCGGCATCCCGGCCGACCAGATCGCGCGGATATTCGAGCCGCTTTTCACAACCAAGGACCGCGGCTTCGGCCTGGGCCTGGCCATCTGCCTGGAGGTGGTGCGGATGCAGGGTGGCCGTATTCAGGTTGAGAGCAAGGAGGGCGAAGGGACCACCTTCACGGTCTATCTGCCACGCGTCCCCCGCCATTTGCCCGAAGAACTGGCCCAGGATATAGCCGGCTGAAACGAGACCGGCCGAACGAGGCTATCGGCAAGAGGGCCCCGGTTCCGGCCCGGCGCTTTCCTTACGACCCGGCTTTTGATAGGGCGAAGGATCAAAACCCACCCAGGCAATGCCTTCCACGCCATCAAAACGCTGCGCCATGACCACCAGGGCCTCTTCGTTGTTGTCTACGAGCAGAAACCGTCGGCCCAACTCCAGCGCCGCGACACCGGTTGTCCCGCTGCCGGCAAAGAAGTCCAGAACCAGGTCGCCGGGCCGGGAAGAGGCCTGGAGAATACGCCGCAGGATGCCCAGAGGCTTCTGGGTGGGATAGCCGGTCCGTTCGCTGCTCTTCGTGGGCACGATGGTGTGCCACCACGTATCGGTCGGCAATTTGCCGCGGGCCGCCTTCTCCGGGCCGACCAATCCCGGCGCCATATAGGGAATGCGCTCGATGGCCTCGGTATAAAACCGATAGTGCCTGCGATCTTTGACGTAGAGCAGGATGGTATCGTGCTTGGGAGGCCAGCGTTTTTTAGGCCGCCCGCCGTAATCATAGGCCCAGATAATCTCGTTGAGAAAGCAGCAGCGACCGAAGATGAGATCGAGCAGCACCTTGCAGTAGTGCGCTTCGCGGTAATCGGTATGAAAATAGAGGGAGCCATGCGAGGCCAACACCCGATGCGCCTCGACCAGACGAGGCTCCAGAAAGGCGAGATAATCATCGAAAACGTCAACAAAACGCCGAGTTCCGATGACGGTGCTACGATAGCGCTTACCCTGAAAACCCACTCTATCTCCGTTTTCACTACGTATCGTTTTGATTTGTGTATTTTTCTGTACTTTACCAGTATTGAACGGTGGATCAATATAGATCAAATCCACCGATTCTGTTGATAATGTCGGCAAAACTTGCATATTATCGAAAAAGTAAATAGTCCCGACAGTGTTATCGCACATCAAATCGTTCATTTCCGTTGCTTCACCTTGAAAAAACAACGAAATGGAACCACAAACCACATGCTTCTATCCTACTCGATCCCGCTTCTGCGCCCAAACGGCGGCCGGGCATGGGAACCGCTCCCGAACGAAAACCGATGCCCGCCCCCGAATCGGGTCATACGCCCGTGGCGCAGCCGAAACCAGTGAGAGGCTAACCCACACGGCGGCTGTTGCGCCATGACCGGCACCTATGCTCTGCGCTTTTGTCTCGGGCAGGCGCTGCCCCTTAGGGTCGGGCGTTTGGGTACCTTTGTCTTGCCGGCGGCCGACCTGGTGTATGTGGGTTCGGCCCTGGGGCCGGGCGGTGTAGAAGCGCGGCTGGCCCGGCACATTCGCCGAAATAAACGGCCGCACTGGCATATCGACTATCTCACCCTGCAGGTGCCGCCTGTGCTCTGGCGGCTGGAGTTCGGGCTTGAGCGCCGCGAATGCCGATGGGTGCGCGAGTTGCTGGCGCTGCCCGGCGCCTGGGCGCCTGTGCCCGGTTTCGGCAACGGCGATTGTCGCGAGGGTTGTCCGGCCCATCTCATTGCCGTACCATCGGGCGTTCTCCCGCCCCCGTCGCTGCCGCCGGGATGGGATTTAGCCTGACTCCTCGTCGGCACGGCCGGAAGCCCGCTTGCTCAACACGTAGCCCATAGCCCGGATCAGCCCTGCTTCGGCGGATGTGGGATTGGCCCGGCGCAACAACCGCCCCAATTTGATGCGCTTGGCCGGTTCCTGTCCCGGTTTGTAGAAGCCAACTGCCTGTAGGCCGGCGTGGAGCATCTCGATGGCAGCCGTCAGTTCGGCATCGGTGGCAGGCGGGTCATCGGGATCGATCACATCCGGCAGCACGGTACCTTCGTCGCACGCAGCCAGGCGCAACTCATAGGCCGTCAGCAACACGGCTTGGGCCAGATTGAGGCTGGGATACGTCGGATCCGTGGGAATGATGAGCTGATAATGGGCCTGATCGACCACGGTGTTGGGCAAACCGAAATCCTCCCGGCCGAACAGGAGGGCAGGATAGCCGACGCGAGTGTGGGCGAGGATGATGGGCGCCAACTGGCGTGGCGTTGCCAGGCGAGGGCTCAACCGCCGGCACCGGCTGCTCGTGGCCACGATCAGATTGCAATCGGCCAGGGCCGGTTCCAGGTCATCGTACAGCTCAATCGCGGCCAAAAAACGCTCGCTGCGATGCGCAGCGGCCAAGATGCGCTCCCGTTCGAAGGTCAGCGGCCGCACCAGCCGCAGGCGCGACAGGCCCATGTTCATCATGGCCCGCACAACGCCGCCGATGTTCTCGGAGCTGCGGGGTTCGACCAGGACGATGGTCACATGGGCTAGATTGGGAGGTGGCAGAGTGCTCATGACGGCCGGATTAGCGGTTCTTGAACGATGCCACCAGTTCGCGGGTCAGGTTGAGGTAGAAATCGCCGTAGAGACGACCGGGCTCGATATAGGTGCCCTCGACCCATTCGTTGAAGCTGTTGATCCACAGCAGATCGGGTTGACTGGCCAGAGCTGCAGCCAGCGTGGCGCGGTAGAAATGGCCCTCCTCTCGGGCGCGCACGCGCGGGGGTGCGGCCAACCGCGCATCCTGACGACACGATGCCCGTGCATCGTCGGAACCGGGCATCAACGTGGCCACCCACAGCTTGGGCCGACCGGTGCGCGCCTCCCAGGCACGCACATTCGTCGCCCAGCGTGTGGCCTTGACGTAATCGTTGGGGGACGTGGCATGGGTCACGTTGTAGACCCAGAGACCGTCGAACACCGCCAGAAAGCCGGCATCCAGCCCTTCTGCGATCCACCAGGAGCTGCGGTCGGGGTCTACCTGGTCCCGAATGGCCGCCCAGGCCTCGGTGGCGCTACCACCGCTACGGGGCACCCGACCGACATCGGTGAAGAAGATGACCGGTCGCCCTTCGAGGCGGAGGAAGTTGGGATGGTTGCCGTACTGCTGCAGCACATAACGGATGGCCTCGGCCGTATTGGCCTGGGTGGGGCCGGTTCCAGGCCAGAAATGGCGCTGAAAGACAACGGTCGAGCGGAAGTCTGTACCCTGAGACTGCGCCAGGAGCGTGGCGAAGTTGCGATCGGTGCGTTCGCCGGGCGCAATCCACTGCACGGTAAAGCCGTCAATCCCGGCGCCGAGGGCCATCTGCACGTGGCGGGCCAGGGTTTGCGGATCGTCCGAGCTGTAGGGCTGCAGAGGACGGTCACCGGCACTGATGTTGCATGCATCCCAACTGCTCAAGTCGTACCAGACGAAGTAATTGGCCAGGACGAGCGGCGGCACCCGTCGGTTGGTCGCAGACGGCGGAACGGCAGGCAACGCAGCCGCGGCGGCAGCGGCAGCGCTCGCCGGGCGAGGGGTTGCCGTGGGTGTGGCCGTCGGAGTCGGCGTCGGGGTCGGCAAGGGCGGCGGCGTCAGCACGGCCAGATGGACGACCGGCTCCGTATTGGCCAGCAGCGACGCCGCCATCCAACCGTTCAGACCACCCTGGGTCCGGACCGCCACCCACTCCCCATCGGCCGTTTTACCTTGCAGGATCACGGTCTCGCCGGGACCGAGCACCGTCACCGTGGGAAAGAGCGTGGCCGGACCGGTGCGCAGGTTGGTGAGGACAGGACCGACATCGGCGGCGTAGGTAGGGATAGGCGTGGGGGTCGGCGTCGCCGTGGGTAAGGGCGTCGGCGTGGGCGTGGCCGTGGGCGTGAAGGTGGGCAGCGGCGTCGCCAGCGGCAGATAAGGCGTGTCGGTGGGCAGAGCGGCTACGGCATGGCGACCGACAAACGTGGGCGTGAACGTCGGCGTAGGGGTCGGGGGCGGGGGCGGAGCCGGACGCAGGCTGAAAAGCCACTGGATAAAGACGATCAGAACCAGGAAGCCGGCTATGAAAAGGGCGCTACAGCTACGATTGCGTTGCTGATAACGACGCGACATGACGACTCGTCAGGACGACAGGATGGGGGATGACCGAAGCCAACGGCGAGGGCATCGCTTGGCGCGACGCGCATCTTCCGCCGCAGCAAAGGACCACAGAATGGCCATTATCGCGAGGATGGGCGCTGCTGTCCAGACGGCCATCCGGTGAAGGAAGGCCGAATGCGACGGCCGCACGCCAACCGGAAAGGGGGTTTGCCCTCTCCTGAAGTCAGAAGGCCATGTCGCTAACGCGGCGTGAAATGGGTGCGAGCGCCGTATTCGTTATGCTGATAGCGGATCAAGACATCCACCCACACGGTGTAATTCGGCGTTGCCCGACCGATGTTGCGGGTACAGCGGCCTATGCCCTCGGTGTCGGTCAGGCCATCCTGCGTGTTTGTGGTCGTTCGATAGGACCGTTGCATCCGGCGGTTCTTGGCTGCACTTCGGGGATCGAGTCGTGCTATACTTGCCGTCATGCCGCGCTTGATCCCCTTCCTGCTCGTTCTGCTGCTCACAACCGGTGTCGCCGCCCAGGGACCGGTACCCCTGACCGAGTTGCAGATTGCCCTGTGGCCCGAATACGACGACCCGCGACTCCTGGTCATCATCGACGGCACCCCGACCACCGCCGGTCAGACCGTGCGCATTCCCCTGCCGGCCGGAGCCGAGGTGAATGCCGTGGCCGTGGCCGATGAAAACGGTCAACTGTTGACGGCCGCCTATCAGCTCAATGCCGATGTGGTGACCCTCACCCCGGCCCGTCCGACTTTTCGCGTCGAGTACTACGTACCCATGAACATAACCGGGACCCGACGCACGGCCTCGTTCCGGCTGCCGGCAGGCTTTGTCAGTGCCGCCGTGGTCGGTCTCGAGGTGCTCTTCCCGCTCACAGCACAACAGATCACGGCCGATCCTGCGCTCACCCGCGCCGAAACGGCCGTCCCTGCCGGCCAATTGTGGGGGCGAACGGCCCCGGCCCTGACCGGCACCGAGGAGCTTGTCCAAACCCTGGCCTATGACAACCCCTCCGGCGCCCTGACCGTCGCCGCCACCCCTCACCCTCTCTCAACCCCGGCCATCGTGACAGGGACGACCGCGACCTCAAACCAGGACACCTCCGGGCGGGGCAATACGCTGCTTCCCATCCTGTTGGGTATTGCGGCCCTCGTCCTCATTGCCGGGGGTGGGGTTTTGCTCTGGTGGGAACGAACCAAAACGGCTGCACCTGCGCTTCGGTTCCCGGCCAAGCCGAGTGGGCACGAACGATCGGCAGGTCCTGCCGGTCGCGACCGCTTTTGCCGGCAATGCGGTACGGAATTCGCTCGCGACGACCGCTTTTGCCGGCAGTGTGGGGCGCCGCGACGCTGAGCCCCATACGGAATGGTGTTATCCCGGCGTCCTAATGACGAATCGTGTCCGCGCCGGACGTCAACCGGGTCTTTCTTCCCATGCGTGTTCATGACCGATCAGGCCTTACTGCTCGCCGGCGCCAGACAGCGAGACCCTGAAGTCCTTGCCGCCATTTACGAAACCTACGCGCCCAAAATCTACGCTTACATCTACCGGCATGTGGGCGACCCCTATCTGGCCGAGGACCTGACCTCAAGCGTCTTCCTGAAGATGCTGGAAGCCCTAAGGCGCGAGCGCTTTGCCCAGGATGCCCTTCAGGCCTGGCTTTACCGTATCGCCCATAACCTCATCATCGACCATGCCCGGCAACAGCAGCGGCGACCTACCGGCGAGTTGCACGAGGGTCTTTCGCTCCCCCCGGAAGCGGATCCAGACCATCTGGTCGGCCGCAAGCTGCAAAACGAACACATCCGCCGGGCCCTCGCTCAGCTCACCCCGGATCAGAGAGAGGTGATCATCCTGCGCTTCGGCGAAGGCATGACCGCTCCGCAGGTGGCGCAGATTTTGGGCAAAAGCGAAGAGGCCGTCCGGGCGCTGCAACGACGTGGGTTGGCCAATCTCCGCCATCTCCTTTCCTCTATCGCCGTCACCGAGCACGAACCATGAAGCGGATTCCGCCCGATCTCCTCCTCGATCAGGCCATTGATGCCATCCTGGCCGGCGACGGCGAGGCCACACCCGTTGTATCCGACCCCGAATTGGCGGCGTTGGTCGAACTGGCCACGCCGTTGCGCGCCGCCCTGGCCGAAGTCCCTGCGCCCCCGCGGGGGTTGCGTTTGGGGCGGGCGGCGTTTTTGGCAGCGGCCGCGCGCACCCAGCCCCAACCGAAGCGCCGACGGTTGCCCCTGCCGCCTTGGGGAAGCCTCTGGCATTGGGTGGGACCGGCCCTGGCCGTTGTGCTCCTGGCCATCCTCTTGAGCTTTATGCTGCGCTATGGCAACGTCCGCCCGGTTATACCCGGTACCGGGTCGCATCAGGTCCAGAGCGAGGCCCCCTTCCTCTTCCCCGACCTGACCCCCACACCGACGCCGACCCCCACGCCGACCCCTACGGCCACCCCCACACCAACGCCCTCGCCCACACCGACGCCGACGGTTACGCCCACGGCCACGCCTTCGCCAGCGCCGACGGCCACCCCGACGCCCTGATCACGCCGGACAGGGTGGAAACACCCGGCCGTGGTTATGCCAATTCGCCCAGGCATAGACAGGCCAAAACGTGACATCGAAAAACACCGTGACCAGGGGCGACCACTCCGGTTCGACGAAGGCCCCCTTGGCAACCCGGTCCTGCCGACAGACCGTGAGCGCCTGCTGCCATCGATCGTGAAAAACCAGGCCGATACCGACGTAGAGAACGACGAGAACAACCAGAATCAGGGCCAAGAACCTGTTTACACGTCGCATCGCCTTCACTCCGGCAGGCGGGGAACCCGGGCCAAAATGGTGCTGACGACCTCGTAGGGGATCGTCCCCAACCGGACGGCGACATCGGCCGCCGTGATAGTCTCTTCGCCCTGACGCCCGATCAGGACCACCTCATCCCCGGCGCGCACGCCGGGAATGGCCGTCACGTTGATGGCCGCCTGGTCCATGCTCACACGACCGACCAGCGGCGCCCGCCGTCCGCGCACGAGCACCTCGCCCCAGTTGTGCGGACTGCGACGGAAGCCATCGGCATAACCGACGGGGATAATGGCGATCGTCTCCGTCTGCGTGGTCCAATAGCTCAGACCATAGCCCACGGCCGTACCGGGCGAAAGCGTCTTCACCTGAGCGACGGTCGTCTTCCAGCTGAGGACAGGCCGAAAATCGGGCGGGAGCGGGCAGTGAGGTCCAGGGGCCAGGCCGTAGAGGCCGATGCCCAAACGCACGGCATCGTAGTGGGCGCTCGGCCGGGTGAGGAAGGCGGCCGTATTGGCGGCATGGACCAGGGGCGGTCGCAGGCCTTCGGCTTCGAGGCGGGCCAGAAGGGCATCGAAACGGGCCAGTTGCAGGTCGTTATACGGTTCGTCGACCTCCTCGGCGGCGGCCAGATGGGTAAACAGCCCCACCACCTCCAGACCCGAGAGGGTACGCAAAAACTGCAAAAAGCCCGGCACCGCTTCGGGGAACAGGCCCAGCCGGCTCATGCCCGTATCCACCTTCACATGGACGTGCGCGCGGCGCCGCAGATCGAGCGCCGCCCGCTGCAGCGCCAGGGCCACATCGGCGTCGTACACCGTCAGATGCAACTCGTGCTCGGCGGCCAGCTCCAGGGCAGCCCGCGCCTGCCAGGGTGGGGTATAGCCCAAGATGAGGATGGGCGCCGTAATCCCGGCGCGGCGCAGGGCCTGGGCTTCGGGCAAACAGGCCACGGCCAGCAGATCGGCGCCGCCGGCCGTGACAATGCGGGCCACCGTCGCCGCGCCGTGGCCGTAGGCATCGGCTTTGAGCACGGCGATCAGGCGCACGCCCGGTCGCAAACGGCGGCGGGCGGCGGCCAGATTATCGGCCAGGGCCAGGGTATCGATCTCAATCCAGGTCGGACGCAGGGTGTTGCGCGGGCGCAACCGTTCCCAGGCTGCGTTTTGGCGCACGAGCACGGTTGGCGCCGTGCTCGGATCGGCCAACAGCGCCGCCACCGTGCGCTCCAACCGAGCCTCGCGGCTGCCCTTCACCAACACCACCCCCGGTCCCTCTGCCTCGAGCAGACGTCGGGCCCTATCGGCGGCGGCGGCAGGGGTATCGGCGATAAGAGCTCTGGAGGCAGGCAAGCCGGCGGCCGTGGCCGCCGCAACCCACAGGGGAGCCTGAAGGCCTACGGCGATCAACCAGTCCACGGCCGCGGCAATGGCAGGGCCTAACCCCATCAGCAGGCGTTCGGCTTCGGTGCCGAGATCGGCATGATAGCCCAAAATGGCCAGACGCGGCCGCAACGGCTGCGCCTGCAACACCCGCAGGGCGGCACGCGTGGCCGCCGGTGTGGCGCTTTCCGAATCGTCGAGCAGGGTGCTGCCGAACAGACCCGGCAACGGCCGCAGGCGACCGGGCAGGGGCGTAAACGCGGCTACCCCCGCTGCGATGGTCTCTTCGTCCACGCCGAGGTGGCGGGCAATCGTCACGGCCACACCGATGGGAACCCGCTGATGCTCGCCGAGAAGTTGGGTCGGATAAACGGCCATAGCCTCGGGGGCAAAGGGAAGCACCCGACACGCCAGCCGACCGACCCACGGCGCCAGATAGGGGTCGGACTGATTGACCACGGCCACCCCATGGTCGGGGAGAGCCCGCCATAGCGCCGTTTTCTCGGCGGCAATGGCCTCCGGCCCGCCGAACACACCGATATGCGCGTCGTGGATCACGGTGATGGCGCCGATGGTAGGCCGGACCAAGGCAGCCAGCTCGGCGATCTCGCCATGGGCATCGGTGCCCATCTCGATCACGGCCAAACGGTGCGCGGGCAACAGACGACCCAGAGCCAGGGGAATCCCCAGACGGTCGTTGTAGCTCTCGCGTGTGCGAAACACCCGGCCGGGATAGCGGCGCTCCAGCAAGGCGGCGGTCAGCTCCTTAGCCGTGGTCTTGCCATCGGAACCGGTGATGGCAATGACCAGGGGCTGCCAACGGCGCAGGATGTGGGCAGCCCAGGCGCGCAGCGCAGCGGCGGTATCGTTCACCAGCAGGGTGGTGACGCCGGGATGGCGGGCAGGCGGATTCTGGCAGAGCACGCCGGTACACCCGCAGGCCACCGCCTCGGCGATGTAGTCGTGACCATCGCCGGCCGGGGTGCGCAGCGCCACGAACAATTGCCCGGCTGCAGCCACCCGGGAATCGTGACAGAAATCGCTCCAGACGGTCGCATCGACCTGACCGTACGGTCGGGCGCCCGCCACGGTGACGAGATCGTTCAGGTGAATGGGCATGCCCGCCTCAAGCGCCCTGCTCGATGGTCGTCAGATAATCCACACAGCGGATGTCCACCGGGTCTTCGCCCAGGGGCGTACCGAACCAGGCGTCGAGGATCTCCTTGGCCACAGGCTCGCTGGTCAAACGCAGGCTGAGCGCAAGGACATTGGCCCGGTTCCACAAACGGGCGCCGCGGGCGGTCTCGGCATCGACACAGAGGGCGGCGCGGATGCCGGGCACCTTGTTGGCGGCGATGCTGACACCGGTACCGGTCCAACAGCAGACGATGCCCTCATCGGCCAGGTTATCGGCCACGGCCGTGGCCACGGCGTGGGCCACGCGCGGCCACAGATTGGCCTCATCGTGGGGTTGGGCATCGGGCCGCAGGGGTCCGAACAGGATAAGTTCATGCCCGCGGGCGGTGAGATCGGCGATGAGAAAATCGGTGAGATGGCGGCGTTCGTCGGCACCTAAGGCGATACGCATAGACAATCCTCCCGAGGACTCGATTCAGAGCGGTAGCGTAAGCAGCTCAACGGTACGCGCATCCGGATCGAAAAGCACGCAGCGCGGATGAGGACCATCGCGGGGGACGCCGAGGGATCCCACACCGACCAAGGTGCGCGTGCCCGGCGTCAGGGCGATCACAGGCCCGAACAGACGCCGTAAACGACCGTCCGGGCCAAGCTGTTGCACGGCCTGGACATGGGTATGGCCGTGAAAGGCGACGAGGAGGTCGTGCGCTTCCAGGGCGGCCAATGCCGCCCAGATAGCCCGTTCATCATGCAACAGGCTGGGAAAGACCTGCAGCCAGCGGGGATGATGCTCGTGCATATACCGCCAGGTGGCTGCCGTCGTGGTACAACCGGGCGGATAGACCGGCGTGGCGTGGGAGGCGATCCAAAATGGGCCGGTCAGATGGGCCGGCCAGTCGGCAACAACGGCGCGGCGGTCGGCCGGCAGATGGGGCAGACTGCTCACCTCCCAATTGCCGAAGACATGCAGGACCGGCAGGTCTTCGAGCAGGGTCAGGGGTTCGGCGCCTAAATCGCCGAGCTGCCAATAGGCCGTGACCCCGCGGCGCTGCAGGGCGGCGAGGGCACGTGCCAGGGTTGCCGTTTGGTTGTGGACATCGGCGAAAACGGCGATCCGAGCCATGGTCAGGACCTCGTTCAGAGTGTAGGCGAAGTCGGCCGTGAGGGCAAACACAAGAGGGAATGCTTTGCCCGGCGTCACCCTCCCGGCGTTGGGCTTGACAAAGAGCGCGGGTCTCGATTAGGATGGGCAAACGTTTGCACTATCCGGATGGCTGCCTGCGGGCCCAATAGCCGGCACGGCATCCCCTACCCGACCGATGCCGATCGCCTTCTCGGGCCCGTTGGGTCGAGCGTCGGCCCAAACCGACGCCCCGGTCGGCGCCGACCCCGGGTGGGTGCCGACAATCGCCACGCAGGCCGTTATTCGCCACGGTTTTCCCTGCCGTTATCGGCTTATGTCACCTCGTCCTTCCATCAAAGACATTGCTCGTCTGGCCCACGTGACGCCGTCTACGGTCAGCCGCGCCCTTTCCGGCTCCGGCCGCATTAGCGAGGCGACCCGACAGCGCGTTCAAACGATTGCGCAAGAACTCGGCTATACCCCCAGTGTCGCCGCCCGCAGCCTGGTCACCGGCGCCAGCCAGACCTTCGGCATCCTGGCCCCCACCCTTTCCGACCCCTATGTGGCCGCCGTCATGGGTGGGATCGAGACCGCCTGCCTGGCCGCAGGCTATCATCTCGTCGTCGCTAGCACGGCCGGTGACCCGCAACGGGAAATCGAGGCCTTGCGCGTGGTCATGGGACAGCAACCCGACGGGCTGATCATCCTCAGCGCCCGCGCCGGCCATGCCTACGAGCAGGTGCTCAAGGGGATCCAGGTGCCGGTCGTCTTCATCAACAGCACGCAACCCGGTGAGCGGGTCTTTTCCATCGCCACCGATAACGAATACGGCGGCTGGCTGGCCACGCGGCATCTGCTCGAGCTGGGCCATCGGCGTATCGCCTATCTGGGTGGGCCCACGGCCGGCCGCTCCCATCAAGCGCGGGCTGCCGGCTATCGCCGGGCCTTACAAGAGGCCGGCCTGCGCTTTGACCCCACCCTTGTCCTCCCGGGCGACGGTTCGTTGGCCGCCGGTCAGGTGGCCCTTGACCATCTGCTCGCCCAGGATGCCGCCCACAGACCGACGGCGCTTTTCTGTTACAACGACCTCAGCGCCCTGGGTCTGCTGGCCGCCGCCCATCGCCGGGGTCTGCACCTGCCCGGCGACCTTTCCGTCGTCGGCTTCGACAACGTGCCCTACGCGGCCATCAGCCTGCCACCCCTCACCACCGTGGATCAACGCAAGGAGGAGTTAGGCCGTCTGGCCGTTCTCACCCTTCTGGCCGCCTTGCGCCACGAACCCGTCTCCGATATCCGCCTGCGCGGCGATCTCATCGTGCGCAGCAGCACGGCCGCGATCCGCCACGACTGAAGGTCCTGTCAACATGCTTTGTTCCGCCGCTTGTTTCGCAACCATCCCGTCTCTCTACTCGCAAGGAGTCTTCTATGTCCGACCATAAGGTTCGCGTCGCCATCATCGGCGTCGGTAACTGCGCCTCGGCCCTGGTCCAAGGAGTCTATTACTACCGCGATGCCGACCCCAACCGCTTTGTCCCCGGCCTGATGCACGTCAATCTGGGCGGCTATCATGTCGGCGACATCGAATTCACGGCGGCCTTCGACATTGACGCCGATAAGGTGGGCTACGATCTCTCGGAGGCCATCTTCCGGGGCCAGAACAACACCTATCGCTTTGCCGAACCGCCCTACCTGGGCGTGCCGGTGTACCGCGGCATGACCCACGATGGCCTAGGCCATTATCTCGGCCAGGTGATCGAAAAAGCACCCGGTCCTACCGCGCCCATCGTTGAGATCCTGCGCGATACGAAGACCGATGTCGTCGTCAATTACCTGCCGGTGGGCAGCGAAATGGCTACGAAGTGGTACGTCGAGCAGGTCCTGGAGGCCGGCTGCGCCTTTGTGAACGCCATTCCCGTCTTCATCGCCCGCGAACCCTATTGGCAGGCCCGCTTCAAACGCGCCGGGCTGCCTGTCATCGGCGACGATATCAAGAGCCAGGTGGGCGCCACCATCACCCATCGCGTGCTTACCCGCCTGTTCGAGGAGCGCGGGGTGCGCATTGACCGCACCTATCAGCTCAACTTCGGCGGCAACACCGACTTTCTGAACATGCTGGAGCGGTCGCGTCTGCAGAGCAAGAAGGAATCGAAGACCCAAGCCGTCACCAGTCAGATCACCACGCATCCGCTCGATAGCCGCAACATCCATATCGGCCCCAGCGACTACATCCCCTGGCTGGAGGACCGCAAATGGTGCTACATCCGCATCGAGGGTACCACCTTCGGCGATGTCCCCATCAACATGGAGGTCAAGCTGGAGGTGTGGGATAGCCCCAACAGTGCCGGCGTCATCATCGACGCCGTGCGTTGCGCCAAACTGGCCCTCGACCGGGGCTTGAGCGGCGCCCTGGTGGCCCCCAGCGCCTACTTCAAAAAGTCGCCACCCATCCAATACACCGACGATGTCGCCCGGCGTCTGGTCGAGGAGTTCATTGCCGGCACCAACAACGATACCCTCCCGGCCGAACCCATGCCGGAAACGGCATCGTATCGCCGACGGCAAACCACCTGAAGGAAGCGGGAAGGGTGGCAGGGGGTTAGGCCTCCTGCCACCCTCATCTGGGGACAGCATTCCGGCCGGGGTTGATGACGATGTTGTCATCAGGGGACGGGAAGGGCCGGGAGCTGATGACAGTTTTCTCATAAACGCGCCCTTCCTCTTGACGCGAGCATACAAGGATGCTATGGTGAGAACGTCTTCGGTAACTACCTACCCCGCCGCCCGCCCCTGTGTGCCGATTGGAAAACCAGTCTCTCTGAGCACGTTGTGCCGGGCATCGGCTTGCGCCGACCGGAGGCCGACGGCTTAAGGCGGGCGACGTCAATCGGCACGTAGGCAGTTACCGTCTTTTTTGTATAGCCTCTGCTTTGTATGAGGGTCTGTATGTCTGCTGTGGATCGGCGTGGTTACCGCTTTTCGGTGCTTTTGCTCGTCTTCGTCCTGCTGCTAACGGCCTCGGGCCAAGGCCGCGCGCCGATGCGCACGGTGCTCGCCTCCGGTGGCGCGTCGTTCCAACGGGTTTGGAAGGGAGATGGCTATGTCTACGCCCTGGCCGCCCGTGATGCCCAGATCGTTCTGGGTGTGGGCAGCGAAGGCATGCTCCTGCGCAGCACCGACGGCGGCGAAACCTGGAACTACCAATCCCCACGGCCCGATAAGGACCTCTTCGACCTCAGCCTGGTCGGCCAATGGGCCTGGGCCGTCGGTCAGGATGGCACCGTCCTCTTCAGCCAGGACGGTGGCGCGAACTGGCGAGCCCTCGGCAACCTGACCACCACCCTCTACGGAGTCCACTTTCTGGACGGTCAGCGCGGGTGGGTTGTCGGTGCCGGCGGCTTTATCGCCCATAGCACCGACGGCGGTACCACCTGGAGCACACAGAGCAGCGGCGTCACCGCAACCTTGCGACGGGTGCGCTTCTTTGCCGATGGCCAACATGGTCTGGCCGTCGGCGATGCCGGCACGTTGCTGACGACAAGCAACGGCGGCGCCACCTGGACCCCGCGTGCGGGTGTTGTCGGTTCGACCACCCATCTGCGCGACATCCACATCGAGGGCAACGAGGCCTGGATCGTCGGCGACAGCGACACGCTGCGCTACAGCAACGACCGCGGTGCGACCTGGAATGCCCGCACCGTCGTCACCGGCAACCATCTCTATGCCGTTGTCTTTGCCCCCGGCCAGAACCAGGTCGGCTGGGTCGCCGGTCGCGACGGCAGCCTGGCCCGTACGACCAACGGCGGCGTGAGCTGGACGAATGTGACCACGGTTGACGGCGACAGCCGATCCGGCCGTGACCTCTATGCCCTGGCCGCCGCCGGCACCACACGCGCTTGGGCCGGCGGCAGCGTGCTGGCCGTCAACGACGGCAACTGGGATAACGGCCAGGTCAAGCGCTATCAAAGCTGGTTCCTCTGGCGAACCACGAACGGCACGGCCTGGTCGCATCTGATCGGCGGTCATCTGCCCCGCTTCTTCGCCATCGTTGCCGCCGACGAGCGCACGGCCTATGCCGTCGGTGACCATGTCCAGGCGCTGAAAACCACCGACGGCGGTCAGACCTGGCGCGACCTCTACCGGCAGATGCGCTCCGACCCGGCCACACCGCCCACGGCCGACAGCATTGGCTCCTTTTTGCTGGGGATTGACTGCGCCACCGCCGACGATTGTCATGCCGTCGGCCGTTCCGCCCTGGTCCTGCACACGACCAACGGCGGCCAGACCTGGCGCCGCGAGTACACCCCCGGCTACGGCGGCTATCTTTATGATGCCCAACGCACCGCCGCCAACAAGGGCCTGGTCGTCGGCACCTGGCGCTACTTCTACACCACCAACGGCGGTTCCAACTGGATCGAGGCCAGCAACAACGGCGGCAACACCCCCGGGATCGACCTGGAGATGATCTCGGAAAACACCGGGGCCATGGCCATCCTCAAACCCTTCCTCAAATACACCACCAACGGCGGCAACACCTGGGCCAATAAAAGCCTGCCGGGGACCTATGGTTCCTGGCTTTTCGAGGCCGTGGAGGCCATTGACGCCAACAACGACGGCCAACTCGACCGCGTCTGGCTGGCCGGCTGTGCCCGTGCCCCCGGCGCCTGGGTCCACGAGGCCCCCTGTCAGGCGGCTGCCGTCTTGCGTTCCGGCGATGGCGGCAACACCTGGGCCAATTTCGTCTTCGACCCCGGTTTCAGCAAGGTCCTGGGCCTGCAAATGGCCGATACCACGACGGGTTGGGCCGCCGGCGAGAACGGCGCTCTGGCCGTGACCACGGATGGCGGCGCCACCTGGACCCGCATCCCCGTGCCGGCCGACAAGCATCTGCACGATGTCGCCGTTGCCCATGCCGGTCTGGTCTATGTGGCCGGCGAGGAAAGCGTCATCCTGCGCTATCAAGCCGGTTCGAGCCGGGCGGTGACGGCAACGCCGCAGCAGAACGTCGTCTTTGACGGCGAACTGGAGGACTGGACGACCGCCGGGAGTGTCGGCATCGATGCCGAGAACGCCGATAGCGTCAGCGATCCGCCGCCGACGACGGCGGATCTGTCGGCCGTCCTGCGGGCCCGCTGGTGGGAAGATCAGCTTTTCCTCGCCATCGAGGTTTCCGACGATCAGGTCACGGGCAACGACCGGGTGGAGATCGCCTGCGACGGCCTGAACGACGATCGCGACGGGGGGAGCGACGACCATCGCTTCGTCTTCTATCACGACGGTCGTCTGAGCAGTGGGAGCGTGGCCGTGACGGCAGCCGTGCGCCCCTTCGCCGGCGGTTATCGCCTGGAAATCGGCATTCCGGCGGCTGCCCTGGGCGGCAATTTCGCCGCCGGCCGCACCGTGGGCCTGCAAATCGGCCTCTTTGACGACGGCGGTGGCGAACAGAGCAGCATCCTCTGGGCCGGGCCGAGCATGACCGGCCAACCCGAACGCTTCGGCACGCTCACCCTGCAACCTTTTGGCGGCGGCACGGCCACGCTGACGGCCGTCCCGGCCGGGACCATGACCATGGACGGCAGTCTGGCCGAATGGAGCAACGAGCACAGCCTTGCCGTAGCCGCCGCCACGGCCGATACCCAGCAGGGACAGCCGGTCACCACGACCGACCTGAGCGCCGAGGTGCGGGCGCGTTGGTGGCCGAACTATGGCTTCCTGGGGATACGTGTGCGCGACGATCACGTGCGCGGGGGCGATGCCGTCCACCTGGCCCTCGACGGCAACGGTGACGGCCGCTACGGCAGTGCCACCGACTGGCGTATCCGCATCGGCGCCGACGGCAGCGTCGCGAACGGCTATCTGGCCCTGGCCTATGTGACCCCGACGGCCGACGGCTATGAGGTCGAAGTCGCCGTTCCGCAGAGCATGTTGGGCGGCAGCCTGGCCCATAACCGCGTCTTCGGCTTCAACATCGGCTTGGAAGACGACGACGCCGATGATGCCCGCGCCGAGAGCTGGCTCGTCTGGCAAGGCGCCAGTCCCGGCGGCATCTTCGCCGATCTGGGGCAAATCCGGCTGCAGGCCTATAGCCTGACCCTCCAACCGGGCAGCGGCGGCTACACCGGAGCGGTGGATACCTATCTCAACTCCTGGACGCCGACCTCCAACCACGCCACCGAGACGACCCTGGAATGGCGGGCCGCAGGCAACGACCCCGCCAAAAGCGGCCTGGTGCGCTTTGAGCTGAACACGTTGCCGCCGAACATCCTCATCCAACAGGCCACCCTTTCCTACTACGCCACCCTCGATGGCGGTCAGGACCTCACCGCCCGTCTCTATCGGGTGACCCGTTCCTGGAACGTGAATACGGCCACCTGGCAACAGGCCGCGACCGGCAGCCCCTGGCAGACGGCCGGTGCACGCGGGGCCACCGACCGTGCGGCGACCCCCACCGATACCCGGCCCATGACCGGATTAGGCTGGATCGATTTCGATGTCACGGCCGATGTGACGGCGTTCGTCAACGGCACCGCCGTCAATCACGGCTGGCTGGTCGAAATGGCAGGCGCCTTTTCCCGCTTCCTGGTGGCGGCGGTCGAGTACGCCGATCCGGCCCTACGGCCCAAGCTCGAGATCCGCTACACCCTGCCGCCGGCCGGTAGCTTCCCCACGCCCACGCCCACCGTCACGCCGACGCATACCCCGACCCCGACGGTGACATCGACCCCGACCATCACGCCCACGCCGACGCACACGCCCACCCCCACCGAAACC
>JBBINH010000041.1:0-30754 GCA_037443945.1 Caldilineales bacterium
GGCCGTATTGATGCGGTTTTCGCCCACGGTGGGGATGCGCACCCACAGATCGCGCGGGAAGGAGATGACACCGACTTCACGCACGGCAAAATCGACGGCCACCACCATGACCACATCGGCGCGCCAAGGAACATCTGCCCGGCGTTCGTCCGAACCGGCGATGAGGATGTTCATGGTGCGTTCCAGACGATTCTCGTCGGGCGCCAGGGTGGGCAGCGGTTCCGGGGCCAGACCCGTAGCGATTGGGGTGAGCAATAGCTCGACCGAGGAGGTAGCCGCAACCGCCGGCGCCGACGGCACCTTCACGCGGATGGGCGTGCGTTCCGGCACCGGCGTGACCGTTGTGGCGACTGCCGACGGTGCCGCAGGCGTAACACCCGCGATAGGAATGGGAGCCGTGGCCGGTGTCACCGTGAGGGGCGGCGGCAACAGCGCCTCGACTCCGGCACAGCCACTCAGGAGTAGAAGAGCCCACAGCAGACCAAACAGGCGCAGCGGATGCATCGGCAATTCAGGGTGAAGACGAGACGGTACGGGTGCGAAGATAGGCCAGGATGGCGGGCGTGACGCCGGTAAGGTCGTGGACATCGGCAAACCAGGTTGCCGCCGGTCCCCACACAATCAACGGCACCGGGTTGTAGGTGTGGCCTTTGGTGGCGGGATCCTCGAGATTGCCGTGATCCGAGGTGATGAGGAGTGTGGCGCCTTCCGGCAGCGTCGCCAATACCCCTTCCAGCAGGCCGTCGATGCGTTCCAGCACCTGCTGGGGGGTCCAATCGAGGCGACGATGCCCCACGAGGTCGGGCAGAAAGCTCTCGAATAACACCAGATCGTGGTGGGCCAAAAGGCCGGTCAGTCGTCGGCCGGCCTCCTGCGGGCTAATGGGCTCGAGTTCGGGCGCGTAACGGCTGCGGGCCACCTCGTGGGTGATATCCCAATACACGGCCTCCCCACGAGCCAGGTCGGCAAAGCTGCGGAAAGGCAGGCCTGCGGCCAGGTTCGTCCAGGTGGTGGCCGAATGGCGATGGCGACGGCTGCCGGCCATTTGCCAGTAGTAGGGGCTATAGGCATTGGCGAAGGTCACGCGCAGACCGGCCTCACGGGCGCGCTTGAGCAGGCTCAAAGCGGCGATGTGCTCGCGCAGGATCTCGGTCGGGTAGGCGCTGACATGCATCCCCGCCAACTGCGCAGCGTTGACGCCGGTGAAGAGGGTCGTTTGTCCGGTGCCGCTCTGGGGCAGCCCTTCAACGCCTAGGCCGGCGTCGAGGGGACGGAACAGATGCGTGGCCGTCATCACGGTGCGGCCGGCGACCATAGGGCCGTTGCACAGGCGTTCCAGAGCGGGCAGCCGCGTCGTGGCAAAGGGATTGCCCGGTTCGTCGGGTCCCAGGCCAACACCGTCGAGGAAGATGAACAGCAGCATGGATCGAGTCAGAGGAGTTGCAGACGCAGGTAATTCAGACCGTACACCGCCAGCCATTGGCTGCTGAAGGCATCGCTGCCGCCGACCCCAAAGCGCTCGGTGCCTATCTTTCCCTCCGGCGTGGCCAGGGCCAGCCAGGTATGCCCGCGCTCGGCAGCCCAGAAACCCTCATCGGGCCCCTGGGTGGCCAGGAGCACCAAAGCATAGTCGGCGCCGCTGCGCTCGCGCAGCCGTTGCGCAGCCAGGCGGGCATCGGCTTCGTGGGCCGTCAGGGGTGTGTCCAAATCGAGCAGCTCGGCCGGGTCGGAACCGGTCAGGGCCATGACGACGAGGTCAGGAGCGACCGCGCACAGCATGGTCGCCATCTGACCGGACGTGTTGGTCTCCAGCAGGGCGAGCGTGGCCCGCCTTTGCCGCAGCAGCGCCGCCACCACTCCGGCCAGCGTCTCCTCGTCGGCGCCGTAGATCGAGTGGCCCAGACGCTCGCGAATGGCCGCTTCGACCGGGGCAATCAGGGCCGCGGCCGCGGTCGTCGTGGCCGCGCGGGCGGCAATGCGGATATCCACGCGACCCAGATGGGCGGACAAGCCGACGGTGGGGTTGCTACCGGTCATGAAGGAGGCGATGCGGTCGTCGATCTGGCTCTCGCCCAGGCCGGCCACATGGAGGATGCGGGTGACGATTATGCCGCTCTCGCCCTGGCGTTGGCGCAGATAAGGCAGAACATGCTCGTCCAGCATCCGCTCCATCTCGCGCGGCACCCCGGGCATGCAGAGGATGGCGCGCGTGCGTCCGGCGACCTCCTGTTCCACGATGAAGCCCACGGCCGTGCCGATGGGATTGGGCATGACAATGGCGCCCGTGGGCAGATAAGCCTGGCGCAAGTTGTTGGGCGTAAAGATGCGGCCCCACCCCGCAAACAGGGCCTGCAAGCGTTCGGCCAGGTCGGTGCGTAGCTCCAGCGACCGGCCGGTGGCATCGGCTACGGCTTCGCGGGTGATATCGTCCATAGTAGGCCCCAGGCCACCGGTGACCAGGATGGCATCGGAGCGTTGCAAACCCAATCGGAGGACTTCGGCCAGGCGCGCCCGGTTGTCGCCAACGGTAGTCTTGTAGTACAGATTCACCCCGATCTCGCGCAACCGCCGGGCGATATGGACGGCGTTCGTGTCCACGATCTCGCCCAGCAGCAGTTCGGTGCCGGTAGTGACGATTTCGACGTTCATACGCGCAAGCGACGATGATAGCGAAGGATGGTTTCTTCGTAAATGGTCACCAGGCGCGCGGTCAAGGCCGACACGCTCAGGCTTTCGGCCTGGCGGCGGGCCGCAGCGCCCAGGGCCCGAGCCCGCTCCGGATCCCGAGCCAGCGCCAGAATGGCCGCCGCAAAAGCGTCCTCCTGCGGAGGTGCCACCAGACACTCCCGATCGGGGCGAGCATACTCCAACAGGGCCGGCAAATTCACCAGCACCATAGGCAGACCGGCCGCCATGGCCTCCAGAACCACCAAACCCTGGGTTTCGGTGAGGGAGGCAAAAACAAACATATCCGCCTGGGCCAGCTCGGAGGGAATACGGTCAAAGGGGACTTTGCCGACAAAGGAGACAACCTCGCTCAGGCCCATCGTCGCCACCCGCTTGCGCATGGACTCCAGCTCAGGCCCACCACCTACCAGGCGCAGGCGCAGGCGTTCGTCTTCCCGAAAGGCGTGGGCAAAAGCCCGCAGGAGAAAATCGAGGTTCTTCTCTTTGGCAATCCGGCCCACGTAGATCAGCTCGATCTGCGGTCCCCGGAACAGGGTTTCCGGCGCCCGCGGCGGATAGTGGTCGATATCCACGGGAGTAGGCAGAATCTCGTAAGGACAATCGATGCCGTAGTCCTCGGTCACAATGCGGGCCATGGCCTGCGAAGGAACGATGATCTGGTCGGCCTTGCGGGCAAAATTGGCCACGATGCGCTTGACGATCTGCTTTGCCAGGGCCGTATCGACGCCAAAGTAGTGGGTGTACTCGTGATAAAGGGTGTGGAAGGTAAAGACGAAAGGAATGCCCAGCTTTTGGCTAAAGCGGAGGGCCGCATTGCCGACCACGACCGGATGATGGGCGTGGATGATCTCCAGTTTGAGACGCGGGACCAACCAATCGATCTGCGGCGCTACCAGCACCGGAAGTGCATTGTCCAGTTCCGAGGGCAGCGGCAAGGCGGGATAGCGAAAGACGAAGGGCTCCTCATCTTCGTACTCGTAGCTTTCGGGGGCAAAGATGCCGACAAAGTGGCCAAGACGACGCAGCCCCTGTGTGAACAAATCAATGGAACGCACAACGCCGCTAACGGTCGGTTTATAGGCGTTGCTGAACATGCCGATCCGCATGGCTGCTCAGACCCCCAGGCGGGCCTGGGTCAGAACATTTTTCAGATGACGAATGGTATGGCGACGTTCCGCATCATCGCCGGGCTCGGCTTCCAGGTTCTGGATGGATCGCTCGAGGAATTGCAGAAACTGCGGTGTAACCAGGTCCTTGTGTTCACGCAGAATCCGACGGGTGCCGTCGGGATAATCGGCCTCGACCAAGGCATAGAGGAGCTGGACCTCCGGCGGGATGGCAGCTTTCATGGCGGCGGTCAGCCGTTCCCATACTTCGTTCAACCGTTTGACCGCCGCCGTAGCCCCCCGACGTTCGGCCTCCTCGATGTTGGCCAGGAGCAAGGAGAGCACGGTCTGGTCGACATAGGGGAGCAGTTCGGCCACAGCCTTATCGAGGTCTTCGGCCGCCAACAGCTCCTGCAGGACCTGCTGGGCCGCCTGCAAAGCGGCCTGGTCGGCGGCGCGTAGGGTGTCCAGAACCTCCAGGATGCGCTGACGTTTCTGTTCTTGGGCCGCCCGTTGGTCGGCAGGCAGGGCCTCGATCCGGTTCGTCAGCTCCTGGAAGAAGCGGTAGTCCATGACGGGTCGCGCCACCACGGCGATGGCTTCGGCTTCGTCGATGTCGCCTTGCAGGATCGCCTGCAAGATACGCTCGCGCGAAGGCCGTTCGCCCAGGTTTTGGATCGCCTGGCGTTGCTTGAGGATGCGACGACCGAATTCGGTGATGGGCAAGAGCTTCTCGCGCAGTTCGGCCAGGGCCGTGGCCTGTTCACGGGCTCCCTCGGCCTGAGCCGACATCAACAACTGGTTCAAAAGGCTGAAAAACTCCTGATCGAGGAATTTTTCGTTCTCTTTGACAACGATGTTGAAAGCGATGGTGTCATTGCGCACCCGCAAGAGATCTTGCACCAAATCGAGCTTTTTGCGACTGGCGGCCAGCATTTCCGGCGTGATGCCTTCGAAGCCCAGCAACTTTTCGATCAAGCTTTCCATGCTCAGGAATTGCTGCGGATTGAGCATGTAGAAACGCCGCTTTTCCGCAGGAATGCTGTTCATCAACGCGTTTGACAGATCGCCGATGATCTTCTGACGCTGGGCTTCGTTCAAATTCAGTTGCGGCGGAATGAATACACCCAGAAATTCGTGGTCGGGATCGTGATAAAGCAAAGGCGCGACAATCGCATTGATATTGCCGCAATTCGGGCACTGCGAGGCATTCAGGCTGCCGGAAAGGACAATCTGTTTCAACTCGGGCGTTTGACCGACATCGATGATGCTGAAAACAGGAGTCTGGTAGCTGAAGCCACAGCGAGGACAGCGTAAGGAAGCAGCTTGTGGTCGAAACATGTTTTGGACGATAGGGGTGTGATAAGCCAGAGATTTTTAGTATTCAGCCTATAGCAGGTTTTAGCGTATTCGTAGAAATGTTTGAGAGGCCTGCCCGAATCGTTACGGGATCACGAATCACCGCCGAAATAGGCCTTATATTGGCGAGCGCGCCAACGATAGCGGGCAGCCCCTTCGGCCCCCGCCGCCCGCGCCTCCGGGTCCAGAGACCGGATGACACGCGCAGGCACCCCGGCGGCCAGGGTAGCGGGCGGGATCTCGGTGTTGGCCGTGACGACGGCGCCGGCCGCCACCACGGCCTCGGCGCCGATGCGGGCGCCGTTCATCACTACAGCGTGCATACCGATGAGAGCGCCGTCGCCGATGGTGCAGCCATGAACGATGGCGCCATGGCCGATGGTGCAATCCCGCCCGATAACGGTGGGAAAACCCGGATCGGCGTGGATCACGGCATTATCCTGGACATTGCTGCCGGCACCGATTTCGATCCGATCGGCATCCCCGCGCACGACGGCGCCGAACCAAATGCTGGCCTCAGGGCCGATGACGACATGGCCGATCACGGTGGCATTGGGGGCAATAAAAGCACTGGGATCGATCAGATGAGGTTGATGGCCGATCACATCCATAGGCCGCAGGACAAAAGCAAACAGAATGAAGTAAAAAACGCCGGTTCCACCGACACGACGCGTAAGTGTAACACGAAAGAGGAGCTGAAACCCAAACAGGATACCGGGAAGTTAAGGTTCGGCATCCCAACAGACCGTCGCCGCCGGACAGAATGCCCATTGTCATGAGAGAGGCCGGGAAGCCCTCCGCATTCGGCGGGCACGCCGGCGAGGGAACGAGGTGTTGGTTGGGCCGGGGAAGGTTAGCCTCCGGCGTTCTCACCGGGAGAGAACCTCTTTCCTCTTACTGGCGGATTTGACGTATACTTAAACCTTGTCGCATCCTCAACCATCTATCCGTAATCTCGTCGAGCTTATGGCTTTCTGCCCCACTCTGCGGCCATGAATCCTGTCGAAATCATCGCCAAAAAACGCGACGGCCTGACGCTCAGCGCCGAGGAGATCGACTTCTTCATCCAGGGCTATACCCGGGGCGAGATTCCCGACTATCAGGCGGCGGCCTGGTGCATGGCCGTGACGCTGCGCGGCATGACCGACGAAGAAACGACCCATCTCACGTTGAGCATGGCCCGTTCCGGCCGCATGCTCGATCTGAGCGATGTGGCTCCCATCGTAGCCGACAAGCATTCAACGGGCGGGGTAGGCGACAAGGTGACGCCGGTCCTGGGGCCGGTGGTGGCGGCGGCAGGTCAACCGGTAGGCAAGATGTCGGGCCGCGGCCTGGGCTTTTCCGGCGGTACCATTGACAAGCTCGAATCCATTCCCGGCTGGTCGCCCTATCTCGATATCCCGGCCTTCAAACGCCAGTTGCATGAGGTGGGTCTGGTCATCACGGCGCAAAGCGCCGATCTGGCACCGGCCGACGGTAAACTGTATGCCCTGCGCGATGTCACGGCAACGGTGCCCAGTTTACCCCTCATTGCCTCCTCGATTATGTCAAAAAAGTTGGCGGCCGGCGCCAATGTCATCCTCCTGGATGTCAAAGTGGGTGAGGGTGCCTTTATGCGCACCCTGCCCGAAGCGCAAGCGCTGGCGGCGATCATGGTCGCCATCGGCCGTCTTTCCGGTCGCACGGTGGCGGCCCGCATTACCGATATGAGCCAACCGCTCGGATGGGCCGTGGGCAATGCCCTGGAGCTGAAAGAGGCCATCGCCACTCTGCATCATGCAGGCCCGCCGGACTTCACCCGGCTTATTCTCGAAGAAGCCGGGCTATTGCTGGCGCTGTGTGGCCGTGTGGCCGATGAAGAGGAGGGCAAGGCTCTGGCCCAACGCCTTCTGGCCGACGGCAGCGCCTGGGCTACATTTTGCCGGTTCGTAGCCGCTCAGGGCGGCGATCGGCGGGCCGTGGAGGAACCGGAACGTTATCTGCCGGTGGCGCCGGTTGTCCATACGCTCACCTCGCCGCGGCGCGGTTGGATTGCCGCAGCCAATGCCCGCGTGTTCGGCGAAACCGTGGTCATGCTCGGCGGCGGTCGGCGCAAGAAAGGCGATCCGATCGATCGCGGGGTGGGTGTCGTCATGGCCGCCAAGGTGGGCGATTTTGTCGAACAGGGCCAGCCCCTCTGTACCATCCATGCCCGCACCGAGGCCGACGCCCAGGAAGCGGCCCGTCGTCTGCTCACAGCCTATGCCTGGGCCGAGGAACCCGTAACGCCGCCGGCATTGGTCAAACAAACGTTGCTTCCCTCTCATCAACCCCATTCACCCTGAAAGCGCGAGAAAGGTGCTTTTGCAAAGCCGAGGTATCCTCATGTCCGAGACCCCTGTCATTCTGGCTGCTGCCCGTACGCCGATCGGCAAGTTCGGCGGTAGCTTTACCCAGGTGCCGGCGACGACGCTGGGCGCCTATGCCATTCGGGCCGCCGTCGAGCGGAGCGGCGTTGACCCGGCCGTATTCGATGAGGTCTATATGGGTCAGGTGATTCAGGCCGGGACGGGGATGGCGCCGGCGCGACAGGCGGCCATGGCCGCCGGGATCCCCCCGTCTGTGGGCGCCGTCACGGTCAATAAGGTCTGCGGCTCCGGTATGAGGGCCGTCATGACGGCGGCCACGAACATCCGTGCGGGCGAGGGCATGGCCTATGTAGCTGGCGGCATGGAGAACATGAACCGCGGGCCCTATCTGGTCCCTCAGGCCCGCTACGGCTATCGCCTGGGCCCGGCCGAGCTCCTGGATGCGACGGTGTACGACGGTCTGCGCGATCCCTTCTCCGGCGAGCATGTGGGTATGGCGGCCGAGTGGCTGGCCGAGACCTTTGAAGTTTCCCGCCTGGATCAGGATGTCTTCGCCCTGGAAAGCCATCGCCGCGCCGCCGCCGCTACCGATGCGGGCCTCTTCCGGGACGAAATCGTGCCCATCACCGTAGCCGACAAACGGCAGAACCTGATCGTCGCCACCGATGAGAACATCCGTCGCGACACCAGCCTGGAAAAATTGGCGGCGTTGCCGCCGGTCTTCAAGCGCGACGGCACCATCACGGCCGGGAATGCGCCTTCGATCACCGACGGGGCTGCTGCTCTGGTGATTACGGCCGCCTCCTTTGCCCGGGCTCATGGTCTGCAGCCACTGGCACGCATTGTGGCCTATACCCATTGCGCCGTCGAGCCTCTGCGTCTGTTCACGGCACCGCCGCTGGCCATTCGCAAGCTTCTCGAACGAGCAGACTGGCGCTTAGAGGACGTGGATCTGTTCGAGATCAACGAGGCTTTTGCCGCCCAAATCGTTCACAACATCCGCGAATTGGGCCTGGCGGAGACCCAGGTCAATGTCCAGGGGGGCGCTATTGCCCTGGGTCATCCTCTTGGCGCCAGCGGCGCCCGTATCCTGGTTACTCTGCTGTATAACCTGCGGCGTCGCGGTCTGACCCGCGGGGTCGCTGCGCTTTGCCTGGGCGGCGGTGAAGCCGTAGCCATGGCCATCGAAGTCCTCTCCTGAACCACGCGATCTGCCCTATGGATGCTTTACCTGCCGGCGCACGCACCGCCGTGCGCACCTGTCTCAATATCGGTCCACATGACCGGGTCTTTGTCCTGACCGATGATGCCACCCTGGCCATCGGTGCGGCCCTGGCCGCAGAGGCCACCGCCACCGGCGCCGTCGTGACGCTGCAACGATTGGAAAGCTACGGCGAACGACCTTTACGCCGGTTACCGCCGGCGCTGGTTGCCGCCTATAGCGACTTCGCTCCCACGGCCAGCTTTTTTGCGGCCTCAGCCCAACCCGGCGAAATCGCATTTCGCATCGAGCTAGGCGATTTCATCCGGGGTCTGGGCACGGTCCGCCACGGCCACATGCCCGGTATCACCCCGTTGCTCATGACCGAAGGCATGCTGACCGATTACAACCGGGTCTATGCCCTGACGATGCGGGTCTATGAGCTGGCCCGCCAGGCCCGGCGGCTACACGTGACGAATCCGAAAGGCACCGATCTGACGGCAACTTTTCGCCCGGATCGACGCTGGATACCCTCGCATGGGCGCTATCATCGGCCCGGCGATTGGGGCAACCTGCCCGAAGGCGAAACGTTCACCTCTCCCGACCGGGTGGACGGCGTGCTGGTGGCCGATATCCTCGGCGATTACTTTTCGGAACGGTATGGCGTGCTCACCCATCCCGTCCGTTTCGTCATCGCCGATAGCCGGGTGCAAGAGGTGCACTGCGCCGATACGGCCCTGGCGGCAGAGCTATGGGACTATCTGCACAGCGCCGCCAACGGGGACCGGGTAGGCGAGTTGGCCATCGGCACGAACATCGGCCTCACGCGTTTGGTCGGCAACCTGCTTCAGGATGAGAAGTACCCGGGCCTGCATATTGCCTTCGGCAATCCCTATCCGCAACGAACCGGCGCCGATTGGACTTCGTCCATCCATGTCGATGTCATCCCCACGGCCTGCACCATCGAGCTCGACGGTCGTCGGTTGATGACCGACGCCGTTTACGAACCCGACATCCTGGCCGACCTGTGAGCGCGCTTCTGCCCATTGCCATCGTGCTGCCCCATGCCGGTCTGGCCGTCCCGCCCGAACTGGCCGACCGCTTGGCCGTCGACGAGGCGGTCTTGTTCCATGAGGCCGATGCGTATACCGACCGCATCTACGACTTTCGTGGACGCGTCGTCCGCTGGCTGCGCTTCCCTTATGCCCGGGCGCTGGTCGATGTGAATCGCCGCGATGGACCTAACCACAGCCGTCCGGGCGACGGCATCATCAAGACCCGAACCAGCTACGGCCGACCTATCTACCGACCGGGCCATGAGCCGGACCCTGAGCTGGAGCGCTTGCTGATCCGGCGCTATTGGCAACCCTGGCATCAACAACTGGCAGCCCTTGCGACCGACCCCACCATTCGGCTCGTCCTCGATTGCCATAGCATGGCCGCCTTCGGCCCGAAGGCCTACGACGATCCGGGAGCGATACGACCGCGTGCCTGTGTGGCGAATTTGGGCGATGGCGAAGGCGCCGCCGTGCCGGGACGCCCTCTCGCGGCACCGCAGAACCTGGCGCACCGGTTGGCCCAGGTCATCGGCCGGGCTCTGGACGGGTTCCCGGCGCTGACGCCGACCGGCCCGACCGTAGCCCTCAATCATCCCTTTGCCGGAGGCTGGGACCTGTGGGCGCACGGCGGCAAAGCCCAACCCTGGCTGATGATCGAGATCAGCCGTGGTCTGTACCTCGGCGCCCAGGACGATGGCAGCCCTATCATACCGCCTGATGAGACCCGGATCGAGGCCTTGCGCGAAACGCTGTGGGAGGCTATCACGACGGTGATGGCTACAGGATGGTAAACCGAAGGACGGTATGCCCTATCTGCAGCTAAGCGATCATCGGGTGTTCTATACCAGGGCCGGTTCGGGGCCGCCGTTGGTGTTGTTGCACCACGCCACCGGCACCCACAACGACTGGCGCCGTCAAATTCCGCTTTTGGTAGCAGCCGGTTATACCGTTTTTGCTTATGACCGCCACGGCTTTGGTCGCTCCGACCCCTTGCCGGCCTGGTCGCTTGATTACCATGACCGCAGCGTGGTCGAGCTTATCGAGGTGCTGGAGGCGTTGGCCCTGAAGCATGTAGCCCTGGTGGGACACAGCGACGGCGCTACCATCGCCCTCATGACGGCCGCCCGGTATCCCGACCGCGTAGGGGCCGTGGTGGCGGAGGCCCCTCACATGTGGATCGAGCCGGATTGGCTGCAACCGGGCTTCGAGACCTTCCGCGACACGGTGGGGACTTCCCTGCGTTTCTGGCGGGCCATGGAACGAGAACACGGCGAACGCAGCCGCGAGGTTGTGGAGCGGTGGTGGCGACGCTGGCTTGATCCGGCTTTCCGGAACTGGGATGTGAGTGCCTGTTTGCCCTGGGTGCGCTGCCCGGTCCTCGTCGTCCACGGGGCCGGAGATGTCTTTTTTCCCATCCGCCACAGTGAAACCATCGCTGCCCGGCTGGCCCAGGCCGAATTTCGTCTGCTCCCGGAGGCCGGACACACGCCCCACCTGGAGGCGCCGACCGTATTCAACGGCTATCTCCTGGCCTTTTTACAACGGTGGTATCCTCCCACGCTGGCGGAAACCGGGCCAAGCCCGGAGGATGGCTGAACATGCCCTTTGTCACGACGGCACGAGGCCGGTTTTTCTATCGTCAGGCCATAGGACGGGAACCGTGTCTGGTGTTCCTCCACGGCAACCTGGGGAGTTCGCTCTGGTGGCGGCCGGTACTTGAACGCTTGCCCGCAGGCTGGCGCGGTCTGGCTTGCGATGCCATCGGCTTTGGGCATTCCGAGCGGAGCGACCGGTTCGATCGTTATACCGTCTCGGCCCGTGTGCTTGACGTGGCCGCTTTCCTGGAGGCGTTGGCCCTGCCTACCGTTCATCTGGTGGCCCATAGCACGGCCACACCCGTGGCCATCGAATTCGCCCTGGCCTATCCGCAGCGGGTGCAGAGCCTGGTTCTGGTGGGCCCCGTACCGGTCGAGGGCGCACCGACACCGGCCGAGGCCTATCCCTGGCTGGAGCGAATGGCCGGGAACGCCGATTGGCTCGGCCGCGCCATACGCGCGGCCGCACCCGGTCTGGACCCCGCCTCCGAGCTCTTTGCCCGGCTTGTCGCCGAAGCCACCACCACGGCGCCCTCGGCGTTCGTGGCCATCGCCCGCGGCCTGGATAGCTGGGCGCCGGCTGCCGAAGAGAGCGGCCGCCAACGCCTGCGCCGGTTGACCCTGCCGGTGTTGCTCATCTGCGGGAGTGAGGATATCATGACCACGCCGGAAGAAGTCCGGCGCACGCTATTGGCCATCCCCGGTGCCAATCATCTGGAGGTCATGCAGGGAAGCGGACACAGTCCCATGCTCGAAAATCCGGAGGCGTTTACCCGTCTGCTGGTCGAGTTTGTGGCTGCCGATCAGGAATCCTACCGCCGGATACGCGCATACGGTTTGAGCGGAGAGGAAGGGGCATAGCCATGGGCCAAATAGGGTTTCTACCCTTTCTCTCCCCCATCCCCTATCCGGGTTGTCCGAAACCGAAGCGACAAACCGGTTGAGAGCCGGTTGGGCGTCCTAAAACAAGGAGACCGCTATGCGTTGGCCGATCCTCGGCGGGCTTTTCATCCTGGTTTTCCTTCTCGGTGGGTTCGGCGCCCATCCGTCCGGGCCCGCCGACGAGAGCAATGCGTGCCGGGAATGGCTACAAAACGGCGATATGGAGGGCGATACGGGTTGGATTTTCCCCGTAACGGCCGCCACCGGTGGCTATAGCACCGATGTGGCCTACAGTCCCAACCGCAGCGCTCGCCTGGGCATTACGACGGGCGCCCATGTCACGGCCATGTCGTCCATGCGTCAGACCGTCAGCCTCCCCTCGGAAGGCCATATGGTGTTATCGTGGCATGTTTACCCCCTCAGTCGGCCGCAGGATACCGCCGATCGTCAAATGGCCGCTCTGTTCAATGCCGACGCCACGGCCGAGCTGCGTCGTCTGTGGAGCGATGTCCGCGCCGATGAGGCCTGGTTGCACTGCAGCTATGACATCGGTGGCTTTCGCGGCCAGACGATTACGGTCTATTTTGGGGTGCGCAACGACGGTCTGAACGGCAAAACGGCGATGTACGTGGACGATGTCAGCCTCCAGGTCTGCCCGCAGTTGCCTCCGACCCTCGAAGACTGCCGGGTCGTGATGGCCACGGCCACGCCCTCACCGTCACCCACACCCACGCCGACGCCCTCCGCCACACCCACACTCCCACCGTCACCTACGGCTACGCCATCGCCCTCGCCGACGCCAACGCCAACCGCCACACCCGGCCCGCTTTGTCGGCAACTCGTCCGCAACCCGGAATTCGCCGAGGGCGATAACGGCTATGCCGGCTGGCAACAAAACCTGCTACTGACTTCGACCTTTACCGATACCTCAGGCGTCGGCCGCACGGCTGCCTGGTTCGGAGGCGCCGAAGCCACCACCCATTTTCTGTATCAAGATGTGTTCATCCCGGCCGATGCCGAGACGGTGCACCTGGATTATCTTTGGGCCCTCAATCCTCCGACCCTGGATACCCCCCTGGCCGCCGGCGAGGCCCTTACCCTCACCCTGCGCCGACCGGATGACGAGGTGGTGACCATCCTCCAGGTCATTGATGGGCACAACGAGCGACGGCGTTGGCGTCGGGCCAGCGTGGACCTGAGCCATTTTGCCGGTCAGACGGTGCGTCTTCATGCGTTGGCTCTGACCGAGGCAACCACTACGTCCTGGTATCTCGATCGGATACTGTTGTTCACCTGCGAACTGGACCGTCCCTTGTTTTTGCCGCTCTATCGGCGCCGGAGCTGAGGGGTCAATGTCCCCGTGCACCGACGGGCGCATAAGTCCAATCGATCAAACGCAGGTCGGCATCGTAGGTAAACTTGAGCTCGACCGGCGGCCCCACCGGATCGATGACAAAAGGATAGAAAATGGCGTCGGCCTGGGGGATGGGTAGATGGGGCACGGCTTCGATCGGAAACCAGCGCAGTTGTCCTTCGCGATCATCGCCTCGGACCGGGCCGGGTGCAACCTGCGTCCGATAAACGAACATCAACCACTGCCAGTCCTTGCGCGGCGAAACCTCGGTGACGATGGCGCGCAGTTCCGGGGCCATTGCTTCGAGGCCGGTCTCTTCGCGCAATTCGCGAATGGCGCCTTCGCGTGGGGATTCATCGTCGTGGATCTTGCCGCCCGGCGCCACCCATAAACCCAGGTTCGGCTCTTTATGCCGATAGAGCATCAACACCTGACCGTCGCGCAAGGCATAGATGAGCGTTGTCAGATGAAAAGGGCTGGCCATGGGGATATCGTGTCATCCTACCATTCGTAACTCTGCACGACCAGGATGCCCAATTCCCAAGCCTGCTTGAGAAAGGCCGGCCGGGCATAATGGGTCACCAGGATGAGGATCACTTCGCAATCCGGATAAAGCTTGCGCACGATGTCGGCCTGCGCCTGCAACTGGGCAAAGACCCTTTCCGCCTTGCGCTTATTCTGACGTCTCTCATCCAGCTGGAGTTGGGCCTCTCCTACCAGGCAAACCGGCCGACCGTTGCGCTCACCGCGGGCAAAGAAGTGGATCTCCTTGCCCTCGATTTCGGTACGGATAATCCGCTCGTGCAGGACGATGCCGTGCTGTCGCTCTAAAAGGGCCGGCAAAAACGGGCAATCGTTTGTTCCAGGCGTATCTCCGTCCGCTCTTGGGCCTCGGCGAGCTGTTCCAGGCGCATCTCCGTCCGCTCCTGGGCCTCGGCGAGGTCTTTGACGATTGCCTTTAGCTCGTTGAAATCTTTGGCCTTGATCAGATCGGCATACGCTTCGGTGATGGTTTCGGCCAGGACCTGCGCCTGCTCCGGAGTAGACACCGTCTCGAATCGTTGGATGAGAAACTGATTCATGATCATGGATGGCCAGGATAAAAAAACAGAAAAACCAGAGAAAGCAGAGCTATGCCGATCATAACACGGGTTATCCCCTTACGGCAAAACACCTGCGAGCAGGCCTTGAACACCGGCTTTCGCACGATGGAGGTTGTCGTTGTTGCGCTTCAGAACGAACACCTGCGTCGAGTTGTGGCCATCCTCGACGTACGCTGCCCAACGGAATCGGGTCATTTGCCGATACCGCCCCCCTTGTGCACAATCGCAGCCATTGTGATCCCTTCATCGTCCGCACACAACCCTCCCTTGCGATCGACGTTGTCCGCTTCCCTTCGCTCCCATCTTCTCGTTCTGATAGCAGCCCTGCTGTGGGGCACCATCGGTGTGGCGGGTAAGGCCCTTTACGGCATGGGCCAGGTCAATCCTCTCACCCTGGGCCTTTTTCGGCTGGCCGTTGCCGCGCCGTTGCTGGGCGTGCTGACCTGGTGGTTCGACCGAGGCCAACCCTGGCGCTTTGCCCGCGCGGATGCCATCCCGTGGATGCTGGCCATGACCAGCATGGGGGCCTATCAGCTGTTCCTCTTTGCGGCCGTGCGTCGCACCGAGGTCACGGTGGCTATTTTCCTGGCGATTTGCACGGCGCCGATCCTGGTGGCGTTGGCAGCGCCTTTCTTCCTGGGTGACCGACTCACACCCACAACCCTATTTGCCGCCGGGCTGGCCCTTGTGGGGACTGCGCTTGTCCTGGGCATCACCCGTCCGGGAGCGGCCTGGCGTTCCGATCGGCTGGTCGGCAACGGCCTGGCCTTGGGTGCGGCCGCCTGCTGGGCGACCTATATCATCGTCGCCCGCCATTTGGTGCGTCGCTTTAGCCCTACCCGTATCACGTTTGTCACCTTTGCCGGAGCAGCCGTCATGGTGTCCGTTCTGGTGGCGTTCCGAGGTGAAACGGTTGTGCTACCGCCGTTAGGATGGTTGTTGGCTTTGTATATGGGGGTTTTCCCCACGGCTCTGGCCTACTTCCTGTATGTGCGTGGGCTGCGCCATGTGCAGGCAACCACCTCCGCTTTCCTGGCTTTGGCCGAACCGGGGACGGCGGCGCTGTTGGCAGCGTTGCTGTTTGCCGAGCGTCTGAGCGCAACAGGCTGGACGGGCATCGGCCTGTTGCTGCTCGGCCTGCTCTTGCTTATCCGCAACGCGCAGACCTGAGTCGACCCCCATGTCGATTTTTACCCTGTATCGAGCAAACCACGCACCAGCGCCTCGGTCAGCGTTTTTGTATCCCAGGCCAACGCTTCGGTGCCCTCGCCGGGCGGGCCCACACAGGCCGGACACCCATAAGCACAAGGACAGTTGGCGATGACCTCGGCGGCGACGCGGAGCAAGGTCGGTTGCAGCTCGAACAATCGTTCGGCCAGGCCCAGCCCACCTGCCACCTGCTCGAACAGAATAAGGGTCGGTAGATCGGTATGAACCGCCTGGGGTTCGACATGATAGCCCAGATCGGTCGGATCGCACATGAGATAGAGGGGCGCCAGATGGGCAAGCAGATAGGCCAATCCGCCCAACCCGGACCGCAGGCGTTGCGTCTGTTCCAAACGCTGATGGCAATTTCGACACAGCGTGCGCAGATTCTCAAGACGATTGGCCTCCAGATAGGCCGTATTGACGCCGGGCACATAGCCGAAAAGGCGAAACGGGCGGATATGGTGGACATCGTGCTGACGACCGGGGCGTTCCGGTGCACCGCATTGGGTACAGCGATAGCCGTCGCGGGCACGCGCCCGCTCGCGCTGCACGGCCCAATTCGGACCGTAATCGTTGGGATCCCCTTGCCACAGGCTTTGCTCGCGCAATCGTGCGATCAGAGCCGAAGCCGGACTCAGCCAATAACCGCCGGTTTCCAGAACCGTCTCGGGCAGCTCAAGATCCCCATAACCGAGGGTCTCATGGGTGTGCCGCCGGATCCGACGATAACCGGTGATGCGACGGCGCACCTCCACATCGCCGTAACCGTGCAACAGGGTGGCTTCCGAGACCTGGTGGTGGACGGCCAACACCCGGATCGTCGTGACACCGAGCGCCTCGGTGTAGTAATCCACCGCCACCGGCCGCACATAGGCCTGACCGGCCTGCCAGTCCAGGCGCTCGACCAGGTAGGTCTGGCCTTCATGCAGGTAAATGGCGCCTTCGTGGACCAGCACCAGGGCGGCTTCGCGCTCAAGCTGGCCGATGGTGATGGCCGCCATGTCGGCTGCGGACCGTTGTAGGATGACGATCGGCTCGCCGACGGCACGCAGGCTGACCGTTCGGGCCGGGTAGGCGCTGTCGACCCAAAACCAGCGTCCGCCTGATTGCCGGACTTCTCCTTCGGCGGCCAAGAAGGCCAGCAATTCGACGGTCAGCGGGCTGTTGCCGAACGTCTCGTCACTCCGAAACGGCAATTCAAAGGCCGCGCAACGCATATGCTGGACCAAAATGACCAGGTTATCGGGATTGATGAGCACCTGTTCCGGGCTGCGACCGAAAAAGAACTCCGGATGACGGACGATATACTGGTCCAGAGCATCGGCGCCGGCGATAAGCACGGCCAGGGCGCCCTTCTGACGGCGGCCGGCACGGCCGGCCTGTTGCCAGGTGGCGGCAATGGTCCCGGGGAAACCGGTGATAACGGCTGCCTCCAGGCTGCCGATATCGATACCCAACTCCAGAGCATTCGTTGCCACCACGGCCCGCACCTCGCCATGACGCAGGCCGGCCTCGATCTGGCGGCGTTCGTGGGGGAGATAGCCACCACGATAGCCGCGCACAACGTCGGGATGACCACCCCATCGGACGGAGGCCTCGCGTAGATAACTCAACAACAGCTCCACCCGGAGGCGCGAGCGGGCGAAGAAAATCGTCTGGACTCCGGCCCTCAGCAAACGCTCGCCCAGATCGACGGCCTCCAGCAGGCTGCTTCGGCGCAAGTCCGGTTCGGTGACAAGCGGCGGCGGGTTGTAGAAGAGGAAATGCCGTTCGCCCGACGGCGCGCCGTTTTCGGTGATCGCACGAACCGGGGCTTCGACCAGTCGTTCGGCGTGCTCCTGGGGGTTGGCCACGGTGGCCGAGGTGAGGATAAAGACCGGCTCGCTGCCGTAAAAACGAGTCACCCGCCGCAAACGTCGCAGCACATTGGCCACATGGGACCCGAAGACCCCGCGATAGGTGTGGATCTCATCCAGGACGACGTAGCGCAAGCCCCGGAAGAAGTCGGCCCATTGGGTGTGGTGGGGCAAAATGCCGGTATGGAGCATATCGGGATTGCTCAGGACCAACCGGGCCTGTTCGCGAATGCGCCGGCGTTGGTTTTGCGGCGTGTCGCCATCGTAGATCGCCGGCGCTATCCTGGCGGCCAGAGCTTCGGCCCAGGCCTGGAGCTCGACCCACTGGTCTTGGGTCAGGGCTTTTGTGGGAAACAGATACAACCCGCGCGCCTGCTCATCCGTCAACAGCGTCTGCAGGACGGGCAGATTGTAACACAACGTTTTACCCGAAGCCGTGGGCGTCACGATGACGACGTGTTGCCCGGCCAGCGCGGCAACCGTAGCCTCGGCCTGATGGCAGTACAATTGGGCGATGCCGCGGCGGTGCAGGGCCTGGATCAGCCGTGGGTCCAACCCTGCCGGAACCGGCGCATAACGGGCGGCCACCGCCGGAGCATGCTGCCAGGCCGTTATCCAGCGATAAAATCGGGGATTGTGTCGCAACTCGTGCAAAACATCATTCAACGCCATAGGACCTCTCATCTTGGGAGCTTGCAAGGCCAATGGTATACTCAAAGCGAGATGGCAGCCGAAACTGTGGCATTCCCTGTGTGGTGCTGGCAACCCCTGACGTTGCACTTACGTACCCCCTTTCGTGTGGCGTATGGTGTTAGTGCGACGCGGACGGTGTGGTGGCTGCGATTGGCCGACGATGAGGGTTGGGGCGAGAGTGCCATTCCGCCCTACTACGGCATCGCCGATGCCGACCAGGTGGCCTACTGGCAAGCACGCGCCACCGAGCGACGCCCATTACCAACCGACCCTGCCGACATCGGCGTCTGGGTAGGCGAGGAGGGGCCGGCGCCGGCCCGTGCTGCTCTCGATCTGGCCTTGCATGACCGGCTGGCCCGTCATCACGACCTTCCGCTGTATCGGCTGCTGGACCTGCCACCGCCACCATCGCTGCCGACTTCCCTCACCATCAGCCTGGCCGATCCGGAGACCATGGCCCGCGAGGCAGCGGCAGCGGCGACTTATCCCATCCTCAAGATCAAACTGGGGGGTGAGGACGATGAGGCCTGTGTGGCCGCGGTGCGTCATGCCCGGCCCGAAGCACGGCTGCGCCTTGATGCCAATGGCGCCTGGTCGCCGGAAGAGGCCGTGCGTCGGCTTCGGGCGCTGACCCGCTTCCAGCCCGAGCTGATCGAACAGCCGGTGGCCAAAGACGAGATCGAAGGTCTGGGCTTTGTCCAGGCCCACACACCGGTGCCGGTGGTGGCGGATGAGTCTTTGTGTACGGCGGCCGACCTCGAACGGCTGGCGGCGGCCGGCGTCGCAGGCATCAACCTCAAACTGATGAAAGTAGGCGGCCTGGCGCCGGCCCTGCGCCTTCTGCGCCGCGCCAGGGCCCTGGGGATGAAAGTGCTGCTGGGATGCATGATCGAAACCTCCCTTGGCGTCACGGCGGCCTTTCATCTGGCGGCCCTGGCCGATTGGCTTGATCTGGATAGTCCTCTTCTCATCGCCAACGACCCGTTCCAGGGCGTCCTCTACGACTGCGCAGGCCGCATGACTTTACCCAACCGTGCCGGCATTGGGGTCATCTTGCGCCAAAACCATGCTCATCGCCATTCGTGATTACCTGAATACCCTGACGCAAGCGTATAACGACAGTCGCATCCACTACTGCCGGCTGGAAGCCGTCCACTTTGAAGACGGCCGTTGTCGTCTGGCCGGCGTCGTCCTCGATACCGACACCGCCGCCGACCTTTTCCTGGCTTTGGCCACCCGCTTCCCTGCCATCACGTTTGTCACCGAAGGGGTTCGCATTCTGCGTCGGGCCGAACCGATGCTGCTCACGGTCGGGACCCCTCTGACCGGGCTCTATCGCGAGCCCTCTTTTCTGGCGGAAATGCTCAGCCAATTGCTCAACGGTCAAGCGCTCGAGGTGCTGGACGAGCGCGAGCGCTGGGTCTTCGTGCGGCAGGAAGACGGCTACCTGGGTTGGACATACCGGCCTTATCTGGTGGACGAGCCGACGCCCGCGGCCACGCATCTGGTGGCGGCGGGCATCTGCCTGTTGCGGGCCGAGCCCTTGATGACGGCACCCCTGGTCGGCCGCCTTTTGGCCGGGACACGGGTTCGGGTTGAAGCAGCCGTCAACGGCTGGTTGGCCCTGAAGGCCGCCGGTGGCTTGACAGGTTGGGCGATGGCCGCCGACCTCCGGCTTCTGTCCGAGCTCCCGGACACGGCCACGGCCCGGCGGCAGCAGATGGTGGCCGATGCCATGAACCTAATAGGGGTACCCTATCTGTGGGGCGGTACCACAGCCCTCGGTTGCGATTGCTCCGGTTTCGTGCGCCTGCTCCATACCCTGGTCGGTTTGACCATCCCGCGCGATGCGGACATGCAATTCGCCGCCGGTCGGCCGGTGGAACCGCCCTTTCGCCCCGGGGATTTGCTCTTTTTCCACAGCCCCGGCGGTCATCGCCAGATCAGCCACGTGGGTATGAGCCTGGGCGGTTGGCGGATGATCCACTCATCGCGGGCCCGCAATGGGGTCTATACCGACGATGTGGAGGCCGTACCCCATCTGCGCGAGGGCTTTGTGGCCGGCCGCACGTTCTGTGGCGATTGAAGGGTATGCCGGACGGTTTGGAAAGTCCACCGGCCGCCGTGGTCGTCATCAACGGTCGGCGCTACGATTACTTTGCCGGATGTGGCTATTTGGGATTGCAGGATCATCCGGCCCTGGCCGAGGCAGCCGTGGCGGCCATCCATCGTTATGGCCTGACCACCGCCACGGCGCGTGGGGGTTTCGGCGAGCATCCCTTGTTGCAGACCCTGGAGAAGACCCTGGCGAGCTGGTACGCCGTCGACGATGCGGTGGTCCTGCCCTCGGGCTATCTCAGCAATCTCGTTCTCTTGCAGGCCCTGGTGGCAGAAGACCATCATCTGTTTGTTGACGAAGCGGCCCATTATTCCATGTGGGATGCCGCGCGCAGCAGTGGGGCGCCCATAACAAGCTTTGGCCATGGCGATCCGGCCGATCTGGCCTCCAAAGTGCGTCGCTATCTGAAGCCGCAGCAACGACCGCTGGTCCTCAGCGATGGGGTCTTTCCCATCACCGGCGCCTTGGCTCCTCTGGCCGATTACGCAACCGTGCTGGCCGCTTACGAGGGGGCGGCCCTGGTTGTGGACGATGCCCATGCGGTGGGTGTGATCGGTCCTCATGGTCATGGGACCGCTGCCTACTGGCAAGAGCGCAGGCCATTGGCCGTGCCGGTCTTCACCGCCGCCACCCTGAGCAAGGCCTTGGGCGGATATGGCGGATTCCTGGTCGGTACCACCGCGTGGATTCGCCGCGTGCGAGAACGGTCCGCTGCCTATCGCGGCAGCAGCCCACCGCCGCTACCGGCCGTTGCCGCTTCGATAGCGGCTCTGGAACTCGTCCGCTGCGAACCGGAACGCCGTGCCCGGTTACTGGGCCATGTTGCCCATGCACGGGCCGGCTTGCGTCGCCTGGGTTGGGCGCTTCCCGATTCGCCGGTGCCTATTTTGTGTCTCCCTGCCCGTGCCGATTTCGACCCGGCCCGGGTCCAGGCCGCGCTTCTGGCCCGTGGTTTCGCCGTCGGCTATGTGCGTCAATACAGCGGCGCGCCTCCGGGTGGCGCCCTTCGCCTTGCCGTTTTCGCCACCCATCGCGCCGAACAAATCGACCGTCTGCTTGCGGCTCTGGCTGCGGAAGGTTAGCGCGTGGGAAGGTTCCCACGTGTCATGTCCTAACGTTCTAACGAATAGTTCGGTGCTTCTTTGGTGATGATGACGTTATGGGGATGGCTTTCGATCAAGCCGGCGTGGGTGATGCGCACAAAGCGGGTTTTCGTGTGCAACTCGTGCAGATTGCGAGCACCGACGTAGCCCATGCCGCTGCGCAGACCGCCCATCAGTTGGACGATGTAGTCCTTGAGAAGGCCCTTGTAGGGCACCTGGCCCTCGATGCCTTCGGGCACGAGCTTGCCGCCCAGGGTACCGGGCATGCCCTGGGTGCTTTGATAGCGGTCAGCCGCGCGCCCCTTCATGGCGCCGAGAGAGCCCATCCCGCGATACTCCTTGAAGCGACGGCCTTCGTAGATGATAATCTCGCCGGGAGCCTCATCCAGACCCGCCAGCAGACTGCCCAACATGACGGCATGGGCGCCGGCGGCGAGGGCTTTGGTGATATCGCCTGAGTATCGGATACCGCCGTCGGCGACGATGGGTTTGCCGAACTCGGCCGCGACACGGGCGCACTCCCTGATGGCCGTGATCTGGGGCATCCCGGCCCCGGCCACGACGCGGGTGGTACAAATCGAACCGGCGCCCACCCCCACCTTGACCACATCGGCCCCGGCCTCGAACAGGGCCCGCGTGCCTTCGGCCGTGACCACGTTGCCGGCGATGATGACCAGGTCGGGCCAGGTCTGTCGCAACAGACGCACGGTCTCGATCACGCTTTTCGTGTGGCCGTGGGCCGTATCGATCGCCACGGCATCCACCTCTTCGGCCACCAGGGCCTCGGCGCGCAGGAGGGCCCGCTCACCCACACCGACGGCCGCGGCCACCAACAGTCGGCCCTTGTCATCCTGAGCGGCATGGGGATAATCGGCGCGCTTGAGGATGTCCTTGTAGGTAATCAGGCCCTTGAGAAAGCCATGTTCGTCCACCAACGGCAGCTTTTCGATGCGATGGCGGTGCAGGATCTCGCGGGCCTGTTCCAGCGTCGTGCCCAAAGGCGCCGTGATCAGCCCTTCGCGGGTCATGAATTCGGAGACAGGGCGCTCGCTGTGGCGGGCAAAACGGATGTCACGGTTTGTGAGAATGCCGACCAGACGACCGCTCTCGTCGGTGATGGGCACTCCGGAAATGTGATAATGGGCCATGATCGCCTCGGCCTCGGCCACGGTCGCTTCGGGCCGCAAGGTGACCGGCTCAACGATCATCCCCGCTTGCGAACGTTTGACTTTATCCACCTCACGAGCCTGGGCCTCGATATCCAGATTGCGATGGATCACGCCCAGGCCGCCCTGCCGGGCCAGAGCGATGGCCATGCCGGCCTCGGTCACGGTATCCATCGCCGCCGAAAGCACGGGGATATTGAGTCGCAAACGCGGATGGAGGGTTGTCGAAATGTCCACTTCGTCCGGGAGCACCTCGGCATAACCCGGCACCAGCAGCACATCATCAAAAGTCAGGGCTTCGGGAATGGGGGTCATAACCGGAAAACCAGAAGAACGAACATCCGCTTCAACGAAAACGGCGTGCCAGCTCGGCCTCGACCTGCTCCCAGCTCAGGTTGCGGGCTGCCAACAAAACCAGAAGATGGTAGATCAGATCGGCTGCCTCGTAGATGACGCGGTCGTCGCTTTCACCTTTGGCCGCAACGAGCACCTCGATGGCCTCTTCGCCCAGCTTTTTGAGGATTTCGTTCTCGCCGCGGCGAAAAAGCGTCGCCGTATAACTCCCTTCGGGAAGGGTGGTCCGCCGTTCCAGGATGGTTTGCCAAAGCCGGGAAAGCGTGGATTCGGACGTCATCAGACACGCTCCACCTTACCGACAAACCCACTCAGGCCGCGCTCACGGGCACGGCGGTGCAGAGCTTCGGCCACATGGGGCGGGCACATGGAACTGATGTCGCCGCCGAGCAAAGCCACTTCTTTGAGAATACTGGCGGAAAGAAACGCATAGTCCAGGCTTGTCATCAGAGCACAAAATTCGATATCGGGCGCCAGTTTTTTATTGGTCAAAGCGATCTGGAACTCGTACTCGAAATCGGAGATGGCGCGCAAGCCACGAACCATCACCCTGGCCCCCACCTGACGGGCAAACTCGACGGTCAGGCCGCTGTACGTGAGCACTTCGACGTTGGGAATGTCACGCACGGCTTCGGCAAACAAGGCGACCCGTTCGGCCGCGTCGAACAGCAACTGTTTATTGGGCCGGTCGTAGACGGCAATAATCACCCGGTCCCACAGGCGGGCCGCACGCCGGGCGATGTCGATATGACCGTTATGAACCGGATCAAAGGTTCCGGGATAGAGCGCGGTGATCATGGTCAACGGGTTACTGAGACGTGAAGAACTGGGAATCCGAACCGCCTTTGGACGCGGCTTCACTACGAGAGGTCGATTTCGCGCGACCAAAACTCGGCCACACGCGGGGCCAGGAGTCGATGGTCGGGGTGACGCAAATCGGGATCGGCGCTTAGGAGCTTCTCGGCCTCATGGCGGGCCATTTCCAGCAACCGGGTGTCGCTCAGCCGCGCCAGCCTCAGATCGGGCAATCCTGACTGCCGCGTGCCGAAAAACTCACCCGGCCCCCGCAGACGCAGGTCAATCTCGGCCAGAGCGAAACCGTCCTGGGTTTTCTCCATGGCTCGCATGCGTTCGGTACCTTCATCGCTATTCGGCTCGCTGACCAGGATGCAATAGGACGGATACGGCCCCCGGCCCACGCGACCGCGAAACTGGTGGAGCTGGGCCAGTCCAAAACGCTCGGCGTTCTCGATGAGGATAACCGTCGCATTAGGCACATCAATGCCCACCTCCACCACGGCCGTACTGACCAGAATATGATACTGACCGGCGGCAAAGGCGCGCATGATGCGGTCTTTTTCCTTGCTGCTCAAACGACCGTGGAGTAAAGCCACCTTAAACTGCGGAAAAACCTCCGTCTGGAGGCGTTTGTGTTCCGCCACGGCAGCGCCGACATCCTCCAGACTCTCGCTTTCCTCCACAAGCGGGTAGATGATAAAGGCCTGACGTCCCTGCTCGATCTGAGCGGCGATAAACCGGTAGACCCGATCGCGTACTTCCGGTTTGACCCAGTAGGTCTTGATGGGCCGACGGCCTGGTGGTAACTCATCAATGGCACTGACATCCATATCGCCATAGATGGTAAGGGCCAACGTGCGCGGAATCGGGGTGGCGCTCATGACCAGGGTATGCGGTACCGGGTCAAAGCCTTTCTCGCGTAGGGCCGCCCGCTGCGCCACACCGAAGCGGTGCTGCTCGTCCACCACGACCACGGCCAGGTTGTGGAAAACGACCTGCTCCTGGATAAGGGCATGGGTACCGATGAGAATGTCCACATCGCCGGCGGCCAGGGCGGCCAGAATCTCCTCACGGCGCTTGCCCGTGATGCTGCCCGTCAGCAGCTCGACCCGCAACGGCCAGCCCCGACGAGGGTGAAGCAGGCGAGCAAACTGCTCGCGCAGCTTGCGGAAATGCTGCTCGGCCAGGATTTCGGTCGGCGCCATGAGCGCCGCCTGAGCACCGTTGCATACGGCCACCCACATGGTGGCGGCGGCGATCACCGTCTTGCCGCTGCCCACATCGCCCTGAAGCAGGCGCGTCATCGGAAAGGAGCGATTGAGATCGCGGCGGATATCGGCCAGCACCCGCTCCTGGGCGCGGGTCAATCGAAACGGCAAGACATCGAGAAAAGCCTGGAGTTGGGCGTCATCCAGAGCAAGGGGTTGCGCCCGCTTACTCTGCCAGGCGCGATGCTGGAGGAGGACACCGAGCTGAATGATGAACAACTCCTCAAAAGCCAGCCGACGTCGCGCCCGATCGAGTGCATTCAGATCATCGGGAAAATGCACTTGCCGCAAAGCCGCACCCAGGTCGGGAAAACCCAGGCGATGGCGCAGATCGGCCGGTAACGGATCGGGCAGGCGCGGCGCCCAGGCCTCCACCACCTGGCGGATGTGCTTGCGCAGCACGCGAGCCGAGAGGCCCTCGGTCAGGCGATAAACCGGCACGATGCGGGCCGTATGGGTGGGATCCTCCCCCGCCGGTTCGACTTCCGGCGATTCCAGGACCCGCTTGCCCAGATAACTGCCCACCTTACCGCTCACATAATAGACCTGTCCCACCCGTAACACCCGCTGGATATACGGATTCCAAAAGGTCGCTTCGATGCTGCCGCTCGTATCGCCGAACGTGACCGTGGTTAGCGTACGGCCGCCGGACGTCTTGCGCGTGTCCAGATGACGCACCGTCCCCTCGATCGTAACCTCCTCGCCGATGCGCACCCGGGCAATGGGTTTCAGGTTGCTGTAATCGTTATAGCGAAAGGGCAGATGCCAAAGCAGATCGCCCACCCGCTGCAGCCCCAAACGGGCCAGAGTGCGGGCCAAGGCCGGACCGACGCCGGGCAAATCGGTCAGAGGAGCATCAAGACCGATCGATTCCGGTGGCGGCGCCGGTGTTCGCGGCGGAGACGACATCGGCTTTGAACCCGCAAGGACCGGGGAAGTCGGTTTGGTGCTCTGGCGCAACGGACGCATCGGCGCTACAGCCTCGGTCGAGGCCGGCAGGGCTTCGCTCATCGCCAGCAGGGTCTGCACAGCCTTGACGCGCGCCTCCGGCGCGAGGTCGGGATAGCGCGAAAGCAACTCCACGATGGCGGCCACCTGCCGGGCAGTCTCCTTGTCGTTGACGAGCGAGGCCATGTGCAAATGCCACCGTCGCGCGTATTCGTCCAAGCCTCCTACCACGGCGTCGTTGCGATAACCGCGTCTGGCTTCCAGATCCAAAATCTTGCGCAATTGAGCAACGGCCTCGCTCATCCCATGTACAGACGCACCTCTTCGCGCACGATCACACCGAGAGCCGAAGGCCCGATGAAGGTCGCCAGGGTAGGGCCATACATATCGGTGAAAATGGGCAGATGGGGATAGGCAGCCTCCAGACGCTCCAACAGGGCTGTGGCTACCTGGGTGTTGTTGTTCTGCAGGAGCGCGATTTCCTTGAGATAAGCAAACTCGCTGATGAAGTTGAAGAGCTTCTCGACCATGTCGAGCTGGGTGCGCACCTTCTCCATCACGACCAGGTTGCCCTCGCGGATTTCGAGCAGGGGCTTGATACCGAAAAGACTGCCCAAGAACGCCTGCGAGGGCCGGATGCGTCCATCGCGTTCGAGATAGGCCAGATCGTCGACAAAGAAGCTGAAGAACGTGGCGCCGATCAGGCCCCGTACCAGCCGCGCCGTCTCGGTCAAGGAAGCCCCGCGGGCGGCGGTCTCGGCCGCGCACCGGACCATCATCCCTAGTCCGCGGCTGATCGTCTCGCTGTCAATGACGACGATTTGCGCATGGGCCCGCAACGCCGCCGCAGCCGTACGGGCCAGCTCGCAGACCGGGCTGAGCTTGCTCGACAAATGAATCGAGAGAATCTGATCGGTCTCCTTGCCCAGCCGGTAGTACACATCCAGGAAATCCCGCAACAGCGGTGGCTGCGAAGAGGGCAAGGTCTTGATGGTGTGCAGACGGCGCAGATAAGTCTCGGTTGTGATATCAACACCCTCGACATACACACGACGGCCCAGCCGTATCCGCATGGGCACGACCTCGATCTGGAACTGCTGGATCTCCTCACGGGTGAGCTGGGCACTGCTGTCGGTGACGATGCGAAGGGGTTTCAAGCTGAACCTCACGCCGAAACGATGAACAGGACTGCCGAGTCGAACGACCTGGAGCCTATCCGCATAATCCGACAGGATGGCCTGGCAGGGCCATCTCAATAGGACAACCTACAGATAGGCGTTAACGGTGGCAGTATACCATAAACTCCGGGAAGACTCGAAAGCCGGTCCCGTTTTGCAGCTTTTCAGTCCAATTGGCGCGGGATGGCGATGACAAAACGGCTGCCCGTCGGACCGGTAGCATCCAGCCAGGCGCGTCCCTTGTGGGCCTGAGCGACACTCCGCACGATGGCCAATCCCAGCCCCGTGCCACCGTTCGCCCCACGGTAAAAGCGTTCAAAGATGTGCGGTTGATCCTCCGGTGCTACACCGTGACCGGTATCCTCGACCACAAAATGGACCTCGGCCGTATCGGCCTCGGCCATGACCGTAATACGGCCCCCCGGAGGCGTAGCCCGCAGCGCATTGTCGATGAGATTGCCCAGGGCCAGCTCCACACGCGGGCGGTCGAGGGCGATGACAAGCGACTCGGCCGGTGGGACCGTCCCCAACGTGATCCCCTGTTCCTGCGCCCGCGGCCGGAAAGGCGCTGCGGCGCTCTCCAGCAGATCGGCCACCGGAGTGGGGCGCCGATCGGGCTCGATCAGTCCGGCCTCCACGCGCGAGAGGTCGAGTAAGTTGGCGGTAATCCATTCCAGGCGTTCAAGCTGCGCCTGACTTTCACGCAGAAACTCCTCTCGGGCCGCTGCGTCATGAGCGGCCGGCCCTTGCAACAGCTCAACGAAATTTTTGAGGGCCGTAATGGGCGTCCGCAACTCGTGCGAGGCATCGGCGATGAAGCGCCGCAGGGTATCCCGCTCTTGCGCCAGATGGCCAAAACTGGCTTCGAGTTCGGTCGCCATATGGTTGAACTGGCGGGCCAGTTGTTCCAGCTCGGCGCCGCCGGCAACGGGCGCGCGCGCCGTCAGATCCCCCTGTCCCATGCGCTCGGCGGCGGCGGCCAATCCGGCCAGGGGCGCGGTCAAACTGCGGACGACGGAAAGACCGACCAAGGCCGCCAGTACGGCAGCAGCGCCTCCGGCCAGCAGCAGCGCGCGACGCGTGGCCGGGAGGGCCTCGGCCCCCAGATCGCTGGCACGACGCAATTCCACATAGCCCAAAGGACGCTCAGGCGGACCGACGGGTACCGTGACCAGACGGGCGGCCTCGGAAACAGGCGAGGAAGGGACCACATTGGCCAGCGAACGGCCCAATTCACCCAGCGTGCCGACCTCGAACACCAGCCGCGTGCCCCAGGCCTCCTCGATGCGCCGCACAACGGTGACAACCGTCTCGGGCGGCATGACCGTCGCCTGAACATCGCCGGACGGCAGCGCACCGCTCACAAAGGGCTGCAAAGCCGGTAACGAGAGTAAAAACGCCCCGATCGCCTCGCCGTTCACACTCAGGGCTACAGGCGCCGAGAGCCATACGTAGGTGTCGGTGATGCTGTTGGGTGTGGCCATGACCAACAGGTTGCGCCGGGCATCGAAAATGCGCACCTCTTCATTGCCCAGAAAAGCCGCCGTCTGCGCCAGCTCGCGCAACTCGCGCAGCCGCAAAGGCTGCAATAACGGCTCGGCTTGGACGGCAATGGCCTCGGCCGTAGCCTGCAAAGCAGCCCGCTCCCCTTGCTCGACATAGCGACCGACCAGGGACAGGGTAACCACACCGACCAGGGCCACACTGAGGGCGGTCAGCAAGACGTAACTGGCTACGAGACGCCAACGGATGGAGCGAAACATAGCGCTGAAACGCAAGCCATGTGAGCGGATACCCATTCTAGAGGATGGTTCTAACGCCCAAGACCTTACGAGCGCCCGGCCCTGTCGGGCGCTCGTAGGTCACGGAGGAGAAGGAGGAGAAGGCAGAGAAAAGGACGCTACAGACCAAAGCCCTGGTCGAATGACTCCTCGGCCGGAGGACGAGGGAAGAAGCGACGCAGGGTTTCCAGATCGAAAGGCCATGACGGCAGCCGCAAACTCCAATCCCGTCCGAAGGGGAGCGGAATATCGAAGAAGCGCCGCCATCGTTGCCACCCCGGTGACGAATCGGTTTGGGGCGTTGCGGGCGCCTTCGTGGCAGGGTCGCTGACTTCCACACCCAGATAGGCTCGGCCGCGCTCGTTCGGATGTTCGCCCAGGGTCACCTGTACCCGGCGCAGGACATCGGCATCGGCGGCGCGCACGGTCAGGGTGACGGTATCACCCGGTTGGTAACGGCGCAAGAGGGCAGCAAGCGCGGCGGCATCGGCCACAGGCCGCTCATCCACGGCCATGATGATTTCGCCGGGCTTGAGGCCGGCCCGATCGGCAGGCGTGCGGACTTTGACCGCGTCGATGCGCGCTCCCTGTGCGCCCGGTTGCGGCTCAAAGAACCGAGGCCATCGTTCCGGCAGCGCTTGCGCACCGTACCGGATGCCGAGATAGGCCGCCTCGGGTCGTTCGGGGTGGGAACCCAGCCTGACCTGGATCTCCTGCTCCCGGCCGTTGCGCAGAACGGTCAGCGTGATCGTATCGCCGGGTCGATACCGGGCGATGATGGCAGCCAGGTCGGCGGTGGCCGTCAGGCTTTCGCCGTCTACGGCCACGATGCGGTCGCCGGCCTGCAAGCCGGCCTGAGCAGCCGGACTGTCGGCGGCGACCTCAAGGACGAAGACACCGTTTGCGAGCAGGTCGGGTGGGGTGCGGAACATGAACCCCAAGGGGGCGTTCATCAAGGAACCGAAAAGGTCATCCAAGTAGAGTTGGAGACCCCAATACGGGCGACCGTTCCGCTCCTCCGGTCTCAGGCGGACTGTTTTGATCTCGTCGCCATGGCGCAGGGTGATGGCAACCTCCTGACCGGGGCGAATGTTCGCCGTGGCCGTCTGCCAGTCGTTGCGGTCGTTGACGGGTTGGTCGGCCACGCTCAGCAGCACATCTCCGCGTACAATGCCGGCCTGTGCAGCGGGACCATCGGCATCAACACCGACCACAACCAGACCGGCGTCGGGATCGGGCGGGGCAGCCAGTACCCTCGCTGCCGTCAGGCTTACAACCACGAGGGAGAGGGCAAGGCACAAGAAGTAGATGACACGGGTGCGCATGGTTTGGCAAGGCCTCCGATCAGAGATAAGGGGCATGTTTAGCCTACTACGCTTCGATGAAGCCATCGTTGCCGGCATGTTACAGGCTTGTAACGCAGGGCGGCGTCGGGTGGGGAAGGCTCGGACGAGGCCACGTGCTCCACGGCGGCGCCATGCGTCGTGGGTCCCTGCGAGACCCGGCGCCGCTCGGCGGTTGGGATCGCCAGGCGCCGCGAGAGGGGCGGCCGGGCGGCCCCCTCGAAATGGCCAGGGGGCCGCCCGG
>JBBINH010000042.1:0-30466 GCA_037443945.1 Caldilineales bacterium
AACAACCTGGCCGAGATCGTACAAACGCACCGTCACATCCGGCAAGGGGGGTTCGTTATCGGCGCATTCATAATCGCCATCGCGGTCCTCAAACACGCAACCGCTCAGCCCCCCGGTCGTCACCGAAGGCGAAGGCGTTGCCGTAGCCGTTGCCGACGGTGTGGGCGAGAAGGTCGGCGTTGGCGAGGCTGTGGGGGTGGGTGTCGCCGAGGACGTGGGGGTCGGCGTCGCCGAAACCGTAGGCGTGGGCGAGGCCGACGCTGTGGGTGTCACCGCAAGCGTGGGCGAGGTTGTGGGGGTGGGTGTGCTGACATAGTCGGGATGAAAATAGGGATCGGCCGAAAGGGCCAGCTTATCCAGACGGGCCTGCGGTTCGCGCGCCATAAAGCGAACGGTGTGGGAGCCGGGAGCCAGGGTGTAAGGGTGGCCGGGCGTCCTCTGCCAGCCCCATTGCCAGCGTCCGGCAAAGGTCTGGATCTCGAAGGCCTGATCGGCGCCGCCGTCCAGGGAAAACCAGAACGAATTACGCGTCCCATCCAGCCCCATGACCCGCGCCCACAGATAATACGTGCCCGCCTGATCCACCTGAAACACAAAGGTGGCCGTACCCGCCGTCGGGTTAGGGGTATAAGCCGTCGCCGTGGAGTGGATGTAGCGCCCTCCCGACGCCGCCGCGTCGTTCTGGATGGTCATCGGCCCCGTCAGCACTCCCGCCTCGGCCTCCTGCTCCCACAAAGGCGGTGCTCCGGTATAGGGTTGCAGGGGCACGTCGAGAGACGTCGTCTGCTCACCGACCACGTCCACCATCACCTCGGCGGCGGTAGGGGCAAAGCCGGGCGGGGGTATGACGCCGAGCCGATAACGGCCCGGTTCGAGATCGGCAAACGTATAAGCACCGGCGGTATGACCGCTGCCGGGAGTGGTACGGTCATCGAGGAACAGCGCCTGCTCGGTGAACACCTGCACAAGCGCCTCGCCCAAACCCGGTTCATCGGCTTCGCGCTGTCCGTTGGCATTGCGATCGTGAAAAACCACACCGCTGATATGGCCCAGACGGGTGACCAGACCCTCAAGATAAAGCGGATCGGGACCGATCGTTATGGGGATGCGACCATCGACCCGACCGTCGGGATCCGCGCTGCTGCCGTCGGCGAGCAAACTGACGGCACCGGTATGAGCGACGCGCCGAACGGTGCCCCCCACCTGGTCCAGGACAAAATGCCACTGAACGGTCCGCCCGCCCAACGACCAGATGAGGAGCTTGTGCCGGCCGTCTTTGCTAAACTCGTAAGCTTCCAGGTCGGCCGGCAACCCGCGACGTACCCGCAAAAAGCGATAGCCGTCGAGCTCTCGGGTCATGGTCTGATAGGCGTAGTAAGCCGGTTTCGGCTGCAGGGCCGCGGTCAGCAAGCCGTAGTAATACGGGTCCAGTGGATAGGGATAATCCACCAGGGTAAACCAACTGATGGGATAGATGCCGGCCGACATGGCGCGGGCATAGACCTGGGGCACATAGCGGTCGGGCCGTTCGTTGGGACCGGGTGTTTCGGTGGCCGTAGGCCAGCCCGTTTCGGTGAGCACGAGCGGCCGGCTGAAACCGGCGGCACGGAACTTGGCCTGGATGGCGAGGGCTTTGCCCACGACATCGCTCGTATAACGGTCGTTGCGGCGCCAGTTGGCGGCAAAAGCCGGGTAATAGTGGAAGTCAATCGCATCCACATAGCGGCCGCCACCCGCCGCTAAAAAATCATCCAAAAACGTGCGGTCCACCCGACCGGTGCCGGTGGCAGGATTGTACCAGTCGTCGTAGGCCAGGCCGCCGTTCATGACGATGGCACCGGGATCGCCGGCCTTGATGGCGGGATAGGCCACGGCCATCATGGCGGCATAGGCAGCACCGCCGGCCCCGGCCGCGCTGCGCGGATGGCCTTTGCCCCAACAGCCGCCAAAATCCACCCCGGCATCGGCGATATCGGGTTCGTTGTAAAGGGACCAATACGGCGCCAGACCGGGATAGCGGCTGCGCACGCGCGCGGCCGCGGCCGTCAAAAAGGCGGCAAAATCGTCCAGATACTCCGGTTTCAACGGTCCACAACTGACATCGGCCGCCCAGCTCGGATTGGCCACGATGTAAATGAGCACGCGCATGTTGTTGGCCGCCGCATTGGCCAGATCGGCATCCAGTTTCGACCAGTTATAGACACCCGGACGGGTTTCCGTGCGCCGCCAGTTCAGCGGATAGCGCAACCAGGCCACACCGACCGCCTTGCCCTGGGGTAATCCCTCACCCGGTCCGATCTCCCGCAGGATCTGCACGCCCCAGGGGTTGACCGATGTCGTTGCCGGTATGGCCGTCGCTTCCGACAACGAAGGCAAACTCCCGGCCGTGGTCCCGAAAAGCAAACCGACGACGATGAGCCCTACCCTGGGGCCGCAGGGAGATAACAGGCGTCGGATGGCTGCGAGAAGCATCGCCAATTTGTTCATCAGGAGTTCACGTCCCCGGATAAGAAAAGGGGAAGGATTCGTTTGGCTATATCCGTCTTCTTATGACGCCGCAAGCACTTGCGGCCATACCCGAACCGGCACCGTATGTCAGAGGAACATGCCGTTTTTTACTTGAAGCGCAACCGGTGTAAGCACATAGCGCCGGTCGGACACCGTTACGCAGACGCCCCCGGCAGGACTCGAACCTGCGACGCAGGGTTTAGGAAACCCTCGCTCTCTCCGGCTGAGCTACGGGGGCAGGCAAGCCTAGTGTACCGCGAAGCTGGGGCCAAAACCAATACCTGTGTTATCATTGCCGGCTATGAGCGATGACAAGATCGTTCGCGGTTTCAGCGACCGCCTGGCCCTGGAGGAGGCGGTGCGAGCCCTGGCCCACGCCGCGAACGCCTTCGAACTGGAACGCCGCGCCCGTGACCTGGCCGACCGGGGTAATGCCGTTATCCCGGCCCTGGTGCGCCATCTCGATACGGATAATCCGACCCTGCGCGGCGGGCTGGCCCTGATTGCCCGCCATCTCGACCGCCAGGCCATCGTCCCCGCCCTGCGTCGTGTGGCGGCCGATCCACGACGATCCGCCACCGCCCGCCTGACCGCCGTCATGATCCTGGAGCGCTATCTCGACGAGACCGTGGACCCGGCCCTGGTCGGTCACCTGCCCGAAGCCCGCGAGGTAGCCCGGCAAAGCGCCCACGAGGCCCTGCACCTGGCCGAGACGATGCCGCTGGTCCTGGTGGAATATGCCTCACAGCTCCTGAGCGAGCCACCGGAAGTGGTGCATCGGGTTCTCGCCGTCCTGAGCGAGGATGACGATCCGCGCATGGCCTCATTGCTCGGTGTCATCGCCGCCTATGCCGAACCGGCCACGGCTGCCCGCCTCATCCAGACCCTGAGCACCCGCCGCACCTCGACGGCATTCCTGGCGCTGACCACGTTGCACGCGTTGCTGACGCCGGAACTGCAACCCCTGACCGAGCGCAGCCTGCGCAAGCTTCAGCTGGCCGGCGTGCGTAGCCCCACACGGCCGCCCTTGCGGGCGCTGTGGTCGCCGCTCCTCGACACCCAAGGCCAAAGCCTGCTTTGGTTCATCCGCCCCTGGGGGGCCGACCAGGTCATGCTGTTGATCCTGGTCTGCCATGACCAACTGGGTATCCTCCGGATTGAAGGCAACCTGACCGTAGCCCCCTGGAGCGAGCCCCCGCCTGGGCCGGAGGCTGCGGGATCGGCGCGAGTCGTGGTGCCGGATGACGTGCCCCCGCCGGCCCCGCGCGGGAGTATGCATCGCCTGCCCCTGTCCACCGGTCTGGCTCCGCTCCTGCTGGCCGAGATCGACCCCCATTTGGGGCTGTCGCTCCTGGACGAAGCCCTGGCACGGATGCGCGCCCGCAAGGCCCGCTGGCCCGGCGAATTGGTCGTCTTCGGTCCCTGGCTGTGGGATGAGGCACGGCGACCGACGGTAGCCTTGCCGGAACCACCGCCGGCGCCGGTCGTCTCGGCCGAGGCGTTCGCCGCCCTGTTCCGGCATCCGGCCTTTGCAGGCTGGACGTGGGACGTGCCCGATGTGGCGCGTTGGACGACCTCCGAGGCCACCGCTGCCACCCTGGCCGAAAACGGACCGGCCCATCGCACCGTTGCGCAGCGCCTGGTGGAGCCGGAAACGGCCGCGCTCCTGGCCGGACGCCTGCTCCGCCAGGCGCAGTGGCTCCTTCTAACCGGCGATGAGACAACGGCCGGAATCGCCCTGGCCGCACGCGACGGTGTCCTAAGCCATAATCCCGACCACCCCTTCGTGCGTGCGCTGGCCTGGCGCAGCCTGCTGACCGCCGTGGCCGACCACGCCGTTCAGCAGGCCTTGACCGTAGTCCAGGGCCGGCAACCATAACCCCACTGCCCTGAGCCTGCCGAGATCGTGCCCATGTCCTCCGCTTATACCGACCATCTGTATCCCGTCATCCTGGCCGGTGGCATCGGCAGTCGCCTGTGGCCTCGCAGCCGGCGCCGCACCCCCAAACAGTTTCTCGACCTGGCGGGCGCCGGTCGCACGATGTTGCAACAGGCCTACGACCGCATGACCCCGTTGGTGCCGCCCGACCGGATTTACGTCGTCACCGGTCGCGACTACATCCCCATCGTGACCGACCAGTTACCCGATCTGCCATCGGCCAACATCATCGGCGAACCGGTTGCCCGCGGCTCGGCGGCAGCCATCGGTCTGGCCGCCATCCACCTGCAGCGGCGCGACCCGGAGGCCGTTATGGCCGTGTTGACCGCCGACCATCTCATCGCCAAAGCCGAGACCCTGCGGCGCATCCTCGTCGGCGCCGCCGAACTGGCCCAGCAGGGCAAGTTGATCACCCTCGGCATCAAGCCGACATGTCCCGAGACCGGCTACGGCTACATCGAGATGGGCGAAGAACTGGGGTATTTCAACGCCATGCCGGCGCGACGGGTGCGTAGCTTCCGCGAAAAGCCCGACCGTCCTACGGCCGAGGCTTTTTTGCGCAACGGGAACTATGCCTGGAACAGCGGCATGTTCGTCTGGCGGGTGGACACGATCCTGGCCGCCCTGGCGACCTATATGCCTGCCCTCCATGCCGCTTTGCAGGCTCTGGCCTCGGCTCTCCATACTCAGGCCGAAGCCGCTGCGTTTGAGCGCCACTGGTTCCCTCTGGACGGCCATGTCACCATTGACTACGGCGTGATGGAACGGGCCACCGATGTGGCCGTCTTTCCGGCCGACCTGGGCTGGAGCGATATCGGCTCCTGGGCGGCTCTGCTGGACGTCCTGCCCAAGGACGATCACGGCAACGTCGTCCAGGCTCGGCATCTTCACCTGGACAGCCAAAACGTCCTCGTCTTCAGCCGCGACCACTTGGTTGCCACCATTGGCCTGCAGGACATGGTCGTGGTGGATACAGGCGATGTGATTCTGGTAGTGCCTGCCGACCGCGCCCAGGACGTCAAGAAGCTGTGGGATGCCCTCCGCTCGGCCGGTCTGGAGCACTATCTGGATTGAGCTCGCGCTGCTGCCGATAGGTGCGAATGGCCTGGGCATGCTGCCAGGCGTGACGATAGACCTCAAAGATGAGGTTGCTCAGCAGCAAAAGACCCGGCCAGGGCGACGGTCGCACCCGCGTCAGCAGGTCGGGGTCGCATTGGGCGATGAAAGCGGCCGTTTGGCGATAGACCGTCACCAGGCCATCGGCCAGCGCCACCATGTCGTCTCCTGCGTAGACCTTGCCGATGGAGGGATTGTACTCACCATAACGGGGCAGGTCGCGCAAGGGCGGTAGGGGGCTTTCTTCGTGCCAGTGCCGGGCCGTCTCCAGCAACTGCTCGTTCCAGGCCCAGACATGCTCCAAGACCTGAAACGTGTTCCATTCACCGTACCAGGCCGAACCCCGGATGGCCTCCTCACGCATCCCGGCCACGCTGTCCATCAGCTCGTCATAGGTCAGGCGCAGCCAGGCCTGGAGTCCCTCCTTGCCCAAACGGGCAAAGCTGCCCAGATAGGCATCGACAATGCCTTGAGCTTGTTGCCAGGCATCGTTGGCGGCATCCACCAGCTCGGCCAGTGTGACCGCCGAACGCCCCAGATGCACTTTGCGCTGCCATTGGTGGTTATCGAGGGCCGCTAAACGGGCCTCGAGCTGCTCGGCCAGAGCCATGGACTGCTCCAGAAGCGCTTCCGGCTCCTCGGCGAGCTTTTGCATCGGCGCCGTCATGACCTCGGGCAAGCCTACCGCCGCCGCCTCGGCTGCCGCCAACAGCTCCTCATCCCGGCGAATGGCGGCGGCCAGCAGCCCGGCAGCCCGTTGGCCCGGCGGGCTATGCCATTCGGCCGGTTCGAGCAGAAGCAGGCTCTCCCATAGCGCCTCGTGGCGGTGGCGAAGTTCGGCCAGCAGATCGCGAAAACGCAGCTTGAGCGTCATGGGCGAAGTATAAGCCGATTCCCGACCAAGGGTACAATGGCCGTATCGGCGGCTATCGTGTGCTATCTTCCTTCGTGTACGGTGCCCGCTCCCCAACGGTTTCGTGACCCGATCGCTTATGGATATCCTTCCCACCTACATCCGTCCTGACGACCCGACCTTTCAGGCCAATGCGGCGTATCACCGTGGCCTGGCCGAAGAGCTGCGCCAACGCCTGGCGCAGGTGCGACAAGGCGGGCCACCGGCGGCGCACCGCCGCCACGCCGAGCAAGGCAAGCTCTTCGTGCGCGAGCGCATTGACCGCCTGCTCGATCCCGGCAGCCCTTTTCTGGAGCTTTCGCCCCTGGCCGCCTGGGAGATGTACGACAACGAAGCGCCGGCGGCCGGCATTGTAACGGGTATCGGACGCGTGTCCGGCCGCGAGTGCATGATCATCGCCAACGATGCCACGGTCAAGGGCGGCACCTACTATCCGCTGACCGTGAAGAAACATCTCCGGGCCCAGACTATCGCCCTGGAAAATCGCCTGCCCTGTCTCTATCTGGTCGATTCAGGCGGTGCTTTCCTGCCCCTGCAGGACGAGGTCTTCCCCGATGTGGACGACTTCGGCCGGATTTTCTACAACCAGGCCCGCATGAGCGCCCTCGGCATCCCCCAGATTGCCTGCGTCATGGGCTCCTGCACGGCCGGCGGGGCCTACGTCCCGGCCATGAGCGATGAAACCATCATCGTCAAAGGCACGGGCACCATCTTCCTGGGCGGACCGCCCCTGGTCAAGGCTGCCACCGGCGAGGAAGTGAGTGCCGAAGAGCTGGGGGGCGCCGATGTGCACACGCGCATCTCCGGCGTGGCCGACCATTTCGCCACGGACGATGACGATGCCCTCCGCCAACTGCGCGCCATCGTCGCCGATTTGAACACGGTCAAACGCGTCGAAGCCGACCTGACGCCGCCGGAAGACCCCTTGTACGACCCCGAAGAGCTCTACGGCATCCTGCCGCGCACGTTCCGCGAGACCTATGATGTGCGCGAGGTCATTGCCCGTCTGGTGGACGGCAGCAAGTTCCGCGAGTTCAAAGCCCGCTACGGCACCACCCTCGTCACCGGCTTTGCCCGTATCCACGGCTATCCGGTGGGCATCATCGCCAATAACGGCGTTCTCTTCGGCGAATCGGCCTTGAAAGGCACGCATTTCATCGAGCTGTGTACGGCCCGGCGCATCCCTCTGCTGTTCTTGCAAAACATCACCGGCTTCATGGTGGGCAAAGCCTACGAGGCCGGCGGAATCGCCAAGGACGGTGCCAAGATGGTGCACGCCGTGGCCAACGCCGCCGTACCCAAGTTGACGGTGATTATCGGCGGCTCCTTCGGCGCCGGCAACTACGGCATGTGCGGCCGCGCCTATGGCCCGCGCTTTTTGTGGATGTGGCCCAACGCCCGCATCAGCGTCATGGGCGGGGAACAGGCCGCCAATGTCCTGGCCACCATCAAACAGGACCAGCTGGCACGGCGAGGCGAACCGCTCATGACCGAGGCCGAACTGGCCGCGTTCAAACAACCCATCCTGGAGAAATACGAACGCGAAGGCAATCCCTACTACTCCACCGCCCGCTTATGGGACGACGGCATCCTCATCCCCACCGAAACCCGTCGGGTTCTGGCCCTGGCCCTCTCCGTGTGCTACAACGCGCCCATCGAATCTACCACCTACGGCGTCTTCCGCATGTGAAGCCTCAGGCTCCCCTTCCTCCGCTTCCCACCAGGCCAGAGTGTTGAAGGTGATCGGGCAAAAAGCCGCCGTCTCGACCCAGACGGCCAGTCGCTCGACCGGATCGGCGCCCACAGCCTGGGGGAAATCCCGGCAAGGTTGGGGTCGATGGGGATAGACCGTACAGAGACGGCCATCATGGAAGGGACAGGGGGCGGGCAACAGCCAGACCTGGTCGACCTCGGCCGCGCCGGGCCACATGGGTCGCAGAAAGCGGCGGCGTAAGCCGGCCACGCTCAACCCCAAGCCGGCCGCCAGGCGCGTGGCATCGGCCTCGTCCACCACGGGTCCCGTGTGCCGACAGCAGCGGCCACAGGCGGTGCAGTCGATGCGAGCCATCACGGCGGTCAGCAAGGCGGCCAGGCGCTCCGCCAGACCGGCTTCACCCGCCTGCAACCGCGGGACCAGCCGCCGATAAAGCAGCCCAAAGCGGGCGGCGATCTGCGGGTCAAGGGCATCGGGATCGGTGACCAGGTCGGGCCATGCCATCGTCGTCTTCAGCTCGTCTTACCGGTCTCGATCCGCCACACTTGGACCCCATAAACCACCGGCACGACCACGGCGAAGAGGAACCACTGGATGGCATAGCCCAGGTGTGGGCCTTCGTCGAGGATGATCTCAGGAGGGTTGCGGAACGGCGGCCCTGTAGGCGGGTCGTCCGGGAGCAAGGCCAGGTAAAACGGCAGCAGCTCGTAGGGCATTTGGGCCTGAAGGGCGGCAATATCCAGACGATACCATTCCCGTTGCGGGCTCGGGGGTACGGTGGCCCCGGCCGGCCGGGGATCTTCCGGCTCGATACGGCCTTGCCATGTGCCCTCGGGCGGTTCATTCCACCTTGCCACCTGTTCGGGCGAGGCGGCATCAAAGGGGATCCAGCCGCGATCGACCAAGACGGCCCGTTGGCTGCCGGCGATACGCACCGGCGTCAGCAGATGATAGCCCGGCTGATTGCCGTAGAACTTGTTCTTGAGCAGGATTTGATGCTCGAAGTCATACATGCCCTTGACGACGGCCAGGCGATGGCGCAGCGCATGGGCATCCAGGTTTGTTTCCTCGCCGCTCAGGACCAGGGGCGGCGCGGCCAGGGCCGCCTGGGTCTGGGCGATGGCCGCCCGTTTGCCGGCCAGGCGATCCAACTGCCAAAAGCCCAACCGCACCATGACAACGGCGGCGACGAGAACAAGCAGGGTAGAGGGTAACCAACGACGGCGGAAGAGGAACACCGGTCTAGGCTCCTTCAACCGCCCAGGGCGCTGCCGCGCATTTCCATGGGCGAGGAAAAGATGAGGACGGCCGCTACGGCCATGAGGACGAGCAGTACCACCCACGGGATCATAACCGTTGTCCCTTGCGCACCGAAGTGACGTCGGTTACGCTCGCCCAAAACGTACAGGCTAACCAACAGACCGATGAGGACGATGGCCAGCTCGATGGGCCGCAACCAGGCCATCGGGACAAGAGGGCCGAGTTGCCAGGCCGGTTGCAGCCCGGCGAAGGTCACGCCGTGGTCAAGAAGGAATTGCTGGGTCAGCGGGATGACGGCCAACGCCGCCGTGGCGAAATGGAAGCCGTAGTGGGCCAGCCAGATGGCTACGGCCAACGGCATCACCGCCGGCACAAAACGGGCCAGACTCAGCCGCAAGGGCTCGTCCCGGCCGGCCAGGTGACGGCTCAACGCCGCCACGCCCAGGCCGAGCACCGTCGGCAAAACCAGATCGAGGACGGCCAAGACGAACAAGAGTAAAAGCCCCTCATCGGCCCACGGCAGGCGCACGGCCAACGCCGCCAACAGGCTGTAGATGGGCGATGTCATGGCAAAGGCATTGCTCAGGCCGATGAAAGCAAAAACCAGGGCCAGAAAACTCACATCCCAGCGCCGCGGCCAGGCATCGGCCACGAGTTCCCGCCAGGGCGAACGGGTGGTCAGGGCCACGTTGTCATACGGACAGGCCCGGGCACAATCGAGACAAAAGAGGCAATCGCGATTCGAAGCTAGCAACGGTACAAACAGTTCGGTGCCGCAGCCGGAAACGGTCGTACTGCCGTTGACGCATTCCTTCCCGACACAGGTCCGACAGACCGTCGCCTGGCGGGCCGTTATCTGCAACGGTGAGACGGTAGCGGCGGCGAAGTTGAAAGAACCCAGCGGACACAGGTACTTGCAAAACGGCGATTCGGCAAACAAAGCCTCCAGCACCCCGGCAGCCACGAAATAGGCTATCACCACCCAGGCCGTCAACCGGGGATCGGCCCACAGGTCGAGCCACTCGTAAAGCCAGAAAAACAGAACAAGCAGGGCGATGGCGGGCCACTTGTTGCGCAAAAGACGCGGCCAGCGCCGACCACGACGTCCGAACCAACGTGCCAGCGTGCGCAGCAGGGTAAAGGGGCAGCCCCAACAGAAGAGATTCCCGCAAAAGACCAGGGCCAGGATGACCAAGCCCCGATAGTGAACCCAAGCCAGGACGGTGGCAAAGTTGTAAGGCGCCAACGGCGGGCCGGTCAAACCGTCGTAGACCATTAACACGGCCAGCGCCAAAAGCGGACCCTGGCCGAGCAAGCGCCCCCAACGTCCCCGCAGGAGCGGCCCGAGCACGGGTACATGGAGCAAGTCGAGTGACATGGCGCCAGACCGTTTCCGCACGTCTGGGCCTCGAACCATCACGGCTTACGACCCGACCACGCGCAGGTCAAAGCGTTGCTGAAAGCTCCGTCCGTCCGGCAACTGCACCTGCACGATCACGAACCAATCGCCGGCCATGGTCCAACGGAAAGGGACGCGATACACGCCGTCAGGACCGGAAGCGGCCGTAGCCAGGACAGGCTGCATTCCGGCATGGGCCATATCCCCGCGAATGGCGAGTTTGGCATCGGGAATGGCCCGACCGTCGCTTGTCTTCAGGATGAAGATCAGCGTCGCCTCCCCAACCCGCGCCGGATCGGGCTCAACGGCCATGGTGAGGACCACATCGGCCGGAGGCGGCGCTACCTGGCGGCCGGCACGACTACACCCTGCCAACAGCCCCAGGAGGAGCAGAAAGCCGAGAAGCAAAAGGCGTCGGGATGACATCGCCCCCTCAATATTGCTCCGTGTGACCGTGCTCCGTTTCCCCGGCCGCGCGCACCTCGGCCCGAACCTTGACCTCACCGGCCTTTTCGAAGCGCAGGGTCAATTCCACGCTCGTCCCCGGTTCCAACGTCTGCTGCAAACCCATCAGCATGATGTGCAATCCGCCCGGTTTGAGCTCGACCTGGCCTCCGGCCGGGATCACGAGGCGCTGGCCCGCAATCGGGCGCATCCGCATGATGTCTCCCTCCATGACCATCTCGTGTAGCTCGGTCATCTGGCTGACCGGAGTCATAGCACCGACCAGGGCATCGTCCTCCCGACCGGTGTTGCGGATGGTCATATAGGCCGCACTGACACCATCGGCCATCACCGTCGCCCGCACCCAGGGATTTTCAACGGATATGGTAGGGCCTTGCCCACCACGGCATCCGGCCACCGCCGCCATCACGGCCATCAACACAAGCATGAGAACGATTCGCAACGAAATACGAACCATAAAAAATCTCTCCTATCAACCATGTTTTTCTGCGGACTCACTCGCCGTCGTCAGTCGTCTATAGGAGACCGAAAAATCCGTGACCGGTATTCCGACAGACCTGACGACCGGGTTTATCGCCTCCGTCCTCCGGAGGAGGTTAAGAAGCCAGACCGTCATTATAATGCAATTCATTGTAATAAGCAAACCCGGCAAGCGGTCGCAGGGCATTGCCAAATAAGCGGAAAAAGGGTGCCTGACCATCGATTTGGTGCAAGGTGCGGGTTTTGTGCTATTCTTGTACTATGCTTGTACAGCATCTGTCCAGATGATGCCGGACATGCCGTTTTCGTGAGGCATTTGATGCGTTCCTCACGAAAGGATAACAGGGGGCAACCGCCCAACCCCGGCCGCCATTCCCGAAGGCCGCACCCGGTAGCCGTCATCGCCCCCGAGCCTGCCCATCCGGCAGGATGACCCGGCCAGTCAGGAAGCAAGAAGGTTGTCGCTGATTCATCGACGCTTCCCGCACGTTCCTCAATAATAGAGATTTGTAATTTTATATACATTTGTGATATAAGACTTGAGCGCATGGACAAGGATCGCGACCTGAGTGGTATCCGACAATGCCGTCTTTCGGGGATAGCCGGGCAGCAACGAGGGCGATTGAGATTCTGAGTCATCGTGGTCACATCGCTTTTCCACAATCCTTTCGACAAGGCACTCCAAGATGAGCATTCGCACCAAGGTTTTACTCATTATTTTCGTTGTTTTCTTTATTTTATCAATAATATCTTATTTAGTTTCTCAAGATTTTATTTTGAGAAACATTGATATTATTGAAAGTAAACATATACAGAATGACACACTTCGTCTGTTAACAATTTTATACGATGATATCAATAAAATTGATGTAATACTAGAAGATTGGGCTGCTTGGGATGATACGTATCAATTCATTACTGACAAAAATCAGTATTATATTAAGTCAAATCTGGTAAATGTAACATTTCCCAATCTTGACATTGAACTGATGATTTTCCTGGATAATACCGATCGGGTCGTTTTTGCCAAACGGATTGATCTGGCAAGCGAAGAAGAAGCCCCCATTCCGCCACGGTGGGCGGTTTTATGGGAGGCCGATAGCCCCCTTGTCGGTCACACCGATCCCACCGATCGGGTCAACGGCATCGTGATGCTGCCGGAAGGTCCGATGCTTGTCGCCTCCCAACCCATTGTCACCAGCGCCGGTGAGGGTCCTATCCGGGGAACGCTGATCATGGGGAGGCTTCTGGACGAAGCCGAAATCGCCGACTTAGCCCATAGGGCGCAGCTTTCCTTGCAGGTGTTCCCGTACAAGGCCGCGACAGTACCGGACGACGTGGCACATGCACGCACATTATGGCAGCGTCAGGGAGGGATTGTGGTGATCCCCCGGGACGAGAACCTCATCTCCGGATACACCGTCATCAACGACATCCGCGGTCAACCGGCCTTGATCCTCCGCATCGATGCCCCTCGTGAGATGCGGGAGCAAGCCCGACTCGGTCTGCACGCCCTGGCTCTGGCCGTGTTCGGCACGGGCATCGGGATGACCCTGGTCACCTTGATGCTGCTCGAAGGGACCGTGATTCGCCGCCTGACCCGGCTCGAGCGTGCCATCCGCTGGATTGCCGGGCAAGGGAGTGCGGCGTCGCGCGTCCCGAGCCACGGCAACGATGAACTGAGCAGCCTGGCCCGCGGGGTCAATACCATGCTGGCAGCACTCGAACAGGCCCAGGCTCATCTCCAGGCCGGTGAGGAGCGCTATCGTTATATTTCCGAACTCATTTCCGATTATGCCTATGCGTTTCGGGTCGAGGAAGGGAACCGACTGGTACGCGAATGGGTTACCGATTCGTTCACACGTGTGACCGGTTACACACCGGCCGAGATCGAAGCGCGCGAGGGTTGGCGTACCCTCGTCCATCCCGACGATATGCCCATTGCCCTGGCTCGTGCCGAGCGCCTCTTCGCCGGGGAAACCGATGTCAGCGAATTCCGCATCGTTCGCAAGGACGGCGAGGTGCGATGGCTGCGCGATCATGCCCGCCCCGTCTGGGACCCCCAACAGGGTCGCGTGGTGCGCATCTACGGAGCCGCCCAGGATATCACCGAGCGGCGAGAGAGCGAAAGACGGTACCGCACCCTCTTCGAAAGCGTCCCCGAGATCGTCTACGCGCTTTCACCCGAAGGGCACTTCACCCTGCTCAACCCGGCGTTCACCCGGATCACGGGTTGGCCGGTGGAAGCGTGGCTGGGGCGACCCTTCGACGAGTTGATCCATCCCGATGACCGCGAGCTGGCCCGGGCGGAATTTCGGCGGGCCTTGCGCGGCGAGACAAGCGCGTTCCGGCCTTTGCGGGTACTGAGTGCCACCGGCGACACCCTGATCCTGGAGGTCCTGGGCGTGGCCCAAAAACAAAACGGCCATATCACCGGCGTTACCGGTTTCGCCCATGACATCACCGCGCGTGTCCAGGCCGAAAAGGCCATGCAGCGCCATGTCCGGGAATTGGCGGCCGTCCACCGGGTGTCCACGGCACTACGGGTGGCGCAAACCCTGGATGAAGCCCTGAATATCCTGCTCGACGAAACCCTCGCGCTCCTTGGCAGTGAGGCCGGTGTCATCCGGCTTTATCACCCGGCTGCCCACGAGCTGCGCACGGCCGTGGTGCGCGGTTGGTTCGGAGAGCTCGCCGATCGGCCCTTGCCGCCCGGCAAGGGCATTGCCGGGCGGGTCTTCAGCGAGGGGCGCCCATATGGAATCGAGGATATCGCCACCAGTCCGCATCTGCTACCCGTTTTTCGGGCCAATACACCGGCAGGATGGCGCGGGGCAGCCGTGCCCATTCGTTCGGCCACCACCACGGAGGGCGTGCTGTTCGTCGGTATCCCTGCCCCCCGACAGTTCACCCCCGACGAACTGCGGCTTCTCGAGGCCCTAGCCGAGATGGCCGGCGCCACCATCCATCGCCTGCGCCTGCATGAGGAAACCCTGCGCCGGATTGACCAGCTAGAAGCCCTCCAAATCATCGATCGGGCCATTACGGCCAGTCTCGATCTGCGGGTCTCGCTGGTGGTTTTGCTGGAACAGACCGTACTCCAGCTCGGCGTGGATGCGGCCGGCGTTTTGCTCTATGCCCCCCATCGCAATAGCCTGGACTACGCCGCCGGTCACGGTCTGCGTTCGCCCCTGTATCGGCACACGCATGTGCGTCTGGGCGAGGGCCTGACCGGGATGGCTGCCCTGGAGCAGCGCCTCCTCGTCGTTCCCGATCTGGCCCACACCGATTGGCCGTGGATGCGGGAAACGTTGTCACAGGCCGAGGGCTTTGTCGGCTATGCCGTGGCACCGCTGGTGGCCAAAGGTCAGCTCCAAGGCGTATTGGAGCTTTTCCACCGTTCGCCGTTGCGGCCGGATGAGGATTGGCTGCATTTCTTGCAGGCCTTGGCCCAACAGGCCTCCATTGCCGTCGACAATGCCCACCTCTTCAACAGGCTGCAGCGCTCGCACCAGGAGCTGACCATCGCTTACGATGCCACCATCGAAGGTTGGGCTCGCGCGCTTGAGCTGCGCGATCGCGAGACCGAAGGTCATACCCGCCGGGTGACCGAGATGACGCTATCACTGGCCCGCGCCGTGGGCATGGACGAAACGGAGCTGGTGCATGTGCGCCGGGGAGCCCTCCTGCACGATATCGGCAAGATGGCCATCCCCGATGCCATCCTCTTCAAGCCGGGTCCACTCACCCCGGAGGAATGGACCGTGATGCGCCGGCATCCGCACTATGCCTTGCAGTTGCTTTCGCCTATCGCTTACCTGCAGCCGGCCCTGGACATACCCTACTGTCATCATGAACGCTGGGACGGCAGTGGCTATCCGCGCGGTCTCAAAGGCACCGAAATCCCGCTGGCCGCGCGTCTTTTTGCCGTGGTCGATGTCTTCGATGCCCTAACCAGTGAACGGCCCTATCGGCGGGCCTGGTCGCGGCAGGAGGCCCTGGAGTACCTTCGGCAACAGGCCGGTCGGCAGTTCGACCCCGAGATCGTGGCCCTGTTCTTGCGCATGGCGCAAGAGGGGCAATGGTAAGTGACGACCCGTCCTGCGCTACACCCGTTCTTCGGGGTCGAAAAGGCGTTTGTATTCCTGAATGGCAAACCGATCGGTCATCCCCGCCAGATAATCGCAGACGACACGGTAGAGATCGGCTTCCGGCGCCTTCAGTTTTTGTTGGGTGCTCGGCGGGAGTTGCCGGGGCTCCTGGACATAGGCCTGGAACAGGCTGGTAAGGATGCGCTCGGCTTTGGCCGCCATGCGCATGACCCGGTAGCTGCGATAGAAGTGTTCGAACAGGTAGCGCTTCTGCACGGCGTTGGCGGCAGCCATGTCCGGGCTGAAGCCGACCACCGGTTGCCCGACCCGACGTACATCATCCACCGAAGCGATGGCCAACGCCTGCAAGCGGGCGGCGGTGTGGCGGATGACATCGCCGATCTCCATGCCCACCAGGCGCCGGATGATGCGCGCCCGCAGGAGCGAATCGAGACGGTCCGGCCGCACTGGCTCGCCCAGCGAATCCATCACCCGCTGCCACAGGGGTTGGGTGGCCAGGTCGGCGATGTCGAGAATGCCGGCGTAGAGGCCGTCGTCCAGGTCGCTGGTATTCCAGGCGATCTCGTCGGCGATGTTGGCGATCTGGCATTCCAGGGTACCGGCCAGATGGGGTTCGTAGCCCTCGGCATGGCTGATGTCGTAGTCCGTGTCGTGCTTGACAATGCCCTCGCGCACCTCATAGGTGAGGTTGAGTCCGGGAAAGTCCGGATATCGCCTTTCCAAATACTCGACGATGCGCATGGTTTGGCGCTGATGATCGAAGCCGCCATGGTCGGCCATCAGTCGATTGAGGATGTGCTCGCCGGTGTGACCGAAAGGCGGATGACCCAGGTCGTGGGCCAGACAAATGGCCTCGGTCAGGTCTTCGTTGGCGCCCAAAGCCCGCGCCAGGGTACGCCCCAACTGCGCCACCTCCAGGGTATGGGTCAGCCGGCTGCGGTAGTGGTCGCCCTCGTGATAGACGAAGACCTGGGTCTTGTAGGCCAGACGGCGGAAGGCCGTGGTATGGACGATGCGATCGCGGTCTTTCTGATAGACCGTGCGCTCTTCCGCCTCCTCGTCCGGATAGACCCGCCCGCGCGTTTCGGCGCTCTTCATGCCCCAGGGGGCCAGGGTTTCGTACTCGCGTGCTTCCAGCAGGTTACGGGTGATCATGGGATGAAGAGCAAGGTCGGGGGCACCGAGGACTAGGGCATACCCAGTCCGGCACGGGCCAGGGTGCGTCGGGCGGCGGCCAGCATGGGGGCATCCACCATCTTACCGTCAAGGACGAAGACGCCCACGCCGTGGCGTTCATGGTCCCGATAGGCTGCGATCAGGCGACGGGCCGCCTCGATCTGCTCGGCCGTCGGCGTGAAAGCCGCCTGGATGACGGGAACCTGGCGGGGATGAATGGCCATTTTGCCCTGATAGCCCAGCTCGACGGCTTCGCGACACTCCCGCGCCAGGCCCTCCAGGTCGTCCAAGGCCACGAACACCATGTCAATGGCCGCCAGCCCAAAGGCCGCCGCCGCGGTCACCACGGCGCTACGGGCATAGAGGACTTCACGGCCGGCAGCCGTGCGCACGCCGCCGATATCACCGATGAGGTCTTCGGCGCCGAAGAGCAGCGCCTCCAACCGCCCGCCCACGGCGGCGATCTCCCGCAGATTGACGATGCCCAGCGCCGTTTCGATCAGGGCCAGGATGCGAATGCTGCCCGACGGCCAGCCGTACCGGGTTTCGGCCGCCTCGAGTGCGGCATCCAACCAGGCAATCGGATCGGGGCTGTGGACCTTGGGCAGCAGATAGGCGTCGGGCCGGCCGGGCAGGGTGGCCTCCAGGTCGGCTGCCTCCAGGCCGGATCCGACGGCATTGAGGCGCACAATGCGCTCGCGAGGGCCGAAATCCACGGTTTGCAGAGCCTGACGAACCTGCGCCCGCGCCACCTCTTTCTGGCCCATGGCCACGCCGTCTTCCAGGTCCAGAACGACGGCATCCACCTCCAGCGTTGCCGCCTTGGCGATCTTGCGTTCGCTATCGCCGGGAAGAAACAACAGGGCGCGTCGAGGACGCATGGGAGGCTTCACGAGGGAGAAGACGCAACCGCCTCCGGGCGGCGCAGGAACAGGACCGTGCGCACGACTTCGACCACCACCGTACCGTCCTGGTTGCGGCCGATGTGCTTCAATTTGACGATGCCGCGATCGGGCTGCGAGCGCGAAGGTCGCATCTCCAACACCTCGGTTTCGACGTAGAGCGTGTCGCCGTGGAAGACCGGATGGGGATGCCGGACCGATTCGTAACCCAGATTGGCGACGATGGTCCCTTCGGTGAGGTCGGACACGGTGAGGCCCACGGCCAGAGCCAGGGTGAACAGACCGTTGACAATACGCCGTCCGAATGGCGTGCGGGCGGCGAAGTCCTCGTTGAGATGGAGAGGCTGCGTGTTCATCGTCAGAGCCGAAAAGAGGACGTTGTCCATCTCGGTGATGGTGCGGCCCAGGCTATGAACAAAGCGCTGGCCGACGGCCAGGTCGTCGTAGTACTTTCCGGCCATGGTGTACCTCGCAGAGGATATGGGAAGAAAGCCGCCTTACAAGACGAAGCCGGCATCCTAAACTGCTTACGGTCGAGAAAGCGCTTCCCGACGCATCCATTCTAGCAAACATCCGGAGTTCTTCAGAATGACCACCCTACGCATCGGCGATATGGCACCCGATTTTACGGCTGTGGCCGATACCGGCGAGACGGTGCGGCTTGCGGACTTTCGCGGCAAACGCGTGGTCCTCTATTTTTATCCCAAGGACGATACTCCCGGTTGTACGGCCCAGGCCTGTGGTTTTCGCGATCGGTTCGCCGTGCTGGCCGACAAAAACGCCGTCGTCCTGGGCATCAGCCCTGATAGCGTGGCTTCCCATCAGAAATTCAAGGCCAAATACCATCTCCCTTTTCTTCTGCTTGCCGATGAGGACCACCGCATTGCCGAACGCTACGGCGTCTGGGGCGAACGGAAGCTGTACGGCAAGACGTTTATGGGCATTCAGCGCAGCCATTTCGTCATCGATGAAACAGGCCGCATTGTGGATATCCAGTACAAGGTCAAACCCGAAGAAAGTGTGACCAAAGCGCTGGCCGTCCTGGACTAAGCAACCATCCGGGTTGAGGGCAGGGGGAAACGGCCCTCAACCCGGATGGCCGGCCAGCAGGGCAGCTACCTCCTCGGCCCGTGGCATGGCCGGCATGGTGCCAAAACGTCCGGCCGCAATGGCGCCGCAGGCATTGGCAAAACGGACGGCCTGAGGCAAGGGCTGACCCTGTAACAGGGCCAGGGCGAGACCGGCCGAGAAGGCGTCGCCGGCCCCGGCCGTATCCACCGCCGTGATGGGAAAGGCCGGTTCCTGACCCCAGGCGGTGGCGGTTGCCCACAAGGCCCCGCGCGCGCCTCGCTTGAGCACAACGGCCCGAGGGCCCTGAGCCAGCAAGGTCCGGGTTGCCGCCAAGGCAGCCTCGTCTTCATCCACAGGATGGCCCACCAGGGCCGCCATCTCGGCTTCGTTCGGGGTGAGCACGGCGGCATGTTGCCACAGACGTGGGCTATAGGGCCGGAAAGGGCCGGCATCGACAACGATGGGCAGATTCTGTTCTTCGGCCCATGTCACCACCCGCAGGAGCGCGGCTTCGGGAGCCTCGAAGTTGAGCAACACCCCATCGAGATGGGGCAGCAAGGGCCGTAGCGCCGCCTCCAATCGCTCGACGGCCAGGGTCTGGTTGGCGCCGGGGGCAATGAGAAAAGCCGTGCGGCCGTCCGGCTCGACCAATAAGACGCCCGCCCCGGTCTCGGCGGTGGGGTCGCGGCCGACTCCGGCGATATCGACGCCCTCGCGCTGCAAGGCCGCCGCAACGTAGTCGGCAAAGAGGTCGTCGCCCATGTTGCCCAGGAGATGCGCCTGCCCCCCCAACCGGGTGAAGGCCACGGCGGCATTGACGGCCTTTCCACCGGGCGTGACCCGAATGCGGGGGACGTGTAGGTTTTCACCACTGCCGGGCAGACGAGGCGTAGCAACCACGATGTCGACAACGATGGAACCGACGACGGCAAGGCGAGGTCGAGTTGTCATATCCCCAAAGAGGATGCCGCAGGCGCGCCTGGAGAGGGAAGATCGCCGTGTTCACAACGGAAAAGCCCACTCGCCCGATCGCATGACCGGCTCGCTGCTGCCGTTGCGCAGACCGTCGACATCGATCTCGCTGCTGCCGATCATAAAATCCACATGTTCCAGGCTGTCGTTGCCGCCGGCAGCGGCAAATTCCTCATCGGACATGCGCTCGCCACCGGCGATGCAATCCCGATAAGCACGTCCCAGGGCGATGTGGCTGGCGGCGTTTTCATCGAACAGGGTGTTGTAGAACAAGAGACCCGATTGGGCAATGGGGGAACGATGCGAAACAAGCGCCACTTCGCCCAATCGTGCCGCGCCTTCATCGGTATCGATCAGACGGCGCAGGGCCAGCTCGTTTTGCCCGGCGCGGCAACTGACCACGCGTCCGTCCGCAAACTCCAGACTGAAATCGACAATCAGCCCACCGCCCAGGTTCAGCGGCATCGTCGACCGGACCACACCCTCGACACGACGGGCATGGGGCGCCGTGAAGACCTCTTCGGTAGGGATGTTGGCCGTGTAGCGGACGCCGTTGGCGGCCGTGGTTTGGGCAGCCTGCCACACGTGTCCATCGGCCAGGCCGACCGTGAGGTCCGTGCCCGGACCGCGAAAGCGCAAGGCGTCGTAGCGGCGGGCATTGAGATAGGCACTACGGGCTTTGAGTTCGGCGATGTGACGCTGCCAGGCCGGCAGGGGTTCGGACTCATAAACCCGACAGGCCCGAAAAATGGCATCCCACAAGCGATCCACGGCCTCCTCACCGCTCAGGCCGGGAAACACCTTTTGCGCCCAACCGGTTACAGGCGCTGCCGCCACCAGCCAGTTCATGGCATTGCGGGTGACATTCTGAAAGTAGGGGGCCATGGAGGCGAGCAAGGCACGACGAGCCGTGGCCATCCGTTCCGGGTCGATCCCATCGAGCAGGGTGGGATTGTCGGCGGCGACATTGAGCACGGCATCCCCGCGGTTGGTGTGGTCGCGCAGGGCATCGCTGTGCCAGGTCGAAGTGTAATGGAACGAAGCGGAGGGCGCATACCGAAAACGGGCCAGGCGCACGGCCTCGTCACCCCAGATGACTTCGACAAAGGGCGAACCCATCTGATAGGCTTGTCTGACCACTTCGCGGATAAGAGGGGCCGTTTCCAGAGGCACACCGTCGGTGCGGACCGAGGTGATCAACAGGCGTTGACCGGCCCGCAGGTTCAAACCGATTTTGAGCAAAATCTCGGCGTAGGTCTGCAGATGGCGGGTGAAATCGGGGAGCATGGCAGGTTGAGGAGAAGAACGCGAGAAGGTCGGAGGGTGGCAACATTCAAACGTCGGCACGTGCCAACGTACAGTACAAAGCCAGATCGCCTTCGCGGCCGTCGGCCCGGAAGGACTCGCACACGCGCAACCCGGCGGCCGCGGCGAGTTCGGCGATCTCGGCTTCATCGCATTCGTGGACGTAACGCAAACCCGTCTGTTGCCAGGTCAACAGATAATCGCCGGGTTCCACGTCGGCCCTCGTGAGGCCGATGCGCTCCCAGGGCACGATTTTGCGCCGCAGGCGGGGGACGTGGCTGAACCGCCAGGTCGAGAGGATGAGCACCCCGTCCGGCCGTAAACAGCGGGCCGCAGCCGCCAGAAAGGCCGCGCGGGCCTCGCGGCCGGGCAGATGATGAAGCAAGGCAAGGGCCAGGACGACATCGAATGACTCGAATCCCAGGGTACGTTCCCAACCGGGGATGCTCAGGTCGAGCTGCCAGAAGGTCGCCTGCGTCCGTCGTAACCCGGCCGTGCGCCGGCGGGCCTGGTCAAGCAAACAGGCCTCGACATCCACGCCCACATAGCGCACCTGCTGCAGCCGCTCATCCAAAAATACGGCCAACCGGCCGTTCCCACACCCCAGGTCCAAGACCTGACAGACCGGCGGGAAATGGGCTATAATACGATGCCAGCCCGGTTGCGGTCCTTGCCGTGTGGCTGCAAAGTCGGCGCCATGCGCTGCATAAAAGCGCCGGTTGAGTTGCCGCAATTGGTCTTGAACGGCTTTGTCCATCATAAGCAGAGCAGGGGGAGGACGCATTGCGTAAGCCATTATCGGTCCTGGCTCCCTTTTCTGCCAAACAACACCACTCTCTCCTTACCCGTTCCCATCCATGTCCACGCTTACGCTGGCCCGTTGGTCGGATAGCGCCGGTCGGGTGCTCGACTCGACAGCCGACGAGAACGACTTGCTCGCCCTCCTCCAGACGTTGGCCACTCGGCCCCGGGCGACTCCGGAGGCCTATCTGGAGGTTATCCAAGGGCATGCCCGCCGCACAGGCCGACTCTTCGCCAAAAGCGAGTTGGTAGACGGCTATCGGCAATTGGTGGCGGCGGGCCGGCTGGCACCGGATCGGCGGTTGGAGCGCGCTTTGCAGCTCAAACCGGTACGCACCATCTCCGGTGTGGCGCCGGTCACGGTGTTGACCATGCCCTATCCCTGTCCGGGCAAGTGCATTTTCTGTCCGACCTTTGGGAACATGCCCAAAAGCTACGTGCCCGACGAGCCGGGGTCGTTGCGCGCCTTGCAGAACGATTTCGATCCCTATCGCCAGACCCTCTCGCGGCTGCGTGCGTTCGAGGCCAACGGTCACAGCGCCGATAAGGTGGAACTGCTCATCCTGGGGGGAACCTGGTCGGCCTACCCGCGATCGTATCAGGAATGGTTTGTCCGGCGCTGTTTCGATGCCCTCAACGGCGTGGACGCAGCCACGCTTGACGAGGCCCACCGGCGTAATGAAACGGCCCACCATCGCAATGTCGGCCTTGTGATCGAAACGCGGCCCGATGCCATCAGCCCACGCGAGCTGGAACATCTGCGACGGCTGGGAGTGACCAAAGTGCAACTGGGGCTACAAAGCCTGGATGACCGCATCCTGGCCCTGAACCAACGCGGGCACACCGTGGCCGAAATGCGTCAGGCCGTGCGGATGCTGCGCGGGGCCGGCTTCAAGATCGTGCTCCACTGGATGGCCAACCTCTACGGCGCCACCCCGGAAACCGATTATGAAGACTTCCGGCGTCTGTGGGATGACCCGGCTATTCGTCCCGATGAGCTGAAGATCTACCCCACCTCGCTTTTGCGAGAGACCGAACTCTATCGCTACTACGAGCAAGGGTTGTATCGGCCCTACGATGAGGAAACCCTGATCGACCTCATTGCCCGCTGCAAGACCCACGTACCCCGCTACTGTCGCATCAATCGCGTCTTCCGGGATATTCCTTCCCCCAACATCGTGGCCGGGAACAAAAAGACGAATCTGCGGCAGCTTGTGCATGCCTATATGGCACGCCAAGGCCTGGTTTGTCGCTGTCTGCGCTGCCGCGAGGTACGCGAACGGGATGTCCTGCCCGACCGGCTGCGCCTGCAGATCCTGCCCTATCGCACCGACATCAACCGCGAATACTTCCTCAGCTATGTCACTCCGGAAGACCGCGTGGCGGCCTATCTGCGGCTTTCCCTGCCCGACTCGCCGGCCGTTGTCCCCCTTGCCGAGATCCGCGGGGCGGCCATGATCCGCGAGGTCAAAGTCTACGGTCCGGCTCTGGCCCTGGGCGCCGATAGCCAGGGCGAAGCCCAGCATCGCGGTTTGGGCCGCCGCCTGGTCGAACTTGCCTGCCGCATTGCCCGCAGCGAGGGCTTCACCCGCATCGCCGTCATCGCCGCCGTCGGCACCCGACCCTACTACCGCCGCCTGGGTTTTGAGCTGGACGAGCTGTACATGAGCCGGACCTTGTAAAGACGGACTACGCCACGGCAAACGTATCGATCATCAGTTTGGCATCGCCCAGAGGATACAGGATGGGGCAGGTGCAGCCGTGGTCGATGTATTCCTGAACCTTGGCCCGCACTTCGTCGGGAGTACCACTGGCCGTGATGCGCGCGACCAGATCGTCGGGCACCAGAGGCATGGCCTGTTCGATCTGCTCTTTGGTGGCCGGCCAGCCCAGGATGGACTGAATACGCCGCACGATATCCTCGCCGACGCCGCTGGCTTTGGCGATGTGCGGCTGTTGGGCCAGGTATTGGGTGAGCAGTTTGCGGGCGCCGTCTAAGGCCTTGTGGCGGTCGTAGTCCACCGAACAGACGACAAGCTGCGGGCGGTCGATGTCCTCAAGCCGGCGGCCGGCCTTTTTGGCGCCGATCTCGAGATGGTGGAGGGCCTCGTCGTTGTACTCCGGCGGCACGCAGTAGTTGAGCACGACGCCATCGGCAATCTCACCGGCTAATTCCATCATCTTCTCGCCGGTGGCGCCGATGTAGATGGGCACATGGCGTGGCTCGCGGCGGCCATGCACTACATCGAGTTCGATGCCCTCGACATGATGAAACTCGCCGGAGAAGGTCACCCGCTCCATGGCCAGCAGACGCCGGAGGACTTCCACCGTCTCCCGCATGGCCTGCAGGGGCTTACGACGAATGATACCGACATTGCGCGCCAGAGGATCCCACCAGGCGCCGATGCCGCAGATGATGCGATTGGGCGCCAGGTCGTCCAGGGTGAGAAAGGTGGCGGCCAGCAGGCCGATGTTGCGCGTCCAGTTGTTGATGACGCCACTGCCGACCTTGATACGCTCGGTCACGGCGGCATAGGCGGCCATAGGCACGATGGCATCGCGCACCAGGCGCGATTCCGCCTGCCATACCGCCTCAAAACCCCGCTGTTCAGCATAACGGGCCAGCTCCATCCCCTCACGAATGGGATGAGCATCTTGCAGGTACAGGGCGACTCGTTGCACGCTGACCCTCCTGAACGAAAGCAGAGCAAAACACGGCTTCGTGCGACCGGACCTATTCTACTCGGATACGCGTACGGCGGTCAAAACACCGGACTCGGTTCTATCTTTTGTTGGTGAGAACGTTTGAACGTTATGCCTGCCTGCCCCTCTTGCGCCAACACACTCCGGAACCGAGTCAAACACCAGGCTACAGCTCAAACTGCGGACAAAGCCCGGATAGCGGCAAGATCCGCCTTACTGGATCGATCGACGGCGTCGCATCAGCACCATGGCCAGCACGAGCACCACCAACGCCGCCGTCAGGATGATCTCCAGCACCCGCAACCAACCGTACCCGATCGTCGGAGCCGCCGTCTCGGTCTGAGAGAGGGCCAGAGGAGTCCCCTCGACCGTAGGGGCGGCCTGCACTTGCCTTTGGTCCATCGGCTCCGCCCCCTCTGTCGGTAGGGACGATTCGGGGGTCGTCATCGCCTTGAGGGTGAAGGTGACTTCGGTAGGCGCTTCCATGGTCGCTGCGGCCATGTCTTCTGCCGGCGGCGCCACGGCCAGCGCTTCGGGTGGGGCCGTCGGCACGGCGACCGCGGCTTCGGGTTGGGCTGCCGGTGCCATCAGGACCGTGACCCCGGTCTGACGTTGCGACCAGACATCTACGCCCAGGGTGAAGACAAGGGCCAACGCCACAACGGCCGTGGCCAGGGTCAACCCGCGCAGCCACCCACTGCGGCGGAGCCCCCGCTCCCCCGCCTGCAAGGACGCAGAGGCTGCCACCTGGGCCTCGTTCAACACGAAGGCACGCGGGACGGCCAGCCGTGGCGCCTGCGCCAACAACTGCACAACCCGGCGCAGTTCCTGCAGACGCCGGCGCAGCTCGGGATCGGTGGCGAGGCGCGCTTCCAGGCGCGCCACTTCGGCAGGTGTCAGCCGACCGTCCAGATAAGCCGACAGCAGCTCGTCATCCTGAGGAGAATAGGGAGAAGTGGACTTGGGCAAGAACATGGTCGCCGATGGCACCCTTCAGGGGAGGGATTCACTGCTTAGACGATAGCGCGAAGGCAGAAGTTCCTGATGCTGTTGGAGGAGATCGCGCAGCCGCGCCCGTGCCCGGCTCAGCCGCGATTTGACCGTACCCAACCGGATGTTCATCACGGCGGCGATTTCTTCGTAGGAAAGCCCTTCGATATCGGAAAGGACCACAACCGTCCGCTGTTCGGGCGGAAGCTGGGTCAACGCCCATTGCAACACCCGGTTCAGTTCGACCCGTTCGGCGTATTCATCCGGGCTCTCACCGGCTTCGGCCAACCGCCAGGTGTGTTCGACATCCTCCGTCATATCCTCCAGGCCGGTCGACGGGCGACGCCGGCGGGCGCGCAGTTGGTCGTAGCAGGTATTCGTGACAATGCGCAACAGCCAGGCCCGAAACGAGTCCCCCCGAAAGCTGTCCAGGGCCCGATACGCCTTGAGAAACGCATCCTGAGTTGCATCGGCTGCGGCCTCGGCATCCCCTATGATACGAAAGGCCACGTTATAAGCCACGCTCTGATAGTGAAGCACGAGCCGGTTGAAAGCGGCCAGCTCGCCCCGCCGGGCAGCCATTACCAGATGCTTATCGTCCATGACACACATTGCCGCCGATCAGACCGGTTGTGGAGAGAGCAAAGGGAGACCGTTCTTGACGAAGACATCAAAGCTTCGTTATACTGTCATCGGTAGCCGAAGTGGCGGAACAGGCAGACGCGGCGGTCTCAAAAACCGTTGGAGGTTGCTCCATGTGGGTTCGAGTCCCACCTTCGGCACTGTGGATGCCCTGGTAGTATAACGGCAACCGCCCGACAACGCCAGAGGGAAGCCGGTTCAGGTTTGGCCGTCACGGCTTGGAACCGATGCCGGTTTTCCCTCTTTTTTGTCCCGGATTTCTCCTGCGCTCTTGTGCGAACCGCTCCCCGTTTGTCGCCTTTTTGCCTATGAAGCGTACCCGTGATCGAAGCTGGCTGATCGTCCTCTTCGGCCTGATAGCCGGTTTGCTCATCGGTCTATGGGCCGGAATGCGTTGGTTATCGGTGCTGACGCCGGTCTCTCTGCGACAACTGGAGCCGGCCCAAAAGGATGACTATGTGGTCCTGGTCGCCCTGGCCTATGCCCAAAACGGCGACCGGGCCTGGGCCGAGACGCAACTTCGTCAGCTGGGAGCGCCCAACCTGGGCCAACTCGTGATGGGGGTGCTGGAGCGCAAACAAGCCGCCGGCGAACAAGGCCCGACGCTCACGGCGCTGGCGCAACTGGCCCTGGCCTTGGGGATGCCGCGATCGGAACTGGTGGCCTATTTGCCCTCGCCGACGGCCCTACCGACGCCAACCCCGCCCCCGTCCACACCGTCACCCCCTCCGCCCTCGCCCACACCGACCCCGGCGCCGCCGACGGCCACCCCCACGCCGGAACCGCCGACCCCAACTCCCACGCCGGCCGGACCACCGATCGTCAGAGCGGCCGGTGAGATCAACATCCGCCAGGGGCCCGGCTTGGCCTATGCCGTTGTCGGCCGTCTGATGGAGGGCGAACCGGCGCTTCTCATCGGGCGTAACGAAGCCGGCGACTGGTGGCATATCCGCCGCCAAGACGGCACCATCGGCTGGGTTCTGGGACAGTTGGTTGTGGTCGAAGGGGACACCACGGCCGTTCCCGTCGTCGTAGCGCCGCCCGTGCCTACGGTGCCTCCGACCCCGGCAGCCACAAACACCCCCCGACCGACCCCGCCGGCTCCGGCCACACCACGGCCCACGGTAGCCTATACGGTGTCGGTACGGCTGCGCAGCGTGGGCGAGCATTCCCAGCGCTGCAACGCCGGCGACCATACCATTTTCGTCAGCGTGGTTGACCCGGCCGGCAACCCCCTCAACGGCGTGCGGGTGCGGGAGGTTTTCACCGGCCAGGTGCAGGTTACCGGCGCCCAGGGTAAGGGTGACGGTCGCGTCGAGTTCGACATCTACCGCGGGGGTGGCGGCCAGGTCGAGGTGATCGATGAGAACGGCAATCGGATCAGCGAACTCTCACGCGGGATGAGCGCCGATTGGCCTGATTTTGACCTGCTCTCCGCCGCCGGCTATTGCAATTGCAAACCCCATCCGGATGAAGCCAGTTGTCGGCAAGACCTGGAGAACAAAACCTACTTCTTCGCCGTAGGGCATTACGCCTACGAGGTGGTGTTCCGGCGGACCTACTAAGCCCTCAACCGGCAGGCATGGCTCAAGCCCTATCCATGCTCAAGGCCAGGCCGCCATGACCATGCCTGAAGGCCCCTGGCGAGTATGGCGCCGTACACCGAAGCCCGCCGCATAACGGGGCCGGGCTCCGCCACGCGGGGGAAACGGTAGGGATAGGCGTATCCGAAGACGCCGGTCACCCTGCGGAAGACATTTGCGCCCCTGGGTAGTTTGCGCAATCGTCCTTTTTTGAGGTAACCTTGCCCCACCTGCCGTATCCGAATGGTCCGGTAGGCTCTATCCCAACACGGCGTGGATGGGGAGGTTCGCCTTGCCGGTTCACGCTTTGTTATCTTGCAAGGAGGTCGAAACGATTCTGTGAGCACACATCTGCTGGACCGTGCCTCACCGTTTGCCGACCTGAGTCCGGAAGAGCGTCAGTTGCTGGTGCCCTACTTTCACCTGCAGCGCTTTGCTGCGGGTGAAGTTGTCTTTAGCGAAGACGAACCCGGCCAGACGCTGTACCTGATCAGGCACGGTGGCGTCCGCCTCAGCCTGGGGCCGATTAGCCTGGCCACGCTGGGCGTGGGCGCCGTCTTCGGCGAAACGGATGTCTTCCTGGGCCGCCCGCGCACCCTCACGGCGCAGGCCACAGGGGAGACCGAGGTGTGGGTCCTTTCCGCGCACGACCTGGAAGCGGTCATCACAACCCATCCGACGATCGGCATCAAGCTGGCGCGCAGCTCGGGTATCCGCCTGGTCCAACTCCAGACGTATCTGAGTGAGCAGCGCCTGCGTCATGCCACCGGTCTGGGTGGACTGACGGCCGACGAGCGCAGCCAACTTGCCGCCCAACTCGAGATCCAGGTCTTCGCTTCGGGCCAGACGTTGTATCGCCAGGGGACCGAAGCCGAGGCCCTTTACATCATCGAGAGCGGACGGGTGCAGCTCCAACGCGACGGGTTGCTGGTGGATGCAGGGCCGGGCGAGGTCCTGGGCTTGTTGGCCCTGATCACCGACAAACCCCACGGTGAAACGGCGCAGGCCCAAATCGAAACCATAACCTGGCTCTTGAAGCGCGCGGCTCTGGCCGAACTGAGCGCAGTCAATCCCGACTTGCTCAGTCATCTCAGCGCCGGGCTGCGCGGTCCTCTCAGCCCGGAGGATGAGGAGCTGGCCATCGAACGGCTCCAGGCCCTGCCCATGTTCGGCGAACTCGACAAGACCACACTGCAGGCCGTGGCCCAACGCCTGTTGCTGCAGCATGTGCCGGCTCAGGCCGTCATCTACACCGAAGGCAGCCCCGGCGATGCCCTTTATCTGGTGGATAGCGGTCGCGTCGAGATCGTCAGCAGCCTGAGCCGGCGTGGTCAGGTGCTGGCCCGTCTGGGACCGGGGGGCTTCTTCGGCGAAATGGCCTTGTTGACCGGCAAACCGCGCACCACAGGCGCGCGTGCGGCAGAACCCACCAACCTCTGGATCCTCTATCGCTCCGACTTTGATGACTTGATGGCCCGTTACCCGGCCATCGCGCAGGCCGTCAACCGCGTGCTGGGTGAACACCTGAGCCAGGCCGCCGTCAACTTCGGCGAGCGGCACCTGCGTCGGATCACCCTTTTTGCCGGCCTGAGCGCCGAACAACTGGCCGATGTGGCCGAGCGTCTGGAGCCGGCTCGTTTCCGTCGCGGGGAAACCATCTACCGCGAAGGGGAAGCAGGCGACCGGCTTTATCTCATCGAAAGCGGACGGGTGCGGTTGGGGAGTGGCGGAACCACCGTCATCACCGTGGGCGACGGCGACTTTTTCGGCGAGGGCTCCTTGCTCACGGGTGAGACCCACAGCCTGACGGCGGTAGCCGAGACCGATGTGGACGCGTGGGCGCTGACGCGCACCGAATTCGAAAACCTGGTGCTTCGCTATCCCGTGCTGGCCCTGAACCTGAGTCGGGTGCTGGCGCAGCGCACGCGGCAATGGGCCACAGGCCGAGTCGGTGTGGCCGCAGCGCCGACGGCAGCGATGCCCGTCACCCCGACGCCCACCCCTGCCCCCAAGCCGACCCCGAGCGCACCGCCACGGGTGACGCCGGCCCCGCGACCGGCACCGACCCCGCAGGTCGGCTTTTTGGCGGCGCTGACGCAATGGTACGCCGGTCTGTCGCGAGCGGCGCGGGTTCGCCTCATCCTGCTCGTCCTGTTGTTGGTCTTCCTGTTCGGCGTTTCGTTGCCGGCCGCGGTTGTCAGCGCCCTGCGCGCTTCGCGCACGCCCGGGCAGGACACTACCCCGCGCGTGGCCTGGGCGGCCGTGGCCAACAACGTGGCGCCGGTAGCCATGGCCCTGGCCAACCCGGCCTCGCCCAACGATCCGGCTGCCGAATTCCCGCCGACGCCAACCTACACCCCACCGCCGACGGCCACACCCCTGCCTACCGACACGCCCACGCCCACCCCGACCCCG
>JBBINH010000043.1:0-28424 GCA_037443945.1 Caldilineales bacterium
AAATGGCCGCCCTCCGCCGCGAGGCCGAAGAACGCGAACGCACTTATCACGAAGAAGTGGCCGCCCTCCGCCGCGAGGCCGAAGAGTGGGATCGCCAGCTCGGAGCCCGCCTGGCCGAAATTGCCGCCCAATCCCTCCAAATCGAAGCCAACGCAGCCGCCTCCCGCGAACGCTACGACCAGGAAATGGCCGCCCTCCGCCGCGAGGCCGAAGAGCACGAACGCGCCTATCGCGAAGAAATGGCCGCCCTCCGCCGCGAGGCCGAAGCCGATTACAAAAAGATGCGCATAACGTTGGCCGAACAATCCCTCAAAATGGGCACACTGGCGGAAGACCTGGTGGCGCCCAGCGTTCCACGCATTCTGGCTGAGGTGGTCAAATGTTCCTCTCCCCCACCAATGCTTGGTGTACGCATTCGCAAACGGCTTCCGGACGGACGTTCTCAAGAATACGATGTGATGGCTGTGTGCGATGATGTGGTCCTTATCAACGAGACAAAAACACGCCTACAGACAAAAGATGTGAACGATTTTATCGACAAACTGCGCAAAGCCCGTGACTTTCTGCCCGAATATGCCGATAAAAAGATCATCGGCGCCCTGGCCAGTTTCTACATCGATCCCAGTCTTGTGCGTTTTGGCGAGCGGCGGGGCCTGATCATGCTAGGTGTTGTTGATGGCTTGATGGAAATCCTCAACCGGCAAGGCTTTGTTCCTGCCACGTATTGAGCCGATGATGTCGACACGGCACACCGTCTCCGTCTTCGACATCATCGGACCGATCATGGTGGGTCCTTCCAGCTCCCACACTGCCGGCGCCGTACGCCTGGGCCTGGTGGCGCGAGCCATCCTTGGCGCACAGCCGGCCGAGGCTCTCATCGAGTTGCACGGCTCTTTTGCGCATACCGGTCGTGGGCATGGCACGGATAAGGCGCTTGTAGCCGGCTTGTTGGGGATGAAACCGGCCGATGAACGGATTCGCCACAGCCTGGAGTTGGCGGCAACCAACGGGATGCGCGTGCGCTTTGCCGAGGCCGATCTAGGCCAGGACGCTCACCCCAACTCGGTGCGCCTGACGCTAAGCGCCGGCCAACGCACGGTGCAGGTTGAAGGCGCCTCGATCGGCGGCGGTATGATCCGGATAACTCGCATTGAAGGCTACGATGTGCTCTTCACCGGCGAACACGATGCCCTGATCGTGGTCGCAGAGGATCGGCCGGGCACCATCCACACTGTTACCGGGTTACTGCTGGCCCATCAAATCAACATCGCCTTTTCTCGCGTCGAACGCCGTCGCCGTGGGGGCGAGGCGATCATGATTTTCGAGACGGATGATCCCATTCCGGCTTTGATCCCGGAAAGCCTAACCGACTTTTACTGGGTGCGTTGGGCACGACATGTGCCTAAAGTCACCGACTAGCCCCGAAACCTTCATGGGTTCTGCAGGAGAAGGTACCGTGTTCGATTCCCTCGCCGATATGGTCGCCCAGGCCGAAGCACGACGCCTGCCTTTACACGAGCTCGTCCTCGAGGCCGAAACCGTCAACAGTGGTCAATCGCGTCTGCAATTGCGGACGCGGATGCGAGAACGGCTAGAGGTCATGCGCCGGGCCGCCGAGCAGGGTATCCATCGGCCCGTGATGTCCCTTAGCGGCATCAGCGGCGGCAATGCCCATCGCTTTTGGCAGTGGCTGGCCGACCACGAACCGCTGACCGGTCCCATTCTCAGCCGGGCCGTGGCGCGGGCCATGGCCGTGAACGAGGTCAATGCCGGCATGGGCTGCATCGTCGCGACGCCGACGGCCGGTTCGGCGGGCATCCTGCCGGCGGTTCTGCTCACCCTGCAGGAAGCGCGCGGGTTCGACGACGAGGCCCTGGTCGATGCCCTGTTCACGGCAGCGGGGATCGGCGCCGTTATCATCCGTCGCGCCAGTGTTTCGGGTGCAGCCGGAGGTTGTCAGGCCGAGACCGGCAGCGCTGCGGCCATGGCTGCCGGTGCCGCGACCGAGTTACTGGGGGGAACCCCGCGTCAGGCCGCCCAGGCCGTAGCCATCACCCTCAAAAACATGCTGGGCCTGGTCTGCGATCCGGTCGCCGGCTTGGTCGAGGTGCCCTGTGTCAAGCGCAACGCCGCCGGGGCGGCCCAGTGCTTTATCGCCGTTGACCTGGCCCTGGCCGGGGTCGAAAGTGTTATCCCTCCGGATGAGGTCATCGATGCGATGGCGAGCATCGGTCGACACATGGACGAACGCTTCAAGGAGACGGCCCAGGGTGGTTTGGCGGCAACACCGACAGGACGCCGACTGGCTCAGATCGTGTTGACGGCCGGTCCCTTTAGCGCTTCCGTGGGATCACGATCCACAGGATGAGATAGGGCAGAAAGCCGGGGAGGCCGCCGGGTAGCAGCAGCACCAGGAAGAGCAGCCGAAACCAGAAAGGATGGATGCCGAAGAAGTCGCCCAGGCCGCCGCAAACGCCGGCGATGATCCCGTTTTGACGGCGGAGTTGCTTATAACCGGAAACGGACACGCGCAAACCTCGACCAGAAAGGATGGAATCATCATCGATACGCCGAGGCCAGGTCCTCGGTTTCGCCGTCAAGGCTCCGAAGATGATATGAACCCCCGCCGAAATTGACAGCGACCCGGATGCTCGGCTATGATGACGCCGTGCCAGGGGCATTCCCTGGCAACTTTTTGTCCAAAAGGGGGTGAGTTCGCATGACCGTCAAGCTCAATCCCGGCGAATCGCAGGAAAGCCTCCTCCGACGCTTCCGCAAGGAGGTCATGAAGGCGCGCATTCTGCCCGAGGCGCGACGCAAGCGGTGGTATACACCACCGAGCGAAGTACGGCGCCTGGAGAAGCAAAAGGCGATTCGCAAGGCGCGTCAGGCCATGCGCCGGCGCGAGCGGCGGACCACCCTCTGATCGTCCGACCAATTTCCCGACAAAAAGGCCCGCCTTGGCACGAGGCGGGCCTTTTTGTCGGTGCATCGACGGTGGTTGACCGCACCGTCTAGCCGAACCGCCAGAGCCACAGCGCCGCCAACAGGCGCAGGCCCGTCGCCACGAACAGCGCCTCGCGTAAGCCGATGGCATTGGCAATTGTCGTCCCTGCCAGCGAGCCGAGCAGGATGGCACCGTTGAGCGCCAAATTGTAAAGCGCCAGATACGGCGGCCGGTCATCGGTCGGAATGCGCTCGAGCAACCGATTGGCCAAGGCCCCGCCCAAGATGGCCCACACCACACCTCCAAGCACCGAAGCCACCAGCAAAAGCCCCATGCCCCGGCTAAGTGCCGTGAGCAAGGGATACAGCGCGAGGAAGAACGCACCCCCAACCATAAGCCGCCGATTGCCGAAACGCCAGGTCAATCCTCCCAGGTACAGGGACGCGATCAGCATGAGGGCATAGAAGACGGCATTGAGCACGCTGATGGCCGCATCACCGAGTCGAACCTCCCGTACCCAAAAGAGGGGAAACAACGGAATAGGCACGTATTGCGCGGTATGAAAGCTGAAAAGTGCCCAGAAAAAAGGGCCAAACGCCGTGCACAGGGGCGCCAGCATGGCCCCTCCACGCGTCAGACGGTCGGATATCAGGACACGCAAAGCCAGGGTGCGCGTCAGCGGCGCATCGGGAATAAGCAAACGCCCCGAACGTCCACCGACGCCCAGGGGTGCACCGCGCCAGACGCGTCGCGGCAGAGGCCGATTGAGGCGAACCCGCGCCAGATGATAGGAGCTGTATAACGCGCCCGCCGCGCCGATGGCAAAAACGACCGCGTAGCCGATCGTGAAGGGCAAGACGCGCAACAATTGCCCACAGCCCAAGGTGCTGACCAACACGGTCAGGGCGAGAATGGCATTGCGCCGGCCCACCACCTCCCCACGCCATGCCTCCGGCACCGCCTCGGCGAAGAGCGCGTTGAAGCCGATGGCCAGCACCGTCCCCGGTATCGAGGTCAGAACGACAAGCGTGAGAATGACGGTCGTCTGCCAGGCCTGCGGAAACCACAAACAGAGGGGAACCAGCAGGGGATAGAGCAATCGCTGCCCGATAGACGTCCAGAAAACCGTAGCCGTCAACGGACGGTTGGCAAGCCACTGTCCCGCCGGCAACGCGAACATCAGATTGACCAACGCCGGCCCGGCCGTCAACAGCCCGACTTGCCAGGTGCTGGCCCCCAGGCGGGCCATGTAGATCGCCATAAAGGCCAGGGTGCTGCCCGAAAGCACGCCGAAACCGGCGATATCGGCGTAGAGATGATAAAAATTACGCCGCGTCACCGGATCGGGTGGTGGCACCGGAAACGCCATGTTGACCCGCCTTCAAGAAGAAGCCCTCCGCCGTAGCCGGGGAGGGCTTGAACACCTTGCACGCAACCCGATCGCGACGACTACATGTTGGCGGCCAGAAAATCAACGACATCGCGCACGGAGATAATGCCCACCGGCAGATGGTGCTCATCCACGATGGGCACATGGCGGAACCCATGGGTCGACATGAGATGGAGCGCCTCCACCACGGACGCATCGATCGTCAGCACACTGGGATGGCGCGTCATGTATTCCGCCACCGTGCTCGCGTGCAGGTCGGTCACCTGGCCCGCCACACGACTGAGGATATCGCCTTCGGTAATGATCCCGACTAGATGGCGGTCGGCGTTCGTCACAAGCAAACAGCCGATGTTATGCTGGCGCATCAGGGCAACGGCATGGTCAAGCCGGGCCGATGTTTCCACCAGAATCGGCGCCCGCGGATGCAGATCGGCGATGGCCATCCCGGCCAGCCGTTCCTCCAGGACCTCGCCCAGGCTAGTCGCCCGCTGCATCAGCTCATCCACATAGGCCTCATCGAGGTTGGCGTCAATCTCGCCGCGGATATGGGCTTCGTGATGCCCATCATGGCCGTTGCGCCGATCGGTCACGACCCAGGTGTCAGAGGCCTGGAACAGACGATTGAGGTCGCCCTCGCCGCGTTGTGCTTTGGCCTGTTCGACCTGCGCCCACAGCGCTTCGTCAAACGTCGGTTTCTCCACGGCGTAGATGACGCCGAGAGGCATGGGATATTCGAGACGGCTGAGCATCCAGGCCAGGCTGGGCGAGGTCACATCGTGCACGATCAGGTCCTCAACGCGGTAGCCATCGGCCAGATTCACCACTTCCAGACCGGTCTTGCCCATGATGAGGCCGCGATCGTGATTTTTGCCGAAGATCATGGGCTTGCCGTGTTCCAGATAGAGGTTATTGTCATCGCGGAGTTGGCGTTCGCTATAGGGTTCCCAGGCGCCGTTGTTGAAGATAACGCAGTTCTGGAAGATTTCGACGAAAGCCACGCCACGATGTCGTGCCGCGGCCAGCAAGACATCGCCCATGTGCGGCCCGATCACATCGACGGTACGGGCCACAAAAGTGGCTTCGGCCGCCAGCGCCACCGAAATGGGGTTGAGCGGTTGCTCAACCGTACCCATGGGGGACGATTTGGTCTTCAACCCTTTGGGCGATGTGGGTGAATATTGCCCCTTGGTCAGGCCGTAAATGCGGTTATTGAAGAGGACAATGCGGATGTTGACATTGCGGCGGCAGGCATGGAGGAGATGATTGCCGCCGATGGAAAGCCCGTCGCCATCGCCGGTGATGACCCAGACATTGAGATCGGGATTGACCAGAGTCAGACCGGTGGCGAGCGTCGGCGCGCGGCCGTGAATGCTGTGCACGCCGTAGGTTTCCATATAGTAGGGAAAACGACTGGAACAGCCGATGCCGGAAATAAAGACAATTTTCTCGCGTGGAATACCCAATTCCGGCAGAACTTTTTGCATTTGCGCCAAAATGGCATAATCGCCACAACCGGGACACCAGCGCACGGTCTGATCGGATACGAAATCCTTGCGACTCAGATGCCCTGGCTCGACGGTCGGTGTGTCAAGCGTTTTTACCGTGGTCATTTTCCTGCTCCTTGCAGCAGATCATCGATGGCGCTGCTGATCTCACTGATTTTGAAGGGTCGACCCTGGACCTTGTTGAGCGAAATGACATCGCGCACAAAGCGCCCGCGTAGCAGCAGGCTCAACTGGCCCATGTTGATCTCCGGCACCAGGATGTGGCGATAGCGTTGCAAGAGGTAGCCCAGGTTGCGAGGGAAGGGATTGAGATAACGGATGTGGGCATGAGCCACCGCCTGCCCCTTGGCCCGGGCCTGGTCGACGGCCGCCCGAATCGCGCCGAAGGTGCTGCCCCATCCCACCACCAACAGATCGCCCTCTTCCTCGCCGTACACCTCTTGTTCGGGGATGATATCGGCCAGACGGGCCACCTTGGCGGCACGGTCGTTGACCATGCGCTGGTGATCGAGAGGCGCATAAGAGACGTGTCCAACATCAGGCGATTTCTCCAATCCACCTACGCGATGTTCCAAGCCGGGCGTGCCGGGAAGCGCCCACGGCCGCGCCAGGCTCACCGGGTCGCGCTTGTAGGGCAAAAACTTGCCGTTGCCGTTCGGCACACGCGGATGCTCGACGACAATCGGCGGGATGCTGTCCGGGTCGGGGATCTTCCAGGGTTCGGCGCTGTTGGCCAGGTAACCGTCGGACAGCAGGATAACCGGCGTCATCGCACGTACGGCCAGGCGGAAGGCCTCGATGGCAAAATCAAAACATTCGGCCGGCGTGGCCGGCGCAATGACCGGCAACGGGCTTTCACCGTTGCGGCCGAACAGGGCCTGCAACAGATCGGCCTGTTCGGCTTTGGTAGGCATCCCGGTGCTGGGCCCACTCCGTTGGACATCGATGATGACCATGGGTAGCTCCAGCATAACGGCTAGATTGATGCCTTCGCTCTTCAAGGCCAGGCCGGGACCACTGGTGCCGGTAACGGCAAAAGCGCCGCCGAAAGCGGCGCCGATGGTCGCACCCATAGCGGCGATTTCGTCTTCGGCTTGGAAGGTCAGTACCTCGAAGTGGCGCAGACCGGCCAGAAAATGGAGGATATCACTGGCCGGGGTGATGGGATAGGAGCCGTAGAACAGCGGCTTGCCGGCCTTGCGCGCGGCCGTAACCAGGCCCATGGCCAGCGCCTCGTTGCCGCTCACCTTGCGATAGATGCCCGGCGGCAACGGAGCCGGTCGCACGCGGTAGCGCACCTGGAAGGCCTCCGTCGTATCGCCGAAGTTATAGCCGGCCTGCAAGGCCCGAATGTTGGCTTCAACGACTTCGGGACGTCGGGCAAACTGCTTTTTCACCCAGGCGATCGTGTTATCCAGCGGGCGGTCGTAAATCCAATAGACCAGTCCCAAAGCGAAGAAATTCTGGCTGCGATCGATTTCCTTGGGACTGAGTCCCGGTACGTCCTTGACGGCATTGCGGTTCAGCGTGGTGATGGGCACCGGGTAGACTTGAAAGTTCTTGAGCGTGCCGTCCTCCAACGGATTGCTGGTATAACCTGCCTTGGTGAGATTGGGTGTATTGAACGCATCGGTGTTGACGATGATAGACGCCCCTGGCTCCATATCGGGCAAACTCACCTTCAGCGCCGCCGGATTCATGGCGATCAACACATCGGGCGAGTCGCCGGGTGTGTAGATATCCATATCGGACAGGTGCACCTGAAACCCGCTAACCCCGGCCAGAGTTCCGGCCGGCGCTCGGATCTCGGCCGGATAATCGGGCAGCGTGCTGATGTCATTGCCGACAATGGCCGCCGTGTTGGTGAACTGGGTCCCCGTCAATTGCATGCCGTCACCCGAGTCGCCGGCAAAACGGATGACGACATGATCCAGTTCTTTGACCAGAACAGGACGATGGGATGCGGTCATGATAACGAGTCTCCTTTGACTCCGAAGATGGAGCAATTGTGAACGCTCCTGGCGACCGGGGCAAAGGTCGCTGCGGAGCCAGAATAGGACGAACCAAAACCGAACTCAGCCTCCGTACTGCCGTCGCGCCACGCGCTTGGGATCGGGAGGACGATTGTAGATGGTAACAGGAAAGGTATCGGCCAGAAAACGGACGATGGCATAGGGAGTAAAATTGCCGACCACTTCGCCGTTGGACCGGACTACCGGCACGTTGCGCACATGCAGCCGTTTCATCAAACTTAATGCCTCGGCCGCCGTCGCCTCTTCATCAAGGGCCTGCGGGTTCGGCGTCATCACGGTCTCAATGGGTCGGTCCCAGATCTCCGGCGAGTCCACAACCTTGCGCAGAACATCGCGGTCGGTGAAAATCCCCACCAGCCGTCCGTCCTGGAGCACCAAGGCGCAGTTGCGCTTGCTCTGCCGCAGAGCCTCCACAACATCGCGCACCGGTGTGTCGGTAGAGACTGTGATGTAATAGGAAAGATCAAGCGAGGTAATCGGTTCGTGCTGCAGGGTATCGAGAAGTCGCATCAGAAGAGCCAGACCATAAGCGAATAAGCGACGACAAAAGAGAGAGGCAGGCTTGGTGCCTCCTCTCATAGCCTTATTCTACACCTTGTGGTCAAGAAAACACAGTAAGAGTAACTGCCTATGCTGCGGGCAGGCCGCCAGCTTGATGAGCAAACAAACAGCACGAGGAGAGACTGACCGCAGTCGGACCCCTGAAGGCGAACTCAGCCTTTGAGCAAAGGCGAAACAGACGTCGGCGCCTCTTCGGGCCACACCACGGCTTCAGAAGGACCGGGAGTCGTCGGTTCGGGCAACATCACAAGTTCGGGATACGGTTCGCGGCCCAATATGCGGGCATGGCAATAGGCAAACCACTCGAACACGGTGGCCAGGACAGGCGTGGCGATAAAGGCCCCCAAGATGCCCAAGTGCAGGGTAAAGACAGAGACGGCGATCAGAATAAGCGCCGGGTGGATCCCCACGCTGTGGCCGAGAATACGCGGGACCAAAAACAGATTTTCCGCCTGTTGGACCACGAAATAAAAAGCCAACACGATGAGGGCCACGGTCAGGTTCGGCAGTTCAGGGAACTGGGTTGATCCCTGCAACAACGCCAGCAACACACCCGGGATCAAAGCCAGAATTGGACCCAGGGTAGGGATAACCTCAAGCACCCCGGCGATGAGGCCGAGCACGAGGGCGCCGGGCACCCCGATCACGGTCAACCCCGCCCAGACGATCACCCCGATCGTCACCGAGAGGATGAGCTGGCCCCGGAAAAACGCACTCCACACGGCCCCCGTTCGTCGCCATAGCTCGCGCCATTCGGGTTGATAGGCCTCAGGCACCAGGTGGATGACCGCATCCAGAGCACGGGGCAGATCGGTAACGGCGTAGAAGCTCATCAACAAGAGCAACAACGCCCCGAAAACGATCAACACCACCCGGGCCAGCACGTTTGTGGCCAGCAGCGTAGCCGCTCCCACCACTTGGAAGGTCGAACGCACCAATCCGGTGATGATCCCGGTCAGGCTCTGCACCACATCGAGCACGGCCGTCGGCGTGATATTGGCAATGCGGTCGGTGATCTCCCGGTAGTAAGGGCTCAACTCGATCGTATAGCCGAATAAGGTGATGCTCGGCAGGATTTGCGGCAGACGTAGCAAAAACGCCAGCAGCCGATTGAGCAACGTCGTGGCATAGGCGATGTCAATGCGAATATTCCCCAGATCCTGCAACAGGGCCCGCGTGAGCAGAGTTGGGATCAACACAATCAGAAACAGCAACACGATCAGCGTGAGCAACGATGCCAACCGTCGCGGCACCTTCAGCCGGGTCAGAAAACCGACCACCGGCTGCAACAAATACCCCACCAACAGGGCCAGCGTAATCAACCACCAGACCGGCCGCGTCAGCCAGAACACGGCCAACCCCACCAGGAGCCAGATGACCAGGAACACCAATCGTAATCCTAACGGCCAGGGCGGTGCCGAGGGGATAAACGGCGATGGCGAAGGCGAGCGCTTCATGGCGAACGACGGAATACAGCGGTTTTAGACCCGTGATGGCTTAAGGATACGCCGAATGCCCCGTCAAGGCAACTCCAGCGCCCGGCGCACGGCGGCATAGGCATCCACCACCCCATAGCCGGCGCCGGAATCAGGGAACTCGCCTTCGGTGCCACAACCGTCGGGCTGCCCGCGATAGGGGGCGGCCGTTTCCTGGAGAAGGCGTTCGGTCGTCTCCACATCGCCGCGCAGCTGCGGATTGGCCGACCACATCAATGCGGCCACGCCGGCCACATGAGGAGCCGCGGCCGACGTCCCGGAGCTTGTGTGTCGACCGCCGTCGGGCCAGGCCGAGGTGATGGCCACTCCCGGCGCCAACACATCGGGGGCCGTATTCCCGTCCGGCGCCTGGGTATCGGGTCCCCGACCGGAAAACGGCGCCAGATTCCCGGCCCGGTCCACAGCCCCGACTGCGAACACATGGCCGTAATTACCCGGAGGCGTGCGCAGAGAATGGCAGGCCGGCCCCTCGTTGCCCACGGCCACCACGAAGAAAATCCCCGCCGCCCGCAGCGCTGCCGTGGCCTGCCATAGCGTCAGTTGATCGCACCCTTCCAGCGCCGGCGGACACCCCCACGAATTCGTACTGATATCGGCGGCCCACTCGGGTCGTCCATCGCGCAGGGGATCGCCTTCGGGAGGATGGGGGGCCAACATGAACTGCATGCAATCAAGATAGTAGGCCACGTTGCCCAGATTGCGGGCCAGATTGACACAGCTAAACCACGAGGCTCCCGGCGCCACACCGAGCCCATCCCGTCCCACGGCGATGGCCAACGTATAGGTGCCATGACCGCTCTCGTCGGCCGGTTCCGGGCGGCCGTACCAGGGGTCAAACCAGTTGTAGCTATCCCCCATGAGGCGACCGCGATACCCCGGAGCCAGGGCAGGATGAGAGGCATCGACGCCGCTATCGGCGTGGCCGATCGTAACCCCTGCGCCGATGATCCCCAATTCCTCCCAGACGCGTGGCGCACCGATGGCGGCCAGGTTCCAGCCTAAGTCTTCTTCCGGCCCGGTATCGGCAGGCTCGCGCGGGGCCGGGGCCGGCAGCGGTCGCAACTGCGGAAGGGGAAGCACCCGATCCACGCCGGGCAGACGGCTCATCTGCCGGCGTCGCCAGACATTGGCCTGGACGGCAATGCCGTTGACCAGGTAATAGCGGCGATAGGGCAGATGTCGGGCCTCCAGCCAGGCCAGAAGCGGGGGCTGCGTGGCATCGGCCTGGGCCACCAACGTGTGATAAACCCAGGCCCGCCTTTCGGTTACATCGGCGATGGTCTCGGCCGGCTTCAGATCGGCTTGCTCGCGCAAGACCACGAAGAAACCATCCCCGAACAAACCCGGTTGACCGAGCCAGGCATAGCCCATCAGACCGCCGGCCCAACCCAGGGCGGCCAACACCGTCCACACCCGCACCGGCATCGGCGCCAGCAGCCGGGGGCCGAACAGCCCCACCAACACAAGCACGGCCAGACCGACAAAAGCATTCCAGCCCGTGGCCCGCAGGCTCCAATAGGCCGTATCGCGGCTGCTCAGACCGATCAGATTGAGTTCCAGAGGGTCGGCCAAAGCCAGCGGTGCCAGTGCAGCCAACATGACCAGGATCAAACCACTCATCAGAGGATAGGCGCGGTGGTGCGAGACGCCGAACAAGGCCAGAGGGAAACCCAATCCCGGCAGCACTCCGATCAGTAGCGCCTGATAATCCATCTGACCCCAGGAGCCGGCCAGCAACACGCCTGCTGCCGTCAGCGTCATTCCCCCCGCCCAGAGCGAGCGCAGGGAAACGGCGAGCAACCGCGGCAGCAGGTAGGCCGCCAGACCGACGTAGACGGTGGCCAGGGCCAGCGCCTGCACCAGGGCCAGAAGCACGTCCAGAACATCGCCCAGGGCACCGAAGAGGAGCCAGGGCAGCCAGAAAAGCGCCGCCAGATAGAGCGCCAGGGACAGGCCGCCGGCAAGGCGGCAATCGGCCTCTCGGCGCCGCACGGCCGCAACCAGCAACAAGCCCCCGCCGCCCAGAGCGATGGCGCTTCGCGCCAGGCCGGCGGCATAGGGCGCTTCGGGCGAAAGCCACGTGCGCGGGATCAGGAGCAAGGCACTCATGACCACGGCCAGCAACAGCGCGCGCGCCATGGCGCGCTGGCGGATGCCTCGCGCCCGCACCAACGGCAAAGCCATCAGACCGATGAACAGCGGCGAAGCCCAGCTAAAGCGCAGAAACCGATCGCTGCTCAGCGGCATGGTCGTGATCTCGGCGCTCCAGGCCAGCAAAAGCGTGGCAGCCTGGACGACCGTCGTCATGAACACGGCGGCGGCCAACAGTCCGGCCAGATAAAGCCAGACCAGACCGCTTTCGGAGGGAGGGGTTGTTTCCGAGGATGGGAGAGAAGCTGTGGGAGTCGTCATGTCCGGCCGCTTGCGTCCAAAGGCGCTTCAGCGAAAGAGATCGAGATGGCGTGGGCGGATCATGTCGGCCAGATGTCCGGCGCCGGCCACGAACGGCGCCCCGCGGATATGGACGATGGGCGTCGCCTCGGCCGCCGCGCCCTGAAGCAGCGAGGCGGCAGCCGCCATCTCATCGGCCGTGCCGAGCACGGTGACCTCGAGCACGCGGCCGAAGAGGTCAGGCGTCCCGCGGCGGTCGGTCAAAGGCATCATCCCGGCCACGCCGATGGCCACGCCCACGGTACCCAGCCGCCAGGCGCGCCCGTGGCTATCGTTGATGAGGACGGCCGGAGCCACACCGGTAGCGGCGGCCAGCGCCTCTCGCAACCGCGCCGCCGAGGCATCCGGATCGACGGGCAAAAGGACCACCGTTTCCTCATCCGCCAAGTTGGAATGGTCAATGCCGGCATTGGCGCAAACAAAACCGAGCCGATGTTCGACGATGATCAAACCGGGTCGCAGTCGCAACACCGCCCGCGATTCGCTCAGGATCAGCTCGACCAGGCGTGGGTCTTTGCCGCATACGGCGGCAATCTCGCGGGCAGCCGGCGAGGGATGCACCCGGTCCAGGCGCCGTATCCGACCTTCGGCCTTGGCCACGACCTTGGAGGCATAAACGAGCACATCGCCCGGCTCCAGCGCGATCCCGGCCCGTTCCAAACCGGCCAGCGTCAGAGCCGCCAGGTCGTCGCCGGGCTCGACCAGGGGAATGCCGGGCAAGGCGGTGAGCACGAGTCGATTCACCCCAGCTCCTCCGGCAGACCCGTAATGCGAATGCCCGCCCCGCGCACCTTGTAGGCAGCATTGATGGCAACCAGGACGGCGGTCAATCCTTCGACAACCGCCGCATTGGCCAACACGCCGGCATGGATGCCCCGCAGACCCGCCGCCGCCGCCAGAGCAATCCCTGTTTCGCGGGCCGAGCGCGTATCGGCACAAACCAGGACATCGCAGTCAATAGGATGCTCCGCATCGCTCAGATGGTGTGCGCTCACATTTTGAAAGGCGGCTACCACCGTTACCTCCGGGCCGAGTTGGGCCTGGGCTTCGAGGGCAGCCGCACCGCCGGGCGGGGGCACATAGCGACCCTTCTTTTCACCGAGCAAAGGGGCTACGAGGGTCACCAGGATTTTGTTGCGCAGTTCCGGTGCGATTTCGGCCAGAATGGCCGTCTGCGCCGCATAAGGGACCGAAAGCACAACGATGTCGGCCTGCGCGGCAGCGCGACGGTTATCGGTCCCCCGGATGCGCTCTGCGCCCAGGCGGGCGTTGAGGGCGGCGGCGGCGGCAGCGCCCTTGGCTGCCTCGCGCGAACCGATCACGACATCCAAACCGGCCCGCGCCCAGCGCCAGGCCAGACCGGAACCCTCGGCGCCGGTGCCGCCGATCACAGCAATGGTACCCAAAGAGGATGCATGCATAGGCGATGAGTTTGCAGGCGGAGAAACGGCTAAAAGATACAACAGACCAGGGGAGGAAGCAGGGAGAGGGGGGAGATAGGGAGTTACTTTTGGAGCCAAAAAACCGAAGCAGATAGGCCGGATGAAGCCGAAACGCCACCGGAGGGCCGTCTCGGCGGGGTGGAGTATAGCACGGGCGTTGCGGCGGCAGAAACGGAACCGATTAACAAATCGTCATCTTCCCCGATGGATCCCTTCATCTCGTTTTCACGCCGCTGGGTTATACTAAACCTGCCCGGATGGCTTCGCAAAGCGTGCTGACCGGCTCATCTTGCTGCCGCTATGACCATCATTCGTCGTGCTATTGGGTTGCTTGGGGTGCTGCTGCCGGTCCTCGCCGCTGCAGGATCGGCAGCACCGGTCTTGGCGACCACACCGAGGGGAGTCGGTCCGATAGTCCCGGCCCATCGGTTTAGCCAACCTCCTACTCTGGACGGCCGACTTGAGGAGTGGGTTTTGTTCCCCTTCATTGAACTCAATGCCGAAACGGCCGCCTTCAAAGAAGGCGGTCCGCCCTATCCGCCTGCTGCCGATGCCTCGATGTACCTGCAACTGGGTTGGGATAGCACCCACCTGTATGTCGCCGCGCGAGTGTTCGACGATCTGGTCATGAACGATTCCGTCGAGGTCTGGAGAGACGACGAAATCGAGCTTGGCTTCGACGGCGACCATAACCTGACCGGTCGCGATCCCGGCGATCATCAGTACACCTTCAATCCCGACGGCCGCATCACCGATTTCGCCGTACCCACAACCCTGGATGCCTTCATCGGCCTCTTGCACGATGGCTGGGTGGTCGAGGCAGCCATCCCTTTGTCCGTGTTCCGCAACGACCCCATCGTCGTCGGCAAGGTCATCGGGTTTACCTTTGCCCTACGCGATGACGACGACGGCGACTCCTGGGATGTGAAGTATGTCTGGCAGGGTGTCTCCACCAACTCGGATTGGGAGCAGTTCGGCCGTTTGCGTTTTGCCGACGAGCCGACGCCGAATACCCTGATCCTGAGCCAGGGTCTCAACGGCTATAGCGGCGTCCGCGATACCTGGATCAACTCCTTCGCCCCGACCACGAACTACGCCAATTCGCCCGAATTGGAGGTACGCGGGGTCGGTCAATCGGGCACCTTGCTGCATTTCGACCTGAACCTGCTGCCGACCCAGGCCGTCATCTTGCAGGCTAAGCTGCGCCTGAGCTCGTTTCAGCGATCCAACGCCAACCCGACCGATGTCGGTGTCTTCCGGATGCGCCGCGCCTGGGATGTGGGTACGGTGACCTGGCTGGAGGCCGCGACCGGGAATCCCTGGCGCGGACCGGGCGCCAGCAGTGAGCCCGACCGCGACCTGACGCCAGTGGATGTGGTGCGTGTGAACGAGCTCAATCGCGTCTACGAGTGGGATGTCACCGAGCTGGTGCAGGCCTGGCACACCTTGGGCGTGAGCAATTTCGGCCTGTTTCTCACCGGCCTGGAAGGCCCGCGCGTGGCCTATGCCTTCCATTCGTCCCAATCGACGGCCGTTGACAAGCGCCCTCGCCTGATTATCACGTACATCCTCCAGCCGCCCACGCCGACACCGGGTCCGACGCCCTCGCCCACGGCCACGCCGACGCCGACGGCCACGCCGACGCCGACCCCCACACCGACGGCCACACCCACCCCAGGAGCGACTCCGACCTTCACGCCCACCCCCACCCCGTCACCGACGCCCACGGCCACCCCGGCCGTTCTGGCCGTGGACATGGCCACACCCCTGGCCTGTGGTCAGAGGATCGAGGACGATACGCGTCGCTGGCCGAGGCGGGTCGACCGCTATAGCTGCCGCCGCGACTGGCCCGAAACCGGTCCCGAAGCCCTCTTTCGGGTCGAACTGCCCGAACGAGCCGATGCCATGGCCCAAATCAGCCACGGCGTCGATCTGGATCTGGATCTTTTTTGGCTCGATGAGGCCTCACCTGACCGGTGTTTGGCGGGCGAAGATAGCCTGATCGCCTTATCGCGCCTCTCCGCCGGAGTGTACTACCTGGTCGTGGACGGTTACGAAGGCGACGCCGGCCCGTTCTGGCTGCAGCTGGAATGCCGTTTTCGCCTGCCCTACGAGTACTACCTGCCCTATTTCCTGCGTCCATGAACCGTCACCCGGTCCGATCCCTGCGGATGCGCATCCTCTGCGTTCCGCTCCTTCTGCTTTCTCTGCTCATCGCCGTCGGCGGCCTGACGACGGCCGGTCCTGCTGCCTTCGGCGATTGGACCCGTCAGCCCAGTCGCACCGGCGCCGACCTGGCCGCCGTCCACTTTCTCGGTGAGACCGTCGGCTTCGCCGGTGGCGATGAGGGTGTGCTGCTGTTCACCACGGTAGGCGGTCTGGACTGGGTGGGCCTACCCACCGGTGTGACCGCCCGCATCGAGGCCATTCACTTTTTCGACAACACCCACGGCTGGATTGCCGGCACCAACGGCCTCCTGCGCAGGACCACGGACGGCGGTCTGAGCTGGCAGGTGGTCACCACGCTCATGCCGGTGGACCTCCATGCCCTCAGCTTCGTAGCGCCCGACCAGGGTTGGGCGGTCGGCGATAACGGCACCCTCTATCACTACGACGGCAGCCAGTGGCAGCCCCAAACGCTGCCCACCGTCAATACCCATCTCTACGATATCCTTTTCCTGGACGCCCAACGGGGCTGGGCAATCGGCACCGAGGGCAGCATCTTTTACACCGATAACGGCGGCGCCACCTGGATCATCCAGACCATAGGCGCAACGCAGGCGCTCTATGGCCTGGCCTTTCCCCAGGGGCAGGTCGGCTTTGCCGTCGGCAGCGGCGGCGTGATCCTCCGCACGACCAACGGCGGCCTCATCTGGCAATGGTGGCCCAGCGGCGTCAGCACCGACCTGTATGACATCGCCTTTACCGACCCCCTGAACGGCTGGATCGTGGGCGCTGACGGCGTTGTCCTGCGCACCCGCGACGGCGGTCAGACTTGGCAACGGGACAATCCCGGCACCGGCTTCAACTTGCGGGCCGTGGCCTTCCCCACCCTGGGCCGTGCCTGGGTGGTCGGCGACGGGGGTGTCATCCTGCGCTGGCAGAATCCCGAATCCACCCCCACGCCCACACCAACGGCCACCCGCACCCCCACCGCCACGCCCACGCCGACGGCTACGGCCACACCGACCTCCACACCCACGGCCACCCCGACGCCGACAGCCACACCCACACCGACCCCCACGCCTACGGCCACACCCACGCCCACACCCACGCCCACGCCCGGCCCCGGCAGCATCGGGTTGTTCGTCTTCCAGGACGAAAACGGCAACGGTCGCTTCGACGCCGCCGAAACACCGTGGACCGGTTTGCCCGTGACCCTGGAAGACGCCCAGGGACAGAGCCTGACCACCATGCTTACCAATGACGAGGGCTTCGCCGTTTTCGCCGCCCTGACGCCGGGGTTGTATCGCCTGACCGTATCGATCCCACCCGACTACAGCCCCACCACACCGTACCCCGTGGTAGTCGAAGTCTTCGCCGATACCCGCACCGATGCCCTTTTGGGCCTGGCACCACCCCAACATCTGCTCTTCCTCCCTCAGCTTCGCCTTCCCTGAGCCCCATGTCCCCTTCTGCCCGTGCCTCTGCTTCCGGTTCTGCCGGCCCTGCGAACCCGCTACTTGCTCCTGCGCTGAGCCGTCGCTATAATGACCTTTCCGGAGACCGGCCCTCGGCGCCTGAGCCCATGCGTATCCTGGTTGTTGATGACGATCCGCCCAGTGTGAAAATGACGGCCTTCCTGCTGCGCGAGGAGGGCTATGAGGTCCTGACGGCGCCCAACGGTCGTGAGGCCTTGCGGGTGCTCGAACGCGAGCAACTCGATCTGGTCCTGCTCGACGTGATGATGCCGGGGCTGGATGGCTTTGAAATCCTCAAGCAGATCCGCGGTCGCTGGGGTGTTCCCGTCATCTTCGTTTCGGCCAAAGGCGAAACCGCCGATCGCGTGATGGGCCTGGAGCTGGGCGCCGACGACTATCTGGCCAAACCCTTTGAACCGGCCGAGTTGTTGGCGCGCGTCAAGGCAGTGTTACGGCGCACCGAGGCCTATGCTTTAGGCAGCGACGCCGCCGACCGCATCGAAGCCGCCGGCATCCGTCTGGATCCGCTGACCAACCGCGCCGAACTGCCCGGTGGCCGCGTGGTCGAGTTAACACCCATCGAGTGCCGCCTGCTTCACTGTTTGATGCGCAATGCCGGCCGTGTGCTCACCCACGACCAGTTGCTCAACAGCGTATGGGGTCCTAACTACGGCGGCTATCCCAACCAGATTGCCGTTTATATGCGCCGTTTGCGCACCAAAATCGAGAAAAACCCCGACGAACCGGTCCATCTCATCACGGTGCGTGGAGTGGGCTATCGGTTTGAAGTGGATTAGTAAGCGATGATGGACGATCGGCCCCAAGAGAGTGGATGTCATCGCTCGTCCATAACGCATTTTGGCGATTTTTAGCGATTACTCGTCCCCGACCCATGCCTTTATCTCGCCTTCTGCTTTTGTCGGTTCTGCTCGCCATGGCGATGGTACTGGGGTTACCGACGCTTATCGGCGCCCTGACCCCGGCGGCCGCTACCGAGTGGAGCGATTTCAGCCCGGCACCGGGAACCTGGATCACGACCTTGCCGGCCGCAGCGGCCGTCACCGCCACCGATGCGGATGGGCTCACGGACACAGCCGCTTATCGTCTCTCGACCAACGGCGGCACGACCTGGTCGAACTGGCAGACAACCCATCTCCAGGCCGAACAACTCGACCCGACCCGTTACCGCCTCCGTGCGACCGAGCTGGAGCTGGCGGAAGGAACCAATTTCATCCAATTTCGCATTACCGACGGCGGCGGCCAGGTGGCCAACAGCCCGGCCTTCACCCTCCAGGTGGATACACAGCCGCCGCCTCCGCCGATCAACCCCCAAGCGCAACCGGAGGGCTGGACTAAGGTCAATCGGTTTGGCGTCACCTGGAGCAATCCCGGCGATGCCAACGGCATCGGCGGCGCCTGGTACAAATTAGGCGTGGCCCCGAATGCCAACGATGACGGCGTTTTCGTCCCTGGGCCGAATCGCACCAGCCTGACCGACCTGACCGTGCCCGGCGACGGCATGCACACCCTATGGCTCTGGCTGGCCGATGGCCTGGGTCATGCCGATCATACCCGGGCGGTGACGGTAACCCTTGCCCTCGACACCCAACCCCCGGCGGGCTTGAGCGCCGTGAGCGTGACGCCGGCCACCTGGACGCGCACCAACCGTTTTGATCTCGATTGGACCGTGCCCACCGACATGAGCGGCATTGCCGGTGTGCGCGCCCTCCTGAATACGGCTCCTACCAACCCGGACGACGGCGAGTACTGGCCGGGTGCGCTGACCGGCTACACCGGGTATGCCGTTCCCGGCCAGGTCGAAGGCGAGCATCGCCTATGGTTATGGCCGGTCGACGGCGCCGGCAATGCGGCCCTGCCGACCGCCGCCGTGGCTGCCGTTTTGCGGCTCGATACGACACCGCCACCCCCACCCCTGACCGTGCCCCAGGTGACACCGGTCGGCTGGCAGACGGATCCGAACGCCACCTTTACCGTAACCTGGCAAAACCCCACCGATCCCAGTGGCATCGCCGGCGCCTGTTATAAGCTGGGCACGGCACCGACACGACCGGATGACGGCACCTGCGTCGCCGGTGACAACCTTATGCAGATAGCGGCCATCAGGGCACCGGCCCCCGGTAGCCATCATCTCTTCCTGTGGCTGGAGGATGGAGCCGGTAACCGTGACCACAACCGTCGTGGCGTGGCCGTCGATGCCGTGCGTTGGGATCCGGTGGCACCGGAACTGTTTATCGATGCCAGCGGTCCCTCCGGTCAGAACGGTTGGTACCGTGGTCCGGTCAATCTCAGTTTGATCGCCACCGACGTGGGATCCGGTCTGGCCAGCGTGCAGTACAACCTGAATAACGGCGGTTGGAGCGAAGGGCGCCAGTTGCGCCTGGAAACGGATGGGACCTACACCCTGCAAGCGCGGGCCACAGACATGGCCGGCAACCAGACCCTCGTCGGTCCCACCGTCTTTCGGATCGATGCCGAGCCGCCGGTGACCCAGCTGAACTTCAGCCGGCCCCCCGGCTTCGAGAACTGGTTCCATACGCCCATAACGGTCACCTTGATGGCGGCCGATGCCACGTCGGGCCTGGCCTATGTGGAATGGCGTTTGAACGGCGGCTCCTGGCAGCAGACGGCTGCGTTTAGCCTCGCCACCGAGGGCATCCACACCCTCGAGTACCGCGCGGTCGACCAGGCCGGCAACAGCGAACCGATCCGCACGGCCACGATCAAACTCGATCTGTTCCCACCGGTCACTTCCTATGTGGTACTGCCGCCGTTGCCGGCCGGGGGTTGGTATAGCGGAACCGTTTCGATCACCCTGGTCCCGACGGATAGCGCCTCGGGTGTGGCGGCCACATTTTATCGTGTCAACGGGGGCGAATGGCTGCAAGGCACCCAATTGAGCATCAGCGAAAGCGGCGAGCACAGCGTGGAGTTCTACTCGGTCGATCGACTGGGTCAGGCCGAAACCCCCTACCGCATCCCCGGCGGCATCCGCATTGACCGCGATGCCCCGCGCGCGCCCACACCCCTGGATGTCGCCCCGCGCGGATGGACGAACGCGAACGATTTCACGCTGACCATGGCCCTGCCGCCCGATCTGAGCGGTATCGCCGGGGCCTATGTCAAAGTCGGTGCCGCTCCGACCTCGGCGACCGATGGAGAATGGCGCCCCGGTAGCAGCAATATCCTCAGCCATGTGCGGGTGCCCGAAGAAGGCCGCTTCCCGGCTTTTGCGTGGCTGCAGGACATAGCCGGCAATAGCGATCCGACCCATCACGGCATCTGGAGCGATGGACTCAGTCTGGCCTACGATGCCAGCCCACCCCAAACCGAGGTTCGCCTGGAAGGCACACCCGGTCGGCGGAACTGGTTCCTCTCTCCGGTCCGCGTCACCCTGCTTCCAACCGATACCCTGTCCGGCGTGGCCGCAACCTGGGTGCGCATCGACGGCGCCGACCCCGTCACGACCACGACCTTCACCCTGACCACAGCCGATAAACACACCCTCGTCTTCGCCAGCCGCGATCACGCCGGCAATGACGAAGCCGAGCGCCTGGAGACGGTGCGCATTGACCCCGACCCACCCGGCAGTCCCCAGGCGGTGGAACTCGGCCCTGCCGAATGGTCACGCGCCAATAGCTTTACCGTCAGTTGGACCAATCCACCCGATACATCGGGGATTGCGGCTGCCTATTACAAAGTGGGCGCAGCGCCTCAGCATGATGAAGATGGTATCGCCGTGGCCCCCAGCGGCATCTACCGCGGGATTACAGTCCCGGCGGAAGGGGTCTGGGATTTCTACCTGTGGCTGGTGGACCAGGCCGGCAACAGCGGTCTGGCCAGAGCCGTCGTGCGCCGGGAGGCCTTGCGTTTCGATCCCACCCCCCCGCAAACGGATTTCACCGTGCTCGCAGGCAGCCGAGGGCGAGCTGACTGGTACGTCTCCCCTGTGGTGATCCGCCTGGCTGCCATCGATCAGACCTCCGGCGTGGTCTCCTTGCGCTATCGGGTGAACGACGAAGCCTGGCAAGAGACGGCCAATACGGCCCTGATCACCCTCAATAGGACGGGCACCTACGTCATCACCTATCAAGCCCTGGACGCGGCCGGCAACCAGGAATCGTTGCAAGAACGGATCGTCCGCCTTGATCTGGAAGCCCCGCGCGCTTGGTTCCTGCCCATCAGCCGCTATCAGCGCCTGCCGTCGTTCCTCGTCGCCTGGAACGGCCTGGATACAGCCGAGGGCAGCGGATTGGATGGTTTTGATCTCGAAGTCAAGGACGGTCGTAACGGCGCCTGGCTGGCCTGGGGAGCCGGCAATGTGCCCGATACAAGCGCCCGCTATTACGGCACGGTCGGTCATCGCTACTTTTTCCGGGTGCGCGCCCGCGATCACGCCGGCCATGTCGGCCCCTGGACAGAGATGCCCTGGGGTGTCTATGTGGACATCGTCAGCAGTGGAGATTTTGCCGGCGGAAGTTTCGGAAGCTGGCGCAACGGCGGTCAGCTTCTCCAAAGCGTGGTGACCGCCCCCGGTCCTACCGGGGAGCCGGTCTACGTCGCCCAGCTCGGTTCGCCCGACTACGGCCCCAATGTGCCCGGTTTCGACATCCCACCCGATAGCATGGGCGATGTGCCTATCGGCGACGCGCATATCACCCAGATCATCCGCGTCCCTTCGAGCGATGTACTCGATCGTCCGAAATTAACGATTTGGTACCGAATTTTTACTTACGATACAAAATTTGGCGAAAGTCAACAGAAATGGTTTGATACCCTTGATGTTCGTCTCATCGGCAGCGGTGGGGAGTGGCTGGCCTTACGCGATGGGCTGCCCTATGAACAGTGGCAGCCGGGCCGCTTTGCCGATCTGGGCTGGCGTTACCTGGAAGCGGACATCCCGCCGGCCTGGTGGGGACAAACGGTAACGCTGAGCATCGAGAACTGGAATCGGGTGGACGGACGTCTCAATACCTGGAGCCATGTTACCGACGTCCGTCTGTGGGAGCCATACCAGGTGTTTCTGCCGACCGTGCGCGGATCGTTACCGGTAGCACCCACGGCGACGCCGGTGCAGTCGCAGCAGCGGCCCCAGCCCAACGGCTGGCGTTGAGGCGTCCACAACCCAAGGTCGGGCCGACAACGCCCGGCTTTGGGCTCTCCAGGATGGCCCATCAGCGGCTTGCGGGTGGCATGGGTCACCGCTACGAGGCTTGCACCGACCGGCCTGTCCGAGAGAAAATAGCGGTCAGGTTATTTTCGATCCGATCGATGGCGCTCTCGCGGTGGATCTTCCTCCCTTTCGCGCTCGCACTCCGTTTATGACCCACAAGGCCGATCCCCCCCAGCCTGCCGGTGATGGTAACGTCGGAAGCAATGAGCTGGCCGACCTGCTCTACGAGGAGGGGATGGCTTATTACCAACGCCGCCAGTGGCGCGATGCCCTCACGGTTTTTACGCGACTGCAGAGCATTCAACCGCAGCGCCAGGGCATTGCCGCTCTGCTCGATGAGATCCACTGGTTCATCCAACTCGAAGAGATGGCGCCGGAGCGCCGGCAGGAAGCCATCGAGCGCGAACCTACCCCGGCGTTGCCGCGCTGGCAACGCTGGTTTCCCTGGTTATTCAGTCTGCTGGTCGTCCTGACGGCGACGTTGATTGTGGTCTTCGTGGCCGGCGACCGTCTTTTCGGTCTGGCCGTGCCAAGACCCGATCCCGAGCTGGTCGAACTCTACAACCAGGGGCAATCGCAACTGGCCATCGGCAACTACGATGGCGCCATTGCCGCTTTTGAGCGCATTCTGGCCCGCGAACCCAACGATATCGCGGCCAAGGCGGGGCTGACCCAGGCGCAGATGTTGCGCGATCTGGCGCACAAGTACGCCGAAGCCCAACAGGCCATCGCCCAGGCCGATTGGGCCACGGCCCGGAACCGTCTGGAGGCTATTGCGGCGACCTACCCCTCCTACGAGGATGTGGATAGCCTGCTCATGCTGGTCATCCATCAGCAAGAGATGGAGGAACGCTTTGCGGCGGCGACGGCGGCTTACAATGCCAGCGATTGGTCCGAAGCCATCCGCCTGTTTGAAGGACTACGCGAAGCAGATGCCACGTTCCGCCGCGATGCCGTCCAGGAGTTCCTTTTCGTCAGTTACCTGGAAGAAGGCGAGCGACTCATTGCCGAACGCGGGGACGATCCGGCGGCCGTGCGCGAAGCCATCCAGCGCTTCAACGCGGCCCTGACCATCCATGCGGATAATCAGCGGGCGATCACGGCCCGGCGCCTGGCCATAGCCTACGACAACGGCCTGCGCGCGGCCGCACGTCGGGATTGGACGGCCGTGATCGACCATTTGCAACCGGTGCAGCGTCAGCGCAGCGATTATGCCGGCGGTCGGGTGAACTGCCTGCTCTATGAGGCCTATGTGGCTCTGGCCGACCAAGAAACCGGTCAGGGCAAGTATCGCGAAGCGCTGCTGCACGCCCAGGCGGCTCTGGCCCTGGACCCGCCCTGTGGTGATACGGAGTCGGCCCGCCAGATCGAGCAGGCGGTCCTGCTGGCGTTGGCCACGCCTACCCCCACCAGCACGGCTACGGCGACACCGACGGCTACCCCACTGCCTACGGCCACTCCCACGCCAACCCGCACCCCCACACCGACGGCAACGCCGACGCCGCCACCGCCACCGCCTACCCCCACCCCGCTGCCGCCCACACCGACGCCGCCACCGCCGCCCACACCGACGCCCGAACCGCCTACACCCACGCCCACACCGTATCGTTAGGCCGTTGTCGCGGCGCAATGCGCAAGCTCTTTTTTTACTATCGAACCGGGCGCTTGGCGTCCGGTCGAACTCACCTGAGTCCTTAGCGGTCCTTCCATCCCCTCATGCTCGGCAAGCGTTGGCTCCTTTGGGTCGGCGGCATCCTTTTGTTTTGGACACCTTTTCTGTTGCTCCCGAGGCAGCCCGACATTTCGGGGCCAACCTGGCAGGCTACCGGACGCCAATTGGGCGCCGTGCAAGGCGTCGCCCTAGTTGTTGACCAGGGGCTGACCGGTCTGTATCGTTGGTCGGCCGCAGGGTTATGGCGAAGCCTGGACGGCGGCCGCAGCTGGATCCCCGGTGGCGCCGGCCTGCCGCGAAGCCGTCTGGGCAGGCTGGAGCTGATCGAACTGCAGGCCGGAGCGGGACGGGGTCAGGGCGGTGCCGCCATCATGTTCGCCCTGGCCGGTAGTCCCCAAAACCGCGGCCTTTACCGTTCGCTCGATCGGGGGGCTACCTTCGAGCTTCTCCATCGCCCCCTTGATTTCCTCCCCGAACATCTCCTCGTCCAACCCGGCGAGAAGGGTGTCATCGGCCTGGCCGGCGGCGATCGCATCGGTTTGAGCACCGACGGCGGCGCCAACTGGCGGACCTATCGGGCGCCGGGACCGATCAAGGCCGTATTGAGCGAATCCGATCGGATCGGGCTGGCAGGCCAAGGTTGGCTTGTCTTCAGCGCCGACGGCGGTGAGCATTGGCAACAACGCCTTTTGCCCGACGGGATCACGCCGATCTTCCTGCTGAGCCCGCCGCGCGGACCGACCCGCCTCTTTGTCGGCCACGAGCAGGGCATCCTGCTTTCCACCGATGACGGTCTGAGCTGGCAGCCGTTGCCCCAACCCGGTCGATCTCCCTTGCGTTTCCTGGCCTGTGATCCGCTTGTCTGGCAGGTGCTCTTTGCTGCCGACGGTGAAGGGCGGCTCTGGCGCAGCGAGGACGGCGGTCGGCGCTGGCATCCCCTGGCCGGGCCGCCGGCAGGCCGTTTGCAGGGGCTATGGGTGGCCCCCGGCGATCGGGACCGTCTGTATGTTCTGGCCGGTTTGGATCTGTGGTGGCGGACCGTGCATTTGCCCAGTCCCACCCCGACGGAGACGGCAACGGCGACCGCCACGGCGACAGTGTCACCGACCCGCACTCCCACACCGACGGCGACGGCCACTCCGCCCGAACCTGTGCTTACTTTCACCCCCACGGCCACGCCCTCGCCTTCACCGTCCCCCGCGCAGTCGAGTCGTGGTCGGCCCCTTGTGACCACACCGACATCGCCGCCGGTCACCTCTACCGAAACGACCACGGCCCCGATGACACCGACGGTATCCACACCCGCGCCGACGGCAGCCATGTTCCCGCCAACGGCATCGCCCACGCCCACCCCGTTCCTTTCGCCCACACCTACCCCCTATCGCTAAAGCGCCCTTATGGCCGTCCCACGCAAGGTGTCGTTCGCTTCCGACTTCGTCTTCTGGTCGGTCCACAAGCTCGGCTTGGTGCTTATCACTGGGCTGGGACTTTGGCTGACCGGCGTTGCCTCGTGGTTGGCGCCGGGTTGGGTGCTCGGCGGTTATGGCGTGTTGACGTTGATCGGTGGGGTGTTGAGACACCGAGCGCCGCAAAGCCGCGCCGTGGGGGATGGTCTGAGCTATGGACTCGACCTGTGCCTGGTAGCCTGGTTGGTGTACGCCACCGGTGGTCTGGCATCGCCGTTCTGGCCGTTGTTGGGTTTACAGGCGCTGTTGCCGGTCTTCTACATGGCCCGACCGGGTTTGATCGGGCTGGGCGCCTTTGCCGGCGGTCCGCTTTATGTCCTGGTCTTGGCCCGACACAGCGGTCATCTCGCCTTTCTGGGCGACCCCGTTTTTCTGGCCCGCTATCTGGTGCTGTTTGTCGGGGCGTTGCTCACGGCATCGCTGGCCGGATATCTGCACGTGTTGCGGCGTCGACAGGCCGAACTGGCCGAAACCCTGATCCGTCGGGAAGCCGAACTCGAAAGCCAGACCCGCCGCCTGCAGCGCACGGCCGCCGATCTGGGTGATCGCGTGCTGCAACTGCGGACATTGCAGGAGATGGCCCGCAACCTGGCCACAACCCTGGACCTGACGGAAACCCTGCAGGTGCTTGTGGAGCGTCTGGCCACTCTGGCCGAGGCGCGCTTCGCCGCCGTGGCCCTGCTCGGCGAGGACGGCCAAAGTCTGCACGGGGCGGCCGTGGCCACGGCTGCCGGCGCAACGCGCGACTTTCGCTTCGAGGTACCCCTGACGGCGGATGACCTGCGCTTGCTGACTGCGGGGCATATCGTCGCCGCCGAAGCCGGGGATGTCCTGGGCCTGCCCTCGTTGCGGGCTTCGTGGGGGGGCGAGCATATCCTCTGCTTACCCCTCGTCTTGCGCAATCGGCCCCTGGGAGTCCTTTATCTGGCCGATGACCGACCCGATTTCGATAACGAACGTCGCCGCCAGTGGCTCGATTCCTTCTCCTATTTTGCGGCGGCAGCCATCGAGAATGCGCGGCTTTACCGCGCGGTGGCCGATAAAAGCCGCGAGCTGGAGGCCATCCTATCCGGCATCGGCGACGGGGTGTTGGTTGTGGATGCCGATCTCCAGCTCGTGCTCATGAACCCGGTGGCCGCTACCATTTTCAACCTGGAAGTGCCGCCGGTGGGGTTGCCCCTGCGCGACTGCATAACCCATGCCGACCTGTTGACTTTGTTGGAGGCCGTCGCTGCCGCTCCCGACCGGTCGCAGGTGCGGGAGATCGCCGTAGGTGGGCCCGGTCGCGGGGCCGTCTACCAGGCCCTGGCCGCTCCGCTCGTCGTGGATGGCACCCTTGTCGGCATCGCCACCGTCTTGCGCGATATCACCACCCAAAAAGAGCTGGAGCGCATGAAATCGAACTTCCTTTCCGTGGTCTCGCACGAGCTGAAAACACCGCTGCACTCGATCAAAGGTTTTGTGGATATCATCCTCATGGGCAAAACCGGCCCGGTCAGCGCCATCCAACGCGATTTTCTGGAGACGGTCAAACAACAAACCGACCATCTTCAGCGTATGATCGACGATTTGCTCGAGTTCTCACGACTGGAAGCGGGTCGGGTGAAGCTGCGGCTCCAGCCCGTGGACCTGCCGGTCGTGGTCGAAGCGGTGGTGGATAAGCTGACACCGTTGGCCGTTTCGGCCGGGGTGACCCTGGTCAATCTTGTCCCCGAAGACCTGCCCCCCCTGGCCGCCGACCCCTGGCGGTTGGAACAGGTGGTGACCAACCTGGTGGACAATGCCATCAAGTTCACGCCGGCCCAGGGCCGTGTGAGCATTCGTGCACGGGATATAGGCGATTTCATCGAGGTCAGCGTCGAAGATACCGGGATCGGCATTCCTGCCGACCAACTGGAGCGTGTCTTCGAGCGGTTCTATCAGGTGGATGGTGGGGTCAATCGGCTGTATAAGGGCACGGGCCTGGGTCTGACCATCTGCCGGCATCTGGTCGAGCATCACGGCGGACGCATCTGGGCCACGAGCGAAGTCGGGCGGGGGACGACTTTCACCTTTACGATCGCGAAGCATTTACGTCCGACCGACGCTGCGGCGCTCGATTTCACCACCTTTGCCGTGGGGAGCTGAAGGTCCGGCCAACCCGAGGGGGTCAAAGGCGCGGCCTTGTGGCGCCGGGATAGGCGCGGCGCCGGGCGTGATGCCCTTTCCCGCCTATCACGCCGACTTGGATTGGCGGCGCCCGGCGCGGTGGGTTTTCCCGCGCGGGGCGTCGTTGGCCCTTTTGGCCGATCGCGCGACTTAAGGTGCGGCCGGCGGCCGCGGGGGCCGCCGGCTTCGTCTCCCCCCCGCTCTTGCAGCCGAACGCCAGCGCGGCGCCGACGCCCTCGAGGCCGCTATCCTGGCGGCCGGGCCCGATACCGTGGCGGCTTTCATCGCCGAGCCCGTCGTGGGCGCCACGCTCGGCGCCGCGCCCGCGCCGCCCGGCTACTTCGAGCGCATCCGTGAGATCTGCGACCGCTACCAGGTGCTGTTCATCGCCGACGAGGTCATCACCGGCTTCGGGCGGACAGGCCGCTGGTTCGCGCTGGGCCACTGGGGCGTGCAGCCCGACATCGTGAGCTTCGCCAAG
>JBBINH010000044.1:0-25780 GCA_037443945.1 Caldilineales bacterium
ACGACACCGAGCGGGATAAGGATACAGAGCAAAGCTAGAAGGAGGAGAAGCAGAATCGCCAGCCAGGGCGTGAATTCCGATATCGTCAGATCGCCCGACCAGGTTGCACTCAGATTATTGCCGCCGAACCCGGCTCCACCGCTGACCAAGGCCCAAAGAAAGCCCAGAACCCACAGGCTACGATGGCGCCAGGTCGTCTGAGCGGCATCCTTGAGAATAGCGATGTAGTCCATGGCTCTCCTCACACGAAGAAATGGCACACGACCAACGGGAATCGGATTGTCATTCTAACACAGCGGTCAGGGGCAGAGGAACTCCTTGGCAGACGCCCGCAACCCTGCCTATCCTCCAAGGAACCGGCGGCATTGGCGAGACGCTGCGTTTCGGTTTAGAATCCTTATTGTGGATGACTTCCTGGCCCTTTTTAGTCGTTTTGACCTGCTCGATGCTGTCGACGTCCTGCTGGTCACCATCGTTTTCTACGTCGTGCTCAGGCTCTTTGCCGGCACCCAGGGTGTTCAGGTCCTGCGTGGGGCCCTGGTGTTGGTCTTGTTGGGCGTCCTGGCCAGCACGTTTACCGCCCTTTCGGCCTTTTCCTGGCTGATCCGCAACAGCGGTCTGGCCATCCTTATCGCCATTCCGGTCGTTTTTCAGCCTGAGCTGCGGCGTTTGTTGGAGCGGCTGGGACGCACCGGCCTCCTTTTCCTGCGCAACCAACGCTCGACCGGGACCTCCCGGCTTATCAACGAGCTGGTCATGGCCTGCACCCACTTGTCGCAACAGCGCCATGGCGCTATCATCGTCCTTGAGGGTCAGACCGGTTTGCAGGATTCCATCGAAACCGGGGTGCTGTTGGGTGCCATCACGAGCGCCGAATTGCTGGAGACCCTGTTCTATCCCGGCACGCCTTTGCACGATGGGGCCGTTATCCTGCGCGAGCAAACGGTGATGGCGGCAGCCTGCGTCTTGCCGCTAACATCGCAACCGCTGGCCGATACGAGCCTGGGCACGCGGCATCGCGCCGGCATCGGCATTACGGAAGGAACCGATGCCCTGGCCCTCATCGTCAGCGAAGAGACCGGTGTCATCTCGGTCGCTCGCAACGGTCGTTTAGTCCGACGCCTGGATGACAAGCGTCTGCGTCGGGTGCTCGAGCAGTTCTATGCTTCGCGCGCCCAGAGCGTTCATCTCGAGGAAGAAGCGCTGCCCTCATGAGCCGCGGTACCGTTCCCTTGTTGCCCTCTCTCGATCAACTGGGCACGTTCATCCTGGCCCTGCTCCTGGCCCTTATCGTGTGGGTGGTTGCTGAGCAACAGAAAAACCCTCTTGAGGTGCGTACGGTCAGCCGGCTTCAGGTCGTCGTCCGCAATCTGCCCGATGACCTCATTATGCCGGAGGCGATCAACAGCCTTCCCCAGGTGGATGTGCGGGCGCGAGCCCCGCGTAGCGTCTGGCAGGTGTTGACGAGCAACGATTTGATCGCCTACATCGATCTCGGCCAGGCGCAACCAGGGCGTCAGGAGGTGCCGATAGCCATCGATGCCCAGGTCTCCGGCCTTGTGGTGCAGGAGGTCATCCCACCCGCCGTTGTCGTCCGGTTGGAAAGTCGGGTGAGCCGAGAGATACCGATAACGGTCAGCGTGTTGGGCAGTCCGCCTTTTGGCTATCAGGCCGGCACCGCTACCGTGACCCCGCCGACCGTGCGCGTCACCGGTGCCAAAAGCCTGGTGGATACCGTCCATCAGGCCGAGGTCTCGGTCCGCCTGACCGAGGTCCGCTCGGATTTTGAAACCAACCAGGTGGTCATCCTTCGAGACCGCAACGGCCTGGTGGTGACCGGCCTGGAGATCGAACCTCGCAGCGTGACGGTACGCGTGCCGATTTTTCAACTCCAGGGTGTCAGCGAAAAATCGGTCCTGCCCCGCATCGAAGGACAGCCGGCAGCCAACTATCGGATTACCGGGGTATGGGTCGAACCGGCCACGATCACCCTGGTCGGCGATCCGAAGGTTCTGGCCGAGATGCCGCCCTTTGTCGAGACCAGCCCCATCACCATTACCGACGCGACCGCCAGCATCGAGGAGCGGGTTCCTCTGGTTTTGCCGGAAACGGTGGCCGCTACGCCTACACGCGCCGTCATCGTGCGCGTGGGCATCGAACCCATCGAAAGCAGTATGACCCTCACCCTCACTCCGGTCGTGCAGGGGCTCGGCCAGGGCTTACGGGTCGAAGCCATTTCGCCCCCAACCCTTAGTGTGCTTATGCAAGGACCGCTTCCCCGGCTCCAGACCCTGACCGGCGACAACGTCCGTGCCGTCCTCGACCTGACCGGCCTGGGCATCGGCGCCCATACTCTGACGCCTATCCTGGTTTATCCCGACGGTGTCAATGTCCGTACCCTGTTACCGGAAAGTGTGCAGATCACCATCGGCCCGGCCGAGATGCCCACAAGCACCCCTGGCCCCGAGACGTCCACGAGCACCCCTCCCATCCCGGGCTTGTCGACCCCTACTCCGCGTTCATGAGCAAACCGACTTTTCAACCCGTTGTGGCCATTGTCGGCCGGCCCAATGTGGGCAAGTCGACGTTATTCAACCGCATCATCGGCCGCCGTCAGGCCATTGTCGAAGACCTGCCCGGCACGACTCGGGATCGTCTCTATGCCGACACCGAGTGGAACGGAGTCGGCTTTTTGTTGGTCGATACCGGCGGCCTGGAACCCCCGGACCGGAGCGGACGGCCGCCGGCCGATCCGCTGGCCAGTGCCTCGGCCGGCTACTGGCGCGAGATCCAGGCCCAAGCCGAACAGGCCATGGCCGAGGCCGATGTCATCATCTTTTTGGTGGATGCCGGCGAAGGGCCGACCGCAGCCGATCTGGAGATCGCCAACCGGTTGCGCCAGGCCGGTAAGCCGGTGATCGTAGCCGCCAATAAGGCCGATACGGCCCGGCGCCAATACGATGCCGTCGAGTTCTATGCTCTGGGGCTGGGCGAACCCCTGCCCATTTCGGCCTACCACGGCATCGGCATCGGTGACTTACTTGATGCCGTGGTTGCCCATCTGCCGCCGGCCCCCCCCATAGAAGGGCCTGCCGAAGCCCTGCGCGTCGCCATTGTCGGTCGACCCAATGTAGGCAAATCCTCGCTGCTGAACGCCCTTCTCGGCCAGGAACGCGCCATCGTCAGCAGTCTCCCCGGCACCACCCGCGATCCCATTGATACCTACCTGACCTGGGAGGGCATGCCGGTTGTCTTGGTGGATACGGCCGGTATTCGGCGGCGTGGCGCCATTGCACCAGGGATTGAGCAATACAGCGTCATCCGTACCCTCAAGGCCGTTGCGCGCGCCGATGTGGTCCTGCTGGTCCTCGATGCCACGACCGGTATCACCGCCCAGGATGCCCACGTGGCCGGCTATGTCCTGGAGGCCTATCGTAGTCTGGTGCTTGTCGTCAACAAGTGGGATGCCATTCCCAAAGACGAACATACGATGCCCACCTACCTACGCCGGCTACGCAGCGAACTCAAATTCCTCGACTACGTGCCCGTGCTCTTTGTCTCGGCGTTGACCCGCCAGCGCATCGATCAGATCCTCAAGACGGCCTTTCTCGTCGCCCAAAGTCGCCAGCAACGTTTGCCCACGGCCGAACTCAATCGTCTGATCCGGGAAGCTGTGAGCACCAATCCGCCCAAGGCCGTGCGCGGCCGTCAGGCCCGGTTTTATTATGCCACCCAGGTCGACATCGACCCACCCACCTTTGTGCTCTTTGTCAACGATCCCAAGGCTGTGCACTTCAGCTACCTTCGCTATCTAGAGAACTGTATCCGCCAGGTGTATCCTTTCGAGGGCACACCGCTGCGCTTCGAATTGCGCGGCAAAAGTAAAACGCGAACCAAAACGGATCAGACGATATGAAGCCATCCTCTCGTTTGTCACGACTGCGTCCGGCGCAAGTCATCACACTCCTCATCTTCGTACTGGCCCTGAGTTATCTGGGTTGGGTGGGCTATGGCGCCTTGCCTCAGCCCACACCCACACCCACGCCGGCGCCGGTCTTCTCGGGGGCGGGGGCGCTGGCCCTGGCTCAGGCCCAATGCGATTTCGGACCCAGGCCTACGGGCAGCCCGGCCAATCGGCGCACCGGTGACTGGATCATCGCCCAGCTCGAAGCCCAGGGCTGGCGGGTAGAAACCCATGAGTTCCTATGGAACGGTACCCCCGTGCGCAACATCCTCGCCCAAAGCCATCCCTCCGCAGGGGACGATTTTATCCTGGTCGGCGCCCATTACGATACCCGTTTGATCGCCGACCAGGACCCCGACCCGGCCCGCCGTGGGGAGCCCATTCTGGGGGGAAACGACGGCGCTTCGGGGGTGGCCGTCTTGCTGGAGCTGGCCCGGGTCCTCGATAAGGACCGTCTGCCTCGCCCGGTCTGGCTGGCCTTTTTCGACGCCGAGGACAACGGTCGCATCCCCGGCTGGGATTGGATCATCGGTTCGACCCGCCTGGCCGAGACGATGGAGGTGCTGCCGGCAGCGATGATCCTCGTGGACATGGTCGGCGATGCCGACCAGCGTTTTCTCCTTGAGGGCAATTCCGACCCCGAGTTGGCCCGCACGATCTGGGAACTGGCGGCCAGATTGGGCTATGGCGACGTCTTTGTCCCGGAGCCGGGGCCAACCGTCATCGATGACCACATCGGTTTTATCCGTCGCGGGGTTCCCAGTGTGGATATCATCGACTTCGAGTATCCTTACTGGCACACGACCGCCGATACGTGCGATAAACTCAGCGCCATCAGCCTCGAACGCGTTGGACGCGTTCTGGAAACCTATCTTGAGAGGTCATGACAGCATCGGTTTCTCGCCCTCTAAGACCATCACACGCCGAGGCCAATGCCCGTCTGCGCCCTGAGGAGTCATTTCGGCCTCAGGAGGCCGAAGCGTCCGGCGAGCGCGGTCTGCTCGTGGGCGTGGCCATTCGCGGTCAACCCGAACTGTTCAGCCTGGAAGACTCGCTAAGCGAGCTGGCCCGGTTGGCCGCCACGGCCGACGTGGTTGTGGTGGATGTGCTCACCCAGACCATCGAGGCCCCTCATCCCGCCACCTACATCGGCAAGGGCAAACTCGAAGAACTGGTGACACGGGTGCACGCCGAGGACATCGACGTGGTTATCTTTGACAACGAGCTGAACCCCCGCCAGCAGCGCGAGATCGAAAAGGCCATCAACGACGACAACGTCAAGGTGCTCGACCGCACGGCCCTTATCCTCGATATTTTCGCCCGACACGCCCGCACGCGCGAGGGCGCCTTGCAAGTGGAACTGGCCCAATACGAATACCGCCTGCCGCGACTCACCCGGGCCTGGACCCATCTGGCCCGCCAGGTCGGCGGCCGTGCCGGTGGCGCCACGGGTGGGGTAGGCGTACGCGGTCCCGGTGAAACGCAGTTGGAAAGCGATCGCCGCGAGATCCGCAAGCGCATCGCCTTTTTGCGGCGTCAGCTTGAGGAAGTGCGCACCCATCGCGAGCAATATCGCCTGCGCCGTCGGGCCGCCCATATCCCCCTGATCGCCCTGGTCGGTTACACCAACGCCGGCAAGTCCACCCTGCTCAATGCCCTCAGCGGGGCCGATGTCCTGGCCGTCGATCAACTCTTCGCTACCCTCGATCCGACCACGCGTCGCTTTGTCCTGCCTTCGGGCCGTGAGGCCCTCCTTACCGACACGGTCGGTTTTATCCAGAAACTGCCCACCCAGCTTGTGGCCGCCTTTCGCGCCACCCTGGAGGAAATCCTGGAAGCCGATCTGCTCCTGCATGTCGTCGATGTCAGCCATCCCAACGTCATCGAACAGGCCAGCGCCGTGGAGAATGTCCTCGACGAGCTGGGAGCCATGAGCATTCCCACCGTGGTCGCCCTGAACAAGGTGGACCGCCTGGCCGGTCGTCCGCTCCCGCCCGACATCCTGGAAGCCCTCCCCGAGGCGGTGCCCATCTCCGCCTTGACCGGCGAAGGTCTGGACAGATTGCAAGCCCGTCTGGACGAGGTCCTGGAGGCTCAATTGGGTGAGACCATCACCGTACTCATCCCTTACGATCAGGGAGAGCTGGTTGCTTTGTTCCATCGGTTGGGTCATATCGACCATCTCGAATACCGGCCGGAAGGGACGCTGGTGGTGGGCAAGTTGCCACCGGTCCTCGGCGCCCGTCTGCGCCCTTATCGGCTGCCGGATTCCGGCCATCGTCATCGTCCTCGTACCTCGCAATCAACTTGACATAATGAAAGAGTTCGTCCGCATTGAACTCCCCACCGTACCGACGGCCAACGCTCCGGCTACACCGGCCTGGGTGCGCGATGCCGTTTTCTATCAGATTTTTCCCGATCGCTTTGCCGCCAGCGACCGGGTCGCCAAGCCCGGGCATCTGGAACCGTGGGACAGCCCGCCGACGCCCCATGGCTTCAAAGGGGGAGACCTCCTGGGCATCGTCGAGCATTTGGACTATCTCCAGGAGCTGGGGATCAACGCCATCTACCTGAACCCCATCTTCGCCTCGGCCAGCAATCATCGTTACCACACCTACGATTATTTTCAGGTGGATCCGCTACTGGGCGGGAACGAGGCTTTGGCCGAACTCCTGGCTGCCGCCCACGCCCGCGGCATCCGTGTCATCCTCGACGGGGTTTTCAATCATACCGGCCGCGGGTTCTGGCCTTTTCATCACATCCTGGAATGCGGGCCGCAGTCACCTTATCGCGATTGGTTCATCATCCACCGCTTTCCCCTGCATCCTTACGATGAGAAGAAGCCGGCCAACTACGCAGCCTGGTGGGGTCTGCGGGCCCTGCCCAAGCTGAACGTGGCCAATCCCGACACGCGGGCCTATCTGCTGAACGTGGCCGAGCATTGGATTCGTTTCGGCGCCGAGGGCTGGCGGCTGGATGTGCCGGATGAGATCGATGACCCCGATTTCTGGCGCGCCTTTCGCCAGCGGGTGCGCGCGGCCAATCCCGAAGCCTACACCGTAGGCGAGATCTGGCGGCCGGCGCCGGAATGGTTAGAGGGGGATCGGTTTGATGCCCTGATGAACTATCCCCTGGCCCTGACCCTTTTGGGTTTCGTCGCCCGCACCACGCTCCACCGCGACCTGCGCCCCGGTGGTTTTCGCCTGCGACCCTTGGGTGCCCGCCGGACGCTGCAACGCCTGACCGAGTTGTGCCGCCTGTACCATCCGCATGTCGTCTATTCGCAACTCAACCTGCTCGACAGTCACGACACCCCGCGCTTTCTGACCATGGCCGGGGGCGATTACTCGGCCTTGCATCTGGCCATGTTGTTGGTCATGACGTTGCCGGGCGCGCCTTGTCTCTTTTACGGCAGCGAAATAGGCCTGGAAGGTGGCCCCGATCCCGATTGCCGTCGCGCCTTCCCCTGGGACCGGAACCGTTGGCATCTCACCACCTGGGCCCTGACACGCCGGGCCATTGCCCTGCGCCGCGAGCAGGCCGTGCTGCGACACGGCAGCTTCGAGCCGCTCTACGGCCATCAGAATGTTCTCGCCTTCTTGCGGCGTGGGGTGGGGGAGGCCGCGCTGGTCGTGGTGAATGTCGGTTTTGAGGATACCGTGCGGACCATCCCGTTACCTCCAGACCTGCCGACCCATGATGACACTCCTATCGACTTGTGGGGCAACCCCGCCGACGATCTGCCGCCACAATGGGAGCGGAGTGCCGATGGCAGCCGTTCGCTGCGAGTTTCGGTCGCCGCCCGTCATGGCCGCGTGTTACGCCTGAGCTGGTGAGCCTTCCGTTATGTCAAGTTCAAGATTCGCATCCAAGAACTATGTGACATAATATTTCTAGTGTGTTGTTAACTCTTGCCGAATTCCAACCAATGACTTGACATAAGAACTGACAACGCGCTCACGGCGTCCCAGAGCGCCCACATGAGTCCCGGCCATCCCGCATTTCCGACAACCTCCAGGCGACGAAACCCCCGCCGGCCGGTGTCGGTGGGACCGAGCGACACCTCAGGCGACCCTAGCGTTCCCCTCACTCGTTTTTGCCGATAGTCCTTGGTTTCATTTTATGTCAAGTACATTGACGCGCTGGTTCTATTTCACCGCCGGTGTGCTTACGGCCGCCGTGGTCTTCGCCCTTGGCATCGGCCTCCGCTGGGCCTATGCCTGGCTTTCGTCACGGACAGAAGCAACCCCTACGGCGGTGGATGCGCCCGATCTGAATGCGCTTTATCACGAGGTTTGGTCGCTGATCGGTCGCGATTATCCGGATGCGTTGCCCTCGGAACGCGAGCGCGTGTACGGCGCTTTGCAAGGTAGCGTTGCCCGCATCGGTGACCCCTACACCTACTTCATCGAACCGGAGCCGGCCGCGCGTGAGCAGGAACAACTGGAAGGGCGCTTCGGTGGAATCGGCGCTTCGCTCGAACTCGATGAGGCCGGTCGCGTGCGGCTGCGTCCGTTGGTAGGCCGACCTGCAGCCGAAGCAGGACTACGCGAAGGGGACATCCTCCTCGCCGTGGACGACGAGACCCTCGCTCTTCCCGCCGATCTCGAGCGGGTGACGGCGCTTTTGCGCGGGCCCGTGGGAACTGTCGTCCGAGTTACCGTGTTGCGCCATGGGCAACGGCTAGACTATGCCGTAAAGCGCGCCGAGATCGAATTGCCCAGCGTGAGCTGGCAACAGCTTGACGAAGCGCCCGATTGCGGTTATATCCGTATCGAGCGCTTTAGTGCCCTTACCGAGCGCGAGTTCCGTCAGGCCCTGGCCGAATTACGGTCCTTCAACGCTGCCGACTGCCTTATCCTCGATCTGCGCGGCAACCCCGGCGGCTTGCTCGACGCCGCCATCGCCATCGCCGACCATTTTCTCCCTGCCGGCATCATCCTGCGCGAACAACGGGCCGGCGAGACGGAGAAGGTCTATAGGGCCATAGGCGGTGGCGAGGCCGAGACGGGCGTCCTGGCCGTTCTGGTCGACCAGGGCACGGCCAGCGCCGCCGAGATCGTGGCCGGCGCTCTGCAAGACCACGGTCGTGGCCGCCTGATCGGTTCGCCAACCCACGGCAAAGGCTCGATGCAACGGGTCCACCGTTTGACCGACAACAGCGCCCTGCACGTCACCTTTGCCCGCTGGTTTACCCCCAACGGCCGCCAGATCGACGGTCATGGCCTCGAACCCGATCTGAGTGTGGCGCCCTTGCCCGATACCGATGCGGTGCTGCTTGCCGCCGTCGATCTTCTCACTTCCCTTCGCCAGTCTTCCCTTAACCCATGAACTCCGATTCTCCTCTCAACAACTTTCTCAAGTTCCTGCTCGGCTGTGTTATCGTCTTCCTGATCGGCCTCGTGATCGCCGCCGCGGCTTTCGGCGCCGGCTTTTGGCTGGGACAGAACCGAGACCGCTTGTGGGGGCGCGCAACGGATCGGGTCCTCGTGCGCGAGATCGAACCCTCCGGCGATGGCGCCCAGGCTGCCGTTCCGTCGGAAACGCCCCCCTCTACCCGCGCAGCCCCACCCTCCCCTACCCCCTCACCGAAGGCACCCGAGGTCACGCCGTCCAATTTTAAGGTTTTCTGGGAGGCCCTTGACCTCTTGAGCAAAAACTACAACGGGCCTGTTCCTGAAGGGAAAGCGCTCACGCAGGCAGCCATTGCCGGCCTGGAGCATGCCAGCCGCAACTGTCGCGATGACGATCCCACCACTCCCCCACCCCGCTTGGTGCCACCCGAACCGCCGAGCACGGCGCCGGCCGATTTTGCTACCTTCTGGCAGACGGCCGCCGCCATCTATGAAAAGTGCGGGACGGCCGTTCCCGCCCCGGATGAGTTGGCCTATGCGGCTTTTGCCGGTGTTGTCGAGGCTTTGGGTGACGATTACACCGCCTTGTTGCCGCCGGCGCGGGCGCAACAGTTCCGGATCGAACTCGATAGCAGTTTTGAAGGCATCGGCGCCTCGGTGAATGAGGCCGAGGGCGGCGGGGTCATGATCGTGCGGCCTTTCTCCGGCTCGCCGGCCGAAGCGGCAGGGCTGCGCAGCGGTGATGTCATCATCGCTGTGGACGGCCGAGATATCACCGAGCTTACTCTGGATGAAGCCGTGCAGCTTATCCGCGGGCCGGCCGGGAGTCAGGTGAGGCTGACCGTGCGACGACAGGGCCTGGCCGAACCGTTCGAGGTGAGCATCACCCGTGCCCGCATCAACATCCCTGTATTGGAAGCCGAAACCCTTGAGGGCAACATCGCCCATATCACCTTGTTCGATTTTTCCGAGCGCGGGGGTCAGCAGTTGCGTCAGGCTCTGGAGGAGGCCCTTGCCAACAACGCCAAGGCCATTCTGCTGGATCTGCGCAACAATCCCGGTGGTCGTCTCGATATCGCCATCGATGTCGCCAGTCTGTTTATCAGCAAGGGGGTTATTGCCAAAGAAGTCGGCAAGCGGAACTTCGAACACCGCGCCCGCGGCAATGCTGTGGTTCCGGATGATATGCCGGTGGCCGTTCTGGTGAACGGGGGTACGGCCAGCGCCTCCGAAATCGTGGCGGGCGCCATCCAGGATTACGGCCGCGGGGTGCTTATCGGTGAGACTACCTTCGGCAAGGGTTCGGTACAAAGCTTGTTCGATCTCTCCGACGGTTCGCTCCTGCGTGTCACCACGGCCCGCTGGTTTACGCCCAAGGGTCGTCAGATTCAGGATTCGGGGCTGGAACCCGACATCGTCGTCGTCGATGACCCCGAGGCCGAACCGGATGAACAGCTTGAGGCGGCCGTTGACTATCTGCGCAGACAGGTCCAGACGCCGTGAACGAGAAGGCCATCAAACTCATTGCCACCAATCGCAAGGCCTATCACGATTACGAGATCATCGAGACCCTGGAGGCCGGGCTGGTGTTGACCGGCACCGAGATCAAGTCCATTCGGGCCGGTAAGGTCAATCTGACCGATGGCTTTGTCCTCATTCGCAACGGCGAAGCCTGGTTGCTCAATGTGCACATTGCCCCTTACAGCCACGCCACCTACGCCAATCATGATCCCCGGCGCGAGCGGAAGTTGCTGTTGCACCGTTTTGAGATCAACCGATTGGCGAACAGGGTGGCCGAGCGCGGTTGGACCGTTGTCCCCCTGCGCCTTTATCTGCGGAACAATCGGGCCAAGGTTGAGATCGGGCTGGTGCGCGGCAAGCGTTTGTACGACAAACGGGCCACCATTGCCCGTCGCGATGCCGAGCGCGAACTGGAGCGGATGTTGAAAGAATATCGCTAAACTTGACCGCAACGCCTATTCGGTGTATAGTAAACTCGCAGGAACACAGAATGGTGCATGAGAGAAGTGGGCCCCGCCCACTTTTTTCATTGTCACGACCTGTTGGTGGCGGCTCCGGGCCCCTCTGTCTTTTCTTCTCCATTTTCTTCATGTCGTCTATAGCATTGCCATGAATAAGCAGTTGTTGATGGCCATCAACCAAATCTGCGCCGAGCGTAACCTGCGACCTCAAGTCGTGATCGAGGCCGTAGAGCAAGCGCTTGTCTCGGCCTATCGGCGCCATTTCAACGTTAGTGCCAGCAACGTCGAGGCGCGGCTGAGTCCTGAAACCGGGGATGTGCATATCTATGCCCGCAAAGAGGTCGTCCCTGTCATCACCGACCCGAAAACGCAGATCAGTGTCGAAGAAGCGGCCCGGATTGACCCGCATAAGGCGCGACCCGGTGAGCATATCCTGGTCGAATGCACCCCGGAGAATTTCGGGCGCATTGCCGCCCAAACGGCCAAGCAGGTCATTTTACAGCGCATCCGTGAAGCCGAGCGTGATGCCGTGTATGACGACTACGCCGAGCGGGAAGGCGAATTGATCCAGGGCGTCGTGCGCAGCATCGACCATCAGTCCGGCACAGTCATCGTCTCCCTGGACGGCGGACGGGCCGAGGGTATCCTCGAACGCAACGACCAGATTCCCGGCGAGCGCTACAAGCCGAACACAACCATCACCGCCTATGTCAGCGAGGTGAGCAAAGGCACGCGCGGACCGATTATCCGGCTCAGCCGCAGCCATCGCAATATGCTGCGCCGCTTGCTAGAAAAAGAGGTGCCCGAGATCAAACAGGGGGTGGTCGAGATCAAAGCTATCGCCCGCGAAGCCGGCTCCCGTTCAAAAGTAGCCGTCCATTCCAACCATCCCGGCGTTGATCCGGTCGGTTCGTGCGTCGGCATGCGCGGGGTGCGCATCCAGAACATCGTCAACGAGCTGAACAACGAGAAGATCGATATCATCGAATGGCACCCAGACCCGGAACGCTTTGTCGCCAATGCCCTCAGCCCGGCCCGGGTCAGTGATGTCTTGCTCTTCCCCGAACACGACCGCACGGCCGTGGTCATTGTGCCCAACAATCAGCTTTCGCTGGCCATCGGCAAAGAGGGCCAAAACGCCCGTCTGGTGGCCAAACTGACCGGCTGGCGGATTGACATCAAGAACGAGAGCGAAGCGGCAGCCGAGGGTCTGGATGAAATGGAGCGTCAGCGCCTGCGCAAGGAGCGCAAGGAGCGCGGCCGTAGCGATGACTTGCTCGAGGTAGCCCGCCGTATCCTGGCCGAACAAGAACCGACCGTCGAGCTGACGGCACCGTTGCCGACCGTCCCCGAAGCCCCGGCGTTCACCGACGATCTGCTGGCACAGGTGACCCTGCCGGAAGAAGAAGCCGTCCCCGATCCGGAGACGCTCCTGGCGGCCGTCGAGACGCCCCCTGCCGTTACGACACCACCGACGGTGACCGAGCCCCCCACGCCTGTCGAAGCTCTGGATGTGGAGGCCGCCGAAAAGGAAGAGGATATGCGCGCTTTGGCGGCCAAGCTGGCCATGGCCATGACTTCTTTCGACAGCGAACTCAGCGGTGATTTCGAAGCCGATCGGCAGGCGCTGGCCCGTCTCTTTGGCGAAGACGAAGCGGAGCGACCCAAGACCGGCGGCAAGAAGAAGCGCAAGAAAGGACGCAGTGAAACGAAGCCGCTGCGTCCCCTGCCGGGTCGGAGCGAGCGCCGTGGACGGAGTAGTCATTACGATGAGTATGATGACGATGACGAGTACGACGAGTAAACCGGCCAAAAAAGCTGCGTCATCAGGTCGGCGTCGTCATGTCCCGCAACGCACCTGTGTCTCATGTCGTCGGGTCCTGAATAAGCGCGAGCTGCATCGCCTTGTGCGGACACCGGACGGCGTCAAGTACGACCCCACCGGTAAAATGGCCGGCCGTGGGGCTTATCTATGCGCCAGCCGGAGCTGCTGGCACAATGCTCTGCGCCAGGGGAGTCTGGCGCGTGCCCTCAAAACCGTCCTCACTCCAGAGGAGAAGGCCATGCTAAGCGAGCTGGCCACCCAACTCGGCCGAGAGGACGAATCGGCCTTGACGGCCACAGACGGACATCGCTCCGACGGCTGATGCCGAATCTGGGCCGATCCGTCCAACCGTAATCTGTGTTTTATTGCTCGTGTAGCAATTGATGGTATCTCGCCTGGCGCGAAGACGCGCGGGAGTGTGATTATCGGCTTTTACGAAGCGAGACGACTTCACACCCCATCTTTCCCTTAGCTGCCTATCCGCCAGGAGGCCCCCGAAAGGACGGTGGCAAGGGGTTCAGGTCGCCGGGCGGGATGCATTGCCCAGAGTGGGCCTCCTTCATATCGATCACGCCGGGTCGACCCGTGTCAGAAGGTGGCCTGCACGACTATCCAGGAGGCTCTGTCCTCTGAAGGAGGTGTTTGCTATGCCATCTTTGTTCGAAGTCCGTTTCTTCGCTTCCGCTACCCCAATGGGTAGGCAGGCTAAAAGCAAATCGCGACCGCAACAGCAACGGTCGCGTGGGGAGGCCTCGCGTCCTCCCCAACGACGAGGCGATCGTGGTGGTCGTGGCCCGTCCTCGCCCGAGACTGGCCGTGGGGCGGCCTCTGTTACCGTTGCTTCGGCCCCGGAACCCGAGGAAGAGGCGGCGCCGGAGCAGCCCACGCGCGTCGAGATCCCCGAAGTCATCTCCGTGCGCGACCTGGCCAGGGTTCTGGGAACCAATCCCATCGAGATCATCAAGATCTTGATGAGTTATGGAACCATGGCCAATATCAACGAATTGATCGACTTCGATACGGCCACCATTGTCGGTGAGGAATTGGGGATTGAAATTGTCCGTGAGACCATCGCCGAACCGGAAGTCGAACCGGGGGCCGAAGCGCCGAAAACGCTGCGGGAACGGTTGCTGGAAATGGAGACCGATCCCTCCAAACTCAAGCCGCGACCGCCTGTCGTGACCGTATTGGGTCATGTGGACCACGGTAAGACTACCTTGCTGGATGCCATTCGTAACACCAATGTCGTCGCCCGCGAGGCGGGGGGCATCACGCAGCACATCGGCGCCTATCAGGTCGAACTGGATGGCCGTCGCATCACCTTTTTGGATACCCCCGGTCATGCGGCGTTCACGGCCATGCGCGCCCGTGGGGCGCAGGTGACCGATATCGCCGTTTTGGTCGTGGCGGCCGATGATGGGGTTATGCCGCAAACGCGCGAAGCCATCGCCCATGCCCGGGCCGCCCGCGTGCCGATCATCGTCGCCTTGAACAAGGTGGACAAGCCCAACGCCAACCCTGACCGGGTCAAACAACAACTGGCCGATCTGGGCCTGCAACCGGAAGAATGGGGAGGCGATACGGTCGTGGTTCCTGTTTCCGCTAAAAAGCGGATCAACATTGAGGAATTGCTCGAAAATATCCTGTTTATGGCCGAAATGATGGATCTGCGCGCCAACCCGGAAGGCTTCGCCGTCGGTACCATCATCGAGGCCAATCAAGACCGCCATCTGGGCACAACGGCCACCGTGCTCGTGCAAAAGGGCACGCTTCATGTCGGTGATTCGGTGGTAGCCGGTCAGCAATGGGGCCGTGTCCGGGCTATGTTCGATGCCGATGGGCGTCCGATCACGGCCGCCACACCGGGCATGCCGGTCCTCATCAGCGGGTTGCAAGGGCTGCCTGCGGCCGGTGATATCCTTCAGGTGGTCGAGAACGACCGCTTGGCCCGCCAGATCGCGGCCGAGCGGGCCGAGAAGGCCAAAGCCGTCCAGACGGAAGCCAGGGTGCTTTCGCTAGAGGACCTCTACCGCCAGATCCAATCCGGCGAGATCAAAGAGCTGAATCTGATCGTCAAGGTGGATGTCCAGGGTTCGGTCGAACCCATCCAGAACTCACTCCTACAACTGAGCAGCGATGAAGTCAAGGTGCGTATTCTGCACATCGATGTCGGCAGTATCACCGAATCCGATGTGATGCTGGCCACGGCCAGTCGCGCCCTCATCATCGGCTTCCACACGACGGTGGATCCTGTGGCCCGGCGTTATGCCGAGCAAAACGGCGTCGACATCCGCCTGTATCAGGTCATCTACGACCTGATCGACGATATCGAAAAAGCCCTCAAGGGCATGTTGGAGCCGGTCTACGAAGAGCGGACCATCGGCAAAGCCGAGGTGCGCGCCATCTTCCCGCTGCGCGGGAACGCGAAAGCCCTCGGTTGTCTGGTGGTGGACGGTGTTGTCCGCAAAGACGCTTTGGTCCGCGTGCTGCGCTTCGGCAAAGAAATCCATCGCGGTAAGATCACCTCGTTGAAGCGCTACAAGGACGATGTCGACGAAATCCGCGCCGGCTATGAATGCGGCATCGGCATTGCCGATTTCGACGAGCCGGCCGTTGGTGATGTGATCGAAGCTTTGGAGAAAGTGCGCATTCGCTGATCCACCGAGACGGATATGGCCCGACTTTATCGCAAAGAACGTCTCGACGAGCTGTTGCTACGCGAGCTCGAAACCATCATCTGCTACGAGCTGGACGATCCCAGGCTACACGATGTCACCGTGACCGCCGTGGATGTCACGCGCGATCTGCAGACGGCGCGCGTGTACGTGGCCTTACTCGATGAGAGCAGCGACGAACGCGCGGTCTTGAACGGTCTGGAACACGCGCGCGGGTATGTGCGCAGTCAGATCGCCGGACGTCTGCAGCTACGCCGGGTGCCCGATCTGGTTTTTCGCATCGATCGGCAATATGCTGCCGCCGCCCGTGTCGATGCCATCCTCGACGCCCTGAGCTCCGGTACCGGCCCGGAATCCGATACCCAAACGGCGACCTCGGAGACCCCATGAGCGTCGATTTACCCTTCTCACCGCCTGACTCTCTCCTCGATATCCTCAACGGCGCGCGGCGTCCGTTGGTCATCACCCATCTGTCGCCTGACGGCGATGCCATCGGGAGCCTGTTGGCCCTCGGCGGCATTCTCTATCGCCTGGGCAAAGAACCCGTTCTGGCCTGCCAGGACCCGGTGCCGACGAATTTGCACTTTTTGCCCTATCACGAGCGCGTTATAACCACTCTCGTTGATGACGTGGATGTGGTTGTGGCCCTCGATAGCAGCGATCCCTCGCGTCTGGGCGAGGCGTATCTGCACAAACGCCATGGTCGTCTGCCGCTGGTCGTTATTGACCATCATATCACGAATACGTTTTTCGGCACCGTCCATTGGGTCGAGCCGACTGCCTGCGCTACGGCCGAAATGGTCTATTACCTGGGCGAGTTGCTGCTGGCGCCGCATAACGGACCGGATTGGATGGCCAACGAACTGGCCACCTACATCCTCACCGGTATCGTTACCGATACCCGCGGCTTTCGCACGAACAGCACCAATGCCAGGGTCATGCAACTGGTCGCCCGTCTGATGGCGGCCGGCGCACCGCTGACCACCATCACCGAGCAAGTCCTGGAGACGCGCACCTTCGACCTCATCCGCCTCTGGGGCCGCGTGCTGCAGACGGTGCGCCTGGATGATGGGGTGATCAGCGTCATCAATACCCAGGCCTTGCGACGGGATCTGGGTGGTCTCGTGCGGGCGGAGAGCCTGGTCTCGTTTTTGCTGGGCGCCCAGGAAGCCACCATTGCCGCCGTCTTCACCGAGCTGCCCGACGGGCAGGTCGAATGCAGCTTCCGGGCACGGCCGGGGCATGATGTCTCGCGCCTGGCCTTGGAGCTAGGCGGCGGTGGTCATGCGTTGGCGGCCGGTTGTACGGTCAAGGGCGATATCGAGGACGTGCGTCGCACTTTGGTCGAACGGTTGCAGCGCTGTTGACCCGCATCCTGTCATGCCTGACCCGACCCTATCCTTTGCGGAGGAACCCGCCGGTGTTTTCAACATCGACAAACCGGCCGGTCTCAGTTCCCACGATGTCGTCAAGCAGGTGCGACGGCTGCTCGGTATACGGCGGGTGGGTCATGCCGGCACCCTCGATCCCCTGGCCACGGGCGTGTTGCTCGTGTGCGTCGGTGTCGCCACGCGCATTGTCGAGTACCTCCAGCTCGGCCGCAAAGTGTACCAGGCCGATCTGGTATTGGGCGCGACCACGACGACCTACGATGCCGAAGGCGAGGTGGTGAGCACGGCACCGCTGCCGCCTCTCACCGTACCCGCCATAGAAGCGGCTTTGCAGCCGTTTCTCGGCACCATCTGGCAACACCCGCCGGTCTTTTCGGCCGTCAAGCATCGCGGCCAGCCTCTTTACGCTCTGGCCCGCGCCGGTATCGACGTGGAAACCGAGCCGCGACGCGTCACCATCTATCAGATCGAGGTGCTGGACTGGCAGCCACCCCACCTCGGCTTGCGCATCACCTGCTCGCCCGGTACCTACATCCGCTCGTTGGCCCATGATCTGGGTCGGCATCTGGGATGCGGAGCCTATCTCCACGGCTTGCGTCGTCTGGCCTCGGGTACCTGGCGGGTCGAGGATGCCGTTCGTCTCGAGGAGCTAATGGCTGCCGGGGCCTACTGGCAGCCCTATCTCCATGGCCTGTCGGCAGCCTTGGCCATGTTTCCTCCGGTTGTGCTGGGGACTGCGGAAGCGGCGCGCTTTATCCGCGGTCAGGCGGTGTTGTTGCCCGCCACGCAGGCACCACTTACCGCCCCTGCCCAGGACGAGATGCGCGTTTTCGCCGACCTATGTCGGGTGTTTGTGTTACCGGAGCGTTTGCTCGGCCTCGGGCGCATCGAGCACACGGCCGACGGCATCATCCTTCATCCCCATAAAGTCTTGCGTCAGCGCCTCGAAGCCGGGTCTGCCAGGGCGACAATCGTTGAGTCGAGACCGTGACTCCTTTCTTCCGTTTCTTCTCGCATCGGCAACCCAGGTAGCAACGTGCAGCTCTACGAATCCATCACCGCCGCCGACCTGACCGGCCCGACTTTTTTGACCATCGGCAACTTTGATGGTCTTCATCGCGGGCATCAGATGCTTATTACCACCATGCGCCAGGCTGCCCGCGCCGAAGGTGCCACCTGTGGGCTGGTCACGTTCTATCCCCACCCACGCACCGTCCTGCGGCCGGAGCAACCCCTGGCCTCGCTGAGCTCCCTAGACGAGCGTCTGGCGCTTTTTGCTGCGGCGGGACTTGATTTCGTGGTCATCCACCCTTTCACCCAGGCTACGGCTCAGACCGAAGCCGAGGATTTTCTGCGCCTGTTGCATGGTCATCTCGGTCTCAGCCGGCTATGGGTAGGCCCCGATTTTGCCCTCGGTCGCGGGCGCAAGGGCACGACGGAATTCCTGGCCGCTCAGGGCGCCGGCCTGGGGATCCGGGTTGAAGTCGTGCCCGAATTCACCTGGGAAGGCCAGATCATCCGCTCCAGCCGCATCCGACGTCTGGTGGAGATGGGTCACGTGGAATGGACGGCGGCCTGGCTGGGACGTTTTTATAGCCTGACCGGTCTGATCGTGCGCGGTTCTCGCCGCGGCCATACCATTGGTTTCCCTACGGCCAATCTGGCTACAGCCGCCGGTCGCGTTATCCCGGCCAACGGCGTGTATGCTACCTGGGCGTGGTGGGAAGGACGCCGCTATATGGCCGTGACCAATGTGGGCGTGCGACCTACGGTCAACGGCACTCATCGCACGGTCGAGGCCCATGTGCTCGATTTCGACGGCGACCTTTACGGCCGCTGTTTGCGCCTGGAATTCGTGGCCCGGCTGCGCGATGAGATGCGTTTTCCGAGCCTGGAAGCGCTAAAAGCCCAAATCGCCCGCGACCGCGACCGGGCGGCGTTGTTGCTGGCCCGGGAGCCGACCGTTCCCCAAGAACCGCGTTTTGAGGAAATCCCGCATACGGCCGATTGGGCCATCCGTGTACGTGGTCAAACGCAGGCCGAGCTGTTTGCCAACGCAGCGATTGCCATGTCGATCCTCCAGGGCGCGGCCGATGTAGACGGTCCCACGGTCACGACCAGTATCCATGTCGAGGGAATTGACCGGGAGACGTTGCTGGTGAACTGGCTCAACCGCCTTCTGTGGGAGGCCGAAACCCAGCAGCTAACCCCCCATAGCTTCTGGATCGAGAGCATTGACGATTGTCGGCTTAGGGCCCAGGTGACGGGTCGCCGCGGTCGTAGTGAGATGGCCCACATCAAAGCTGTCACCTTTTCAGGCCTTGAGGTGATGGCACCGGCTCGGCCGGGAGAGATCTGGCGGGCGCAGATTGTTTTTGACACGTAGCTTTTGGGCGAAGCGCTGTTGGTGGTTGTTTTTGGATTGTTTTGGGGTTTTGGCGGTGTGGGTAGTCAATGACTATACGAAATATCCCCTTCCCCACCCCCTAACCAACACCGCTCCCATCGCGCCAAGCTGGCCTCCACCGTCCATTCGGCGGCCACGCACGCCCTCAACCCCTGCGCCACGGCAATCCGACGGGACCCGTCTTGCAATGCCGCCGCCAAAGCCTGCGCCAGGCCCGCGGCCTCGCCCGGCATGGCCAACCACTCGTCCGGCACCAGTTCGGGCAAAAGGCCGACCCTCGTTCCGGCCACCGGGCAACCACAGGCCATCGCTTCCAAGGCCACCAGCGATTGACTTTCAAAACGCGAGGAGATGACAAGCAAATCGGCCCCCCGATAGAACATCGGCAGACGCTCATGAACCACGGCGCCGTGAAAATGCACCCGCTCGGCCAGACCCAACGCTGCCGCCTGGGCGCGCAGAAAGGGCAACAACGGCCCATCCCCCACAAGATGCAGGTGAAGACCGGGAAAGGACGAGAGAAGGAGCGCCACGGCCCGGAACAGGGTAGCCTGATCTTTGACCGGCGTCAGCGCAGCCACCTGCAACAGACGCGGCTCGCCGGCCAGCGGCATGGTCTCGCCAACCGGATTGAACAACGTCGTCGGCACGCCTAACGGCCACAAACAGGGGATCCGCCCCTGCTCCTGCACCCGTCCGGCCAGCCCGCGCGAGCCGACGGTCACCACGTCGGCCCGGCGCAACGCCTGCCGCACCAGCAGGCGGTTGAGACGGCTGAGCTGACCGCCGTAGCCCACATCGGCAAGACCGACCAATTCACCCCCCAGGACGGAAACCATGGCCGGCACCCCCAAATGGCGCCCCAGTGCCACCGCCAGAAAGCCCGGTTCATCGGCCCATAGCCCCTGCAGACGGTCGCAAGGTTGACGATAATGCGCCTGCCGGATGATCCACGCCGCCCGTGCCAAAAGCGGCAGGCGTCGCCAGCCTGCCGCAAAGGCGCCACCAAAGGCGTACACCGTCGCGCCCCAGGCCTGATAACACCCCCGACGATGGGGATAGCGCAGACTGAACACGATCACCTCATGGCGCCGTGTCAGCGCGCGCACGAAGTGGCGCAGCCAGGGCAGGGCCTCATCGCGTTCATCGCCGCCAAAACCGGGGGTGATCAGGGCGATCCGCATCGTTCCGTCCCACCCACACACCACAGGGTATAAGGTCCATAGCGGCCCAGGGAGACCAATCCCGGTTCTGCCTTTAGGCGTCGGTAATGAAGCTCAGGTGAGCGCCCCTGCCATTGCGATTCGACATTGGCCCGATCGAGCAGCAGATAGAGCGGCCGCCCCTCGGCGATATAGGCCTCTAATGTGGCCGGTGAGAGGGCATACAAATCGACGACCTCCAGCCGGCCGTAATGCCGAAACGTAGGCGTCAGGTTGAAGGTCAACAAGCGGGCAGCGGCGGGCAGCCGTGCCTCGGCCCAGCGCAGCGTCGCCACGTCGGCGTTCTTGCGGGCGATAAAGGCCTTGGTCAGCACCCAGCCCCCGTGCCCCATGAGGAGTAAACCGCCAAGGACCCACAAACCCAAGAGGGCCGTGGCAAGCCGAGCGCTTCTTGCGCCCGGCAGACGCCGACATGCTGCGGCTACGGTCACGATGCCAAGCCCCGTCAATAGGGCCAGGGCCGGCAAGTGGGCGAGATTGAAGCGAAAATTCTGCCAGGCCGCACCGGCGTGAAAGCCCCACACGGCCCCTGCCCAGGCTATCGGCACCAGCAGCCGCGGCTCATGGTGCCGTCGACGGACGGCCGTAACGGCACCCACCATCAGAAACGGGGCCAACAGCGCCGTGAAAAAGTAACGATGGGCCGGCGCCGCTGCATACCACAAGCCGTTAGGCCAACGATAGCGCAGCAGCCCATCGGGGGTGACAAACTCCCGCCGAAAGGCATGCCGCGGGGACCAGGAATAAACCTGCCAATTGCCGGCAAAGGCAGCATGACCACTGACCGGATCCACGGCCCCTGTCAACCAGGCCCACCATAACGGTGCCAACACGACGTTCACGACGAGCAGCGCCGGTCCCACCTGACGCACCAGGACCGGCCACGGTTGTCGCCGGCATCGGCCCAGCACCCACAGCGCGGCCACCAGAGCCACCAGCGCATAAGCCCAGCGGGTGAGCAAGGCAAAGGCCAGGCAGGCAGAGGCCAACACCAACCACGCCCCCTGCCGCGGAGATCCCTGACGGTCGTAACGGGCCAGGGCCCACATCCCGGCCGTGGCCGCGGCCAGACCGGTCGTATCGGCCATCACCACGACGCTCGACTGCCAGAGCTGGCCCACGCAGGCCGTCAGCAGGCCGGTTATCACCATACCCGGCCGGCGCCGGGCGGGATACGGCCATACTTCCCCGGCCCAAAACGCGGCAAATCCCACCGTCAGCACCGCCGCCACCCAACTGATGGTCTGAGCGACCTGGGGATAGGGACCGATCACCTCCGTAGCCAGGGCCACCACCAGAGGATAACCCGGCGGCCAGAAAAAGGGCGGCAGCGGCCGTGCCGCCCGCAGGGTCGTCGCCAACGGCCCTACGGCGTAGTCGAAATAGGCATAGGCATCCTGGCCGTAGAGGCCGTCGAACCCTACCCGCCGAGCCAGCCAGGCCGGTACCAGCAAGGGCAGCGCTGCCAGCATGACCAACGGGACATCACGGCCCTTCACGGCGTTACCCTCAGCAGACCGTAGGCCGGCCATGGTCGGTGGGGTCGCAGGCACCACCACACCTCGGCCGGCAGCCGGTAGGGATACAGACGCATGCCCAGCGCCCGTAACGCCGCCAGGTCCTGCCGGTCCAGATAGCCCCGGGTCGGCCGTAGGAACAGCTCGAAATCGTAGGTCTCCCGATAGTACCGCCGCTGGGCTTCGACCCGGGCACGGCCATCTTCCGCATACCGAAAGACCTCCAGCCCAAGGGCCAAGAGGAAACCGCCGGGCTTCACCCGGGCCTGGGCCATGCGGACAAAAGCGATCGGGTCGGGCTGAAACTGCAGGCAGCGGTTGAGGATCACCCCATCGAAGGCATCGGCCAGGACGTCCAAATCGAGCAGGTCCATCTGGACGGCCTGCCAGAGCCTACGGCCATCGGGAGCGGTGGGATAGTGGCGAATGGCGCCCAGGCCATCGTAGGGGTCGACAAAGTAATCCACGGCGACGACGGCGTGCCCCTGCGCGGCCAGGCGATGGCTCAACCAACCGTTCCAGGCGCCCACATCGAGAAGGGTCAGGCGTGGCCCAGAGGGGAGCAGACGGCGGACAAGGGCCCAATCTCGGCGGCGCCATCGCCACTGCGGGTCATCGGCCACGGCAGGGCCGAACGGGAGCAGCGGATAGGCGGTCGGGTCAAGCAGACGCCGGCCCTGGCGCCGGCGAATGTGCGACCAGGTGGCGGTGAACTCGGCCAGCCTGGAGGCAAAGGCGGCCGTCAACAAGATCAGCACCCCATGTTCATCGTAACCAAACCGATGGCCACGGGGACAGAGCCAGACGGTACCCGCCGGTAGCAAGCCATTGCGACATTCCGGACAACGGAGACGCATGGTTGGGGTCGGCCTTCATGGCCTAGCCTGCCAGACGCTGTTGACGATAATAGAAGAGTAAAATCATCCAGCTGATCAACACTTTATTCATAATAGCACCAATTAGACCAATTTTTGGCAAAAATATGATATTTAGCAACAAATTGATCAATATTCCTAAAATATTTACACTAAGCACAATTATTTGACGATTATATTTATAAAGCGTGTATATGATAGGCAAATAATAATATATCGGCAAAACATAAAGCGCTCCTAAAATAAAAAATATTAGCTCTAAACTAATAAGGTACAGATTATCTAAAATTAAGTAGATAACAATCATCATCGGAACAATCGCTATTATAGCCATTATAAAAAGTTTTTGCGCTATTTTGCGAATAACAACATAATCAAATCGAAATAAAGCCGGAAGAAATGGTGTTAGTATAAAAACAATGATAGATTGCAGATATATTAATAAGTTACTATAAATTTGATAAATACCAACATCGTGCGAATCTAGTAATACGTTGATGCTATACAAATCAATACGCGAATGGAGCATACCGCTAAAACTAAGCAGAAAAAAGATAAAAGCCTCACGCCAAAACCGCGGTTGAAAACGCGAACCCATTGCTTCTCCCGTGATATCACGACGAAAGCGCCAGCCCATGGCAAGGCCCTTGCCCAACACCGCCACGATAAAAAGGCCGGCCAATTCGTGCACCGTGAGACGGCTACCCCGCCCAAGGAGGAAAACCACCATCCCGGCCGTTACTACGGCTTCGACTGCCGTGGCCCACACAAAAGCACGCCGATAGACGACCAGAACGTCAAAGGATTGGTACCCAAACAGAGCGCCCAACCACAGACAGGCTAAGCCGACCAGAAGCCCATCGGCCCTCTCCCCCACCAGGAGGACCAGCGCCATCACAAGGGCGACAGGGGGTAGCAAAACGCTACGGGTTAGCAGACTGCTCTGCCACAGAGCGGTCAGGGCAGACGGGCGTTGGCTAAACGCCCGCAGCAGATACTCCTTGTTCCCCCACCCCGCCACCATGGCGCCGAGCTGCACCCAGAGCATGATGGCTACAAAATGACCCCATAGGGTCACCGACGTCAGCCGCACAACCAGCAAAGAAACAACAACATTGATAAAAGGTAATAAGATGTTATAAAGCGAGCTGGAAGCAATACGAAGTATTCGTCGTTTTTGTCTGAATATTGGTTTTGTTAATATTTTTTCTATATAGATTAAATTCATTTATTATTCATTCTATTAAAATCCACTTGTTTCCGGACGTTGATAGGCCATAAAGCGATGTAAAGCTCGTAATTCTAGAGGAAAATGATAAAATTTCAGATGATAGCGCCAGGACGAAAGCCCGCGCAAAAGCGCACGACGCCATCCCCTCAGCCTGGTGTCCGTGGCGGTGGGATAGTAGGCGTTGAGCACCCGCTCGAAATCGCGCAGACGTCGGCGCCATACCGGCTTGATCCAGGGCATAACGCCACTGCGACGCTGCGAGAAATCGAGCCACTCCGGACTGACCCAGGCTTCCAGGGTGGTCGGAAAGGTGAAACCTTCGGCGCGAGCCTCGTCGTAGAGGTCGCCTGCCAGCGGCACCGGCGTGTAGAGGTAGAGGACGATCTCGGCCTGCGGGTTCACCTGTTTGACCCGACGGATGAAGGCGATGGTCTCCTCGATGTCCCGCTCGGGGTCGGGGGGATTGCCCAGGACAAACGAAAATTCGGGCACGATATCCCATTTCGCCATGATCCGGGCAATCTCCAGGGTCTTATGGGGATGCATGGTACCGCCTTTGCGCATCCGCTGCAGGGTTTCGGCCGAACCCGATTCGGCGCCCATAAAGACCATCTTCAAGCCGCTGTCCCGCATCAGGCGCCATGTGGCTTCATCGAAGGCGAGCAACGTGTCAATACGCGCCTCACCCCACCAGTGTATGCCCAAACCGCCGATGCGGGCGGCAAACTCGGCTACCCGCTTTTCGCTGACAAAAAAGTTGTTATCGTAAAACTCGACGCCATCCACGCCCCAACGCGCCTTGTACAGGTGCACCACATCGGCCACCTGGGCAGCCGTTTGCGGCAGCCAGCGCCCCTCGACCATGTTGACCACGGCGCAGAAGTTGCAGAAGAAAGGGCAACCGTAGGACGAATGGTAGCCCAGGGTGCGTTCGCCCAGGAACGTGCGGCGCAGGTAGCGCTCCACCGGCACACGATGGAAGGGGAAGGGCGGCAATCGGGCCGGGTGAGGGATGGGTGCCGGAGGATTGCTCACCGGCCGGCCCCGATCGTCGCGATAGGCGAGACCGGGAATGGCCGCAAGCGCAGTGGCAGACGGCCGTCGCTCCTGCTGCAACAGGTCCAGAAGGGCCTTGAAGGTGTACTCACCATGGCCACGGACCACGTAATCCACGCTCTCCGAACGCAAGACCACATCCCAATGCTGGGTAGGGAAATAGCCACCCCAGACGACGATAAGCTGCGGATGGCGGCGTTTGAGCTCACGAACCAGCGGCACTGCCTGGTGCAACTGCGGTCCCGGCATCACGGTGACGCCGAGCACGGTCGGCTCCCGG
>JBBINH010000045.1:0-25179 GCA_037443945.1 Caldilineales bacterium
CTCGGCTTTTTAGCCTCCGTTCATACCTTGAGAAGACAGAAACGGATTTGTCATGAGTTTTCCAGGCTACCCTGGGTTGGGAAACGTCCAACCGTTCACACGTTGGAACATCCTAACATGCGGGCGTGCTGATGTCCCATTCCCCTGAGAGGGCCAACTATGACCACCATGTCTGCAGTGCGAAAATCGGGATGGGGGGAATTGCCGGGGGGAGGGCCACTGACGTCCATTGTGTTGCGGCTGGTCTTTATCGCCGCTTTCGATGCCTTTGCCATTTTTACGGGTTGGCAATTGCTGCGGGGAGCGGTGGCACCGTTGGCCGTGGTACTGTGGCTGGTGGCTCTGGCGGTCACGATGGTGTTCTTGCGCCGCGACGCCATGCCGTTGCGCTGGATCATGCCGGGTCTGGCCTTTATGGTCATGATGCACATCTATCCGGTGCTAAACACCATCTACACCGCCTTCACCAACTACGGCGATGGCCATCTGATCGAGCGCACGACCGCCATCCGCCAGCTCGAAAGCCAGGTCTATCTACCGGCCGATGCCAAAACCTATGCCTGGCTTCCCTACGAAACTCCCGACGGGAGCTATGCCCTGTGGTTGACCTCCGCCGAAGGCGAGCACTACTTTGCGACCAGTACAGGCGAGGTCTACAGCCGTCAGGAACTGGAAGCCCAGGGCGTGGAATTCGATGCCGAGGGCAAACCGGTAACCGTCGGCGATTACACCCTTATCCCCCCCAATCGTCGCTTTGCCGTGCTGCCGACGCTGCAGCCGCTGACCTTTGGCAATGTCGAACAGGGTGTCAAAATCACCTCGCCCACCCGCGCCGGCCAGGTTCGCCAAAAGTACGTCTACGATCCCCGGCAGGATGCGATGATCGACCAGGAGACGGGCGTCGTTTATGCCAATGTGCGGGGAACGTTCACCGCACCCGACGGCCAGACCCTCATCCCCGGTTTCCCGGTGCTGATCGGTTTCGATAACTTCCGCCGTTTGTTGACCAGCCCGGCTTTGCGCGGTCCTCTGCTGACCATTTTTACCTGGACGGTTGTTTTTGCGGCCATGACCGTCCTCACCACGTTCGTCCTGGGGCTTTTGCTGGCGCTGGCCCTGAATGAGCCGAACTTGCCCCTACGGCGCACCATTCGCGTGTTGATGATCGTGCCTTATGCCTTGCCGGCTTTCATCAGCGTGCTCATCTGGCGGGGGATGTTCAATCCGGTGATCGGGATCATCGGTTCGCAGTGGGATCCGGGGTGGTTTTCCAGCCCGATTTTCGCCAAAGTCGGCATTCTGATCGTCAATCTGTGGTTGGGCTATCCCTACATGTTTCTGATCACCACGGGCGCGTTGCAGAGCATTCCTGCCGACCTCTATGAGGCGGCCAAGGTAGATGGTGCCAGTGGCTTTCAACAGTTCTGGCGCATCACCCTGCCGTTGCTGTTGGTGGCCGTCGGACCGTTGCTGGTCGGTTCCTTTGCCTTCAATTTCAACAACTTCACCATCATTCAGCTCTACAATAACGGCGGTCCGCCTATTCCCGGCACTCCCACGCCTGCCGGCTATACCGACATTTTGATCAGCTACACCTATAAGCTCGCTTTTGGCGGTGGCCGCGGGGCCGATCTGGGGCTGGCAGCGGCTATTTCGATTGTCATTTTCGTCATTGTGGGCGCCATCACCATTGCCAATTTCCGCTATACCGGCATGTTGGAGGAGGTTTCCGAAAGTGTCTGATCTCGCCACAACGACCAAAAAGGTAGGTTCGCTGCAGGCCCAGCGGCGTTTCAACATCGCCTGGCGCCTGGCGGTGGCCCTGCTGGCCATTGTGTTTTCGCTTTTCCCCGTGGTGCTTATCATCTCCACCTCCATCAATCCCATCAGCCAGGTTACGGTCACCCAGCTTATCCCCGACAACGCCACCCTCAACAACTTCCGGCGGATGCTCACGGATGAGCAGTTTCCGTTTGCCCGTTGGGTGTGGAACTCGATCAAGGTGTCGGGCCTGACCTCGTTGTTGGTGGTCGCGCTCACCTCGTTGGCCGCGTTTTCGTTCTCGCGCTTTCGCTTCGGTCTGCGCAAGCCGTTGCTTCGTGCCGTCCTGCTGATCCAGGTTTTTCCCAACATCCTGGCCGTCACGGCTCTGTTCCTCATCCTCTTGAACATCGGCCGCATTTACCCCGGCTTCGGCCTCAATTCCCACTTTGGGTTGATCCTGGTCTATCTGGGCGGGGCCATGGGCTTCAACACCTGGCTGATGAAGGGCTTTTTCGACACGATTCCCCGCGAGCTGGACGAAGCTGCTTATATCGACGGCGCTTCCAGCTGGTACACGTTCACCCGGGTGATCTTCCCGCTGGTGCGGCCCATCCTGGCCGTCATCTTCATCCTCACGTTTATCGGCACCTATGCCGACTATCTGCTGGCCCGGGTTATTTTGACGGATAAGAACATGTACACGGTGGCCGTGGGTTTGAGCCTGTTTATCGGCGAGCAGTACTCGCAGCGTTGGAATCTGTTTGCCGCCGGCGCCCTGATGGCCGCTCTGCCCACGCTCATCCTGTTCTACCTTATCCAGAACCAGCTCCAAAGTGGCCTGACCGTGGGTGCGGTCAAGGGCTAAAAACAGTCCCTTGCCCAGGATCTGCGACGGGAGTCGGCGATGCCCGGCTCCCGTCTGTCTTGGGGAAGCCTCGTCCGGAGCGAAACGGAGAACGGCGAACCGTCTGCCTCACCCGATCGGGTGGACACCGGCGCGGGTTTGAGGGCATAATAGAGCCCGGGCTTGATCCGCTTCGTCGGGAGCGTTGCTATCGTGTCATTGCCTCCGCCGGTTCTTGTCACCACGCCTGCCGAACTCGAGACGGCCGTTGCCGCCATGCGTCGGGCCGGTCGTCTGGCCCTGGATACGGAATCGAACAGCCTTTATGCCTACCACTATCGGGTTTGTCTGATCCAGATTTCGACCGACGGCGCCGACTATCTGATCGACCCTCTGGCCTTGCCCGACCTGAGTCCGCTGGGCGAGTTGGTGGCGCAACCGGGTCTGGAGGTGACCATGCACGCCGCTGAGAACGACATCCTCCTACTTCGGCGTGATTTCGGCTGGCGTTTTGCGGTCGTCTTCGATACCCTATGGGCGGCGCGCATTTTGGGCTGGCGCGCGGTGGGGTTGGCTTCTCTCCTCGCCACGCATTTCGGCGTCACCCTCGATAAGCGGATGCAGCGCACCAACTGGGGCCGGCGGCCGCTGACGCCGGAACAAATGGCCTATGCCCGTCTGGACACCCATTTTCTCTTGCCATTGCGCGATCGCCAAGAGGCGGCACTGCGGGCGTGCGGACGCTGGCAGGAAGCCCAGGAGGTTTTCGCCGGGCTGCTTGACGTGACCTGGGAGGAAAAAGAACGATCCGGGTTTTGGCGCCTGCCGGGTGTGTGGCAACTTGAACCCCAGCAGCAGGCCGTTCTCAAGGCCCTCTACGATTGGCGAGAGGAGACGGCCGCCCGCCGGGATGTGCCGCCTTTCAAGGTGTTGAGCCACGAAGCTCTGCTGGCCCTGGCCCGTCAACAACCGAGCACGCCGACGGCGTTGACGGCCACCCCCGGTTTACCGCGCCGTCTTTCCCCCGGTCTGATCCAGGAGCTGTTGCGGGTCATCGAACGGGGTCGCCGCCAACCGCCTCCGCTGCCGCGCGAACCCAACCACGGCGGGGCGCGGCCGGATCGCCAAACGCTGGCCCGCTTCGAGCGGCTGCGCGCCTGGCGGGCGGCTACGGCCGCACATCGCGGCGTCGAGCCGGATGTGGTGCTCACGAATCAGGTGCTCATGGCCCTGGCCCGGGCCTATCCTACCACCATGGCCGAACTGGAAGCCACCCATCTGCTCGGCCCGGTGAAGCTGCGCACCTACGGTCCCGACATCCTGCGCGTGTTGCGCGACAGTTCGTGATTTTTGCCTGCCATGCATCTTAGCTTTTGGGGCGCTGCCCAAACCGTTACCGGCTCGATGCATCTGCTCACGGTCAATGATCGCCATATCCTCCTCGATTGTGGCCTTTTTCAAGGTCGTCGGGCCGAAAGCTACGAACGGAATCTGAACTTTCCCTTTCCGGTGGCCTCTGTGCATGCGGTGGTCCTCTCGCATGCGCATCTGGATCATGCCGGCAATATCCCCAATCTGGTGCGGCAGGGGTTTACCGGCGCCGTCTATGCCACCCCGGCGACCCGTGATCTGTGCGCAGCCATGCTTGTGGATAGCGGTCATTTGCACGAGCAGGATACAGCCTATGTCAATAAAAAACGCAGCCGTCAGGGGGAACCGCCTATCCTTCCCCTTTATACGGCCGCCCAGGCTGCTGCGGCCATGCGCTTTTTCGTGGCCGTCCCTTATGGTCGATCTATGGATATTGCCCCCGGTGTGCGCCTGACGTTTCATGACGCCGGCCATATTCTGGGCAGCGCCGCGGTGGTGCTCGACCTTACCGAGGGCGATCGGCATTGTCGTCTGGTCTTTTCCGGCGACCTGGGACGACCCGGTATGCCCATCCTGCGCGATCCCGAACCCATCGCTACGGCCGATGTTCTGATCATGGAGAGTACCTACGGCGATCGCGAACACGAACCGGAACCCATGGCGGCCGCAAAACTGCGCGACCTGGTCAATGCAACCTATCGCCAGGGTGGGAAGTTGCTCATCCCGGCGTTTGTCGTCGGCCGCACGCAGGAGCTGGTCTATGCGCTCCATCGGCTCAGCGATGCGCAACAGATTCCCCCCATCCCTATTTTTGTGGATTCGCCGCTGGCAGTCGATGTGACCACCGTGTTTCGGCTTCATCCCGATTGCTACGATGAGGAGACGCGGCAGTTCATCCAGCAGGACCGCAACCATCCCCATCCCTTTGGCTTTGACCGGTTGACCTATGTGCGCGACGTCGAAAGTTCAAAGGCGTTGAACCATCTGGCGGATCCGGCCATCATCATCGCCGGTTCGGGGATGTGCGAGGGTGGCCGCATCCTTCACCATCTCAAGCATCACATCGAGGACCCGCGTACCTGTGTCTTGTTTGTCGGTTTTCAGGCCCAAAACACCCTGGGCCGTCGGCTGCGCGACGGGGAACGCCGGGTCAACATTTTTGGCGAGCCTTATACCGTTCGGGCACGGATAGAGACGATTGACGGCTTCAGTGCCCATGCCGACCGTCGCGGGTTGTTGGCCTGGGTCGGGCACATGGATAAGGAACGGCTGCGCCATATCGCCCTGGTCCACGGCGAACCGGAGCCGGCTGCAGCCCTGGCCCGCGATCTGCTCGCAGCCGGCTATCGCCAGGTCAGCATCCCCTCGCGCGGTCAGGTGATGGCCCTGTAGGGGCTTTGTCAAGGTCGGGATATCGGTCGAGTCGGCATTTTGCTCAGTTTGGGTGGTTTTTGTACACTCTCCTGCAGACCGTACCCTCTGCCTTTGCTACGGTAAGCCCGATACCACCTTTACCCTTGCTCAGGAGATTCCCTATGCCTTTCGAACTTCCTCCTCTCCCCTACGATTACAATGCCCTGGAGCCCTACATCAGCGCCAACACGATGCGCTTTCATCATGACAAGCATCACGCCGCTTACACCAACAACCTCAATGCGGCGATCGCCAAGTATCCCGAACTGGCCGAGGTGAGCGCCGAGGACCTGCTGCGTCGGTTGGACACCCTGCCCGAAGACATCCGCACGACCGTGCGCAACAACGGCGGTGGCTATGTCAACCATAATCTGTTCTGGGAGATTATGGGACCCGGCGGCGGTGGGGAACCTTCCGGCGATCTGGCAGCGGCTATTGCGGCGACCTTCGGCAGCTTCGAGGCCTTCAAAAATCAGTTCTCCAGCGCGGCGGCCAATCGCTTCGGTTCGGGCTGGGCCTGGCTGGTTGTGGATGAAAACGGCAAGCTGGCCGTCTATAGCACGGCCAATCAGGATAGCCCCTACATGTCGAACCACATCCCCATCCTGGGCCTCGATGTGTGGGAGCATGCCTACTACCTCGACTATCAGAATCGCCGCCCCGATTACATTGCCGCCTTTTGGAACGTCATCAACTGGCGCGCCGTCGAGACCAAGTACGCGGCTGCCCGCTAGCCTCTTCGCTCGGCACCGGCGCCGTCGTGCCGAGAACGTCGGCGCCGGTCTGTTTTGCCGATGATGCGCCTTCCCCTCAACCGCCAACAGTGGCTTGCGTTGCTTGTGCTGATGGCCATCCTGGCGGCGGCCTGGGTGTATCGTCAGCCCCTGATGACGTCTCTGCGTCATGCCGATGCCGCGCGCGCCTGGTTGCATGACCTGGGGGTGATGGGGCCTGTTGTCGCCATTGCCATCAACACCCTGCAAATCGTGGTCGCACCTATCCCCGGCTATGTCGTCCAGATTGCGGTCGGCTGGGTGTATGGGGTCTGGCCGGGCGCGCTTTACGGCATCATCGGTCTGGCCTCGGGCGCCTTTCTGGCCATGAGTCTGGCGCGCGTGCTGGGGCGACCGTTTGCCCTGCGTGTTCTCGGCGCCGAACGTCTGGCCCATTGGGAGCATGTTATCCATGCCGACCGCTTATGGCTATGGGCCTTGCTTTTCCTGGGACCGGTGGGCGATGTGCCCTATATCCTGGCCGGTCTGTCTCGTTTCCCGATCCCTCGCTTGCTGTTGCTGGCGTTGGTCATTCGCAGCCCCGGCGTGGCGGCAGCAACGGCCATCGGCGCCGGTTTGTGGGGGCTGGATCTGGCGCTGGCGTACGAACGCGTTGTCGCCTGGATGTTGAGCCTCTCACCCTGGTGGTGGATCGGCCCGGTGGTGGGCTTGCCCATCCTGGCCTGGTGGGGATATCGTCTTGGGCGCCGTGTGCATGCGCATCTGAGCGAACGTCTGTACCGACAGGTGCTGCGTCAGGTGCGTGATAATTCGCCCTGAATCCAGGGCGACAATCGGGATTTTGGGGCCGAACGTTTTGGGGAAAGCTTTCGTTTGGGGTTGTTTCTCATCCCCTGGTATACTGCGCGTTCGTTCGTCTCCGGCGCTTTGGGCACCGGTTGCAAGCTTTTCATGCGATCGACCGCCAACAGTCCACTTGTCTGCAAGGTTGTCTTGTTATGAGCCACCGTTTGATCGTGCGCTGGCTGTCCTCTTTGCTCTTGGTGCTGGTCATAGCGGGATGCGCTGCCGCAGCGCCTGCGGCACCTACCGCCACCCCACGGCCGACGCTGCGTCCGACGTTCACCCCCACACCGCTGCCGCCGACGCCCACGCCGGCGCCGCCGACGCCCGAACCGCCCACACCGACACCGGCGCAACCTAGCCCGACTCCCGAACCACCGACTCCTACCCCGGAGCCGCCGACGCCGACGCCCGAACCGGCTCAGGTCGAGATCATCGCGGCCACCGTGAATTTGCGCAGTGGGCCCGGCACCACCTACGCCATCAGCGGCCGCGGCCAACGGGGGGAACGCTTGCCGATCGCGGCTCGTCTGGCCGACGGCAGTTGGTTTCAGGTGCAGACGGCCGCCGGCCCGGTCTGGATCGTCAACGACCCGCGTTTGACCCGGCTTCTCGGTGATGCGGCCGGCATCCCCATCGCCGAGGATATCCCGCCCTCGCCTACCCCACGACCGACGCGACCGCGCCCAACTCCGACCCCGCCTCCTCCCACGCAGCCGCCGGCGCCTGTCTACGCCTTCGATCTGGAGGCTACGGCTCAGGAACCGGAGACAAACATGGTGCGCATTCTGGTGCACGTCTATGCCGACAACTTCAACAACTCGCTCCAGGGTTACAGCATCAGCGTCAAGAAGAACGGTGCCCCGCTCGGCGTCAGCGGCTTTTGCGTGGCCGGCACGGCCCTGCACAGCAAAACCAATCCCGCCGAAATCGCCCAAGACCATCTCTACAACTGCAAGTACGAATTTCCCGGCGTTCCCCCGGCCGGTCGTTGGGAGGCCCAGCTCATCGATGCCGGCGGCAACCCGGTGGGGCCTCCGGCGAGCTGGCTCTTGAGCGATAACGACACCCGGCGTGAGCTGTTTGTGCGTTACAAACGTCGCTGAGCCCGGGTTTTTTGCCTTTAAGCGTGTTCCGTCAACCTCATGCCGCCATCCGTTGGCGCGGTCTGGCAGCCCTCCTCTTGATCCTGAGCGGTCTGGGGTGCACCAGCGTAGGCCGCCTGATCGTCGCGCCTACGCCCACCCCTTCACCCCCGCCGCCTGTGCTCGTCCCCACGGCGACGCCTACCCCCACGCCTTCGCCCACGACCGCTCCCACACCGACCTGGACACCGATCCCGACCGAGACTCCGGTGCCGACGCCGACACCGGAACCGCCGACGCCAACACCGATTCCCGTCCCGCAGGCTCGGGCACGGGAAGAACAGGTCAATGTGCGGGCAGGGCCCGGTGTGACCTTCCCCCGCATCGGTCAGATCGGCCGTGGGGAAGTCTACGACATCCTCGCCACCAATCTCGAACGAAGCTGGTATCAGATTTGTTGTCTTCCCGACGGCCAGGAGGGATGGGTTAACGGCGCTCTTGTCGAAATCACCGGTCCCACCGAGTTTCTGGCGGTCCTCGACATCCCGACGCCGCCGCCTACCGAGCCGCCGCCTCCGACGGATACACCCGAACCGACGCCCACACCGGCACCCTTGTTCTATCGCGGGGAAGGGCCTATCTTCATGCCCACCACCAACGATTGGGTGACCCTGTGGATCAAGGTCTACGATCGTTTCGGCAGTCCTTTGCCGGGTTGGCGCCTGCAGATCCGCCGTAACGGCGTCGTCTATGCCACCACCCCGCCTTCGCGCGATGTGCTCGAGTATTCGGCCCCGCCCGGCTTCGGCAATCGCAAGCTCTACAACCTCAAATACGAGATCCCCGCTCCCGGGATTGCCGATTGGGAGGTCTACCTGATCGATAACAACGGCCAGATCCAATCGCCCATCGTGCCCTTTACCACGACGCCGACCAACCCGAACCGCGAAATCTATATTGCCTTTCTGTTTGCGCAATGAGCGCGCCTCGCGCCCTCCGTCCTGCCCTCAGCTCTCGTCGTGGCCGGAACTCGGCGCCGCAGGTCGGGCTCTTGGGCCTGGTGGGTTTGGGCTTGGTCCTGCGGGTGATCCGGTTGGATTTTCAGCCGCTCTGGTGGGATGAGGGCTATAGCGTGTGGTTTGCCGGCCAGCCCGTGGCCGAGATGGTCCGGCTCACCGCCGCCGATATCCATCCGCCCCTGTATTATGCGCTGTTGCACCTGTGGAGTCTGGCCCTGGGCCTGACACCGGTGGCGTTGCGGCTTTTCGGGGTGCTGGTCGGTTTGCCGGCCATCCTCCTGGCCTATCGTTGGGCTCGTGATGGGTACGGTCACCGTGTCGGTATGGTGGCCGCGGCCCTTGTGGCCGTGCATCCTCTGGCCGTTTTCTATGCCCAGGAGGTGCGGATGTACGGCCTGGCCATGACCTTCAGCCTCGCCGCCCTTTGGAGCGGGTGGCGCTGGGCGCGGATGCCGTACCGAATGCGGTGGGGCCTGGTCTACGGCCTGAGCGTGTTGGGCGGACTTTACACCCTGTACACCTTTGCCCTGTTGCCCGTGGCGCAGGGGCTGATGCTGGCGATCCTGCCCCCGCGGTCGTGGTGGCGACGTCGTCTGGCACCGTTGGTTGCGGCCGGCCTGCTCTATCTGCCCTGGCTGGTCTATGCCGGTCCTCGGTTAAGGGCCTATGTGGCCTACAAGGTCGTCCTGGATAACGACACGCCCCTGGGCCTGCTGCCGTACCTGGGCCGCCATCTCAGTGCTTTTCTGATAGGGCATCTTGAAGGTCGGCCGGCCGTCTGGTGGCCCTGGGTGCCGCTGTTGGCCGTCCTTCCTCTGCTCGGTCTGGGATGGGCCTGGCGCCGGGACCGGTCCATCCGTCCGGCGCTGCTCTATGCCGCCCTCTGCCTGGGGGTCGCGCTCGGTGTTGGTTTCGTTCAACAACTGCGGGCGCCGTTTTTGCCCGAACGTTTCGAGCGGGTGTTGTTGTTCGCGGCGCCGGCCCTGTGGGTGTTATTGGCTGCCGGTCTGGTCGAATTGGCACGTCGGGCTCGTTTCCTGGCCTGGGGCGCAAGCGGCGCCTTCGTTGCGGCCGCGGTCGTTGCACTGGTTGCCTTCTATACCACCCCGCGTTATGCCCATCGGGACTATCGGCCGCTGATCGCCACGGTGGCCGCCGAGATGCGGGCCGCCGACCATGTCTTCACCGTGTTCCCCTGGCAAACCGGCTATTTTTGGGCCTATCTGCCACCGGCGCAGCGACGGCAAGTGGTGCTCACACCGGCAACGACCTGGACGCCGACGGTGCAAACCACACTCGAGGCGCTGTTGGCGCAAGGCGGGCTCTGGTTCCCCGAACATCTCGCCCTGGGCGCCATCCTCGAAGGTGCCATCGAGGATTATCTGGACCGCCACAGCTATCAGCTTCTCAACCGCTGGTTCAATCCGGAGACGCGGCTGACGGCCTGGGTGCAAGCACCGGTCGAGACGACGCCGACGGCGCTGACCGTTCCCTGGCGCTGGCAAAACGGCCTTCGTCTGGTCAGGGCGGGCGTCCGACCGGTAGACGCGCAGGGTCGCTTGCTGCTCACCCTGGAATGGGTCGGCGAGACGGCGCTTGACCCGGCGGATCTGACCTATTCGCTGGGATTGTACGACCCCCAGGGTGTGCGCCGGGCGCAGCGGGATGTGAATCCCTTCGCCCATCCGTGGCCGGCTCTGGCGTCCTCAGGAAGCTGGCGGAATAGCGACCGTATTGCCATCGGCCTACCCCCCGGCCTGCCGCCCGGCGATTACGAACTCCGGCTCGATGTCCTGGATGCCACGGCCAGGCCCATCGCCCTGGCCGGCAAGGACGGGCCATCCTCGGCGCAATTGGGGGTCGTCCAGGTGCCGACGGGCTTTGTCGCTACCACGCCCCGGCCTACCTATCCGGCCCATGTCGTTACGGCTGCAATCGCCTTCCACGGCCACCACCGATCGCCCGATCCCTACCTGCCCGGCGATGATATTCGCCTCGAACTCTTCTGGCTGCCCCGAATGCCCCTGATCCCGGATCGGTTTCTCTTCCTCCAGTTACTCGACCGGAAGGGTCGAGTGGTGGCCGCCTGGGAGGGTCCACCCATCCCCTGGTATCCGAGTTCGCAATGGTCGCCGGACGTTTTCGTCAGCAGCTACCAAACGCTGCGGGTCCCGGCGACGCTGCCGCCGGGGCGGTATCGGTTGATTGCCGGTTTGTTCGACCCGATAACCGGGACCCGAATACGCTGGGGGCGCCGTGAGGAGCTGACCCTGGGCATGGTGCGCGTGGAGGCACGGGCCCATACCTTCACCGCCCCTCGACCTTCCTTCGTGCTCGATCGGCCTCTCGCCGGTGGTCATCGCCTGCTGGGCTATGACCTGACCGCCGATGAGGCTATCCACCTGACCCTCTATTGGCAGTCGGCCGGTCCTACCGATATCCGCTATAGTGTTTTTGTGCATCTTCTGGCCGCCGACGGCACGTTGCTGGCCCAGAGCGACGCCGAACCGGCTGCCGGTGCCCTGCCGACGACGGCCTGGTTGCCGGGCGAATTTGTGACCGACCGTCATACGCTGGCCCTCCCACCCAGACCTGCCTCGCCGCCTGCGCACCTGGCCGTAGGCCTCTATGACCCGCATACCGGCCGACGGCTGCCGTTCCTCGCTCCCGATGGAAGCATCATGAGCGATCATTGGCTTTTGCCGTTGCCCTAGGCGCGAACCCTCAAGGCGACGCCGTCGTCTCATCCCACAGAGTGGGCCCCGTTTTTTCAGGAGGCAAGCATGACCAAGTGGTCTTTTGTTGTTCTAAGTGTGGCGGCGTTGGTCGCAGTCGGCCTGGGCGGTGCTGCGGCACGGGCCCAGATGGGTTCGAAGGGCGCGGTCGTCTCCGACCCCAATGCCGTTGTCGTTTACGAGATCGTGGCAGCGCAAGAGGCCGAGACATTTTGGACGACAGAACGGCTGGCCGCGGCCAAACCCTTACCGCTGCCGCTGCGGACGCCGAACGCAAGGAGCGCTTTGGCGACTGTGGACCCGCCGATCGGTCCGGGCGGTGCGTTTCCCAGCGCCGGACCGAGCCTGCGGCCGACTGTGTTGGGTTTGGACCAGGTCTTGAACGTCGCGACGGCCGAATATCCCGATTTCGTCGCTGCGGAGGCCCTGGACATAGCCCCGCAGGCGGCCGACGGCTATGCCTATCCGGCCCCCTTCACCCGGTACCCGGTCAACTCGAACTGGCAGATGCATCGCTATTTTCCGTTCACGGCTATCGGCAAGCTGTTTTTCCGGATCCCCGGTGAACCGGGGCTATGGACGTGCAGCGGTGCCGTCGGCCATCAGCGGGTGGTATGGACGGCCGGCCATTGTGTCTATACGCACGGTCGGGGCTGGCACACGAATATGCTGTTCATCCCTGCCTATAAGAATTACGGGGATCTCCGCGAGCCTTTCGGTCGTTTTACCGTAACGGCGATGGTAACGCTGGTCGGTTGGCGGCAAAGTGAGAATAGTGCCTACGATATCGCCATCGTGCGGGTGGCCGACAAGGACGGGAAGCGCTTGTTCGAGTACACCGGTCATCTGGGCTTCCAATACAACCAGCCTGCCGAGCGTCATTTCCATGTCTTCGGTTATCCCGGCAACATCGTCGAAGGCCGTTTTCTTTTCGTCTGTGCCGCTTCGACGGCCATGCTCGACCCACTCAATGGCCCCGATCCTATCGGCATTGGCTGCGATATGCGACACGGCAGTAGCGGTGGTCCCTGGGTGGTCACCTACCGTCCTTACGGAAGCGGTAACAACAACTTTATCAACAGCGTGGTCAGTTACGGCTATAACGACCGACCTCTGCAGTTCTTCGGCCCCTATTTCGGCGAAGGCGCCAAGAACCTTTTTGACTGGGGCGTGGCCCAAAATTGAGTCATGAGCTGCTACCGGACGACCGCAGCGTTACCGAGACGATCCGACAGCACCGGCGCGAGGTCTCTTGGCATCGGTCTTACGCCCCGATCGTGGGCCGTGTGAGCACCGGCCCTGGCCGGGCGTTGCGTTTCCCCCGCAATGGCAACCCCATGCGCGCCATTGCCCGGATCTGTCTCGGCAGCGGTCTCAGGCGTTGGCGATGCTGCCAATGGGAACCCCCTCCTTTTTCGATCTCGTCACCTCCCAACCTGAAACGGTCTTGTCCGGAGCTTGTTGATTTGACAATCTGATTTTCGTTGGTGTACCTTTTTCATGCCCTCAATCACCCTCTCGCTTCTGCACCCGAAGCGTTCGGAAAGGAGGCTTCCCGCCGACAATCCTTCCTCTTTACGTAGACTCGCCGCCACGGAGAGGGAGGGGCTCTAAGTTTGTTTTGGTATCGGTTCCCTTGAGCAGAAGATGGCCGGTTGTTGCTGCAGGGCACAAGTCGGCCGCTCTGCAAGCCAAAAAGGCCTCGCCTTGGGCCGTTGCGGGCCGGGTGAGGTGGTCGTCTATCCCGGACCGGCGTGATGCGGTCATAGCCGGTTCTTTTGTCACACCGTGTTTGCGGGCGCCGCCTTTGTCGTCCCGTATCCGTTTTTCGCAGGCGAAACGCTGCGTCGTTGTAGCGTCAGCTCCGCGCAGCGGTCAGAAGGGGGTCGACCCTGCCGATGGGGCCGGGCAGGGAAGGGCGGAGCCTTGGCCGGCGAGGGCCGAGCGTTCCTGAGCCTGTTTTCCGGGCAGCGACCGGCGCTCCGTGTGCAGGCGTGGGGTGCGATGCTTTTGCGTGTGCGAGGGTGACGGCATGGGGGCCGTGGGGAGTATTTGCCGTTTTGGCGGGGCCGGTGTTGGCGGTTTCGGGGCCGAGCCCGGTCGGTCTGGGCATCCATAGCAGCAACTGCGTGACCTTGTTCCATCGTCGGTCGGTGTAGCAAGGATGCTTCGAGCAGCCGTCGATGTGGGTAGGGCTTGAACCGTCATTTGGGATGGATGATGGGTAGGCCCTCTGAGGTTGGGGATTGGGTCTGAGCCGTTGGTGGTGAGCTCGGTGCAAGTGCAGGCGTTGCGCGCTCTGCAGAGCCACCATCGGCGGGTCAGGCCGATATGAGCGGGGATAGCAGTTGATCTAAAATAGCCAGAGTCGCCTTCAGTCGAAACGCTTGTCTCTCCTACTTCTGTCAAGGTGTTGCGATGACCGTTCGTTCGGATATCCCTCTGGATAAACGCGCCAATCTGGGCGCACGACGATTGCCGCCGCTGCGGATGGCCCAATTTCCCGATGCCGGCGCGGCCGTGGCAACGCTTACATCCTCCATACGGCCACCGGGCAGTGTGGATGTTTTGCTCGTCAATCCCCCGGCCCCCGACGGCGGTATCTGGATCCGCAGCCAGCATCGCGTGGGCCGGCGCAGTCGTGAGAACATGATCTGGCCGCAGGTGGAGTTGGCGCAGATGGCGGCGTTGCTGGCACCCGATTACAACGTGGCCATCGTCGACGCCATTGCCGAACGGATGAGCTGGGCGGACTTCGAGCGGCTGCTCGACGAAAAACGGCCTCGCTATTATCTAACACAGGTGACGGCGCCGACTTTGCGCAACGACATGTACGGGGTTTTTCTGGCCAAATCGGTGGGCGCCAGGACCATCGCCTTCGGCACCCATGTGACGCCGATGACCCTGGAGACGATGCGGCCTTTCCCGGCCCTTGATTTCGTTCTGCGCGGCGAGCCGGAGATGACGCTACGTCAGCTACTCGACACCCTGGAAGGCAAAACGCCGAGCAATCCGCAGGTGGCCAAGATCCTGGCCGAAACGAATACACGACCGGGATTTGTGCCCGATCCCCGGCGTGGTCCTCTGGGCGCGATCCTGGGATTGGCCTGGCGCCAGGGTGACGAGATCGTCATCAATCCCGACCGGCCCTTCATCCCCGATCTCGATGACCTGCCGCTGCCGCTGCACCATCTGCTGCCGTTGCAGAAACAGCGGATGCCCATGATCAAAGGGCCTTTCACCTTCATCGTCACCAGCCGTGGCTGTCCGGCCGGTTGCAAATTCTGCATCAAGCATGTCACCTACCAAAACACGGTGCGCGTGCGCTCGGCCGACCATATCATGGCCGAAATCCGCCAGCTCGTGGATCTGGGCGTGCATCACATCCACATGTACGCCGACCTTTTCACGGTCAATCGCGATCATGTCGTCAGCCTGTGCCAGGCCTTGATCGACTCGGGTCTCAAGATCACCTGGACCTGCAACAGCCGTGTGGACTATGTAGACCGGGAGATGCTCCAGCTCATGGGTAAGGCCGGGTGCACCCTGATCTCCTGGGGCATCGAGAGCGCCAACGAGGCCATCTTGAAGCGGATCCGCAAAGGCTATCGCAAGGAGCAGGCCATCCAGGCGCTGACCTGGGCCAAAGAGGCGGGGATCAAGAACTGGGGTTATTTCATCATCGGCCTGCCCGGCGAGACGGAAGAGACCATCAAGGAGACCATTGCCTACGCCAAATCGCTGCCTCTCGACATTGCCTTGTTCCACATTGCCGCGCCCTATCCGGGCACACCGTTTTTCTTCGAGGTGGTCGAGAACAACTGGTTTCGGCCCGGCACCCGCTGGGAAGAGGTGGATATGGATCAATCCACCGTGTTGGATTATCCGGGCCTGACTGCAGAACAGCTCGAGTATTGGCAGAAACGGGCCACGCGCGAATGGTCCCTGCGACCTGGCCCTATCCTCACCTTCCTCAAGGGCCTCAACAGTTGGGAGGGTTTCAAGAGCGCCGTGAGTGTGGGCTGGCAGACGTTGCAGTTTATCCGCAGCTAGCAGAGGAGAGCGGCGGCCATGAAGCGATGTGCTTTTGTCCTTTTGCCGCGTGGGATGGCTCTGGCGGTGTTGGTCCTGACCGCTCTGGCCCTCATGCCGGGATCCACGCGCTTTGTGCCCATCACCCGGGCGGTCGGTGTTCCTTCAGCTTCGGTCCGGCCGGCCCAGTTGCCTGCCGACCCCTTTGGGGTGTATTTCTATCCGGCCACCACCTTGGTCGGGGCGGTACCGATGCAGCAGGCCGGCGCCGTATGGGCCGAATTGCATCTGGACTGGCGCCAGATCGAGCGTGTGCGTGGGGTGTACGATTGGACGGCGGCCGACGCCATGCTCGGCGATGCGACCCGGTACGGTTTCCAGGTTATCCTTACCGTTGTGGGCAACCCGGAATGGGCTGCCGATACCTATTGCGGTCCCATCCGGCCGGAACATTTGCCCGATTTTGCCGCCTTTCTCACCCGGATGGTCGCACGCTACAGCGCTCCGCCCTACAACGTGCGTCATTTCGCCCTCTACAACGAGCCCGACAACGGCGATCCGAGCACGTTCCCCTGGCTGGGGGGCTGTTGGGGGCGCACCCATCCTAACCACGCTGCCGGCGCCGGGGGAGCCGCCTATGCCCGGATGCTCTCCTACGCCTATCCGGCCATCAAGGCCGGCCATCCCGAGGCGTTGGTGCTGATGGGAGGATTGGCCTACGACTACTGGTGGGATCCGGCGCGTGGCTCGCGAGGGCCGTTCGATGCCACCTTCCTTGAGGAAATGCTGGCGGCCGGTGGCGGTCAATTTATCGATATGATCAACTTCCACTACTTTCCGACGTTTAGTCGCACCTGGGCCACCGGCGACCCTTACACCAGCGATATCATGGGCAAGGCCAATCATCTGCGGCAGGAAGTGCGCAACGCCATCGGTCGTGACCTGCCCATCCTGTGCACGGAGACGGGCCGGCCGACGAGCAGCCGGGTCGGCGACGGTAACGTCTACAACGACGAACTGACCGCCCGTTTTGTCGTCCAGGTCTATGCTCGGAGCCTGGCCAACGCCATCCATCCCGTCATCTGGCTACAAGCGGTCGATGAACCGTGGCTGAACTACGCCTACGGTCTTTTGCGATCCAATCTCAGCCCGAAGCCGGCCTATTTTGCCTATCGCACCACCACGACAGAACTGCGGGGAGCGACTTTCCTGACGGCCCGCCGCGATCTGCCGCATCCCATCGAGGGTTACGACTTCGCCGTGCGCGATGGTCGGCTGACGGTGCTCTGGACCTTGACCGAGACAACGGTGTCGGTGGCGTTTCCTCTGAGCGAGCCGGGCCGAACTTTGCGGGTTGTGGATAAGCTGGGGAATGTCCGCCGGATACACGATGGTGGATCCGACGACCTGGACGGTCAGGTGAACGGCGCCGTCACCATCGCCATTACCGCCAGCCCGCAATTCGTCTCCGAAACCTCGGAGGGAACACCCACGCCGACGGAGACGCCCACACCGACGGAGACACTGACGCCGACGGAAACGCCCACACCGACGGCGACACCGACACCGACGGCGACACCCACACCGACGGCGACACCGACGCCGACAGAAACGCCTACACCGACAGCGACACCCACGCCGACGGCAACACCGACACCCACGGCGACGGCCACGTCCACCGGGACGCCGACGGCCACCTCAACGCCCACGCCCGACCTGCGCTATCACTCCATCTTCGTCCGCATCGGCCACAAGGCCCGCTTCTTCCCACGTTCCTGGCTGCTCAATCCCGCACCGTGAATCGGTTTCTGGAGGCATCGGTTCATCCTACTCCGGGCGCGGAGCTGATCCGGCGCCGACCCCTTGCCGAGATGGCGGCTTCGCCCGTCGCGGCCGGTCCGGCGCTGTTGCTGACGCTGGCCGTGGCTCTGTGGTACATCCGGCTACAATGGGGACCCTGGCCATTGCTCCTGGTCGCTGCCGGTCTGGCCTGGGAAGCCGTCCGCAGCCGCCGTCTGTGGCGCCGCACGCCTTTCGATCTGCCGTTGCTGGTCTTTCTGGCCACGGCCGCCATGGCCGCAACCGTGACCTACAACGCCGCCGTGGGTTGGCCCAAGTTCTGGGCGATCGTCAGCAGCATCGTTCTCTTCAAGGCCGTTCTGCTTATGCCGGCACGGGTGAGGCTGGGGCGTTGGTATCCGGCGCCGTTGGCGATCGGTTTCGCCGTTTTCCCGGTGGTCATCGCCCTCTATTTCGTCTTCACGAACAACTGGGCCGATTGGGTAGGCAACAAGATGACCATTCTCGACGGGGTGCGTCTGTGGCTGGCGCAGTGGCGTCTGCCTTTGCCCGGCCATCTGATGCATCCCAACGTGGTCGGTGGCTTTCTGGCGGCGTTGCTGCCGCTGCAGGTCACGGCTTTGCGTCCCTTGTGGCGGGGTTGGCTGCGGTTGCCGATTGTCCTGATTGTGGGGTTCATCCTCGGTGTTCTGGTGCTCACCGTCTCGCGCGGGGCCTGGATCGGCCTGGCCGTTGTCACCGGCGTGTGGTTGCTGGCGCAATACGATCGCCGCTTCCTCCGCCGGCGACCCTTCCGCCAACGGCTGGGGTTCTGGCTCGGCTTGGGGCTATGGGCGTTGCTGCTGGTTGTGCTGGCGGTGTTCCTGATCCCCTGCGGCGAGCCATGTCAGGTGGCCGTGCGCGGTCGCCTGGGGCTCTGGCGGGTGAGTTGGGATCTGGCCGGTGATACGCCGCTGCTGGGTTTGGGGTTCGGCGGTTACGAGATGGCGCTGTCGAGCTACGCCTTGATGGTCCATGTCGGTTTTATCAGCCATAGCCACAATTTGTACCTGCAGATCGGGTTGGAACAGGGCCTTGTCGCCGTGATGGCCTTTCTCGGGCTGATCGTGCTGGCGTTTTGGCACGCCGACGGTCGCCGGCCCTGGCAGGGAGCGGCGCTGATGGCCCTCGGCGTCATCGCCATCCATGGTCTGTTCGATATTCCTTTCTACGGTGGACGCGGGGTGCAGCTTCTCTTTGTCCCGGCGGCTCTGATCGCTCGCGAGAGCAAACCCCGGCCCCGGGCCGTGCCATGGCCTGGGTGGCGCCGGGTCTTGGGATTGCTGGGGCTGGGGATTGTGTTTCTCTGGTTGCTCTGGCCGAGCACCCGGGCCGCTTTTTTGACCAATTTCGGCGTCCTGAGCCAGATGCGGGTGGAACTGACGCCCTATCGCTGGCCCGATTGGCCTTTGCAGGATGCGGTCCGGCGGGCCCGGGTCGAGGCTCTGCAACCTGCCATAGCGTACTACCAACAGGCGCTGACCCTGAATCCGCGCCAGGTTGCCGCCCATCGTCGTTTAGGCCAAATCGCCCTCTCCTTGGGTGATTACGAGACGGCCCACCACCATCTGATGGCGGCCTATGCTGCGGCGCCCGGACAGCAGGCCAACCGGTATCTGCTGGGTGAAAGCTTCGCTATTGCCGGGGATATCGAACGGGCCGCTGCGCTGTGGGGGACGATCAGTGTGCGTCTGTGGTGGCAGACCGACTGGGTGGACCCCCAAACCTTCCGCAATCGCCAGTACTGGTACGAAAGCATCGGCGAACCGGAAAAAGCCGCTGCTATCGGTCGTGTCATCGCCCGTCTTTCGACAACACCCTAACCTATGACCGAACTGAGTTCTTCGTTCCTCAAACCCTCATCGGAGGTGCCGATCCCGGAAGCGCCGACCGTTATCATCCAACCCTCGCGTGGCCTGGCGTCATTGCAGATGCGGGCGCTGTGGGAATATCGCGAGCTGCTTTACTTCCTCGTCTGGCGCGATGTCAAGGTCCGCTACAAGCAAACGGCGTTGGGCGTGGCCTGGGTTATCCTGCAACCGGTGGTGAGCATGCTCATCTTCAGCGGGCTTTTCGGGGTTTTGCTCAAGGCGCCTTCGGACGGTGTGCCTTATCCCCTCTTTCTCTATGCCGGCCTGTTGCCCTGGAACTACTTCGCCGGTTCGCTGAACCGCAGTTCGACCAGCCTGGTCAACAGTGCTCATCTCATCAGTAAGGTCTATTTTCCCCGTCTGGTCGTGCCCCTGAGCGGTGTGCTGACCGGTTTGGTGGATTTCGGTGTGGCGGCCACGGTTTTTATCCTCCTTATGCTGTGGTATCGGATGGTTCCCACGGCGGCCATCTTCCTGTTGCCCGTGTTTGTGCTGCTGGCCATGGCCACGGCTTTGGGGTTCGGCCTGTGGCTGGCCGCGCTCAATGTGCGCTATCGCGATGTGAACTATCTGGTGCCGTTCTTGGTCCAGGTGTGGATGTATCTGACCCCGGTCGTCTATGCTGTCACCCTGATCCCGGAGCGGTTGCGCTGGTTGCTGGCGCTCAATCCGATGACGGGTGTGGTCGAGGGCTTCCGTTGGGCGCTGTTGGGCGCGCAGCCACCGGGCCCGCTGTTCCTTGTCTCGGTGCTGATTACCCTGATCGTCCTGGTTGGTGGCGCCTTTTTCTTCCGCTCGACAGAACGGACTTTTGCCGATATCATTTAGTACGAGGAGTAGCAACATAGAGAGGTAATCTGCTATGAAACGAGCTTTGGTCTGCGGCGCCGGTGGTTTCATCGGCGGTCATCTGGTCAAGAAGTTGAAACGCGAAGGCTACTGGGTGCGCGGGGTGGACATCAAGCCCCATGAGTTTGCGCCAAGCCAGGCCGATGAGTTTTTGCTGCTGGACCTGCGCGAGGCGGAGAACTGCCGACGGGCTTTGAGTCTGCCGGATGGCGGCACGTTCGACGAGGTCTATCAGTTGGCGGCCGACATGGGGGGCATGGGGTTCATCTCCGTAGCCGAATGCGAGGTCCTGCGCAACAACGCCCTGATCAATCTGAATATGGTGCACCATGCCGCCGAGATGGGAGTGCCCCGCTACTTTTTCTCCTCGTCGGTGTGCATCTACCGGGATATGGCCCCCGACGAACCGCCCTTGGGCGAAGAGGAGGCCTATCCGGCCCAGCCTGATAACGAATACGGCTGGGAGAAGCTTTATGCCGAGCGGGTGGCCATGGCCTACGGCCGGCGTTACGGCATGGCCGTGCGGATTGCCCGTTTCGAGAATTGCTACGGTCCGGAAGGAACCTGGCAGGGCGGCCGCGAGAAGGCGCCTGCCGCCATCTGTCGCAAGGTGGCCCAGGCCGAGGACGGCGGCACCATCGAGGTCTGGGGAGACGGTACGGCCATCCGTGTGTTCACCTATGTGGACGACCTGGTGGAAGGCATCTACCTGCTCATGCAGTCCGATCTGGAAGGGCCGGTGAATCTGGGCAGCGACGAGCGGGTGACCGTAGACGAGCTGGTCCAGACGGTCATTGCCGTTTCCGGCAAGCGGATTCGGGTGCGTCATGTGCCCGGACCGGTCGGGGTGCAGGCCCGGAATTTCCGCAAGGATCGGATCCGCTCCTTGGGTTGGGAGCCGCGTTATACCCTGCGCCAAGGCATCGCCCGGACCTACGCCTGGATCGCAGCCCAGGTAGAGGCCCAGGCCGCCAAGGCTCCTGCCCAGGTTACACGATGAGAAGCTCGCCGAGTCCGGCGGCCGTCCTAGCCGGAAAGAAGGTCCTGATCACCGGCGGTTTGGGCTTCATCGGCTCTAACCTGGCCCGCCGTCTGGTGGCGCTGGGCGCGCAGGTGACGCTGGTCGATAGTCTGATCCCCGAATACGGCGGCAACCTGTTCAACATCGCCGGCATCGAAGACCGGGTGCGGGTCAATATCTCCGACGTGCGGGATGAGCACAGCATGAAGTACCTGGTGCAAGGCCAGGACTTTTTGTTCAATCTGGCCGGCCAGACCAGCCACATGGACTCGATGCACGACCCCTTTACCGACCTGGAGATCAACGCCCGGGCGCAGCTTTTCATTTTGGAAGCCTGTCGCCGCTACAATCCCGATATCAAGATCGTTTTTGCCAGCACCCGTCAGGTCTACGGCAAGCCCCAATACCTGCCTGTGGACGAAAATCATCCCCTGCGCCCCGTGGACATCAACGGGGTCAACAAGCTGGCCGGGGAGTGGTATCACTTGCTTTATCACGATGTGTACGGTTTGCGCACGGTGGTGTTGCGTCTGACCAACACCATCGGCCCGCGTATGCGGGTGAAGGATGCCCGCCAGACCTTTTTGGGCATCTGGATCCGGTTGCTGGTGGAAGGGAAGCCCTTCGAGGTGTGGGATGGCGAGCAATTGCGCGATTTCACCTATGTGGACGATGCCGTGGAGGCTTTTCTGCTGGCCGCCGTCCATGAGGATGCCGATGGTCGGGTGTTCAATCTGGGCGGCGACGGCGCCATCAGCCTCAAGGCATTGGCAGATCTGTTGGTGGCGGTGAACGGCGGCGGGACGTATGTCGTCCGCGCTTTTCCGGCCGACCGCAAGGCCATCGACATCGGGGATTTCTATGCCGATGACCGTCGCATTCGGGCCACCCTGGGATGGGCGCCCCAGACGCCGTTGCGCCAGGCCCTGGCCTGCACGCTGGCCTACTATCGCGAGCATTTGTCCCACTATGTCTGAGCGCCTGCCTTCGCTTCGCATTCCGCCGATCGATTTGCGTGCCGGCTATCTGGCGCATAAGGCCGCGATCGAGGCAGCCCTTCTGCGCGTGCTTGAGAGCGGTCGCTACATCCTCGGCCAGGAGGTGGAGGCGTTTGAAGCCGAATTTGCCGCCTATGTGGGGGTGCGTTATGCCATCGGCGTGGCCAACGGCACCGATGCCCTGGAGCTGGCCCTTCGGGCGGCGGGAGTAGGGGCAGGCGACCTGGTTTTCACCGTCTCCCACACGGCCGTCGCCACCGTGGCTGCCGTTGAGCGCAGCGGTGCCACGCCTGTTCTGGTGGATATCGAACCGGACACGTTCACCATGGACCCCAATGCTTTGGAGCGGGCCATCGTTACCGTGCACTGCGGGCGTCCAGCTGCGGTGGTGCCTGTGCATCTCTACGGGCATCCTGCCGATATGACGGCCATCATGGCCATCGCCCATCGTCATGGCCTGGTCGTGATCGAGGATGCGGCTCAGGCTCATGGTGCGGTCTGGCGTGAGCGTCGGGTGGGAGCCTGGGGGCACCTGGCGGCCTTTAGTTTTTACCCCACCAAGAACCTGGGGGCCTTGGGCGATGGCGGCGCCGTTGTCACCGACGACCCCGCCCTGGCCGAGCGGGTGCGTTTGTTACGCCAGTACGGTTGGCGGCAGCGGTATATTAGCGAGGTTCCCGGCGTCAACTCCCGTCTGGATGAGCTGCAGGCGGCCGTGTTGCGGGTGAAATTGGGCCATCTCGATGCGGCCAACGCCCGACGTCGGGCCATCGCTCAGGCCTATACCCGGTTGCTGGCCGACCTCGACCTGATGTTGCCCGTCTGTCGGCCCGAGGCCGAACATGTCTATCACCAGTATGTGGTCCGTACCCCCCGTCGTGAGGCTTTGCAGGCCTGGCTGGCGGCGGCGGGGATCGGCACCCTCATCCACTATCCCCAAGCCGTGCATCAACAGCCGGCCTATAGCGGGCGTCTGCTTCTGGCCGACGGTTTGCGTTGCAGCGAACAGGCTACGGCCCAGGTCCTGAGCCTGCCCATGTATCCCGAATTGACCGATGCCCAGGTCCACCACATCGCCACAACCATTCGCGACTGGTCAACGTCGGCTCGCTAAGCCATCCCAGCGTTCTAACCCTCCAACGTTCTAACGTTCTGGCGTTTCTCCTTTTTCTCAGGAGCACCCGACCATGGCGACACCGATCACCACCTCTGTGCCCGAAGGGACGTTCGTAAGCGAGAAGCCGAAGATCCGATTCGACCGCAACGAGCTCGCCGGCGCCTTCGGGGACATCGGGACGGATATACCCCTCCTTCTGGGTATCACGCTTGCCGCCGGGCTTGATGGGACGAGCGTGCTGGTGATGTTCGGTGTCATGCAGATTCTGACGGGGCTTGTCTACCGCTTGCCGATGCCGGCGCAGCCGCTCAAGGCGATGGCCGCGATCGTGATTGCGCAACAGGTATCCGCCGCCACGCTCTACGGCGCCGGACTGGCCATCGGGCTCGCCATGCTGGTGCTTGCTGCGACCGGTATCCTCGACTGGCTGGCGCGTGTGATCCCAAAATGTGTCGTGCGCGGCATTCAGTTCGGTCTTGGACTCCAGCTGGCTTCGGTGGCACTGGGCAAGTTCGTGCAGGCGGAGGGGGTCGCCGGCTATGCCCTGGCGGCAGGTGCGTTCATGATCACGGTGCTGTTGCTGGGCAATCGCCGATTTCCCGCCGCGCTGCCGGTCGTGCTGCTCGGCCTGCTGTATGCGGTGTTCTTTCGTCTCGACGGCAGCGTAGTGCAAAGCGTGGCTTTCCGCTTGCCTGTGATGCACGTCCCCCGGCTCACCGATATCCTCACGGGTTTTCTGGTGCTGGCGTTGCCGCAGATACCGCTTTCTTTGGGGAACTCGGTCCTGGCCACCCGGCAGCTCGTTGAGGACCTCTTTCCCGGCCGTCGTCTGAGCATTCGCAAGATCGGGCTGACCTACTCGCTGATGAACCTGGTCAGTCCCTGGTTCGGCGGCGTGCCCACCTGTCATGGCTCCGGGGGACTGGCGGGCCACTTTGCCTTTGGCGGACGCACCGGCGGGTCGGTCATCATCTACGGCTCGCTCCTGCTTGGGCTCGGCCTGTTCGCCGGTGGCGGCTTTGACCACATCGTCAGGGCGTTCCCGTTGCCGGTGTTGGGGATTATCCTCCTTTTTGAGGCCCTTGCGCTTATCTGGCTGATCCGAGACACGGCTCCTTTGCGAACGGAGTTTCCCGTTGCGGTGCTGGTCGGTCTGCTGGCCGTCGGATTGCCTTACGGCTATGGGATCGGCTTCGTTGTCGGCACCGCCCTCTTCTACCTGGGAAATCGCGTCCGGTTGGTGAGCTCTGATGCCGTCTAAAACGGGTTCCGGCGGCCGGATCGCCGGGTTGCGCTATGCCTCAGCGGGTTGGGTTTGGGACCTTGTCAGAGGCAGCAAAGGCTTATCCACACGCTGCGTTTCCGTCCCTTCTCGCCGACCGGATACCAGGTTCCTGCCCAACCGCAGCTGCATTCTCATAAACAAGCGCTTCCGGCTATCGTTTGGAGTGTGCGAAGCGAATGAGGCACGGTAGCCGGCACCCTAGTCGTTGAACGCATTTCCCAAAACCCATATCAATCTCAAAAGGAGGTCAAGATGAAAGCAAGACTGTTTTCCACCATCGTTCTGCTCTTCGCCCTGACCGCCTCGTTGGTCGGGGCCGTGCGTGCGCAGGGGCCGGGGCCGCAAGGTCCGTCGGCTCC
>JBBINH010000046.1:0-24650 GCA_037443945.1 Caldilineales bacterium
GATAGACGCCGTGAAGGTTGGCAACGAGGCCGTGGGCAATCGGGTGCGGGTGACTGTCAAGAAGAACAAAGTGGCACCGCCTTTCCGCACTGCCGAGTTCGATATCCTCTTCAACGAGGGCATCTCCAAAGCTGGCGAGATCCTCGATCTGGCGACCGAGATGGGCATCATCGAGAAGCGAGGCTCTTTCTTCAGCTTTGAAGGACAACGCCTGGCCCAGGGACGTGAAAACGCCAAGGACTTCCTCAAGGCCAATCCCGATCTCCTCGCCCGTCTCGAGACGCTGATCCGGCAGCAGGCCGGCCTGGGCGCCATCCGCATCCCGGCTGACGGTCATCAGCAGGCCGCCGATCTTCCCTCTGCTTTCGGGGAGGCGTTCCTGAGCGAGCCGGCAGGCTAAGTCGCACACGGCCTTTGAGGTTGGGTGCTGACTTGCCTTGTTGCGCACCCTTCCTCGGACTTGACAGAGGCTTGATGCCGCCCTAAAATAAAATTGCGTTCCTCGGTAGCTCAATAGGCAGAGCGGCCGGCTGTGGGATGGAGGTCAAGGCCTCGGTGCGGTTCGAATCCGCAGCATCCGCCTAACCGGTTGGTTCCACGTTCGAGTCGTGGCCGAGGAGCCAAAAAAGCCGCCCTTGGGCGGCTTTTTTTACTTGGACCCCTCTCCTGTCCGGATTTCCTTTCGCCACCGGCCCCGGTATGTCCGCCATGCCTGTGTTCGTTCGTCCGGCCCGTCCTGACGATAGCGAGTCCATCCACCATCTCCTTCGCGACGTGCGTCGTGTGTGTCTCCGGTTTGGGTTGGAGGACTTACCGCAGATGATTGCCCGAGGAGCGTGCTTTGTGGCCGCACAGGGGGGCGAATTGGTGGGCTTTATGTGCGCCACAGTCTGGCATGACGATCTGGCCTATGTACGCGCTCTGGCGCTCGGCGACGTTCGGCCCGCGGAAACGGTGCTTTCCGGGTTGCTCAACGCTCTGGAGACGGCCTTTCGCCTCCGCGGCATCCGGCATGTCGTGCACCTGGGCTTGGAGACATGGTCGGTGACGGCCCTACAGGCGCAGGGATTCATCGTAACCGATTACATCATCAATTACGAACGGAAGATCTCGCCCACCCCTCTGCTGCCCTTGTACGATAGCAAATGGGCTTTGCTGCGGACGCCTGCTTTGACCGAACTGGGCGATCTGCTGGCCCTTGACCATCGCATCTTCTCCTGGCCCTGGCGTTTTTCGGCTGCCGAGCTGACGGAGCTCTTTATGCTTAGCACCCGTCTGGTGGTGCTGGAGTTTCAGGGCATTCTGGTGGGTTATGCCTGTACCGATGTACGCGGGGAACAGGCTCAGATCATCCGTCTCGCCGTCGAGCCTCTGTACCAGGGCATGGGCCTGGGCCGTCATCTGCTGGCCGATGCCCTCGATTTTGCCGGCGAAATGGGCGCTAAGACGGTGGTTCTCAACACCCAATGGCACAATCAGAGCTCACGCAGACTCTATCAGGGTTTTGGCTTTCGTCCGGTTGGGCGCCGTATCCCCGTTTTGATCAAACTCATAGCGCCATGATCCGGGCGGTCGTTTTTGATTTCGGCGGCGTGCTTGTCAGCGATGAGTGGGTTCGCAACCAGCTGGCCGCCTTCGATGTCGTGCTGGGGCTACCGACGGGCTCGCTGCACACACGGCTCTACAGTGGGCCGGCCTGGGAAGCCTTTTCCACGGGTCTTATTTCGGCCGAGCGCTATTGGGCCGAAGTCGGAGCGCCGTTCGAGGACCGCTTGCCGCCCCGTTTTCGCGACTTTATCGATCCCTTTTGCGGCGAGCGCCTGGATCCGGCGATGGTGCGTCTGGCCTGGCAGGTGCATGCTCGGGTGAAAGTGGCTCTGCTTTCTAACGCTACGCCTGCTTTGGCCCGGCGTCTGGCGGCCGAACCCGACCTGGAGGGCTTGTTCGAGGTGGTCGTGATCAGCGCTTTGGAGGGATTGCGCAAGCCCGACCCCGCCATTTATGCCCGCGTGTGCCAGCGATTGCGTCTGCCACCACCGGCCTGTGTGCTCATCGACGACAAAAGCCGCAATGTGGAAGCGGCCATTGCTTTTGGAATGCCGGCCATCCTCCATCGCGATGCCACCACAACCCGTCAAGCTCTGATCGACCTGGGCGTCCTAACGGGTTGAAAGGCAGGACCATAGGCTTTTGGCCGTGCGGACCGATGGGTTTTGACGTCGATCGGAGGAAAGCATAGAATGAAAGCGCCGAATCCACCCTGGGTCCCGCGGACATGCCACGATGAACGGCTACAAACTCCTCGTCACCTACAACTACCTCAGCTATCGTGAACTTGAGTATCGCCGTTTTATGATCCAGCAGTGGATGCCGGCGATGCAGAGCATGGGCTTCGAGCCGGCCGATGTCATGCACACCCAATGGGGCAAATACCCTCTGCGCCTGATCATCCTCTATGCGCCCAATCTCGAGGTGGTGCGCAAAGCCATGCAGAGCAAAGAGTGGGAGCACTGGCATCGGCTTCTGCGCGGCTTTGTGACCGATCTGCGCTACCGGGTGGTGCGGGCCCGGCCGTGGTTTCAGTTCTGAGGCAGAGGTATCACCCGGAAAGCAGGGAGAGCCATCCTGCTACCCACCCCGCCCCTCTTTCCCCTCCGCGACCAAAGCATCGGGTCGGGGTGGGATAGCGAGATGACCGTTGGCCGGCAGCATGGCCCAGGAACAAGTGCCGCTCAAGCCGGTACGGGAAAGGCGGTTAGCATCTCGGCGACCTCGCCGGCAATGCGCCGCTGGCGCGCCTCATCATGCGGGTGGCGCAGCACCTCGACCATCCAGCGGGCGATCTGGCGGAATTCGGCCGCGCCCAGGCCGCGGGTGGTCATGGCCGGCGAGCCGATACGGATGCCGCTGGGGTCGGAGGGTTTGCGGGTGTCATACGGGATCAGATTTTTGTTGACGGTGATGCCCGCCCGCCCCAGGGCAGCCTCGGCCGCGGCGCCGCCGATGCCGAAGGTGGTGACATCGACCAGGGCCAGGTGGTTATCGGTGCCGCCGGAGACCAGACGTAAGCCCGCGGCCAGCAGCTCCTGGGCCAGGACTTGCATGTTATCGAGCACGGCCTGGGCATATTGACGGAATTCGGGTCGCAAGGCTTCGCCCAGGGCCACGGCTTTGCCGGCAATCTGATGCATGAGAGGGCCGCCCTGCAGGCCGGGGAACACGGCTTTGTCAACGGCGCGAGCATATTCGGCCTTGCATAAAATCAGGCCGCCGCGGGCCCCGCGCAACGTCTTGTGCGTGGTGGTGGTGACGATGTCGCAGTAGGGCACCGGATCGGGATGCAGATCGGCTGCTACCAAACCCGCCACATGGGCCATATCCATCATCAGATAGGCGCCGACCTCATCGGCAATGGCCCGCAGAGGCGCGCAATCGATCTGGCGGGGATAGGCGCTGGCCCCGCACAGGATCAGCCGGGGACGTATCTCCAGGGCCAGCCGACGGATGGCCTCGTAATCGAGCCTCTCCGTCTGCCGGTCGACGCCATAGCTGTAAAAGGTATAGGTTTTGCCGCTGAAATTGAATTTGGCCCCGTGGGTCAGATGACCACCGTGGTCCAGCTTCATGCCCAACACCCGGTCGCCGGGTGCCAACAAGGCCATATAAGCCGCCTGATTGGCCGGCGCGCCGGCATGGGGCTGGACATTGGCGTGTTCGGCGCCGAAAAGTTGCTTGGCCCGTGCGATGGCCAGCTTTTCGACGATGTCCACAAACTCGCAACCACCGTAATAGCGGGCATCGGGCAAACCTTCGGCATATTTATTGGTCAGGGCCGAGCCGATGGCGGCTAGGACGGCCGGGCTCACGTAATTTTCCGAAGCGATCAGTTCGATGTGGTTTTGCTGTCGCGTACGTTCGCCCTCGATGGCAGCGAAGACTTCGGGATCGCTTTGGCGTAGGGCACAGCGGGGGTCAGGGGTTTGATCCCAGGGCAAGGGCAACGGCATGAAACACTCCTTGGGGACGAGAATGAAGATGGATTACGGCAAACGTCGTGCCACGCATAACAGGGACTGGCCCAGCGGCACATTCCAAAGAGCACGCAGAAAGCGTTCGCCGGCGATGAAGAACGGCGCTAAGCGGTTGAACAGCTGCAATTGGCCCGCAGGCAGCAGATGACGACCCAACACGCGACTGTTCAACCACCAGCCGAAAATGCCGGCCAGATTGAGATAGTCCAGACGTTCGATGTCAAACCCTACCGTCTGCACGAGCGGCGCCAGCGTGCTGCGCTCATAGCGCCGATGATGGCCCAAGGCCAGGTCGAGGGTGCCGTACAGATAGGTGCCGGCCGGCACAAAGAGCAGCAGATATCCGCCGGGCTGCAACAGCTCGTGCATATGGGCCAGGGCCGTCCGCTCATCGGCGATGTGTTCGAGCACATTGAGACAGAGCACCGTATCGAAACGATAAGCCTGCAACGCCATGACTACGGCCGGGTCGGTGATATCGCCGGCATAGGCCACCACGTTGGCGCGCCGGGCATAACGTTGGCGTACCACCTCGACATGGTTCGGCATCATGTCCATACAGACGAGTAACTCGCGTTCGAGGAAATAATCCGACATGTTACCGATCCCGCAACCCACCTCCAAGACCCGTTGCCCGACATACGGGTTCAGCTCGCGAGCAATCCAGGCGTTGTAGCGCGGCACGGTAGCCATGCGGCGCAGGGTCTCGTAGCCAACGGGAGAGCCGTTTTCGGCCGGCTGAGCCGGTTTGGGTCTCGAGGAAAAGGAGTCGAGGCGCATAAGGCCAGGTGCGGGATGACTGGGCAGGCTTACCATCGCGCCAGCAAGCGTGGCACGAAGAGACAGATGGCTACGCCGAGGGCCGTTAGCGCGGCGACCAGCACACCGGCGGCGGCCGTATCCTTGGCGATTTTGGACAACCGATGCTCCTCCGGACCGATGCGGTCCACGGCTGCCTCGATGGCCGTATTGAAAGCCTCGCTCGCTAGGACCAAACCGATCGTGAGGATCAGAACGGCCCACTCCACCGGATGCAATCCCAGCCATAGGGCCAGACCCATGGCGACCAGGCTTAGCACGAGATGGATGCGGGCATTCCGCTGGCTGTGCACAAGATAGCGCAGGCCGGCGCCGGCATAGCCAAACGACCTGGGCAGATCGCTCAGGCGCTGCGAAGAAAAGCGCGGTTCGGTCATGCTGTTCTCGCCTGGGCAAGAGCGTTCAGAATGGCGTTTTGTTGCCCTTCCATGATGCGCTCACCGTCGACATCGGCGTGATCGTAGCCAAGCAGATGCAGGGCGCCGTGGACGGCCAGCAGTTCCAGTTCATCCTCCACCCGACGGCCGAGCCGTCGGGCCTGGGCAGCGGCATAGGGATAAGCGATGACGATATCGCCCAAATAGGGCGGTAGCTCCTCCGGCACGACGAAGTGGATGTCGGCCTCGTTGCGGGTCGGGAAACTGAGCACATCCGTCGGCCCTTCTTCACCCCGGAAACGGCGATTGAGATCGGCAATGGTGGCATCGTCACAAATGACCAGGGTCACATCGCCCTCGGCGCCTTCATGGCTCAGCACGGCCGCCACCGCTGCCATCAGGCGTTCGGCCGCAACCAGGGCTTGAAACTCCGGGAATACGCGCACGGTAACCGCCATATCGGTCCTCCTGTTTCAGGAAGGTGAGAGCGCGCCAACCGCGATGCGTCGCAACGGACGGACGGTAGCCGGCGCGCCGGGGTATTGAATACGCGGGTGATGAACGCCTTTGAGCACCCGGGTGAACGCCTCGGCGATAAGGGTCAGGTCGTGGAGCGTGAGGCGAGATTCATCGAGCTGGCCCAAGACCAGCCGCCGATTGATCACACTGCGGATAAGCTCGGCCATTTCCTCGTGGGTGCGCGGATTCATCGCCCGTACTGTGGCCTCGCAACCATCGGCCAACATCAGGATGGCCGTCTCGCGATGGCGCGGCTTGGGCCCCGGATAGCGAAAGGCGTTTTCATCCACGTCGGTCGGGTCCGGAGCTTCCTGACAGGCCTGATGATAGAAGTACTCGACACGGGTGGTCCCGTGATGCTCGCGGATAAAATCGATCAGGACTTCGGGCAGCCGGTATTTGCGGGCCAATTCAACCCCATCGGCCACATGGTTGATGATGATGCGGGCGCTGGTGTAGGGGTCCAGACGATCGTGAGGATTGCCGCCTTCGGAATAATTCTCGATAAAAAAGTACGGACGTACGGTTTTGCCGATGTCGTGGTAATAGCTCCCCACCCGTGTCAACAGCGCATCGGCGCCGATGGCGTTGGCCGCTTCCTCGGCCATGTTGCTGACGATGAGGGTATGGTAATAGGTACCCGGCGCCTTGAGCAACAACTGGCGCAATAGCGGATGGGTCGGTCGCGACAGTTCGAGCAATTGGAGACTGGTGGCCAGACCGAACACTTGCCCCAGCACATAGAACACGACCAGGGTGAAACTACTGGCAAAAATGCCGTTGATGGTAGCAGCCATCGTCAGTTCGAGCAACCCGCGGGTATCGGTGAAGGTGCCCGCATAAAGCCGAAAGCCCAGCAACACCACCGCATCGGTGATGATGATCCAGACCCCCGCCCAGGCGAAGCCGTTCAAGCGTTCGGCGCGACCCAGGGCCAGGGCGCCTGCCAGCGCACCGGCCAGGGCATAGGTCGCAATGCTCGTTTCGCCGTTCGTGAAGATCAGGAGAAGCACCCCCATGACCAGCGTGCTCACCATGGCGATGGGCAGCGCAATCAGGGCGGCCAGCAGCATGGTCATGGCCGGCAAGGGGTAGAGATAGGGCAGGACTGTATGCATCGGCACCATGGCCTTGCCCAGGAACACAAAGAGGGCAAACAGCAAACCGAGTAGCAAGACACGCAGCCGATCTTGCCAGAACTCGCGATGGTTGCGGGCTATGTAAGCGACCTGCAGGCTCGTCAGCAGCGCCGTGATCAGCAGCGCCGAGACGTAATCCGACCAGGTGCGACGATTGCGCAAAAGCCCTAACGCCTCCAGGATTTCCAAATCGAGGGCCTCAACCCGATCGCCGGCGCGTAGAATGGTCTCGCCGGCAGCGATGGTGTGTTCGACCGGTTGTACCCGCGCCGCGGCTTCGGCCTGTGCCGCCGCCGTGCGTTCGGGGTTGAAGAAGGTGTTGGGCCGCAGTAGACCCTGGACCAACGTACTGACCACCAAGGCCTCGTCATCGCTGAGGCCGAAACTGATGAGGCCGGGAACCGCGCGCTGGGCATTTTGCAGTTCGCCTTCGCGAATGACATTGCGCATGGCCGCATCCAGCACCCGTAGGCTCTCCTCGCGAACGGCATTCCAGCGTTCGTCGGGTAAGTTCAGGATGATGGCAATTACCTGTTCCGGCAACGTCACATCGGCTATCCCCCGCAGCCAGGCAGCCTTGCGTACCGGGTCGGCGTAGGGGTCAAGCCGCACCTGCTCGATGAACGCCAGGATGAGATTGGCCCGTGCCAACTGCTGCCGTGCCACGCGCGTCTGGGGCGGATCGTAGATCTTGGGGACGGCCGCAATCGCTCGTTGGCGCTCCTGCTCGGTCAGCACCTCGCTGCGATACGTCAGCGGTCGCGGGGCGCGGATATCAATGGGGCTGATATCCCCTTCTCGCAACTGATAATTCAGGCTGAGCGGCCAGTTCACAAGCAGGGTGGTGACGATCGAACCGGCCACCAAAACCACGAAGATCGCTAAATGCAGCCGCGCGCGCCAGCGTTCCGGATCGCGACTCCAGCGCACCAGGAACGCAGTCGACGGCTCCGGAACGTCGGCCGATGACCGGGCCGCACCGTTGGGCGAAGGGGGGGATTCAGGCAGAGACACCCAGCAACTCGCGCACGATCTGATTGACCAGGCGGCCGTCGGCTTGGCCGGCCAGCAACGGCATCAGCTTTGCCATCACCTTGCCCATATCGCGCGGACCGCTGGCGCCGACTTCGGCAATGACGGCCTGGGCCTGTTGGCGGATGGCTTCGGCATCGAGTTGGGCGGGCAGATAGCTCTCGATCACGGCCAGCTCGGCCCGCTCCCGCTCGGCCAGCTCGGGGCGCCCCCCTTGTTCAAACGCCGCAATGCTCTCGCGGCGTTGTTTGGCTTCCTTGCGCAAAATGGCCAGGATCTCCTCATCGCGCAAAGGACGGTTGTCTTCTTGCTTTTGGGCGCGAATGATGGCCGTCTTGATGCTGCGCAGCGCCAGCTTGCGCGCTTCATCGCCGGCCTTCATCGCCGCCTTCAAATCGTCGTCAATTCGGGCTTGTAGGGACATGGTAAAGCGATCAAGGGAAAAAGCGGGGAAGGGTCGGGGAAGGGATGGGGGACAGAATCACTTCAGCACGTAATAGGTGGCGCGCTTCTCGCCGATCTTGAGCAAGATGCCGCGATCGACCAGGTCGGCCAGATCACGGCGCAGGGTCTCGGGACTGGCATCCGGACAGAGCGCCTGGTAGTCACGGTTCGTGATACGGCGATGGGTTTGCAGAAAGGCAAGGGCCTGCTCCTGCCGCGGGTTGAGATGGAGATGCGCCCAAAGGCTGGCCGGGGGTGCAGCCCCGATCAGATGGGGACCATGGCCGAAAATCGTCACCCGAAAACCGGCTGCGGTTTCGGCAAAGCGCGGACGGGGCAGACCTTCGCCTTCGCAAACGGCCACCATGCGGTCGATGCCATAGCCCAACCGTTCGATGAAACCCATCTCGGCCAGAACCTGCACGATGGCTTCGTTGCGGCTATAGCGTTCATCGAGCAGATTATCCAGGGTCACATGGCCGGGTAGTCGGCCGGGCGAATAGACCTCGAGTCGATCGCTGAACATGAGCACGCGGATGTCGTCCCCGCGGATGCTGTAGTCGCGATGGGCGACGGCATTCACAATGGCTTCGCGCACGACGGAAATGGGGTATTCGGGCACTTCCTCGCGGGCCAAGCCACGGATGCGGGCCCCGCGGCGCATGTTGGCGACGACAAAAGCCTCCCCGCGCCGGATTTGATCGGGCAAGACGCCGGCGATATCCTCCCGCACGAAGGCATCGCTCATGGTCTCGCCGGCATAGCGCACACAGGTCAGCGTGGCCGAACGCACCCACCGTTGCGGATCGCGACCGAACAGCAGCAGACCGGCTACGGTAGGCCGGGGCCCGGCGGCCGTCATGACTACGCAACCGCGGCTGAGGAGCAAAGCTGTTGCCGTCGCATGCCCCAGCGCCGCCATGCGCTCTTGATAGGCGGCCACCCGGTCGTCATCGAGATCGGCCATGGTGGCCCCTGCGGGCACATAGCTCTCGTAGCTGACCTCGCTGCGGTTGAGCAGCAGACGGCGCAACTCGTCGGCCAGGAGCGGACGATTATGTCGGTGGCTCCGTGTCAGATACTGGCCTTTCAGGTTGTACACATGGGGCAGGCCGGGCGGGATCTGGAGCACGCATAAGCTGCGACCGTCCAGCGTCAGCATCAGCGGCAGCGGCACGATGAGGGGCGGATCGGGCATGGCCAGGGCTTCCATGACCAGGCTGCGCGCCTGCTCCGGCGCCTCCAGGCCGGGGATGGCTTCGGCCGTAGCGCCGAGCACGATCAGCCCGCCCTGGGCATTGGCCATGGCGACGGCCGTCTCGGCAATCTGACGCGCACTTGGGCGGGGCCCCAACAAGGCCAGACGTTCGCCCGGTCCGGCAGCCAGAGCGGCGCGCAGATCCTCAGGGGTCAGGAGTGTGGAGACCGATTGCTCGGACATAACCGCCATGAGCAAGCTTAACGCGGGGCCATGCCTGTGATGCGCCAGCGAACCGTCTCCCGAAGCTGGCTCGGCGGGAGCATAATGGCCGCCCACCACCAGCGCTGAGGTTGCCCGGGAGCGATAACATCCACCTCGCCGGTGGCGACCAGGGTATCGCCCTGGGGTACCTCGGAGACGACGCTAATCCGCCACACGCGGGCCTGGGTGAAGCGCACGATACGGTCCTGCGCGCTCGGATCCCAACGGGTATCGCCGCCGTAACGGATATAGGCCAGGACCTGCGCTTCGGGAAAGGCCGGGTCGACCGGCGCACCGCCGACGCAAAAGTCGATATCCGCGCGCAGCTCATCGGGAACAAAGTTTTGGCGCGGGTAGCGCTCGGTCCCATCGGCCCATACCCAGGGCGTGCGCCGACACAGGTCGGAACGGTCGGCCTGGGGTACCCAGGCCCACAATTCAACGATGTTTTGGCCTCGGTCCCAGGCGGACCAGTCGTTCGGATCCTGCGAGCTCAGGCTGAACCAGCCGGATGTGGCCGCGTAGGCGGCGCCGTATCCGCGTTCGGCGTCGATCCACCAGAACTGGGCAAAGCGATTGTAGCGATTGCGAAACTGCCCGCGCACCAGCAGACGGTCGGCATGCGGTTGGTCGGCTTCTTCTGACGGCCGTTCGGCCGTCGCCGGAGGCCGATCGGAAAGCAGGATGGTTTTCCATTCGATGTCGTCGTCGCCCAAATAGCCACCCGCTTTCGGTCGAGCGTAATCCGGCAGCAGCCGATAGGGGACCAGATAGCCGGGCGACTGTTCGGGGATACTGATATCGACCCGGCTTCGCGGGATGTTCTGGGCATCGTAGATGACCCCACCGATGGCGCCCTGGTCATAGCGGTAAAAGAGCAGCCACTCATCATCCTCGTCCTCATCCAGATCGACGCGCTGCAAACCGCGCACCGGTTGCCAGCTTGCCGGCTTGATGGCGTTCAGATTGAGTTGCATGCTGATGCGCCGGCCGGCGAGCAGTTCCGGAAAAAATCGGCTCAGGCGCGGGAGGACACTGAGCGACACTAAAATCACCACCAGGACGAGAAGCACGATGACGAGGATGCGTACCATGGCCAATGAGCTGGAGCCGGATCAGGGCGCCGAGGGTGGGCGCCTCAGCTCTCGGCCGCAGGTTCAGACGAAGGTGGCGCTTCGGCGGCAGCGGAGTCTGCCGCCGAGGTGGGGGTTTTGCGTCTTCGGGAGCGGGCGCCATCGGACTTGGGCTTATTAGCCGCTTTGCCCGGCAGAGGATCCAGAAGGGCGATGGCCAGCACCTGGTCGATGTGGGAAACCAGGCGGATGTCCAGGGCGCGTCGCACCTGGCGCGGAACTTCGACCAGGTCTTTGGCATTGCGCTGGGGGATGATGGCCGTCTTCAGGCCCCCGCGATGGGCGGTGAGCAGCTTTTCCTTCAAGCCGCCGATGGGCAATACCCGGCCACGCAGGGTAATCTCACCCGTCATACCCACGCGGCGATCGACCGGTCGATTGGTCAGTGCCGAAATCAGGGCCGTAGCCAGGGTGATCCCGGCCGAAGGACCGTCTTTGGGAATCGCTCCTTCGGGGATATGGATGTGGAGGTCGTGTTTCTCGAAGTCGAAGTCGGCAAAGCCGTAATCGGCCGCATGGGCGCGGGCGTAGGAAAGAGCCGCCTGGGCCGATTCCTGCATCACCTCGCCTAATTGGCCGGTGAGCAAGAGCCCACCCTTGCCCGGCATGATGATAACCTCAACCGGCATGAGATCACCGCCGGCCTCGGTCCAGGCCAGACTGGTGGCCACGCCCACGCTGTCTTCCTCTTCCGCCTTGGTCTGGTTATAGCGATAGGGGCCCAGGAAGCGGGGAACATGACGAATCGTGATACGACGAGGGGCCCGGCGGCCTTCGGCCACGCGTCGCGCCACCTTACGACAGATATTGGCCAGCTCCCGTTCCAGATTGCGTACACCGGCTTCGTAGGTATACTCGCGAATGATGTGGTTGATGGCGTCGTCGGTGAAATGCAGCCCGTGGTTGCCAAGGCCGTGCTCGGTCAACAAACGCGGGATGAGAAAACGCTTGGCGATCAGCCTTTTCTCCAGGTCGGTATAACCGGGAAACTCGATGATCTCCATGCGATCGAGCAAGGCCGGGGGAATGGTATAGGGGTTGTTGGCCGTGGCGATGAAGAACACTTTGCTCAGATCGTAGGGCACATCGAGATAGTGGTCGCTGAAGGCGAAATTTTGTTCGGGGTCGAGCACCTCCAGCAGCGCCGCCGCGGGATTGCCGCGGAAGTCATAGCCCATCTTATCCACTTCGTCGAGCATGAAGACGGGATTGACCGTACCGGCGGTGCGCATGGTCTGGATGATGCGGCCGGGCATGGCGCCGATGTAGGTGCGGCGATGCCCGCGGATCTCGGCCTCATCGCGGATGCCGCCCAGGGATAGACGCACGAACTTGCGCCCCAAGGCCTCGGCAATGGACTTGCCCATGGATGTCTTGCCCGTGCCGGGCGGCCCTACAAAGCAGAGGATGGGCGTGCGCATGGCATCGGCTGCCAGCAGACGCACGGCCACGTGCTCGATGATCCGTTCCTTGGCTTTTTCCAGGCCGTAATGGTGGGCTTCCAACACCTTCTCGGCATGTTTGAGATCCGTGTTATCGGGCGTGGGTTCGCCCCAGGGCAGATCGAGCAGCCATTCCAGATACGTCCGGATGATGGCGATGTCGGGCGCCATCGGCGGCATGGCCGCCATACGCGCCAGCTCCTTTTCGGCCTTCTCCTTGGCTTCGGCCGGCATGGCCGAATTGGCGATCCGCTCCCGCAGCTCGGCGATGTCGCGGTCGAATTCGTCACCTTCGCCCAGCTCCTCCTGGATGGCGCGGATCTGTTCGCGCAGAAAGTACTCCCGCTGGGAACGATCCATTTGCTGCTGCACCTGCTCCTGGATCTGGTTTTCCAGTTCGAGCATGTCCAGCTCTTCGGCCAGGAGTACGCTCAGGCTGCGCAACCGTTCGACCGGATGGACGATCTCGAGCAATTGCTGGCGCTTGGCCGGGGGCACCCCCAGAGCGGTGACGATCAGATCGGCCAGCCAGCCGGGGTCGTCGATGTTCATGGCGGCTACGAAGGCCTCTTCCGGGATGTTCGCGTTGAGGTCGACGACCTTTTCAAAGAGCGCCAGCACGGCCCGGACCAGGGCCTGGGTGTCTTCGGTCGGTGGTTTCTCCTCCCACAGACGCCGTCCCCGCACGCGCAGATAAGGCCGTTCGTGGACGACTTCCAGCACCTGGACCCGGCAAAGGCCATGGCAGAAGACGCTCTGCGTACCGTCGGGCATGCGGAGGATGCGGCCGATGGCGACCTCGGTGCCGATGGTGTACAGATCGCGCGAAAGGGGATGTTCGAGGGTCGGATCGCGCTGGGTCAGAACCAGTAAAGGCAGTTCCTCTTCCTGGGCGACTTCCAGGGCACGGCGGGCACTTTCACGATCGATAAAGAGGGGGACCGCCATACGCGGAAACACGACCGTATCCGGCGCTACCAGGACCGGATACTCGATGACGGCATTCGGATCGCCGTTTTCGGCGTCGGGCCGATAAGGCAAAGAGGCAAGGCCTTGCATGGCCGCGCTGAAGATGGTGAGTTCTTCGCTCAGATGCCAGGCGAAACGATTGAAATCACGTGGACTCATGGAATGGGCAACAGGATACCGATTCGGAATGGGATAAAGCAGGCACAGGCAAAGCACCTGTCCTAGCGGGTAAGCACGGGGACAAAGCTTCCGTCCAACGGTTCGGCCGCATGAACCCAATCGGATGGCGGAAAGGCTTCGGGATAAAGGGCGCACCAGGCCGAACGCACATCGGCTACCAGGAAAAGCGAACCGGTGCCGAGGATGAGATCGCCGGCCGTGGTCCGGGCCAGGGCCGTTTGTAACGCCGTCAGGACCTCGTGGGCGATGAAGACCGGCTTGGTCGGCGCGATCGCACGCACCAGCGCAGCCAACTCATCGGGGTCGGCGGCGCGAGGGTGGTAACTGCGGGTGACCACGATGGCATCGCTCACGGGAACCAGCATGGCGAGCATCCCGGTGATGTCCTTATCGGCCGAGGCGCCGAAGAGGAGAACCAACCGCTTGTGCGGGAAGAGGGGAAGGGCGGCCAGAACTTGCTCGGCGCTATGAGGGGTGTGGGCGCCATCTACCAGGATATCGGCCGTCTCCGGTCGCCGGGGCAACAGCTCCAGCCGACCGGGCCAGACGGTTTGGGCCAGACCCTGGCGCACCACGTCTGGCGAGAGACGAGCATCGCTCAGAGCATGCACGGTAGCGACGGCAAGGCCGGCATTGAGGGCCTGATGGTGGCCGACCAGAGGCACCCGCAGATCCTCGTAGACCCCATCCGGGCCGTACAGATCCAGGCGTAGACCGTACCGGTCGGCGGCACGCACCGTATAACGCCAATCGCCCTCCTCGCCTACCTGCCATAGCGGGGCCTCGTTATGGGCGGCCACGTCGATGATTACGGCCATGGCTTTCGCCGCCTGCGTCGCCGTCACCACCGGCACACCCGGCTTGATGATACCGGCTTTTTCGTAGGCGATGCGATCGAGCGTGGAACCGAGCAATTCGGTATGTTCGAGACTGAGGGAGGTGATCGTACACACGCGTGGCCGGACAACGTTGGTGGCATCCAGGCGCCCGCCCAAACCGACCTCGATCACGGCCCAATCCACCTGCTCCTGCGCAAAGTAAAGAAAAGCCAGAGCCGTGATGATCTCGAAAGCCGTAGTCTGGGGTAATGCCTCGACTTCCGGCCGCATGTGTTCCCACAGCGCTACCACGCGCTCGGCCGGGATGAGGCCGCCATCAAGACGGATGCGCTCGCGGAAGCTGTGCAAATGGGGTGAGGTGTAAAGACCGGTGCGATAACCCGCGGCTTGAAGGATGGCAGCCACCATGGCTGCCGTTGAGCCTTTACCCTTCGAGCCGGCAATGTGCACGGTGGGATAACGGACTTCGGGATGACCCAGTCGTCGGCAAAGTTCATGCATCCGGTCCAGGTTGTAGGTGCTGGCGTTGTAGGGGACGTGCCGCGTGCGACTGTAGTCAACATACCGATAGATGGTTTCGAGGGTTTGTCGGTAGGCGAGCATGGTAAGCGGCGAGAAAAGCACGACCTCGGGCAACTACGGCTGCGACGGCAGACGAATCGTGCGCTAAAAAACCATTCTAGCCGAAGGTCGGGGAAAAGAAAAGTGTTTGCAAGCAGCACAAGCTGCATATCGCCAGGGAGACCCTCATGTCCCGGCCGTCGGCCCGGAAAGGCATGAGTTCCTACGCGTCGGCGGCGAAGGCCCGCCAGGGCTTAGTCGCGCCGGTCTTCCGTCAGCAGCGTCGGCCGGGTTACCCGGAGCAATTCGGCCGTGGTGAGCCGGAGCATCGTTCGGTCATCCCCGCCGCCACCGTAAACGACATCCCATCGCAGGAGCGAGGAGAGCAAGAGCACGGGAGTGGGCTGCCGATGGCCAAAAGGAGGAACACCTCCGGCCGGGTAACCGGTTACGGCCAAAACCTCATCGGGCCGGGCCAGGCGGATCTGGCGTTTGCCAACGCCAAAATGATCGGCCAGAAGGCGTTCGCGCACCGGTGCCACGCCGTGGGCAATAACGGTGTACGGTTCCGAGCGCACGAAGAACACCAGGGTTTTGACGATCTGGTCGGGGGACACACCCAGGGCGGCGGCGGCAGCCGGGACCGTCGGCGTGGGGCCAATGTCGGTGATCAACTCGGCAGCGATGCCGTGCGCACGAATAAAGGCAGCCAGATCGGCAGGGGTGTACGTCACGTTTCGGGTTCCAGGCTGAATGTAAGGGGAAATCGCTCCAGGCGGGCGGCCATATGGGCTTTTGCCACCAGCCGTTGCGCCTCTTGCCGCGGGCGTACCATGACCAACGCCACCCCGCGCGTGTGGGCCGTCCAGGTGATATGTTCGGCCAGTTCCGACGAAAGCCCGAAAATGGTCCGCAAAACCGTGATGACGAAATCAAAGGGCGTTATATTGTCGTTGTGGACAAGGATCCGATAAGGTGGTTCATGGGTGGTATCCGAAACAACAAGGATATCGGGCACGGTGGTGGTCGTCATAGGACCTCCTGAGCGGTCTCGCCTGCCATGGCTGCTGTAATAAGCGCGGGTAAGTCTTGCACATCGGGCGCCAGATGGAGTGCGTACGCCGGGCAGGCTTCAACCAACCGGCGCAGGGTCTGCAAATGGCCGGGAATGGTCGTCCTGTCCCACGATTCGACCGCGTGGGTAACCAGGCGATGGAGCGCCTCGAAACGGTCCAGGGGCCGCAGGACAGAGGCCACCAGACCCGATACCACCTGTGGGAAGAAGATAGCACCGGGTCGGGCCTCGTATGCCCAGGCATGCGGCCACACCTCTTCCAGGGCAAAGGCGATTTTGCCTGCTGGGGCCTCGGATGGGATAACGGCCAACCGTTCCTGCAACGCCGGAAACCACTGCAGGCTTTGCGGATAGAGGCTGATCAAACCGGGATAGGCCATGACACGGACACAGCCATCGGCTCCGGTATAGAGCAAGGGCGAGTCGTTCGCGCACAACCGATAACCGGCCATGAGCAGGGCCAGGCCGGTTGTGGTCTTGCCGGCGCCGATATTCCCAACCAGAAGCGCCGCCCGCCCGTCGTGGGCTGCAGCAAAAGCATGGAGCGTGTAGAAGCCGCGACGACGCAACAGGGGCGTCAGGGCCATGAGCACAATGTCCTCGAAGACGCCATGATCCTCGATGCAGGCTTCGGTCAGATAACCTGTAATCGTATACCCGGCCAGATCGATATCACAGCGTCCCCGGCGAGGGACATAGACGACCACATGGTCGCCCCGGCGGTAATAGGCAACGAGAGCACTTTCCGAAACCGGCGGTGTCTCCGGCGGCGGAGGTAAAGGCGCCATCGCCAGATGGAGGACGATGGGCACGGCCGTTGACGGCAGCGTGTCAACGGCAAAAGACGCCCATTGCCGTTGCCAACGCCTCACCAGGCGCTGATCGGAACCGCGGAAGAGGATGGGGATACCATGGAGTGCGTAAAGCATGGCAGTACAAGCCCTTGCCTCGATGCCGTGCTCGGGCAGGGTCATTTTGGCACAAAGTCGATCCCGGTACCAAAACGGGGTCTTAGACCCTTCCGCTGCGGACGACGGTGTCGGCAAAGGCGGCGACCAGCCGGCCGGCTGCCGTCGGATCCGTCCAGATCAGACTGCGTATCTGCACGGCCGTCGCCCCCCAAAGCCGGCAGAGGCGCACATCGGCTTCGCTATGGATACCCCCGGCTGCAATCAGCGGGATATCGAGCCGCAACGCCGCCACGGCCCGTAAGGCGCGCAAGGTAAAGGGCAGGGCCATCGGTCCGGCCAGGGGACCTTCCAGAGGGGTACCGTCGGCCGTCGGATAAACAACCGGTGGCGGTGTCCCGATCACCAGGGCATCGGCCCCCGCCACCACGCAGGCCTCGGCGAGATAGGCGGCCCGCGTGGACGGCAATTTGACCAGCAGGGGCAGGGTGGTGACCTGGCGCAGGGCGGCGATAAAGGCGCTGACCTCGCCCAGATTGGCATTTTCGGGCACGGGCAACTCGATGCCCGCCGGGCCGGGGTCGTCTTCCTCCAGCCGGGCTGCCATCCAGGCGCGATCGCCCGGTTCGGCGCCCAGAAGGCTGAGGATAACCGGCACATCCAACCGGCGCCACAGGTCGGCATGTTGCGCGATCACGCGACGATAGCCGGGGTTGTGGTCGCCGGTAGCCAGCACAAAGCCCAAGGGCAATTCCACCACGCGCGGCGGTTCGCAGCCCGGCCGCGGACGCATCGTCACCCCGGCGGTGACGATGGCGCCGAAATAGCGCGGTTCCAGACCGGGCGGCCAGCAATCGCCGTAGCCCACAGCGCCGCTGCCGGCCATAATGGGCGAACGCAAGGACAACCCGCGCTTATTGCGCGGAGCCAGCTCGATAACCATGCCCTAACCCAGCCCCACCACCTCGGTGAGATCGAAGACCGGCCCCCGCCGGCACACGCGACGCCGTCCTCCCGCCACATCGGCTACACAGGCCAGACAGGCACCGGTGCCGCAGAGGAACGTGGCCGGATAAAGAACCTGGGCGAATCCTCGCCGCACGAGAAGCCGATGGTCGCGGATGGCTTCCGCCAGACGGCGATAGAACGGTACCGATCCGGCGGCCATGACCACATCGGCCCAGGGCAACAAGTCGCCCCAGGCGTCTTCGAGCCGCTCCGAACCGTGGCCGCCGTCCCGTGGGATAAGCCGATATTCGACGGCCGGGGGCAACCGCGCCGCCGGAATGCCCTCCCGCCTTGTGATCACCTCGACGGCCAGGGCCACGGCCAGCGCCAGGGTATCGGCCTCGACCACCAGCGGCAACAGGGACCAGGCGGCCTCGCCTTCGCCCAGACACAAGACCCGGCGGGTGCCATCGGGCAGACGAAACCCCAGACCGATCGGACCCAGGCAATCCAGGGCGCTCCCTTCCGGAACCGTCCGCAGCCAGGCGTGTCCCGGATCGCCATCGGCCGGCACGCGCACGACCCAGGAATCGCCCGCCATGGCGATGGGATAAAAAGTACGGCGCAAATAAGGCACCATCCCCCAACCGGTTCGCACCAAAACCGGCTGTCCTGCCGTCAACCGGGCCGCCAACTGCGGTTGCTGTAGGCGCAATTCCTGGACGGCCCCTACAAAGCGGCGCTCGACCAACGTCGCCTCGACCTGAATCATCCCTGCGGTCATGGGTTCAGCCGCTGCGGGCCACGGCCGCCAGTTCGTCGAGGGCCAGGAGGATCACGCGACCCCGGGCATTGGCCACAAGTCCTTGTTTGCGAAAGCGACTGAGTACCCGGATGGCCGTTTCCACCGTGGTGCCCGTCATCTCGGCGATATCTTGCCGGGTCAAGGGGATGTCGATCACCATAGCCCCCGGTTTGCCTTCATAGGGCCGACCGGCCAGTTCGGCCAGGCGCAGCAGCATCCGGGCGATGCGTTGTTCCACCCGATCCACGGCCAGGCTGCGGACCATCTCGGTGGCCAGGCGCAACCTTCGGCTTAGCTCGGAGATAACACCTATGGCCACTTGCGGATAGCGTTCCAACAGCATGTAGAAGTCACGGCGGGCAATGGTGACCACCGCCACTTCTTCCAGGGTTTGGGCCGTGGCCGCATAGGGCCGGCCGTCAAACACCGCCATTTCACCGATCAACTGTCCCGGGCCCAGGACCTCCACCACCACATCGCGACCGCTATCGGTATGACGAACCAATTTGACCCGTCCGCTCCAGATGATGTACAGAGCATCGGGTGGGTCCCCCTGGAAGAAAATGTAGGCATCTTTGGGATAACAATGTCCATGCAGAAGCGGGGCGATGTTCGGCCAATCCTCCTCGTTCAAACCACGGAATAAGGGTACGGTGCGGATAACCTGCACCATGTTCCATTGCAGTTTGTCGAGGCGCGGACCGGCGCGTGCAGCAGTTTCGGTCATGAGGCAACAATCCAAACCGATGCTCGGTCGGCAACACAGCCGGCCGACACGACCATTATACCGCAAAAGGCCCGTAGAGCCCAGCCCAGGCTTCCGGACCATGGCATCCCCACAGGGGGCACCCATCGACGGAAAGGGCCGGACAGAGGATGGCGAATCGTTTGGTGCCCTCTAGGCAAAATGGCCTATGCGTGAATACGGCGTTTGGCGCTTACGGCGCCGTTATGATCGGCGATAGACTGGCGTTCGATGCCGGGCGACCACCCGGCGCCGAAAACAACTCCAGCACCCTAGCACGAGGAGAGATGCAATGACCGTTCAACCGATTCAACCGGATCGATACACAGTACGCGCATGGATCGGATTGGTGGGGTCGATCCTGCTGGTCGTGATTTTGGCCGCCTGCGCCGCCGCGCCGGAAGGAGCTGCCCCTGCTGCCACCACCGGCACGACCACAGCGCCAACCCAAACCCCGGCCGCCATCGCAGCGCCGACGACGCCGATGGCCGGCGCCGCAGCCCACGACCACATGGGTGCGGCGGCAACCACCCCCCTTACCGGCACGATGCCCATGACGGGCGACATGCAGAGCATGATGGCGCACATGCAGGAGATGATGAACACGATGCCGGAGATGCCGCCGACCGAACAGGAGAACAGGATGGCGGACATGATGGCGCAGATGGGGGCGATGATGGCGCAGATGGGCGGGATGGATCGGGGCGCCCAGGCGCAGATGATGTCCCAGATGATGGGCCTCATGGCGCAAATGATGACCATGATGGAGGGCATGCCCTCCGACATGCGAGACCGCATGATGCCGCAGATGATGGAGATGATGGATCGGATGATGGGGATGATGGGGGGTAGCGACCAGGGGAGTGCCGCCAGCCACGACATGACCGGCATGACCGGCAGCGCCGACATGGCCGAGCACCTGGCGCCGATCCCGTCGGCCGGCGTGCCGGACGCCACCGTCCCCATCGGCGGTCAACCGCTGGCGTTCAGACTCGAGAACGGCGTCAAGGTCTTCGAGCTGACCGCACGGCCCGTGCGCTGGAACATCCTGGACAACGTCAAGGTCACCGCCTGGACGTACAACGGCACCGTGCCCGGCCCGATGATCCGCGTCACCGAAGGCGACCGGGTGCGCATTACCCTGAAGAACGAGCTGCCCGAAGCCACGAGTATCCACTGGCACGGCATCCCTGTCCCCAACGCTATGGACGGCGTGACCCCGATCCCGCCCGGCACCAGTTTCACCTACGAGTTCACGGCGCCGCCGGCCGGCAGCTTCATGTACCACTCGCATATCGCCTCCGACAAACAGGTGATGATCGGCCTCTATGCGCCCTTCATCGTGGACCCCCAAACCTCGCCGGCCAACAAACCGGACGTGGACGTGAGCTGGATGCTCTCCGAATGGCGCGTGGGTGCGGACGGCCAGACCTATGCCGCCATGCCGATGGCCGGCGCCGAGCCGAACTACTTCACCATCAACGGCAAGAGCTTCCCGAACACCCAGACGATCGAGGTCAAGAAAGGCCGGCGCGTGCGCGTACGGCTGGCCAACGTGGGCCAGTTCACGCATCCCATGCACCTGCACGGCATGAACTTCACGATTGTGGCCTATGACGGCGTGCCGTTGCCGCCGGAGCAGCAGACCGTGCGCAACACGGTTCCGGTCAATCCCGGCGAGCTGATCGACATCGAGTTCGTAGCCGACAACGTGGGGACGTGGATGTTCCACTGTCATGTCCTGCACCACGTCACCAACGACGGCGTCGAACCGGGCGGGCTGGTGGCGCTGGTCAACGTGACCGACTGAGCCGTCCTGGTTGGTGGCTGCCATACCCCTCCTCCTGCCCTCTCGTCGCCTTCGACCGGGAGAGGGCAGGGGGAGATAGCGGCGTCCTGCTGTGGCCGCACACATTCGTGTTGTCGTTCAGGCGCCGAATGAGGCCCGGCGCACGTCTCCTGGCGAGGATGGCGGACGAGACGCACGCAGCGGTCGAGCGCACGGGCTCTTCCTATCGCGCCGGCCTGGTCAAGTTACGTGACCGTGCCTGTTGTGGCTATACGCCTTCGAGTTCGGCCTGCAAGGCGGCCAACAGCGCCTCGAACTCCTCCCGGCAGTCGCCACAGCGGGCCAGGTGATCTTGCACCAGCGGCAGCGCCTCGGCCGCGTTCTTGCCGGCCAGATGCAGCTCCACAAAGCGGTCGAGCTGTTCGAAGCATTCGTCGCAGCCGATTTCGTCCGGTCGGGTAGCGGCGACCATGCGCACCATCTGCACCACCTGCTCCGGCTGCAGCGGCCGCATGTGGCCGTTACGCTTGCCGCGCCTGATTTTGTACCAAATTCGCCGTAGAATGGGTGTTTTGTTCATGTTGCCTCGAATATCGCCAGTAGATCGTCCGGCGTCAGTCCTTCGCGCAGCATCCGCTTCTGCAGCCGCCGCCGCGCATCGTGCAACAGCTTGTACAGCGCGTTGCGATTGGTACCCATGCGTTCTGCTACCTCTTGCAGCGGCATACCACCCTGCATCACCGCCATCATGGCCAACCGTTGCTTGTCGGTCAGCTCCTCTGCGATCAGGCGTTGGACCTTTTCCAGCATCAGCGTCCGCATTGCGGCCTGACCGGGATCGGCCGCGTTCTCGGTCAACACAGCGGGCGTGAAGTCCGAATCGTCGCGCTCCGTCATCAAATCTTGCAGTGAAACCTCACGCCAGTGCCGGCGGCGCAGCTCGGTGAGTGCCACGCGCACGGCCACCTTTTGCGCCCAGGTGATAAAGCGCGCTTCGCCTCGGAACGAATCCAACTCGGCCAGCACCTTGAGCAGCGCCTCCTGGGCGAAGTCCTCCAGGTCGGCTTCGGTGATCCCGCGACCGGCCAGCGCGTAGCGCAAACCACGCAGCAGGCGTACGCGCAGATCGGCGATGGCCATGTCGGCCTGCGGGCTGCGTAGAGCCTCCAGCCATTCCGAGTTCGTTCGTTCGCTCATCGGCCGCCTTTCACCATTCGATAAAACCCGTTGCGGCAGCACGCGACGATAGCATAACTCCGGGGCTTGCTGCAAACCGGGCCGATCAAACCGGTTTTTTCCCCTTCGCAAACCGCCTATGAGAATCGGAAAGGGTGAATGCCGACCATAGGACGCCGGTTGGCGGTCGGCCGACCGACCTGCGATGGCGTTCGCTTCGATCGGCGACCGGCACTCCCGACCCGGACAAACTATCAGCTTGCGCAGCACGAGAGCTGTGCTACGTTTTTCGCAAAGGTCTGTGCGGCCAGCTTCAGCCCTTCGACCTGCGTCAGGTAGGGGAAGAGCATCTCGCGCAGATCGTCCACGGTGAAGCCGTAGCGCAGGCCCATGTGCACGGCCAGCGCGGCGCTCTGGATTACCTCGCCGGCCTCGGCCGCCAGCATGTGCGCGCCCAGCAGTCGGTTGGAGCTGCCGTCGGCCACCAGCTTGATCAGTCCACGCGTGTCACGGCCGACCAGGGCGCGCGGCACGTAGGCCAGCGGCAGGATCGTCGTCTTGACATCATAGCCCCGCTCGTGGGCCTGCGCTGCGGTCAGGCCGACCGTAGCCACCTGGGGGTCGGTGAAGATCACGTTGGGCAGCACGCTCAGGTCGAGGCGCTTGTGGTTGCCCTCCAGCGCGTTGGCCGCGGCGATGCCGCCGCCGGCCGCGGCCACGTAGACCAGCTTGGGGTGCTGGGTGACGTCGCCCGTGGCGTAGATGCGCGGGTTCGTGGTCTGCATGAACTCGTTCACCACGATGAAACCGTCCCGGTCCAGCCTCACTCCGGCTTCCTCCAGGCCCATATTGCGGGTGCGGGGTGTACGGCCCACGGCCATTAGCACATGCTCGGCCCGGAACTCGCGCTGCGCGCCGTTCATGGCCACGGTAACCACCTTCTCGTCCCCCTCCCGGCGGATGGCCAGCGGCCTGACACCGGTGTAAACCATCAGCCCCTCGGCCCGCAGATAGTCGGCCAGCGCCTCGCCGATCTCCGGCTCGTGTTCGGGGATCAGCCGCAGGCTGCGCTGCAGGATGGTGACTTCGGTCCCGAAGCGGGCAAAAGCCTGGCCCAGCTCCAGGGCGATGGCGCGGCCGCCGATGACGATCAGCGAGCGCGGCAGCTCCGGCAGGGCCATGGCCGAGGTGCTGGTGAGCACCTCGACATCCTCGATCCCGGCCAGAGGTAGGATGCGCGGGGCGGCGCCGGTGGCGATGATGATGCGGCCGGCCGTGAGCGTGCGCCCGTCGTCCAGGACGATGCCGGCGTCGGGCCGCAGGCGCGCCCGGCCTCGGATCAGGGTGATGGCGTCGCCGTAGGAGGCCAGCACGTCGGCATACTTGCCCTGGCGCAGCTCGGCCACCAGTTCGTCCTTCTGGCCGACCACCGCGGGCCAGTCCAGGCCGACAGCCTGGGTGTGAACGCCGGCGAAGGGATGATGTCCCGCCCGGTGGTACGCCTCGGCGGCCCGGATCAGCGTCTTCGAGGGCACGCAGCCGATGTTGACGCAGGTGCCGCCCAGGATGTCGGCCTCGATGAGGGCCGCCCGTCGGCCCAACTCGGCTGCTTTGATGGCGGCCGCCATGCCGCCGCCGCCTGTGCCGATTACGGCGAGATCGAAGTCGAAGTCTCGGTCGGTTGCCGCCGCCCTCTCCCCTGGCCTCTCTCCCAAAATTAGGGTGGGGGTAGGAGCAGAAGTGCGTATGCCGGCGCGGTAGCCGGCCCGCTCCACCGCGCGGATCAGTTGCGCTTCGTCAACATCGGATCGGGTCGACAGGATCGCCTTGCCGGAGCGCCAACCCGGCACGTCCACGTGCAGCACGCCGGCCACGCCCTGCAGGGCCTTGGTCACGTGCAGCGCGCAGGCGTCGCAGGTCATGCCGTGCACGTCCAGTTCGATACGTTGTTCAGAGAGATGCTCACTCATTGTCTTGGCTCCTCGGCGCCGGTTATGACGCGCTCTATGGCATCTGGATGTGCCAGGACGGTCGGATCTTACGCCTGGCTTTTTGTGGTATACTCTCTGTCAAGCCCTGACCGCAACCCAGAGCTTGAAGGTTTGCACGCGAGCAGCTATCTGTGTGAACACGGTAAGGATTGCCCGGATGGTGGGAAAACGCACCCTGTTTGTGGCCATGCTATGGCTTTCTTTCCTGGCCGCCTGTGGCAGGCCCAATTATCCCCATGTGCGGCTGGCCGAGCCGGAGGCGCAGG
>JBBINH010000047.1:0-24088 GCA_037443945.1 Caldilineales bacterium
TGAGCCACAGCACGATTCCGTCTAAGATGCCGCCAAGGCATGTTAGACGGAAAGATTCCGTATAATCCATAGTTGGGCGGCACGGACCGCCGCAGGAGGATGCGAACGATGAAACGTGCGTTGATTGTGTGCCTGCTGGTCAACCTGATGCTCTCGGCCTGTGCGCCCGTGACGGGGCCGACATCTGCGCCCAGCGCCACGCCGATGTCCATCGCGGCCCTTGCGCCGACAAGCACCGCTACGCCCACCGCCACCTCCACCGCCACACCCTCGCCCACGCCGACGGACACGGCTACGCCGTCACCCACGCCATCGCCCACGGCCACCGCCACGCCGACGCCCATCCCGACGCTGCCGCCGGAGCAGGTCGGCGGGCTGAGCGGCGTGCCCGATCCACGCGTCACCAATCCCGAGCTGTTCAACCTGACCCGTCGCGATGCGCCGATCCCGCAGTTTGTCAATGCGATGCGGATGGTGGGGATTGAGATGACAGCAGAAAGAGACAGGCGTCAGGCTCGGCCACTAGGGTAAGATAACGCGCCTAGCATAAGCCTAGACGCCAATGCGAAAGTTCGGCTTGCGTGCCTGGCGCAAAGCGGGTATACTCTGGCCAATCAGCACTGCCGAGCTGTTGCATCCGGTGGGAAGGCCGGCTCCGCCAGCCAGGGCGTGTTGCAGCGGACGGTCCACAGTTCGGCCCGCCGCTGAACCGAAGCGTTAGCCCGCCTTACACGCAACTATAAGTTTCTAGTGATGTGAAAAGATGGTAGAGGAATGGCCGTTCGATGTGGATAAACTGATCGAACTCTGTCGTCAGAACGGAGTGGTACAGATCGCTCTTTTTGGCTCTGTTGCGCGCGGGGAAGCTGATCAGCAGAGCGACATAGACCTAATAGTAGAGTTTTCTCAGCGTATTAGCCTGCTGAGATTTGCCGCTTTGGAGAGGCAACTTTCAGAGGCTTTAGGAAGGAAGGTGGACTTGTTTACCGAAGCAGCCATTAGTCCCTATCTGCGGGAGACGATCAAGCGCGATCTGCGGGTGATCTATGAAGCGCGGTGATGCGGTTTATTTGCGACACATTCTGGATGCCATAGCGAGGGTGGAAGCGTATTTGCGTGGCAGGGATGAGGCGGTCTTCAGCCAGGACACATTGCTCCAAGATGGGGTCATTCGGCAGATCGAGATCATAGGTGAAGCCACCAAGCGGCTTTCTGGGGAGTTAAGGGCCAGGTATAGACACCTTCCGTGGCAAGATATTGCTGGGATGCGCGACAAATTGATTCACGACTATTTTGGGGTGGACATTGATCAAGTATGGCTTACGGCAACGGAAGATTTGCCATTGCTGAAGGTTGAGATAGAGAGGATACTGGCAGAATTAGAAGAACAGACGGGCTAATCCGCACATCCAGCCGATCTGCTCTGCGTGCGGCTGAGCTCGGTGGCGTTGGGCGGCGATGACCGCCATAGGAGGATGCGAACGATGAAACGTGCCTTGATCGTGTGCTTGCTGGTCAACCTGCTGCTCTCGGCCTGCGCGCCCGTAACGGCGCCGACACCTGCGCCCAGCGCCACGCCCTTGTCCGTTGCCGTCCTCGCGCCGACAAGCACCGCTATGCCCACCGTCACGCCAACACCCCTTCTTTTGGACTCGGTTCTATCTTTTGTTGGTGAGAACGTTTGAACGTTATGCCTACCTGCCCCTCTTGCGCCAACACACTCCGGAACCGAGTCCTTCTTTTGACGAAGCCTGTCCCACCTCTTAGAATAGGCGACATCGGTGCCATGGCGCCGGTTTATCTTGTCGCTCCTGAATCCGAATGTCCGCCATGTGCTTGCGCATCCCTTGTCTTCCCTGCCGATGGCGACCGTGGCGGCTGTGGGGATTGACGGTCTTGCTGACGGTGCTTCTGCTGTTGGCGGCCTGCGGCGGTGACCCGCCCCCCACGCCGACGCCAACGCGCACACCCACACCGGTTGCTACGGCCACACCCACACCGTTCCCAACTCCGGCCGCCACCGATACGCCGACTCCGCCGCCGACCCCGGCCGACACGGCCACCCCCACGCCGACCGCCACACCGCTCTCCACGGATACACCGACGCCGACGGCCACGCCTGATGCCAGCGTCATCGATCCGGCGCGAGATCCGAACATCTCCCCCTTCACCGGCCTGCCCCTGGACCCGGCCGTGCGACAACGGCGGCCTCTGGCCATCAAGATCTCGAACGATGAAATTGCGCACGAGCGTCAGTCCGACCTCAACAAAGCGGATATCATCGTCGAAAGTCGGGTCGAGTTCAACTACACTCGCTACACGGCCCTCTATCACAGCCAGGATGCCGCCCGCGTGGGCACCATCCGCAGCGCCCGACTCATCGACCGCGATCTACCGGTCATTTTCGATGCCGTGCTCTGCTTTTCGGGCGCGGTCAAGGATGTTCGGGATCAACTGTACAACTCGGATCTGCGCGATCAACTCATCGAGCAGGCCATCAACGGCCCTTCGTTCTACCGGGATACGACCTGGCCGCCACCCAACAACCTCTTCGCCGATACGCGCGTCCTCCGTCAGACGGCCGCCAGCCGCGGGTGGGACACGCCGCCACAACCGACACTGCGCACCGTCTTTAGCGCCGCACCGCCGCCCGGCGGCAGCCCGGCGAGCACCCTGACCGTGCCCTATCCCGTGTTACCGGTGCGCTGGCAGTACGACCCCGGCAGTGGGCGCTGGTGGCGCTGGGCCGGAGGACAGCCCCATATCGACAAAGGCAGCGGCGAGCAGGTCGTGGCCGATAACATCGTCGTGTTGGGTATCCATCATGTGGTCACCCTCATCATCGAGCACGGCACCCAGCGTATGGGCGAAGGCCAAAACTGTCGCAACTGTTCCATTGAAATCCAAATCTGGGGTGAGGGGCCCCTCAAGCTGTTCCGGGATGGCCGGGTCTATGAGGGCAAATGGGTGCGACCCGAACGCTACGCTGCCTTCCGTTTCGTGGATGCCGCCGGCAACGACATCCCCCTCAAGCCGGGTACGAGTTGGTGGCAGGTGACCCCGCTCGACATGACCGTGACCGTTCAACCCTGACCGCGTACGTCCCGGCAGATCGGCAGAGGGACTGCCGGGACGCTTTCCCATGGGGCAACGAGGCCCCATTTCGTTTCAACGAGGAGGCATAGGTGATCACCGCAACGAAGCGGCGCTATAGCGCATCCGATGTGGCTCGGGCTCAGTTTTTGCGAGCGGTGCGTTATCTCCATCTTAGCGATGATTTAATCGAATATCTACTCACCCCGAAACGCGAACTGATCGTCCATTTTCCGGTTATTATGGATGATGGACGTATGCGTATGTTTACCGGTTACCGGGTTCATCACAATACGGTCAAGGGGCCCACAAAAGGCGGGATTCGCTATCATCCCGATGTGAATCTGGACGAAATCCGGGCTCTGGCCATGTGGATGACCTGGAAGTGCGCGCTGATGAACCTGCCCTACGGCGGCGCCAAAGGCGGGGTGCAGGTCGATCCCAAACAACTCTCGAAAAACGAATTGCGTCGTCTCACCCGGCGTTATACCACCGAGATCAGCATTCTGATCAGTCCCGAAGGCGACGTGCCCGCTCCCGATGTGGGGACCAATCCCGAGGTCATGGCCTGGATTATGGATACCTACTCAATGCATCGGGGCTACAGCACGCCGGCCGTCGTCACAGGCAAACCCATCAGCATCGGCGGCTCCCAGGGCCGCATCGAGGCGACCGGCACAGGGGTCATGTTCACCACCATGGAGGCCATGCGCCGTCTGGGCATGAACCCCACCGAGACCACGGTGGCCGTGCAGGGCTTCGGCAATGTCGGCTCTGTAGCCGCCCTGCGGATGTGGGAACAGGGTTGCCGGGTCATTGCTCTGAGCGATGTCAACGGCGGCATTTACAATGCCCGTGGGTTCAATGTGCGCGATGTGATGCGGTATCAGAAAGAACACGGCACCGTCTCCACCTATCCCGATGCCGATGCCATCACGAATGTCGAGTTGCTGACCTGCTCCTGCGATGTGCTCATCCCGGCGGCGTTGGAAGGGGTGATCGACGAACAGATCGCACCGCAGGTGCAGGCTCGGCTCATCGCCGAGGGCGCCAACGGCCCCTGTACCACCGAGGGTGAGGAAATCCTGCTCGAAAAAGGGGTCACCTTTGTGCCCGATATCCTTTGCAATGCCGGTGGTGTCACCGTCTCCTACTTCGAATGGGTGCAGGACCTGCAGGGTTTTTTCTGGACCGAAGCCGAGATTTTCGAGCGCCTGCGCCGTCTGTTGCTGGAAAATTTCGGCGCCGTATGGGAGACGGCCCAGCACAAGCAGGTGGATATGCGGACTGCGGCCTACACCCTGGCCATCAGCCGGGTGGTCGAAGCCATTGAGGTGCGCGGCATCTATCCCTGAAGCGGTTCATTCCACCACAAACGGACCCAGATCGACGGCATCACGGCCGTCGGGCAGGGTAAAACGGCCGCCGTCTGTGCGGCTATACAGGCCCAGGCGCCAGATGTAGGTCCCCGGTGGCAAGGTCACCCGATAGGGCTGGATGAGCACATCGCCCGGCCACCAATCGCGGCTGAGCAGGGCCAGGCCGTCCACCTGGGCCAGGCGTTCGCCGCCGGGCGCCGCGAGGATATGGTTGAAGGCCGTGACATCGCGCGTGCGCACGGCGGCCGACGGTTGCGTGATCTGCCAGATGAGCAGAGCCTCGACGACGCCCGGCGCCGTCGGCACGGCGGTGAGCCGATAACCCACCAGCTCGATACCGGCATCGGCGAAAACGGCCGCCGTCGGTAGACGGACGAAGTCGAAAGCGGCAGTGCGAAAGGCCGGCAACCGATAAAGCCGCGGCCTTGGCAGGTCCTGGGCCAGGAAGCCTTCCCAAACGAGCTCGCCCCAGGCGGCCAGTTGAGCCTCACCCTCGGCATCGGCCAAGGTCCACAAGTAGAGGCTTTCCTGGTCGTCGGCCAACAACAGCGCCGGCGGCGCGGAAGGGGCTACAAAGCGGGCGAAGGGAGGATTGCCGATGAGGGTGGCGACAACGGCGGGGTCGCCCTCCTGACCGGGATCGACCCCGCGCACGGCCACGCGCACCTGCTCGATGCCCAGGTGGGCGGCCCATGTTCGCACGGCCGTCAGGGTGTTTTGCCAGCGCGCCAGAGGAATGCCAAAAGCCATCCCACCTGCGCCCGTGGTCACCGCTGCCAGCACGACCGACCAGTTGCTCACCCACACGGCCGCCAGGCCCGCGGCCAGGGCGGTCAGCACCGGCCGTTGCCGGCGCCCTGCCATACTCGTGACCGTGTGCAGACCCAGGGCAAAATAAAGCGCCGGCAACGGCAGCAGGACGGTCCAGTACTGTTGGGCTACCGGCAACGGGGCGGCGAGCAGGGCCAGAGTGGGACCGGCCGTCCAGGCCAGCAGCAGGCTGGCCTGCCGACGTTGCACCGGCCGGCGCAGCCAGAGCGCAACCCGCACCAAGCCCAGGCCGATCAATATCAGGACGGGCACGGCGAGCACACTTGCCATCTGCCAGCGTCGGTCGGCCGTGGTCGGTAAGCCGGTCAGGGCGGCGATATCATAGCCCCCGAAAAGGCGTGAGGCCGATTGCCAGGCCGGCGGCCAGGCTGTGGTCATCCGATCGGACAGAGCAGGCCAGGACGGCGAAGCGAACAGGGCGGGCACCAGAGCCCAACCATAGGGCATAAGCAACGCCAGCGCTACGGCCATCCCCCACAACCAGGACCTGCGCCAAAGCCGTGGCTGCGGACCGAGGTTTGCAGACCGGGCCAGGAGCGGCACCGCCGCCCAACTCAGGGCCTGGACCAAAGCCAGGACATGGCTGAGGAGCTGCAGGGCCGCCAGAACCGGCAGCCAAAAACCGGCCCGCACGCGCCGCTCCACGATCCACTGCCAGGCCACCAGCAACAGGGCCACGCTCAGCACGACCTGAATGTGCGCCCACAGCTTGCGATCGTAAGCCACCAGCCAGGGGTTGGCGGCCATATAGAGGGCAGCGGCCCATCCCACCGTCTCGCCGCCCAACCGGCGTCCCAACCGATAGGTGAGGGCCACGGCCAGCACGCCGAGCGCCGCCGTCAGCCATACGGCCGTTTCCGGACGGGGCGCCAGCAGCCGTAGAGGGACGGCCAGCAGGTAAACCACCAACGCGGCCCGAGGAATGCCGAGGGTCGTGCCGCCGCTGAGGAGGGGGAACCCTTCCCCACGCGCCACGGCCAGGGCCATGCCGGTGATATGGGCCTCGTCGTACTTGTATTCGACCCATCCCGGCTCATACCAGCGCAGCGCCGCGGCCAGCAGGAGAACGATCGTCACAAGGGCGCGTGGGAAGAAAGGGGTGGTCACAGGAGAGGGCTAAGCGAGGAAGGGAAGGACCAGGCAGAGATGAGGATACGGCACGGTTGCACGAATTCCGGACGAGAGCCTTTCTGGATTATAATGCGGATCGCCGGTTTGCGAAGGACCGGCTATCCATCTTACCCCCGGCCCCGCGTACACGGGATCGTCCAGGAGGTCTCATGCCCAAATATCACATCTGGACCATTGGCTGCCAGATGAATGTCGCCGATTCAACGCATGTGGCAGCCGAACTCGAAAAGCTAGGTTACGAACCCACCGCCACCATCGAAGAAGCGAATGTCGTTGTCCTCAACACCTGCGTCGTGCGCCAGAGCGCCGAGGATAAGGTCGTAGGCAAGTTAGGGTCCCTGCGCCCCTGGCGACGAGGTCGGCCCGATCGCACCCTTGCCCTTATGGGCTGCCTGGTCGGCGTGCGACCGTCCCCGCGACTGCGCGAAGCGTTTCCTTGGGTCGATGTCTTCATGGGACCCGGCGAGGCCGCGCCTCTGGTCGAGGATCTGCGCAATCGGATGCTGGAGGAGGACCTGGCGGCCCTGGAACGGCAGCAGTTGGCCCGGCGCCATCGCCTGCAGGACGCCGCCTATCCCACCGCCTCGCTCAAGCATCTGAGTTTGTCCGGCGAAGCGCCGGTGGCCGCCTATGTGCCCGTTGTTTACGGGTGCTCGCATGCCTGCACCTTTTGCATTATCCCGTTCCGTCGCGGCATCGAGCGCAGCCGGCCGTTGCCCGAAATCGTGGCCGAAGTCGAAGGGTTGGTGGCGCAGGGCGTGCGCGAGGTGACCCTTCTGGGCCAGATCGTCGATCGCTATGGCTACGATTGGAACGGCAACGGCCCTCGCCTGGCCGATCTGCTGCGCGCCGTCCATGCCGTCGAAGGTCTGTGGCGCATCCGGTTTCTCACCAGCCATCCGAACTACATGGACCAGGAGCTGCTGGAGACGGTTGCAGCCCTGCCCAAGGTCATGCCCCACATCGAGGTCCCCATCCAGGCCGGCGATGACGCCATCTTGGCGGCCATGAAACGCGGCTACACGGCCGAAGATTACCGGCGCCTGATCGAACGGATCCGCCGTACCATCCCCGCCGTTGCCATTCACACCGATGTCATCGTCGGCTTTCCCGGCGAGACCGAGGCCCAATTCCAACGCACCTACGACATCCTGGAAGAATTACGGCTGGAGAAAGTCCACATCGCCCGCTATAGCCCACGGCCGGGCACGGTCAGCGCTCGCAAGATGGTGGACGATGTGCCCGACGCCGAAAAACGCCGTCGTCATGCCCTGCTCGAAGCCCAACACGAGCGTATCAGCGCCGAGCTCAACCGTCGCTGGCTGGGCCAGACGGTGGAGGTTTTGGTCGAAGACCGGCACAAAGGCAAATGGCGCGGGCGCACTCCCCAGAATCGCCTGGTGTTCTTCAGTGATGAGCGCGATCTGCGCGGCCAACTCGTGCCGGTGGAAATCACCTGGACCGGACCCTGGAGCATGCAAGGCATCCCGGCTGATAGGCCCAGGCCGACTGTGGCGCCGGTTTCCACCCCTTTGGAATGGGCGACGATTTGATCTCAACGCCATCTCTATTCCATACTGGAGGGCCGGTCGCTGACCGGCTCTCCTTTTGTTTTTGATTCCTCAATCGATCGCTGTCACGGAGCCCATTTTTATGGAGCGTACCTTTATCATGATCAAACCGGATGGTGTCCAGCGCGGCCTTATCGGCGATATCATCACCCGTTTCGAGCGCCGCGGTCTGAAATTGGTGGCCATGCGCTTTATGCGGGTCTCGCGAGAACTGGCCGAGGCCCACTATGCCGTTCATAAAGGGCGGCCGTTTTATAACGGTCTTATCGAGTACATCACCTCAGGCCCGGTGGTGGCGATGGTGTGGGAGGGACCGAATGCCATCGCCGTTGCCCGTAACACCATGGGCGCTACCCATCCCCTGCAGGCGGCGCCGGGTACGATTCGCGGGGATTTTGGGGTGGAAATCGGCCGTAACTTGGTCCACGGCTCGGATGGCCCTGAAACCGCCGCCTTCGAGATCGGGCTTTGGTTCGGGTCCGACATCGTCTCTTGGGAACGTTCGACCGAGTGTTGGATTCGCGAATGAGCACGCCCGACGAGCGCCTGCCGCGCGTGGCCGTCCTGACCGGTGCCGGCATCTCGGCCGGGAGCGGTGTGCCCACCTTTCGCGGGGCCGGCGGTCTGTGGCGTCAGTACGATCCTCAAGAACTGGCCACCCCTCAGGCCTTTGCCCGTGACCCCAAACTCGTGTGGGAATTCTATGACTGGCGGCGTCAGCGCATTGCCACCTGTAAACCGAATCCGGCCCATCAGGTCCTGGTCGAGATGGAGTGCCTCCTACCCGATTTCACCCTGGTTACGCAAAATGTAGACGGCCTTCATGCGACTGCCGGCAGCCGTCGCGTGCTCCTTCTTCACGGCGACATCTGGACCCTGCGCTGTACGGCCTGCTCCTTTCGGGAAACGAATCGTCAGACACCGCTCAACCCTCTGCCGCCTCGTTGTCCGGCCTGTGGTCATCTGCTCCGGCCCGATGTCGTCTGGTTCGGCGAAGCGTTGGACCCGGCCGTTTTCGACGCCGCCCGACGGGCTTTTCGCCGGGCCGATCTCGCTTTGGTCATCGGCACCTCGGCCCTTGTCTATCCGGCCGCCGAACTGCCCTATTTGACCAAGCAGGCCGGGGGGACGATCCTGGAATTCAACACCGAACGCACGCCCCTTTCCGCCGTGGCCGATAGGCTCTTTCTCGGTCCCGGCGAAGAAACCTTACCCCCCTGGTGGGCCGATTTCCGTCGTCATCTGGCTTTGTAAGGAGCTTGCGCATGCGTCGTCTCATCATCGATACCGATACGGCTTCCGACGATGCCGTTGCCATCCTCATGGCCCATCATTGGCCCGGAGTGCAGGTGGAAGCCATCACGATCGTTTCGGGCAATATGCCCGTGGCTCAGGGCAGTATCAATGCCCGTTATGCCGTCGAAGTGGCCGGATATGAGACGCCGGTCTACGAAGGCTGCACCCGGCCTCTGCTGCGTGAACCGTTCTATGCCTACTACTTCCACGGCCCCGACGGCATGGGCGGGATGAACTATCCGCCGCCCAAGCGTCCCCCGGCGCCGGGCCATGCCGTGTTGGAGTTGATCCGACGTTTTGGGGAGGCGCCGGGCGAAATCGAACTGGTGACCCTGGGCCCGCTGACGAATATCGCCATGGCCCTGCGTCTGGAACCGCGCCTGGCGGAGTGGGTTCGCCAATGCACGGTTATGGGTGGTGCCGCCTGCACGGTGGGCAATGTCACCCCTGCCGCCGAGTACAACATCTGGTGCGATCCTGAAGCCGCGGCGATGGTGTTCGCTTCGGGGATGCCGATACGGATGGTCGGCTGGGAAGTCAGCCGGGGCGAGGCCAATCTGACCGCCGAGGAGATCGCCTACGTGCTGGGATTCGGCACCGAGCGCGCCCGCTTTGCCATCGAGTGCAACAAACATGCCCTGGAGGCCAGCATGCGCCTCCAGGGTGATCCCGGCCTGGGCTTGCCCGATCCCGTGGCCATGGCCGTCGCTCTGGATCCAAGCCTATGCACCCGCTGCAGCAAACACTATGTCGCCGTCTCTTGCGACCCTCTGACCCGAGGGATGACCGTCGTCGATGCGCTGGATGTCACCCGCATCCCGCCTTATCGCGATCCGCTGTGGGGCCCCAAGGAACCGAATGTCGAGATCTGCTGGGCCATCGACGCGCGCGCCTGGAAAGAGGCCCTCTACCGGACCCTGCGCTGAAGGCCACAGCAAGCCCCTCTCAAGTTTATTGTACCCGCACGACCACCTGGGCGCTTTTCCACAGCTCCTCCAGCCGGTAGTACGCGCGCTTTTCCGGGGAGAAGATGTGGACGATGACATCGCCGTAATCGAGGAGCTGCCAGCCGGAGTCACGTTCACCCTCGATGAAGAGGGGTCGGATCTGTTGTTCCCGCAGCGTTTCTAACAGCGCGTCGACCAGGGCCTGGCTCTGGCGTTCACTGGTGGCCGTGGCAATGACAAAATAATCGGTCAACGGGGAAAGTGCGCTGACATCGAGGAGCAAAATGTCCTCGGCCAGCTTGTCGTCGAGGAGATGAACGATGGTTCGGGCCAGTTGTTGGGGCTTCAGAGGCAACCTCCGTAATGAAAAACAGAAGATAAGCTTGCAGGGTTTCAGCCGACCCGACGCCGGATGACCACCCGATCCCCATCGATGCGGACATAATCGCCGGTGCGGATCAGATGGATGTCGATCTGATCGACCATGGGGATATCGGCGATGATGGCGCCGACGGCCGTGATGGCTTCGGATTGGGCATTGAGGATCGCCACCGGAGCGACGCCTGCTCGCGCCAGGCGCAGAAGGGTGTAGGAACCGACGGTGGAACCTTTGCCATGAGGGAAGACGAGGACTTTGCCGGCAATGGAACGGCCCTCCAGGGGATGACCCGGTTCGTGGATGCGTCCTGTTTCGGGATCAACCCCGCCGAGAAAGCTGATGGGTGCCGGACTGACCAGGGCCTCGCCCTCGGCCTGGCCGCTGCGGATAACGCGACCGCGCAGCGTCAGCGTTTCAACCATGGACGGCCTCCCAGGCGGCACGGAGCGCTTGCACCAACAGCTCATCCTGACCCGGCAGAATGGTGCGTGGATCGCAGAGCACCGTGTCGTCTTCGATGCGGGTCACGACCGGTGGCTCGCCGTGGCGCAGTTGCGCGACCAAGCGGTCGGGGTGCGGGCTGAGAAGGGCGAGAAGGGTGGTAGGCAAAGTCTGGCCCGGCAGTGAGCCGCCGCCGATGGCGCTGTAGCCCGGACGGAGTTCGACCCGCAGCCCGGAGCGGTTCAGCCGATCGGCCCAATTGCGGGCGCGGGTTTCCAATTCGGCAGCCGGCGCCGCAATCATCTGCCAGACCGGGATCTCTTGCAGGGCCGTACCGCGGAGATAGGCCAGCAAGGTGGCCTGCAGGGCGGCCAGGGTGAGTTTGTCGGGGCGTATGGCTCGCGCCAGGGGATGCTCGCGCAGTTCGGCGATGAGGGCCTTGTCGCCGACGATGAGACCGGCCTGGGGCCCGCCCAGCAGCTTATCGCCGCTGAAGGTCGTGGCGATGGCGCCGGCGGCCACGCTCTCCGGCACCATGGGTTCGTGGGCCAAGCCGAATGACCTCGTTTCCAAAAAGGTACCGCTGCCCAGGTCGTTGATAACCGGACGGGGAGGCGTCAGACTGCGTCCCAGGTCCACCAGGTCGGCCAGTTCCACCGCTTCAGTGAAGCCGATGAGGCGAAAATTGGAGGGATGGACCTTGAGAAAAGCCGCCGTCTCCGAGGAGACGGCATGCCGATAATCGCCCAGGCGGGTGCGATTCGTGGTACCGACTTCAACCAGACGGGCACCGCTTTGGGCCAGGATTTCGGGCACGCGAAAGCCGCCGCCGATTTCGACCAGCTCCCCGCGCGAGATGATCACCTCCCGTCCTGCCGCCACGACCCGCAAGACAAGGGTCACCGCCGCCGCGTTGTTGTTGACAACCAGGGCCGCTTCGGCGCCGCTCAGCTCGCACAGCAGACGTTCGGCATGGACGTAGCGGCTGCCGCGCGTGCCGGCGTTCAGGTCGTATTCCAGCGCACTGTAGCCCGCTGCCACGGCCAGCATGGCCTCTTGGGCGGCCTGCGCCAACGGCGCCCGGCCCAGGTTCGTGTGGATGATGACGCCGGTGGCATTGAGCACGGGCCGCAAGGTCGGCGCCAGCCGACGCTGCACGCGCGCCACCAGCGTCTCGGTCAATTCTTCCCAGGACGGGGGCATCTGGCCGGCGGCAATGGCCCGTCGGCTTTCCTCCAGCAGGCGCCGTGCCTCATTGCGTACGGCCACGCGACCAAACTGTCGTATCACCGCTTGGGCAGCAGGTCGCTCAAGCAAAAAATCGGTGCTGGGAAGCCGACGATAGGGCTCGGTCACCATGACCTGCGGACCCACGGACGGGATGGTCGTTTCGATGGCTCGGAACGGGATTTCACCCCTGACCTCCCTGTGCTTCCTCTGCTGGCGGAGAAGCAACAGGATGAAGGTGATGACAAGGCAGATGCCAAAATCAGGTGGGCGAAACAGGACTCGAACCTGTGACCTCCTCCTTGTAAGGGAGGCGCTCTGGCCTGCTGAGCTATTCGCCCTTAGCCATCCACTCGCTTCGCCCTTCTCAGCCGCGATGGCGGAACACAATCCGGCCGCGGGTGAGGTCGTAGGGCGATAATTCCACCATGACCCGGTCTCCCAACAAAATTTTGATGTAGTACATGCGCATTTTGCCGGAAATGTGGGCCAACACCTCGTGGCCGGTGTCCAGACGCACGCGAAATGTGGCATTGGGAAGGGCTTCGACAACGGTCCCTTCGACTTCGATGGTTTCTTTGGATTTCTTGGCGGGTTTGGTTTGGGTCTTGGCCAAAGTACGACTCCTTTTGTCCGGGTGAGAGGGTTGATGCCGACGGCGGTACGGCCGAATGGGCTCGTACCGCCGTTCATTTTAGCACACAGACCCTCAATTGACCAGAAGGCAACCTCCGTCTATAATGAAAATCGGTCCTGGGAGGTGTGTGGTTGTGCGCGGGTTGGAATAAGGGAAGGGCTTATTATGCCTGATGTCATGCTGTTGGCCCAGGCCGAAACCGAGTTACGCCGGGTTTTGGCCCACTATGCCCAGGCCGGCCGTCGTCGCGAGCTTGTGGCCGTTGTGCGCGGCCTGCGTGCGGGTCTGGAACAGGCCCTGCGTGCGCGTGTTGAACCCGACATGGCTGAGGCCGATTTTGCGGCTCTGACCGAAGCGGTGATTCCGACCTATACCTGGCGCTTACGGGCTTTCGAACCCATCTGTGCTCGGCTTGAGCGCCGGCCAAACGACGTTACCCTGTTCGAATTGCGGACCACAGCAGCCGGTCTGGCCAACGTGGTGGTCAATGTGTGGCCGCGTCTTTTCGAGACGGCTCCGCCACCCCTGGTCCATCCGAGTCCCGCCGTCGTCGGCGCTCCGTCGCCGGCGCCGTCGGCTTCGGCTCCCACGGCGAGCCGGCTTGATTGGGAAGACCTTACCCTGTGGGTGGTGTTGAGCCTGCTCATTCCCTGGTTGTTGGGCCTGATCACCCGTTGGTGGGCCATTCCCCTGGTTCCGCGTGGGCTTCCCTTGCTTCTGGCGGTGATCGGACTTGTGCTGGTGTACCTGTGGCTGCGCAAGTTGTGGGAACTGATCATCCGCATCGGTTTGGTGCGCTTGCTGCTCGTGTTCCTTGTGACGACGGGGCTGCTGGTTGTGGGATTGGGTTTCTTCGGCGCCGAAAGGCCTTCTGAAGGGACGATAAGCACCCGTTTGGGCTACGGTGTGCGTGCATTGCCGTCCGCAGTCGCCGATGGGGCGGGACGCCTTTTTGCGGCCGGGGTTCACACCGGCGACCGGGTCCTGGTCTTGCTGGCCCCCGTTTCGGATACCCATCCTCACCCGACGCCTACCGCTCCGATTGCCGACGTCTTCGAGGGTTTTGGTGTCGGCGCCGTCGTTGCGGTCCGCACGGGGGGTCCGACCCTGCGCTGTCGCACCGGGCCTGGTCTGAACTATCCGTCCATCACGCAATTGGCCGATGGCACCCGCCTGACGCTTAGAGCCGGCCCGTACGAGGCCGATGGCCTGCGTTGGTGGCAGGTGGAACGGGACGGTACGCGTTGTTGGAGCGCCGAGAGGTTTTTGACCCTCGCTCGTTGACCGTTCGAGTTCATTTCGTAACGTTTGAACGTTTGAACGTTATGCCTGCTGCCCCTCTCGCACCAACACACTTTGGAACCGGGTCCGGACACCCGTTCGGTGCGGCATATGAGATAAAATGGGAAGGTAGTTATCGTATGCCTCCCTTGAACTCGTGCAACCGTTTTTTGCGCCTGGGGTTGGCCCTGGCATGGGGCCTGTTGTTCCTCGGTGCCTGTGCGCCTGCCCGCGCCGAGCCGATCCCCACCGTTCGTCTGACCGAACTCAAGCCCCTGCCCACGGCGAACGCAGAGGTCATCCCCTTGCGCGTGGCCGTGGCGGCCATGATCTCGCCTCAAGGCACCCTGGCCTCGTATGAGCCGTTGCTTGCGTACCTGAGCCAACGGTTGGGGCGTCCTATTCAACTGGTCCAACGGCGCACATACGCCGAGGTGAACGATCTCATCCGGCGCCGTGAAGTGGATCTGGCGTTTATCTGCACCCGCGCTTATGTCCTCGGCCGCCGCGATTTCGGCCTGGAACTGCTGGCGATTCCCCAGGTCCAGGGCGAAACGGTCTATTACTCCAGGCTTATCGTGCGCGCCGACCTTCCCATCGAGACATTAGACGATCTGCGCAATACCGTCTTCGCTTTCACCGATCCCCTTTCCACCACCGGTTATCTTTACCCCAACGTGCTGGTCGGGCGTTTGGGAGAGACGCCAACTTCTTTCTTCCGCCACACGTTCTTCACGTACAGTCACGACAAGGCGATCTATGCCGTCGCCGATGGGGTCGCCGATGCCGCCGCCGTGGACAGCCTGGTGCTGGACTTTGCGCTGGCCCGCGATCCGCTCCTGCAGGAGCGTCTGCGGGTCATTCATACCTCACCGCCCTTCGGTATGCCGCCGGTGGTGGTGGAACCCACCATGCGCCCGCAAACCAAGGCTCTCTTGCGCGAGATTCTGCTGGGTATGAACGATGATCCTCAGGGCCGACCCGCTCTGGCCGCCTTGGGGATCGATCGCTTTGTGCCGGGGCGCGATACCGATTACGACTCGGTACGGGCGCTGGAAGAGGAGTGGCAGGGCCCATGAGGTCACGGCTGCGGATATCCCCTGAACACGTGGAAGTGTGGCGCCAACGCGTCTGGCGGGTGGTGGGCGGCGTAAGTGTGCGCACCAAAATCCTGGGCATTGTCCTGGCGATGGTCATCTTCCCCGGGCTTTTTATCACCCTCCAGGTGCGCTCTACGTTGTTGCATACGCTGCGCGAGCTGCTCCGGCAGCAAAGCCTTTCCGTCGCGCACGATGTGGCGGCCCGCAGCACCGATCTCATCCTGATCAATGACCTTTATGCCCTGACGCGTTTGTTGGAAGACACCCGTCAGCACAATCCCGACGTGCGGTATCTCTTCATCCTGGATACGCAAGGCCATGTCCTGGCCCATACCTTCGGTAACGGCTTCCCCTTCGATCTGTTGGCCGTCAACGCGTTGGCGGTTGGTGAATCCCATCACACGCAGTTGCTGCGTTCGGAGGAGGGACTGGTCTGGGATACGGCCGTGCCCATCTTCGAAGGGCGGGCCGACGTGGTCCGTGTCGGTCTCAGCGAACAGCGCATTTGGAGCATGGTGGATTCCATTACGGGCCAGATTGTGCTGAATATCGTGATCGTTTCCCTTTTCGGTGTGGGGGCTGCCTCTGCCCTGACCTGGCTGCTCACCCGCCCCATCCTCAATCTGGTGGCCGCCACCGAGCGTGTAGGACGGGGGGATTACACCCCGCGCGTCCAACGTTGGGCCGATGACGAAATCGGTGACCTGGCCGAGGCCTTCAACGTCATGGTCGCGCAGCTGGCTCAGGCCGAGGCAGAGCGCGTCGAGCGCGAGCGCCTGCGTCAGTTTTACCTGAAACGGATCATTCAGGCTCAGGAGGAGGAACGCAAACGGCTGGCGCGCGAGCTCCACGACGAAACGGGGCAGGCCCTGGCCTCGTTGATGGTGGGGTTGCGAACCGTGGAAGAGGTGATCACCTCGGAGGAGGCGCATCAGCGCTTGCAAGATCTGCGCCAGGTCCTGTCGGCGACGCTAGAACGCGTGCGCAACCTGGCTTTCGAGCTGCGTCCCTCGGTCCTGGACGATCTGGGGCTGGTGGCGGCGTTGCGTCGGTATGCCCAGCAACATCAGGAGCGCTTCGGCCTGGCCATCGAGTTTCAGGCGGTGGGTTTGGATGGGCAGCGCTTGCCTCCAGAGGTCGAGACGACCGTGTATCGGATCGTCCAGGAGGCTCTGACCAACGCGGTGCGCCATGCCGCATGCGCCCATATCAGCGTCCTGCTGCAGATGCATCATCGGCAGCTGTCGGTGATTGTGGAGGACGATGGGTGTGGCTTCGAGGTACAACGCGTGCTCGGCCAGGAAGCCGGCGGCAGTCGGTTAGGCTTGTATGGCATGCGGGAGCGCGCCGAGCTGATCGGGGGTTCTCTGGACATCGAGTCCGAGCCGGGTGCCGGCACCACCGTCTATTTGCGCGTGCCGCTGGAGGCGTCGGAGCATGAGGCATGAAGGGGGACAAGCCGTGTCTGTGATTCGCGTATTGCTTGCCGATGATCACGCCGTGTTGCGGGCCGGTCTGCGTTTGTTGATCAACGCCCAACCGGACATGAAGACCGTCGGTGAGGCCCAGGATGGCGCCGAGACCTTAATCCAGGCTATCGCCACGTGTCCTGACGTCATCTTGCTCGATCTCAGCATGCCCCGTTTAGGAGGGTTGGCCGTTCTGCGTGACCTGCGCCATCGTGTGCCGCAGAGCCGTGTGCTCGTCCTGACCATGCATGCCGATGACGAGTATCTGCGCGAGGCGTTGCGTTTGGGGGCGGCGGGCTATGTGGTCAAGGCCGCGGCCGATCAGGAACTCCTTGCCGCTATTCGCGCCGTGGCCCGGGGCGAGCTGTATATCCATCCCTCCATGACGCGGTCGTTATTGGAGGATCTGCTGCCTGCGGCCGAAGCAGCTTCGCGCGATCCCTGGGAGGAGTTGAGCGAGCGGGAGCAACAGGTGATTCGCCGCGTGGCGATGGGTTTCACCAATCGCGAGATCGCCGGCCAGTTGCATCTGAGCGTCAAGACGGTAGAGACCTACCGAGCCCGCGCCATGGAGAAACTGGGGCTGCAGAGCCGTGCGCAACTGGTGGAATACGCCATGCGACGCGGGCTTCTCGGCGAATAAAACGGGGACCGATGAGGTCGTCTATGGGCATCGGTCTCCCTTCCTACCGCTTCGTTTGCCAAAAGGCAAGCTCCTACGCGAGAATGGTGAAAGGCTCCTCGAGGGCCTCCGAACTTCGGCCGTAAGGCGAGCGTGATTATTCGATAAACGGAGGGTAAAAGGATGCCTAAATCGGTTGAAGCGGTCATTGATGAGCAGAACAATGTTCGCTTATTGGAACCCGTTCAGTTGTCGGGTCCGCGGCGAGCCCTCGTGATCATCCTAGACGAACCGGCGTTTGCCGTTCCCGAAACAACCCTTTTGAGTGAACCGGCGCTTGCGGAGGACTGGAATAGACCCGAGGAGGAGGCGGCATGGTCGTACCTGCAGCAGGTAGCGTAGTGGTCGTGCCCTTTCCCTTCTCCGATTTGTCGCAGGCCAAGCTACGACCTGCAGTCGTTTTGGCAGATGCCGGACGCGGGGACTGGATATTGTGCCAGGTTACCAGTAATCCCTATGGTGATGTGCGCGCAATCATGCTGACCGAGGCTAGTTTTCACTCGGGCTCCTTGCAGGTGACGAGTTATGCACGACCCGGTAAGTTATTCACGGCGAGCCACCACCTGATGACAGCACAAGTTGGCGCTCTCAAGGATGAATCGCTGCGAGATATCCTCGACGCCGTTGTGAATATCTTGCGGGCCAGCCTCAAAGCGTAAGCTCCCAAGGAGCCACAACCGGCTTGTGCGGGGCCTTGGGGACAACGGCCTAACCCGCCAGAAGCAGAACAGGTGGTCTAGGACAGCACCCGCGCCATGGAGAGACTGGGGCTGCAGAGCCGTGCGCAACTGGTGGAATACGCCATGCGGCGCGGGCTTCTCGGCGAATGAACGGGGACCGGGGTTTTCCTGACAAACTCATCCGAGAAATCCTTACAGCTTTTCCGCAAAGCTTCAAACTTTCCCCGCTACCGCGCGCGGCCTTCTGCCCTTAGGATGGGGATGATTCCCAAACGCTCAAAGAGGAGGTATGGCGATGACCCGAAATCCGACCAGTCCACCCCCGGAGAACCCAACGGTCCCGACAGGCACCGATTGGGCGCTCAATCGGCGTGATTTTCTCAAGACCACAGCGCTCTTGGGCGGTACGGCTCTCTTTGCCCACACCGTCCACACGCTGGCCGCCGGTTCAACCGAGGAGGCGGCAACCGATTATCCGCTCGCCAAGGCGGAGAACACGATTTTCACCGTTTGTCAGCAATGCAATACGCAATGCGGTATCAAAGTCAAGCTGCTTGACGGCGTCGCCGTCAAAATCGACGGCAATCCTTACTCGCCCTGGACACTCTATCCCCATCTGGCCTATGCCACGCCGTTGACGCAGGCCGTCCCGGTCGATGGCGGTCTTTGTCCTAAAGGACAGTCCGGCCTTCAGACCGCCTACGATCCGTATCGCCTGCGCACCGTGCTCAAACGTAAACCGGGAACCCGTCGCGGCGAGAATCAATGGATTACCATCCCCTTTGCGCAGGCCGTGCAGGAGATCGTCAACGGCGGCGATCTCTTCGGCGAGGGGCCCGTGCAGGGGCTTAAGGACCTGTGGGCCGTGCGTGACCCCCAGGTACTGACCCAAATGGGCGATTTTGTGAAGAAGATCTGGGCCGAAAAGGATCCGGAGAAAAAGAAGGCACTGGTCGCCGAGTTCCGGCAGACCTTCGCCGAGCATCTGGATAAGCTGATCGACCCGGAGCATCCGGACCTGGGGCCGCGTAACAATCAGATCGCCTTCATATGGGGGCGGCTCAAGGCAGGCCGCAGTGACTTCATCTCCCGGTTCACGCGGGATGGTCTCGGTTCTGTGAATACCCACGGTCACACCACCGTCTGCCAGGGCTCGCTCTACTTCGGCTGCAAGGCCATGTCCGAGCAGTTTACGGAGGGCAAGTTTAGCGGTGGTGTCAAGTTTTACTGGCAGGCCGATCTAGGGCATAGCGAGTTTGTGATCTTCGTGGGGGCCAATCTCTTTGAGGGCAACTACGGCCCACCGCTGCGCGTCACCAAGATCACGGATGGGCTTGTCTCCGGTCGGTTGAAGTATGCGGTGATCGACCCTCGTCTTTCCAAGACGGCAGCTAAGGCCTGGAGGTGGTTGGCCAATAAGCCCGGCACCGAAGGGGCCATCGCCATGGCCATGATCCGCTGGATTCTGGAGCAGGGGCGCTACGATGCGCGGTTCCTGCGCAATGCCAATAAGGCGGCAGCCAAGGCCGTCGGCGAACCGACCTGGACGAATGCCGTCTGGCTGGTCAAGATCGGCGAGGATGGCACGCCCGGGGCTTTTCTGCGCGCGGCCGAGCTTGGGCTGACCACCAAGCAAGAAGTCGAGCGCGAAGGGAAAAAGGTCACCGTCTACGTGACCCCCGAAGGCAAGGAGTTCACCTACGATCTGTTGGTCACCCTGGTCGAGGGTCAGCCGACCGCGTTTGATCCCAATGATGCCGAGACGGCGGTTTTCGGGGATTTGTTCGTGGATACGACGTTGGGAGGCGACAAGCCCATTCGCGTCAAGAGTGGCCTGCAGATCCTCAAGGAGTCGGCCGAGCGCATGACCCTTGAGGAATACGCCGCCGAGGCCGGTGTGCGGGTGGAGGATATCATCGCCCTGGCCGCCGAGTTCACCGCTCATGGCAAGCGCGCCGCTGCCGACGTCCATCGCGGTGTTTCTCAGCATACCAACGGTTTTTACAACGTCATTGCCTGGTTTACCCTCAACCTGCTCATCGGGAACTACGACTGGCAGGGTGGCATGATCAAAGCCACCACCTACGATATGAGTGGGGCCAAACCGGGGCAGCCTTTCCCTCTGGCAAAGATGAATCCGGGCAAGCTCTCCCCGTTCGGTATCAGCATCATCCGCCACGAGGTCAAATGGCAGGATACCACCCTCTATGACGGCAACTATCCGGCCCGGCGCAATTGGTATCCCCTCTCCTCGGACATCTACCAGGAGCTGATTCCCTCGATGGGGGATGCCTATCCCTATCCGATCAAGGTGCTCTTTATCTACATGGGTTCGCCCGTGTACGCACTCCCCGCCGGCCATACCAACATCGAAATCCTCAAAGATCCCCGCAAGATCCCCCTGATCGTGGCCAGCGACATTGTGGTAGGCGAGACCTCCATGTACGCCGACTATATCTTCCCCGACCTCAGCTACCTGGAGCGCTGGGAGTTCGCCGGCTCCCATCCTTCGGTCGCGTGGAAGGTGCAGCCGGTGCGTCAGCCTGCCATTGCCCCCCTGGTCGAGACGGTGCAGGTCTACGGTCGGGAGATGCCCCTCTCGCTGGAGGCGATGATCCTCGGGTTGGCCGAGGCGTTGGGATTGCCCAATTTCGGCCCCAACGGTCTGGGCGAAGGCACGCCGCTGACCCATATGGATGACCTCTACCTGCGCCTGGTGGCGAATCTGGCCTTCGGCGAGAAGGAGGATGGCTCCGATGCGGTGCCCGATGCCGATGACGAGGAGATGAGGGTCTTCCTGGAGGCCCGTCGCCATCTGCCTGCGAGTGTCTTTGACCCCGAACGTTGGAAGGCGATTGTGGGCGAGGCGCTATGGCGCAAGGTGGTTTACGTCCTCAACCGAGGTGGGCGTTTTCAAGATTTCGCCAAAGGCTACGAGGGTGAGCAGGTCAAGAACAAGTACGGTAAGCTCATCAACCTGTACCAGGAGAAGACGGCAACGACCAAGAGTGCCATCACCGGCAAGCCCTTCATCGGCTACGCGGCGTATGTCCCGGCTCCCCTGGATTTGCTGGGCAATCGCCTGGAAGACGAGCGAGATGGCTACGATCTTCAGCTCATTACCTACCGGGAGATCTTCCACACCAAGAGCCGGACCATCAGCAACTACTGGCTGTTGGCTACGGCGCCGGACAATGCCGTTTTGATGAACGCTCAGGATGCGCTCCAGTTGGGGTTGAAAAACGGCGATCAGGTTAAGATCGTTTCACCCACCAACCCCGATGGCGTGTGGGATCTGGGCAACGGCCGGGTGAAGCCCATGGTAGGCCGCTTGCGCGTGGTGCAGGGCCTGCGGCCGGGTGTGATCGCCTTCAGTCTGGGCCATGGCCATTGGGCCTACGGGGCCTCGGACATCCAGGTGAACGATCAGCGGATTGCAGCCGATCCCCGACGGGCGAAGGGGATTCACGCCAATGCGGCCATGCGGGTGGATCCCTATCTGCAGAATACCTGCCTGGTGGATCCGGTAGGCGGTTCGGCTGTGTTTTACGACAGCCGGGTCAAGGTGGTGAAGCTTTAGTCTGCCATGGAGGTTCGCTATGAACGAAGAGAAAGTCGACGTCTCTCGCCGTGAGGTTCTAACCAAGATCGCCAGCACCGTGTTCGCGGGGTTGGTTGCTCCGGCCGTATGGCCCATGACGGCAGGCGCCAACGAGGCGCTCCCGGCGCCTGAGACGGCAGTACCGACATTGCCGGTATTGCCGGAGCCCCAGCCCGATGAAGACCCGCTGTTGCGGATGATGCGCGACCTGCAGCGGGCTCTGCAAAAGCCGGTGGACCAGCGACGCTGGGTGATGGTGATCGACCTGCGCAAGTGCGTAGGGTGCCACGCCTGTACCATCGCCTGTGTCGCTGAGAATAAGCTGCCGCCGGGTGTGGTCTATCGGCCCGTGTTGGAGGAGGAAATCGGCACCTATCCCAATGTCACCCGCCGTTTTACCCCGCGACCGTGCATGCAATGCGACAATCCACCGTGCGTGCCCGTCTGCCCGGTTGACGCCACCTGGAAGCGGGTAGACGGCATTGTGGTCATCGACTACGAACAGTGCATTGGCTGTCGTTATTGTATCACGGCTTGTCCTTACGGGGCCCGTACGTTCGATTTCGGCGCCACGTACACCGAGGGAACCCCGGTCGGCGCTGGGCTTGTGTTAGGTCGGCAGGAGGCGGCAGAGTATGAACTGGCGTCGAACTTCGAGTATGGCCAACCCTGGTCGCGCCACGATGAGGCCTCTCCCATCGGCAACACGCGCAAATGCCATTTTTGTCTCCATCGGATCGAGCGGGGGCTGCTGCCCCAATGCGTGACGACCTGCATCGGCCGCGCCACCTTCTTCGGCGATGCCAACGATCCGACGAGCCTGGTCTCGGAACTGATCGCCAGACCCAATGTAGTCCGGTTGAAGGAAGAGCTGGGCACCGAGCCCAAGGTCTACTATCTGCTCTAGGAGGCGACCATGATGCGTCGAGTTTTATATGCCCTGGCAGCGATCTCAGCTTTGGTAGGGTTGTGGGGCCTGTACAGCCGGTTTGCCCACGGCCATCAGGACACCGCCTACGGTAGTTATGTAGTCTGGGGTCTTTGGGTGGCCATGTACCTCTTCTTCACGGGCCTGGCCGGTGGCATGTTCATCTTTGCTACCCTGGATTACCTGTTCAAGGTGCGGATGTTCGCCCGGACGGGCCGCCTCTCGCTGTTCCTCACTCTGATCACCCTGGGAGCCGGGCTGTTTCACATTTGGCTGGATCTCGGCCACGAATTCCGTATCTGGAAGGTCTATCTCCAGCCCGACTTCGGGTCGGTGATGGCCCAGATCACCTGGGGCTATACCCTATTCGGCTTGCTCATCCTGGTGATGTTGATCATGAGCTTCCGGCCGGAGCGCTTTGCTCGCTGGCTGAGGGGACTTTCGGCCATCGGATTGGTGTTGGCGATCTTTCTCAGCGGTGGCGTAGGTGCCTTGCTTGGGGTCCAGGCTGCCCGGCCCTTCTGGCATGTGGGCCTTTTCCCGGTCCAGTTCCCGTTCTTCTCGCTGGCTTCGGCGGCGGCCTTGTTACTCTTTATCTATGGGCTCTTCGACGATGCCGCCAACGAACATCGATCGCAGCTTTTGTGGACGTTGGCCATTCTGACCGTCGTGCTGCAGGTAGTCAAGCTGTACTTCCTGTGGGCCGATCTCTCCCAAAGCCTCTACGGGGGGGTGCCGCAGAACGTGGCGGCGGTAACGACGCTCCTCTTCGGCCCGTACTGGTGGGCCTTCTGGTTCCTCCAGATCCTGCTGGGAGGTTTGGTCCCTATCATCATCCTCACGCAACGGCGGCTGGCCACGCGTCCGGCTTGGGCCGCTCTGTGCGGGGCGTTGGTGCTATTGGGTTTCGCCGTCGCCCGCGCCAACATCGTGTTCCCGGCCTTGAGCGTTCCCGAACTGGAACAGCTTATCGGTGCCTTCCACGATGCCCGACTCCAGTTCGAGTACTTCCCCAGCCCTGTAGAGTGGGCGGTTAGTATCGGGATAAGCGGCATGGCCGGGTTGGTCTTTCTGTTAGGGCAGGATCTGTTACCCCTGACGGCCCGCCATCGCCCGACGGTGGCTTCATCGGCCTCCTGAGCCGGGGCTAGAGGTTGCGACCATTCGGAAGACCCCCATTCGGCACCGCGGAGGGCCGGCTGGGGGTCCCTGATTTGGGGCATCGTTCGTTTCGCCGGAGCCATGCGAACGGCCGGGACGGGGAACGGCGATTCGAGGCGGGGGCCTATTCCGTTCGGCGCCGTCGAGGGGGTTTGGCGCCACGCGCCACAGGACCCGGCGCGGCTCGGCGCCGATCCCGAGGGGGATCGCCACGCGTCGCGCCGGGTGCGGCCGGCGGCCCCCAGGCCGCCGGC
>JBBINH010000048.1:0-24036 GCA_037443945.1 Caldilineales bacterium
CTGAAAGTCGCGTAGGACCACGACATCGACCTCAAACGGCAGTGTTTCACCCCTACGACTCGTCTTGAGAGTACTGAAAGTCGTAGTAGGCAATACTCGGTTGGCGTTGCTCATTGGGTTTCACCCCTACGACTCGTCTTGAGAGTACTGAAAGGCCACGTTTCCACGTTTGAACGTTTGAACGTGGAAACGTTTGAACGTGGAAACGTGTAAACGTTGCTTCACCCTTCCCATGAAGCCGGCAAACCTCTCCGTGTAACCCTTTTCTATTGGTCTGCCCTGGCGATATCCTATTCGGGGGCCGGGCGATGGTCTCGGAGTGAGTCCATCAGGCCACGCAGGGTGCGTCATAATTCAGGGGCGAGTTGCAGACGCGCGTCCACGGTTGATCACGGCGTTGACCGAAGATGGTGCTTCCCTAAATCGTAAAAACGTCTCAACGGGTTTGCCACGCTTGAACGATAAGCCAGACACGAAGGCGGCCCGCTTCTCCCCTTCTCCCCCTCTCCCCGGGCCTTACTCGGCGAAGGCCGTCACCCGGCACAGGTCGGGGTCGCTCACCACAATCGTCCCTGCCGCCGTCAGGGCCACACCCACAGGCCGACCGAACTGGCCTGCCGCCGTCCCCCGTGTCCCAAACTGGGCCAGCGGTCGACCGTCCGGCGTCAGGATCAACACGCGACCACCCTCAGGGTCGGTGAGAAAGACACGGCCGTCGGCGCCGATGGCCAGATGCGGGGACTCGATCGTGTTGGCCTGCGGACCGGCAAAACGCTCCCGACGGCCACCTTCGGGGTCCAGCTTCCACAGGAGACCGGCGAGCGGTTCCACCACAAAGAGCAGGCCTCCCGGACTCAGGGCCACATCCGTGGGTTGTCCCGGCCCCAGCTCGTCCTCCGGTCCGCCGATCTGGCGGATAAGCCGACCTTCGGCATCGGCCTGCAGCACACGCACCCCTCCTGTATCGGCAATCCAGTAGTCGCCGTTGGCGGCCACATGGAGCCCGCGCGGGCGATACGTCGTCCACTCGGCCCCGAACGCACGCAGAAAACGACCGTCCGGCGACCACAGCGATACCACCTGATTCACGGCATCGAGCACGGCCACCTCGTTCTGGGGCGTCACGGCCAGGTCAAAAGGCTCGGTAAACCGATCCGGCCCCTCGCCGGCCTCGCCCCAGGCCATCCGAAATTGCCCTTCTCGATCCAGCTTGACCACCCGACGTCCGCTCATGTCGGCCACGTAGATGTTGCCATCGGCATCGGCAGCCACACCGATGGGCTTCTGCAACGCCTCGCCGCTGGTGCCGCAGACGCCGAAAGTCCACAACACGCTCGGCTCGATGGTAGGAAACTCTCCCAACGGTCGGGTTACCGTCGGTCCCGTCGGAGCCGGCGTGGTCGGCTCGGGTGCCGAGACCACCGCCCCCGTCTCCGGTGAAACCTCAACCAACGACGGTTCCGGCCGGGGTGGCGGCGGCAAGCTCAGGCCTTCGGGCAAGGCTTCCTCGACGGGATAAAGATAGGCACTGGGGATGATGGTGCGGACGCCGCCCGGCGGTTGCCACCAGAGCTGCATGTCGCGCGAGCCACCGAGTTCGTTGTAATAAACTTCGATATCGTGGAACCCCTCGCTCAGCTCGATGGTGCCCTCGCGATACTGGGAGCCGTGTTGGCCGCCGTTATCCACCACCAGCCGGCCGTTGATATACACCAGCGAGCCGTCGTCGGAACGGGTGCCGAACACGTAAAGTCCGGCCACAGGCGCCGCCACCTTGCCCACCCAGCGGATCGAAAACGGCTCGCGCAGGCTGTTATTGGGCAAAATGAACAGATCGCGCTGGATCAGGCTCGGCAAACCCGACCAATCGGGGCTGGCGTAGTAATAGCCCACCAGACCGTTGGCCGCGCCGGGCAGGGTGTAGAACACCTCCGGCGGGATGACCGTCGCCTCGTTCTGGCCGGGGACGATCCAACTCAGGCGTAGCCGTTGCGGCGCGGCGACGGTGGTATAACGCACCTGCAGCTCATGAAAACCACCGGGCAGGGTGCGGGTGATCTCGCGGCGCTCCTCATCGACGCGGAGCTGCTCGCGGCCGTCCAGCGCCAGGATGGCTTCACCCCCGGCGGCTTCGAGGATGAAGGTGTACTGGCCGTATGCGGGGATCAGCAACGCCCCTTCATAGCTCACCGTGAACGGCGGTGGCAGCGGCGGCGGGTCCTGCTCGTAGTCGAAGTCGATCTGGGAGACCTGCGGCCCCGGCACCTCCGGACCGGCGTCACGGCGATAGCGCGTCTGCAGGCCGCGGGCGGCGTCCAAAGCCTCGCGGGGGACGCGATAGGATAAAAACAGCACCCGGCCGAAGCGGTCGCGATGGGCCTGGTAAAACCCACCGGGGTAAAGCTGCTCGAGGAGCGGCACCAGGCGCTCGTCCACCGGCTCCAGAATGTACTCGACATCGCCGCCGGGGTCCTGACGCAAAGGCACATGCTCGGCCAACTGCAAGACGGTGACATCTCGGCGGCCGATAAAGCGGACAGCCGAATGGTGGGTGTACTGCGGCGTCATGTAGATGCGCACATCCGGGGGCAGCGTGGCCAGGTACTTGCCCACAGCCGATTCGTTGGGACTATAGGCCGCCCACACATCGGGATGAACCGCCTGAACCCGAAAGTAGGTGTGGATATTGGCGCCCATGACGAACACCGTCAGACCGGCCAGGATGACGGCCGGCACCTGCCCACGCCGCGGCCCCCAGGCCTGCTCCCAGGCCCAGGCAAGCTGTTGCCAGATCGAACCGACCAACAGATAAATGACCGGCACCAGACCGATAGGCCGTCGCGCCGTCGGCGCTTCATGCGCCACCGATAGCACCGCCACGCTGGCTACGCCGCCGAACCAGAGCAGATAGAGCAGAGTCTGCTCGCGCCAGCACCAGCGCAACGCCCAGACAACACCCAGAACCAAAAAGACACCCACAACGGCATGGAGCAAAGGCGCGGCCGGCAGGTTGTTCAGAGCCGCTACATCCCCACGCCAATTGAACATGTACAGCGTCTTGCGCAGATTCGACCATACCGGCTCGTAGGAACCGACCGCCTCGACATCGCGAAAGACCGAAATATGATTGATCCGGGATAAAAACACGGACCAATGACGGATGATGTAGATGCCCAACGGCGCCACACCCACGAAAACCCCGGCGCCGAAGACGACCATGCCCTCTAGATCGCGCAGCAGCCGCTGCCGATGCGTCAACAACCAGTAGAGCAGATAGGCCGCCGTGAGGATCGGCACGACCCGATAGGCCGTGTAGGTGTTCAGACCCAGGGCTAGCATCAACCCGGCCAACCCCCACCAGCGTCGCCGCCCCGTCTTCAGGGCCTTGATCAGAAACAGCATTTGCAGGGCCAGGACCGGCGGCATCAGGATCAGCTCGTAGACGATGCGGCTAAAGGTGATGTGCCAGCGGTCCCCGGCCACCAACGCCGCCATCAGCAGGGCCAGACGCTGCCCGAGCAACTCACGGACCAGCCCATACACGGCCAGCACCGTCAACGTCCCGATCAAGGCCGATACCGCCCGCATCGTGGTCACGCTTTCGCCGAAAAGCCGGAAAAACAGGGCGATGAGATAGGTGAACAGCGTGGCCTGGCCTTCGTTTGTCTCGGCATAGGGCGTATAGGGCCAACCGTGCAACCACTTAAGGGCATCGAGCCCGTTGTTGCACTCGTCGGACTGGCAGCCGTTAGGATAGGTATCGAGGGCATAAAACCGGGCGAAGGCGGCTACCACCAGGATAAAGGCCAGGATAAGGAGAACCGTCCGCCGGGAAAAAGCCGGCGCCGGCCAACTCTGGGCTGCTCTGGCTTCGGCTTGGGGATCGGGCGAGGGCAGATCGAGGAAGATACCGATCAGGAACAGCGGAATGGCCACCAGCCACAATGCCAATCCCCAACCGCCGTAGTCATCGCGCCAGAAGCGGGTCGAGGCCAGCGCCACCAGCAAGACGGCCAAACCCGACAGCCCGATGCCGATGTACATCCACTTGCGCCGCAGGGGCAAGACCGGCCACGGTTCCGGCGGCCGACTGTGGACGGCAAACAGCGCGCCGGCCACCAGGAACAGGATGAGCGCGTCGCGGGCCGTTATGGCATCCGCCCCGCGGCTCAACCAGCTCTGGCCGACGGCAGCCAGGAGCACGGCAAGGAGGAGATAGAACAAGCGGATCACGGGATACCGGCAGAAGAAGGCGATGGGAAACCGGTCACGGGCAGGGGATGGTTTTGCCGCCGGCGGCGGTCCGCCACATACCCTACGGACAAGTTTACTTAGGGTGGCAAGGGTCGCAAATAGCGCGGGGCGACGGGCTGCAGGGCCTCGCCGGGCGGCTGCCAGAAGAACTCCAACGCCTTGCCACCCCCGCGCTGGAAATAGTCAATCCGCACGGGATGCGGTCCGGCCGTCAGCTCTGCGGCGGCGTGCACGCTGTTGACCGTATCCGGCACCAGGCTTTCGCCCAGCACCCGACCGTCCAACCAAAACCGTACGCCGTCATCGGCATTGAGGACGAAGCCGTAGAAACCGTCGGCAGGTGCCAGCAATTCGCCCGTCCAGGTGGCGCTAAAGGGGCCGAAAATGGGTTCGGGGTCGGGCCAGGCGGTGAGGATGAGAGGGTCCACCCGCGTCATCAGCACAGGACCCGCCCACTCGCTGCCGACGTAGTAAGTTCCCCACAGGCCCTGACCGCTTGGCGGCTTGCGAAACAAAGCCGCATCGGGCACCGGCCCGAAGCCCCCCGGTCCTTCCCAGGTCAGGACGACGGCATCAGGGGGCAGGTCGGTGGGCAGATCGCGGATGGTCAGGCTGTGCAAACCCTTGCCCAGAACATGGGAACCGGGTGCGAGGGGCTGACCGTCGAAGAACAGACGGCCCGGCGACTCCAGGCGATACGCACCGCTGGCCGGCAAATACAGCCCGCGGATGGCATCGGCCTCGGCGGCCCGGTTGCGCGCCTGCAGCGCCGTGATCTCCGGGCCGGGGATGCGCACGCGCAGATAGAGCGGCGCGCCCAGACGGTCCTGGACGACCTCGGCGGTGAGGCCGGGGTAATAGTAGCGAAAGAAGTCGAGCACGTACTCGAAATGGAGATCGAGCAAGAACACGGCGCCGTCGCCGCCCAGGTCGGGCAAGGGCAGATCGAGGGCGGGATCGGCCAGGCGATAGCCGGGGTTTTCCAGCCCGCCGCCCAGGCGACGGAAGGGTGAATAGTGCCAGGGGCCGATGCGGATGCCGAAGGGCTGCGGCGGTTCGTAGGCCAGGAAGCGCAACGGCGCAAAGTAGTATAGCCGCGGGCTGAGGTACAGGCGATTCGTGGCGCGGGCGTCCAGAACCTCCTGGGCAACGGCCGTTTCCAGGGGCGAAAAGGCGATGTAGACCGCCGGATCGGTGGCCTGGCGACGGAAGTACAGATCGCCGTTCAGCCAGGCCAGCGCGGCCAGCCCCACGACGGCCAAAGCGCCGGCCGCCGCCCGCCCCATGGCCTTGTCAAGCCGGGGCCCAAACAGGCCGCGCAGACTCCAGGCCAGGGCATCGGCTACCAACAGGGCGATGGCCGGGGTTACGGCCAGAGTGCGATAGGCCTGGGGCGCTTCGTTCAGTTGCGAGAGGATCCCGCCCAGAAGGGTCAACGCGATCCAGAGAAGGGCGAGCACACGACGATGGTCGCGCCAGCGCCATACGGCCCAGCCCGCCCCCACGACGAACAACGCGCCCGTGATGGGATCGAGCATGGGCGCGCCGGGCAGATTATGACGACCGTTACGGTCGCCGGCCACGTGGAACATAAGCCCATGCCGCTTGACCGACTCCACCAGCGGCCGCAGGCTGCCGCCCGCCGCCTGGATATCGTTGGTGATGCTGACCTGGCGACTCCGGTTCAGAAAGGTGAAGGGGTCCTTGATGTAGGTAAAGGCCAGGGGCGCAAAGACAAGGGCATAGACCAGGGCGAAAGCGGCCAGGCCCGGCCACTGCCGCCGGACGAAACCGCGCTCGACCACGATGCGGTAGAGCAGATAGGCTGCCACGGCCAGCACGGCCAGCCGGATCGCCAGATAGGTGTACATGCCCAGGCCCAAACACAGACCGGCCAGGGCCCAATCGCCCCAATGGCGTCTCCGCGCCCCGCGCACGATGAACAGCACGGCCAGCACCTGGAACAAAGGCGGATAGACCTCGTTCCAGCCCCAACGGCTCATGTGGAAATGCCAACGGTTGGCCGCCAACACGAAGCCGGCCATCAGAGCCGGCCAGGGCCCGAACAGCTCCCGCGCCAACAGCCACAACGCCGGTACGGTCAGCAGGCCCGGTACGACCGACTGCACCTTGAGCGCCACAAACGTAGTGCCCAGAAGGCGGATGATCAGGCTCTGCAGATACGTGAATCCGTTGGGCGTCTCGAACCACCCCGTCCCGAAGGGGCTATCGGGCCGACCCTCCAGGATGCGCAAAGCGTCGAGTGCCGTGTTCGCCTCGTCGATGAAAATGCCGGGCGGCATCGTCTCAATCCGATAGAGGCGAAAAAAGGCCGCCACCCCCAGCATGACAAGCACGGCCAGGACCTCGGCGACGCTAAGCCGGGACCGACCCCGGCCGGCCCTGGCCCGTGCGGCCCGATAGGCTGCTTCCCAGACCTCCTGACTCATACCGATGGCCTGCAGCTTATAATCCCCCGGCCTCGGCCCCAAACTGCCGGCCGGCACCGATGGCGGCGAAAGCAGCCAAAAGCCCAGAACGGTGAGGACAATGCCCCCGGCCCAGCGCCCGGCCATCTCCCAGGCAAAAGGCGCGCGCCAGAGGTCCACCAACGCCAAACCGGTCAAAACCAGGCCGAAGGCGAGCACGGCCATACCCAGACGCCAACGCCACGGCGGCAGGCGTCCACTGCCTGTCTCCGTGGCAGGTTCGGGCTGCGGCCGTGCCCGCTCGACCCGGGCAAACGCCAGGACGGCGAGGACGGTCCCTGCCCCCAGGAGCAAGGCGCCCGGCAGGCGTTGCCTGGGGTCGGGCAGCAACCAGGCGCCGGCCAGGGCCAGGCTCAGGGCAGCCAGGGTCAACAACGCCGTGAGCATCTACCGCACCGGATCGAAGCGCATGATGCGATGGTTATCGGCATCGGCCACCCACAGGCTATCGTCCAGACCGATGGTCACGCCGTTGACCCAGCCGAAATCGGTGCTGGCCGCGCCGTACTGACCCAGGGCCGCCAGCGGGTTGCCCTCGGCATCCCAAACCAGGATGCGCCAGCCGGTGGGATCCGAAGCATAGACCGTGCCCGTGCTGTCCACGGCGATATACGGCTTGGTGAAGATGTTCTGGTCTTCCCAGCCGGGTACCGGCCACTCCTTGACGAAGCGAAAGGCGGCGTCGAATTTCTGCACGCGCCGGTTCCAGGTATCGGCCACGTAAATGCTACCGTCCGGTCCCACGGCGATACCCACCGGTTCGTCGAAATAGCCGGCCGTGACGCCACCGCCGCCGAACTGGGTGATGGGATTGCCTTCGGGATCGAAAACCTGGACGCGCTTGTTGCCCGTATCGGTGATGAGCAGGTTCCCTTCCGCCGTAAAGGCGATGGCCCGCGGCCCCCAGAACACCCCCATCTGGCCGAGTTGACCGTCGGTGGAGACAAAAGCCCCCCACTGCTTCAGGAACTGGCCCTCTGGGGTGAAGACCTGGATGCGATGGTTCCAGGTATCCACCACGTAGACGCGGCCGTCGGCCGCCACGCCGATCCCCCAGGGCTCGTTGAATTGCCCTTCGGCCTCACCAAAACTGCCCCAGCCGAAGGCAAAGGTCCCATCGGGCTCGAAGACCTGAACGCGATGGTTGCCGGTATCGGCCACGTAGATGCGGCCGGCAAAAGGCGAACCCGCAGGCGCAACCGCCAGGCCGCGAGGTTGTTGGAACTGACCCGGCGCATTGCCGCCGATGCCCCCGATCAGTTGCACGGCCGGCTGCAGCCGGGCCTTGTCTGCAAAGGGATCGGTTGTCACCTCGGGTGCAGGGGCCGGAGCCGCGCCCAGATGCCAGATCTGGGCGCCGATGTCCTTGCGCACAAACAGGACAAACCGATCGGCCGGGTCCCATTCCGCAATCGGCTGTTGATAACGGCGGTAGAGGATGACATCGAGCACATTGCGGCGGATGACCGGATCGCGCAGACCGTTCCAGATCCGTTCCCAACTCAGGTCCTTATAGGTCTCCTTGGGCCACCAGATCTGCCGGTAGACGGTGCGGTAGTACTGGTTGCCCAGGAAAGGCTTGACCTTGCCTTCGTTTTCGATGCCGACGATAACCACCGGCACGTCCTTGAGATACTCGCGCGAGGGTGAAGCGCCGAAGAACTTCTTGTTGGGGAAATCGCGGAAGTACCACTCGAAGGGCCAGGTCGATTCATCGTCGTAGGCAAACACGAGTTGGTTCTCGCCTACGGTGCGCCGCGAGATCGTCTTCAGCTCCTCGACGACGATCTTGATATCGGGCGTGCCGTGGGCATAGACCATCGGCTCGGTGGGATAGTCGTAGTTGACATAGGTAAAAAGAAAAGCGGTGCGCAGCCAGAACACGGCCAAGAGCGCCACCAGGCCCAGGCCGGCCAAGCGCCGACTCAAGACAGGACCGAGGGCAAGGCCCTTGCGCCCCACCACCCAGCCCAGGCCGACGAGGACGAGTGCGTTGGCTACGAGGCCGATGGTGTCGCCCAGGCTGACCAGATCGGTGCCGCGAAAGGCGCGTCCCGCCGTCAGCAGGCGCAGAAACACGAAAAAGGCCATCAGCCACAAGAGGAGTCCCAACGGCCACCACCAGCTGCGGTGTTGGCGCACCTGGTCCCAGGGGATCCGTTGGATCCGTTCGGCCAGATACCAGCCCCCCAGGATCCCCATCGGGGTGGTGATATGGGTGGAAAGCCAGGGCATTTTTTCGCCGGCCCAGGTAAAGGCCACCCAGACGCCCACCACCCAAAAGGCCAGGAACAGCAACCACTCGCTGCGCAGGGCCGGGGCAGCCGCACCGGGCGTGTCACCGGTAGGATCGAGGGGACGTCCGCGCAACCCGCGCCAGGCCAAAGCGACCATACCCGCCAGGCTGAGCACAAGCGGCACGAACTCATACAGAGGCACGATGAGCAGGTAGTAGTACCAGGGCTGGCCTCCCCGGCGCACCTCTTGCTGCGCCAGCCAGTACCCCACGCTACCCACCAGGCCCGTGCCCACACCGTTGCCGTTGGTGAAAAAGGTCGTGAAGAGCACGATCATGAGGCCGTAGTACAGGCCCAGCGCCACCAGATAGCGACGGCCCCCCCACAAGGCGCCCAAGGCGCTGAAGAGAAGCACCATGGCCAGGAACACCACGGCCGAGCGCACGACCTCAGGCTGCAGCATGTTCGGCAAGACCTTGACCGATTCGGGATTGCCGCCGACGAGTTTGATGGGGAAAGCGGCATAAAGAGGCGCGGCCAGGGTGGTAGTCCAGACGGCCAGGTCGAACTCACGCAGAGCGCGCAGTTGCGCCTCGCCGTAGCCGCGCCACACCAGCCAGAAGGCACCGGCCAGAACGAGCAAACCCAGCACAAACAGAGGCCACATGACCAGCCCGCCCAACCTGGCGCTGGTCACCGGAATGCCCACCGGCGCCTTGATGGCCTCGAAAAGGGGATAGATGGCGAGCAGGGCACCCACGGCCAGGACCCCCAGGAAAGGCCACCGATGACCCGGCACCGGCCAGGGAGCCGTCATGACCCTGAGCAGAGACCACAACAGGAAAAAGAAGACGAAAAGAACGGCGTAAATGAACGAGGCCTCCATCGTCGTGAAGCTAAGGCCGAGGGCCACGGCCAGCCAGGTCAGCCATCGCCCTTCACCCGTCTCCCGATAGCGAAAGGCCAGGATGACCAGCAACACGACGAAGAAGATAAGGTAGATATCATGGCGGATATAGCGGCTGTGATAGAGCAGCGCCGGCGAAAAGGTCAGCAACACCGCGGCCAGGAAAGCACCCGGCCTGCCCAGCCAGCGCCGCGTCCACCATAGAAGCCAGACGATCCCCGTCCCCAGGAACACCACCGGCAATCGCGCCGTAGCATCGTTAACACCGAAGAGGAAATAGCTCAGCGCCGTCAGCTCGAACAGCAGCGGCCCGTGCATCAGCGGATCGTGTTGATAGCCGATGCCCTTGTAGAGGTTATAGCTGTAGGTCGTATGCAGGCTTTCGTCGTGGCTCATGGTACGGGCGCCCACATCGTACAGACGCAGACCGAAGGCCACGATGAGCAAAGCCATCCAGGCGAGCTTTTCCCAATCGAGGCGCAGGAGCGCCCAGGCCGGTTGCTCCCACCAGGAGCGGCCGGAAGCCGGAGAGGATGGATGCGCAGACGATTTCGGGGTTGTCATGGCTAACAGGACGAAGAGGAGATGGAAGGATAAACTGTTGCCGCGAACGGATCAGGGTGTCGTTTCCGTCAGGGTAAGCACATCGACAGCGGCCCAAAGCACGACGTCCGCCGTGGGCAAGTCCCAGGGCGCCACGCGATAGAGCATCCAGGCAAGCTGTTGTTGGGGCGTACCGCTCTGAGGTTGCCAGGAGCTAAAGACAGCAAAACGCTGACCGGTGTAGGCATCGCTCAGCGGTGGCGCCATCGTCGCCGGGGTCAGCACCAGCGGGCCGGCCTCCGCAGCGCCTACGGCCGGTACCACCCGGATCGACGGCGCCCGGCGCAGGTACCATTGCAGGGTGGCATCCGATGCCGAACCGGTGACCAAGGTCACGGGCAATGACCAGCGTTCACCGTGCCGGCGCTGCCCCAGATCGCCCACGGTTACGACCAGGTCGCGCACGGCGGGTCGACTCTCGACGGCGTAAAGCGCAGCATAGCGCGGAGGGGCGGCATCGAAGGCCAATCCCCACAGAGCGGCCAGATTGTAGGCGGCCAGGAACACGAGACCCACGGCCCCGCCCAGCAGCAGCGCCGGTCGCCCTCCGACCAGATAGGCGAAAAGGCCGACGAAGAGGACGCTCACCAGCAAGGTCAGGCCCAAGAGCAGAAGCTGCACGCGCAGCAGGGTGTAGACATAGCCGAACAGGGCCAGCGCCGCTACGATCAAGAGGATGCTCAGCACGCCGACGAAGATCGGCCATTCTGCCGGCCAGGCGACGACCGGACGGCGACGCCAAAACCGGTTCAGAGCCAGGGCTGCCGGCACCGCCAGCAACACGGCCACAAGCGCCCGCGTGCCCGCGGCCGACGGTCCCTGGAGTACGGCCACCAGCATCAGCACTAGCCCGGCCTGACCCAGGCGGCGGGCCGGCGTCGGCTGCGGCCATCGCCCCAGCCACAGGGTCGCCGCCGTCCCCAAAAGCACCAGCAATGGTTCATCGCCGAGCAACCGCACCAGCCCCCAAAGCCAGGCCTGAGGTTGCCCGGCGAAGGCCTGCAACCACGCGCTCCAGTTCAGGGCCATCAAGCCCAGAGCCGAGAGCCGGGTGAGGAAGACCGTGCCGCCGACAAAAACCAGAACCAAACCGGGCAGGGCATCACTCCAGGTCGGTTGCGGCCACGGGCCAGGCCGCCGGCGGCGCGACGCCGCGGCGGCCGCTTCTTGCCGCCAACTCAGGCCCATGACCAGCGCCAGCCCCAGCAGAGCGGCCGGTGCAGCCGATCCGGCGATGAGCATCAGCCCGACGCCGGCGAACAGCCAACGCCACCCGGTCCTCTCCCGGCACTCCACCTGGCCCCAGCCGGCCAGGGCCAGGGTCAATCCCAGGAGCACAAAGGCCGTGCCATCGGCCCGACGGGCGAAGGCATTGACGAGAGGGGACAAGGTGACGAGCAGGGCGGCAAGCAACGCCGTCCGACGACCCACCCAGGTCCGCCAGCGCCACAGGGCCAGGGGCAGAGCGGCGGCGGCCAGGTTCGGCGCCAACCGGGCCAAAAAATCGCTGCCCCCGGCCAGGAAGAAAAGCAGCGTGTGCAGGCTCAAAAGCAGCGGTGTACCGGCATCGGTAACCGCCATGCCCAGACCCCGGCTTATCTGCCAGGCAGCCAGGGCGGCCTCGGCTTCGATCGGCGCCAGCGGCCGACTGCCCAGGCCGATACTGCGGGCCACCAGGGCGACCACGACCAGCAGGCCATAGGCCAGTTGTTCGACCGTCAGGCGTTGCAGCACCCCGGTTGGGGCAGAAGGCAGATCCGTCGGCGCCGGCGGAGTCCGCTCCCGGCGCTCAGTGGTTGGCGATGAGAGGAACGATGAGGAGGACATGGGCCGTTATGGCACAAAACAAAAACGAACGATTCATCCGGATCGGCTGCGCGAGGCAGGACCATCAGCCCCCGCGCCAGAGGTACACCGTATACTCGCCCTGGTCAAACACAGGTTGCCACAGGCGCACAAAGGCACGACGACGGTCGGGGCTAATCCGATACTTTTCTACCTCGCGCGGACCGACGATGAGATAACGGATGTTGAACTCGTCGACGATGCTGCGGATGGCGTCTTCATCCTGATTGCGGTAGATCGTCTCGATCAACGGCTCACGACGGCCGGGCTCCCGGTAGTTGCCACGCCATTGCAGCTCATGGCCACCCCAGCCCAACAAGGTGGGCCGACCGGTATGGGCCGAGATGGTGTTGTAATCGGTGTAGGAACCGCCGGGCGCTTCGACGATGACGGCATCGGGAGGCGCATTGGTCTGCAACCAGGCGATAACGGCAGCCTCGTCGGGACGATACCGGGCCACAAAGGCCGTCCCGTCCAGGGTGGCCTCGCCCCGAAAGCCGTTGGCCTTGGACGGAATGGCAAAAGCCGGGTAAATCAGACCACCCAACACGAACACGCCCACGACACCGGCCGCCACCAGACGCAACCCGCGGCCGGCCCGACTGGTGAGGTAATGCAAGGCATAGGCCGAGCCGAGGGCCATGAGAATCCAGGCCTGATAGTAGAACTTGAACACCGTGTTCATGCGCGTGCCGAAGGTATCGCGCAGAAAGGCGAACTCGACCCCATAGGTCAGGAGCAAACCGGTGAAAAACAGGGCCAGAACAAACAGCAAATGCGGCGCCGGTCGCGGGTGTAGCGCTTCGCCGCCGAAGATACGGCCCCAGAAGGCGCCCAGGGTGGCCAGCAACAGGCCCACAAACAGCCAGGTTCCGGGGCTGGAAGCCCGGATGCGCACGAGTTGGGGGATCAGCTCACCCGCGCTTCCGCCCAGAGTGCTCTCGATCTGGCTGCGAATGCCGGGGATGATGGCGGCCAGGAGGGTCGTAATCAGCAAAAAGCCCAGCGGGATAAGCCAAAAGGCTGCGGTCCAACGGACCCATTGCCGCCAGGATGGCCGCCATTGGCGATAAAGCGCTATCAACAGGAACACCAGGGCCACCAGGAACGGCCCGAACATGAGCATGTATTGGATCCAGCGGGTGGGATTGTAAAAATTGGGCCAGATGCCCCCGGCCTGAGAGCGAAAACCCAGGTAGAAAGGCAAAAAGCCGCTAAAACCCACGGCCATGAGGACAACAAGGACCAGGCCACTCTCCAGGAGCAGAGTCCGTCCCGAAAGCGCGGTATGGCGGGCGCAGCGCAGCGCATAGACCAGCGCCGTCAGGAAGACGTAGATAGGGAAGTCCCAGGTATTGAGGAAACCCAACGCGCCCAGCACCAAACCGTAAACGAGCAGGCCACCCCCATTCAGGCCAAAGGCGGCGATGGCCCGGTTCCACAGGACATGGCGGTCATCGCCCTCTATCGCCTCGGCAGGACTCAAGGGACGGCGGAACAGGGCCAGGGCCAGGGCTATGGCCAGCAAGACAAAAGGCAAGGCCAGCACATGGGGATGCATATCGCCCAGAAGAAAGCTGAACACGGGAAACTCGCTGATGACTTCCTGATCGAAGCGGCGGGTGAAATCGTAATCGTGGATGACGCGAGAAGCCCGCCACCACCACCAATGGCCGCTGCCCGGGTTCCAGCTCCCGGTCACCGGCGCATTCGCCAGTTCTTTGATATCAAAAAAGGCATGCAGGCCCGGCGACATCAGCCCGCGCGCATGGAGCACCTCCAACACGCCCTCCAGATTGCCCATCAGCCCTAACAACAAGGCACCCAGAAGGCCGAAACCCAAACTGCGGCGTCGGGAAGGCGAAACGCCACCGGGCAACTCATCTCCTCGCACCAGGTTGTACACCAGGCCGAAGCTGCCCACCAGGGTCAGGGCGAAGATGGCCGCCAGTCCCAGATTGAACGCCACGCCGGGAAGCACCCCTGTCAGTTGCACCGGCAGGGCGATAAGGACATAGCCGAAATAGTAGTAGCTGATGCCGTAGCCTGCCAGCCAGGGGTCTTGGGGCGGGAAGCGGGACGAATTGAGGATGCCGTTGAGGAAGGCAAACTCCATCGGCTTCTCGGTGCCGAGAATCTCGGGATTGTAACGGCGAAAATAGGCCCACCCGGCCATGGCCAGCAGGAAGAGCAGCTCTGTGGCCAGGACATAGCGATATTCCCGGCGCAGGAAGACCCACAAGGGCCGCCGACCTTCGTCTGTCCGCTGCCAGGCGCTTCGACCCCAGCCCAGACTCAGGCCGGCAAAGACCAACATGGCCAACACGACGCCGCCAACCGTATGGCGCAGCAGACCGAAACTCGTGGCCAGCCACAGGATATAGCCCACCCCCAGCAGGCCGAGACTGCGGGCGAAGGCATAGCCGCGGTCGGGCAAGGAGGCAAAAACACGCCAGGCCAGGGGCAGGGCGATCAGTCCCAGCCCTTCGAGTATCAGCCAAAAACGTAGAAAATCGAGCATAATCAGATAAAAACGCTAAAACCCTGTCAGACTTTCAATAGCTTCAAAATCGTTACACCTTGGTTCTGGAAGACAATCTCGGCTTCGCCCAGTTCGACCAGCACATCAAACTTCGCCAGTTGGGCTTCGTTGAACAGGATACGCTCGAGTTGACCGATGTAAATGTAATCCACACCGAGCTCGGCGATAAGTTGGCGCAGCCGGGCCAGGTCGGTCGTCTCCCAGAACTCACGGCCGAGGGCCTCGCGCGGGCCGGTTTGCTCGCCGAAGCGCTGCTCGCCCTGATGCTGGCCCAGGAAAGTCGGTAGGCCGGTCAACGAGGATGCGCGCAGGCCACCGGCGCGGTAGTAGTCGTAGCCGACGTGCTCGCCGTCTACCGTATACCACGAAGCCGGCGCTTCGGCCAGCACAGGCGTGCCGGTGACGTTATCCTGCAACCAACGCACGGCTTCGTAATCGTAGCGCAGCTCGATGACATGGTTGGGGTTGGGCCAGGAATAGCGTCCCACACGCATAAAGGCCATGCCGTCCAGGGTGTTGCGCGGAGGCACGGGCGGAGGAAAGCGATCCTCGACGCGACTGAGGGTACCGGCAATGGGAAAGACCAGGCCCAAAGCCAGCAAAAAGCCCCCTACGGCCTGCCAGGTCAGGCGCCAGGCCGGTCGCCAGCGGCGCACGGCCTCGATCAGCTCGGGCAGGGCCGCCGCCGCCGCCAAACCCAGCAACACCCACACCTGGATGTAGAACTTGAAGAGGGTATTCATCCGATAGTAGTCGCCGTGTTGGCGGTTGAACAAGCCCGGCCCGCAGCCGCAGAGAAAATCCTTGAGGTAAAAAATCTCCACACCCAGCGCCACCAGCAGGCCGGTAAAGGCGAGGAGGGCGCGGAACTGGCCGGCGGCGTCCGTCCGGCGCCGGCGGAAGAGGAAGACCGCCGTCAGCACCACCAACGGCAGCAATAGGCCCGCGACCGAGTAGCCCAGGAAAGCCAGCACCACCCCGCCGAGGCCGGCCAGGGCCAGGATGGTCTGACCGAAGGCGAGGGTCCAGGTCGGGCGCGCCCATGCGGCCACGGCATCGAGGAAGCGCGGCGCGCGCTCGGCATGGCGGATGAGACCGGCCAGCCAGCGCAAAACGGGGACATCGCCCGGCCGGTGGCGCAGCTCCACCACGAGATAGCTGAGGATGACAAAGACAAAAAAGCCCCATATCCGCAGCCATGGCCCCAGAGGGGTCTTGATATAGGTCAGACCCACACCCGTCTCAAAAACGGTGGTATAGTTGCGGTAGAAAGGCAAATACAGGGCATAGGCCAGGCCTGCCAGCCCTACCCCATAGACCAGGGTGGGAATCACCCGCAACCGGCCAAAGCCCAGCCATTCGCGCAGACCCCAGGCCAAAACGCCCACACCCAGATAGGTCGGCAGGTCCCAGGTATTGATGGCGCCGATGGCCCCCAAGGTGAAGGGCAACATAACCACCCCCAGGACGACGGCCAGACACCCACTCGGCTCCCGGTCGGGCCGGCGATACCCGGCCACCAGGTTGTAGGCCAGGGCCAGGAAAAGCACGGTAAAGGGGATCCCCATCATGTGGGGATGGAGATCGGCGAAGAGGAACGACCAGTAGGGGAACTCGTTGATGGTGAAAGGCAGCACGCGCGAGGGCGTCCAGTAGTTATAAGCCGGCAGATCGAGCTGCCCCCTCAGCAGACGCCCCCAACCGGCCAGCGTGTGAACCGTACTCTGCACCAGAGGCAAACGCGAGACAAAATCGCTGCCGCTGCGCTCGGCCAGATCGCGCAGGATGACCAGACCGCCTTCCAGATTGCCCATGATGGTCACGATGAACACACCGGCCAGGCCCGCCCTCAGACCATGACCTTCCAGACCCGGCCGCCGGGCCACGAGGCTGTAGACCAGGCTGAAGACCCCGGCAACCGTCAGGGCAAACAAGGTCGGAATGGCCAGATTGAAGGCAATCGTCGGGCCGATCCCCGTCAGCTTGATGGGGACGGCGAGAATCTGATAGCCGTAGTAGTAGTAGTTGAGATGGCCGTGGGCAAAATAGGGGTCATAGGGTGGGAAATAGGGCGTGCGCAGGACGGCATTCAAGAAAGCAAACTCCATGAACTTCTCGCCACCCTGCCAGGGCTGCCAGAGGTCGGGGTTGAGCAGGCGAATGCCCACGAAGAAAAGAAAGGCGGCATTGAAGATCCCCTCGCTCCACAGCCACAGGCGCCGCTCTGCCTGCCAGAAGGCCCGCAGCTCGGCGCCGTGCCGTCGCCACAGGCCCACCGCCGTGGCCGCCAGGACCAGGAGCGCCACGAGCACCGGCAGCAGGTTGTTTTTGAGCAGATGGAGCGAAGGGAGCATCCAGGCCATCCAGGCCAAGAGCAACAGACCCAAGGCCCGGCTGAAGCCATAACCCCGGTCGCGCAAACGGCCGAAGACGACGAAGGCCAACGGCAGGGTCAGGACGTGGATGCCCGTCAACACCACCCACCAGACGATCAAACCACCCAGGCTGCTGCGCCGTAACGGGTTCCAATCGACCCGGCCGACCGAAGGCAAGGTGTTCACCGGTTGATCGAGCAACAGATCGGGACCGCGGCGGCCTTCCGAGACGGGCAAACGACCGCGATCGGCCCGACGTTGACCGGTATAACCGGGAATGGCCGTCTCCCATGTCCCGCCCAGCAGGGCATCCCATTCGGCATCGCTCAGGTCGCGCACCTTTTTGTAAATGAGCACGCGGGGATGGTCATAGACCCAAAAGCTCTCATCGGCATCTTGATCGGGGATTTCGATGCCGAAGAGACGCGGATATGCCGTAAACTCGGCGGCCAGTTCGTAGCCCAACTGCCCGGAAAACAGCAACTCGTAAAAGCGGATGCTCATGGGATAGCGCTGGGGTAGCCGTGGCAACGCGCCGTAGAGCCGCTTCGTCGCCAGGACATAGTAATCCCCCTCGCGCAGGTTCTGCTTGAGGATCTCGAACTTGGCCTGGGTATCCTCTTCGTACATGGGCATGACCACGTTACGCCAGCCATGCTCGGCCGGATTCCCGCGCGGGATGGGCAAAATCAGCGGCATACCCTCTTCCCAGTGCTCGGTGATCCACACACTGCCATCGGGGACATTTTCGTACATCCACTTCGAGGCGGTGATAAAGGTGTGTTCGCGGTTATACACCCCGTTGACAAAGGCCAGCGCCCACAGCAGCGTTGGGATCAACACGATCGCTCCCAACAGCCAAAACAGGCGTCGCGTCGGCCTGGCGGTGAGCGCCATCGGTCCGGCGACCCGAACCTCGGAGCGGTCTACGGCCAAACCGGCATCGGTCAGAGCAACGGTCGCCGTCATCGCGGCCGCCGTCACCACGGCCGTGGCTCTGCCCAGGCGGCGGCGTATCGCCCACTGCGCCAGTGCCCACAGCATACCGGCACCCAGCACGGTCAGGAAGGGCACCACCGGCACCATGTAGCGGTTGAATTTGGCCACAAAGCTACCGGTGATGAGGAAATAGGGCACAAGCCAGGAGAGCATCAGCCATTCGCCTACCTTCGCCCGGCCTGATACCGTCTTGAGGATGGCCCAGCCGAAGGCCGTCCAGCCTACCAGGCCCAAAAACCACCCCATGCCCCAGCGCACCTGCTGCTCGATAAAGTAGAGGTAGGGCGTGGTGCCGCGATACTGGCGGGTGAAGGGGAAGTCGGCGATACCCCGCACCATGGCGCCCTGCTCTTCGATCACGGCTTTGTAGAAGTTCTCCCAATCGAGAACGACAAACGGCGAGACCAGGAAGAAAACAACCCCGGCAACGAGGATGGCGATGGTACCCAGCAGAAGGCCGGGCACAGCCCGCCCGGTGTCGCCCTCGCGACGCTGCTGCCAGGCAATGACCAACCCGGCTACCCCCGGCGCCGCCAAAATGGGCGCCGCGCTGAACTTGCAGGCAATGGCCAGCGCGGCCATCACCCCGGTCAGCACCGTCTGCCGCCAGCTACGCGTCTCGACCATGCGCAGGGCATGATAGACCGCAGCTATGGTGAAGGTGGTCGAGATGGGATCGACGGCAAAGAAATGGCTTAGCTGGATTTGCAGGACGGTGAAGGTGCCCAACAGCAGGGCCAAAAGCCCCACATCGCGGTTATACACACGGCGGGCCAGCAGGAACATATAAAGCAGGGTCACCGTGTCGGCCAGCGCCATGAGCACCCGTCCTACCCAGGCATAGCCCGGCACGCCGGCGGCGATCCGCATCATGTCCACATAGCGGTCGGGCACGCCCAGAGCCGCGGCCAACGGCGCCAGCTTTTGGGTCAGGTGGGCGGCGATAACCAGCAGATAGAGGGGGAAATGACCGTAGGTGTAGGAACGCCGGGTCTGGTTATGGACATCCCAAAGGGGATTGAGGGTTGAGCGCCGTGGGTCGAAAAAAGTCCCCGGCTCGCGCGGCCATGTGATGGTGGGCGCATAGAAGGCCACGGTGGAGCGCTCATCCGGATGGGGCAACTGACCGTCGGCCCAGTCCACGTTGTAGGTGCGCAGACCCAGAGCGACGAGCAGGATAAGCGCCGGCCAGAGCCAGCTCGACCAACGGCGAAGACGGAAGCGGTTCATGGTGAGGACAACGGGCGGGAAGGACCGAGGAAGCGCCACACGCGGGTTGCAGGCGGTTCGGTTTCATGGACCAGGACAAAACTCGGCGGTACGCTCTGCAACACGGGCCGCAGAAAACGGTCGGTCACATCGGACCAGGTAAAGGCATCCTCGATGATATAAGCGGCGTTTTGCCGGGTCAGGTAGTCCTGCCAGACGGCAGGGTCGGCGCTAGCCGGAAGCCCCACCGTGGGCAAACCGAAAAAGAGATAGAGCAGATAAGGCTTGCGGGCGACCACCCTATGCGACCCGGCATCGGGTTGCGCGGCCAGCCATCGGGCGGCGGCGAAATAGGTGGCCCATTGGCCGTTTTGGGGTCGGTAATAGGCCACGATATCGGGCGCATGGCGCAACGTCGCCAGGTACAGACCCGTGCTGAGATTGGCCGCCGCCGGGAAAGCGAGGATTCCGCTCAAGAACAAGGCCAGGCCAACCTGACTCAGACGCCGAGCCCGCACAACGGCCATCCGATACAGCCGATCGAGTCCTAGAAAGAGATAGAAAGCATAGAACGGCAACAGCGGCAAGACATAGCGCTGCTGATAGTAAGGCCAGACCAGGAGCACACCCTGCATCAGCACGACATAGAGGAGCAGGAGCCACTGCCGCCGACGCCAACCTTCGACCAGGCCGAGGCAGATGAGCGCGGCCAAAAGCAAGCTGAAAAAACCATCCAGCTCACCGAACCAGGCTTCCCAAGCAGGCCATGCCAGGTGGCGCCAGGGCTGAGCGAAGAGGAACAAACTCAGACCGAGACCATAAAGACGGCCGTTCAGGGCGAGGCGTCCGGTAAAATCGCTCAGGGTGATGGTCCCGGCCTGAGGTGAGTACAGGTCAACGTTCACCATGGCACCGAGATAGCCGGTGGCGACCAGGCTTTCGGCCTGTTGTTGGGGGTCGAAGCGATTGTACAGCCACCAGGGTGCCAAACAGAGCAGGGCCGCAGCCACGAATACGGCAGCTTGTCCTAACCGACGCGCCGAAAACATCCTCCCCGTCGGTCCCGGCGCAAGCAGAAACCCGATTGCGCCTGCGCTAACAAGGACGGCGCCGGGCAGACGCATGCTCCAGGCCCAGCCGGCGGCCAGCCCTGCGGCCAGAGGCAGGAGCAGATTGCCCGTCCCGGCGGCTATGGCCCGCTGCAACCACCACAGACCGAAGAGGGTGGTGGCCACAAAGGGCACATCGCTCATGGGCTCGACGGCCAGAGCCGTCATCAGGGGATTGACGGCCGTGGCCGCCGTCGTCGCCAGGGCGACCCACCGCGAGGCCCGTGTCGTCAGCAGGCTATAAAGCACAACCAAAGCCGGCAGATACAGGAGCAGAACGGCGACTTTGGCGGGCAGGATGGCCGTTTGCAAAGGCCGGCCGGTCCCCGTCAGGGCCATCGCAGCGGCAAAAAGGGTCGGAATGCCCGGGGGGATCTGATGCTCGGACCCGTCGAAAAGGTCATAACGGGCACGAAAACGCAGTGATTCGGCCAACATCAAAAAGCGGGCTTCGTCGTCATAGGCGGCCGTAAAGTCATTGAGCCGCAAACCGGTCAACACCATGGCTGCGGCGATGATGGTAAAGAGCGCCAAAAAAATGGAAAAACGCGCAGATAATCTCAAGATTCCTCTTCTAGTTGCAAAACCGACATAAAAGCTTCTTGCGGAATCTCTACAGAACCGACCATTTTTAGACGTTTCTTGCCTTTCTTTTGTTTTTCCAGCAACTTGCGCTTGCGGGTCACATCGCCACCATAGCATTTGGCCAGAACATCCTTGCGCAGGGCCTTGACATTGGCCCGGGAGATGACCCGTTTCCCGATGGCGGCCTGAATGGCAACATCGAACTGCTGGCGCGGGATGACCTCTTTCATTTTGGAGACAAGGCGCTGGCCCTTGTGGTAGGCCTGATCGGCATGGACGATGATGGAGAGGGCATCCACAGGCTGGCCCGCCACGAGCAGGTCGAGCTTGACCAGATTGGCAGGTCGGTAACCGCGCAGATGATAGTCAAGAGAGGCATAGCCGCGGGTGCGGGCCTTGAGTTCGTTGTAGAAGTCCACCAGGATTTCCGTCAAGGGGATCTCGTAGCTGAGCTGAACGCGCGTGGGATCCAGGTATTCCTGGTGCTTGAATTCGCCGCGGCGGCGGGTGACCAAATCCATGATGGGGCCGATGTACTCGGTCGGGGTGATGATGTCGATCTGGACCCAGGGTTCGCGAATTTCGGCGATGAAGTTGGGGTCAGGCATCTCGGCCGGGCTATCGATGACGATTTCCTCACCGTTGGTAAGGGTGATCTGATACTCGACCGAGGGCGCCGTGAACACCAGGTCGAGGTCGTATTCTCGCTCCAGCCGTTCCTGGACGATTTCCATATGAAAAAGGCCCAAGAACCCGCAACGGAAGCCGAAACCCAACGCCTGCGAGGTCTCCGGCTGGAAGAACAAGGCGGCATCGTTGAGTTGGAGTTTTTCCAGCGCTTCGCGCAGAAGGTTGTAGTCGTCGCTTTCCGAGGGATAGACACCGGCAAAGACCATGGGCTTGAGCGGCTTGAAACCGGGCAGCGGTTCCGGAGCCGGATTGGCCGCCAGGGTGAGGGTATCCCCCACCCGACATTCGCGTAGGGTCTTGAGACCGGTGGCGACATAGCCCACCTCGCCTGCCTCGAGTTGCTCCACAGGCCGCATGGTCGGGGCAAAAATGCCGATCTCCAGGGGTTCGGTGTCAACGCCTGTGGACATCAGACGCAGGGGCTGGCGACGGCGGATGACACCGTTGACCACGCGCACATAGGCCACCACGCCTTTATAGGAGTCATAGTGGCTGTCGAAGATGAGGGCCTGAAGGGGCGCCTCGGGATCGCCGCGGGGCGGCGGTACCTGCTGCACGACGGCCTCCAACACCGCTTCGACGTTGGTTCCCTCGCGGGCGGAGACGCGCAGAATGCTCTGGGCAGGCACCCCCAGCAATTCGGCCAGGTCGCGGGCGACGTCGTCCGGTCGCGCCGCCGGCAGGTCGATCTTGTTGATGACCGGGATGATCTCCAGGCCCTGCTCCAGGGCCTGATACAGGTTGGCCAGCGTCTGGGCTTCGATGCCCTGGGCCGCATCGACAACCAGGAGGGCCCCCTCGCAGGCTTTAAGCGCGCGCGAGACCTCATAACCGAAGTCCACATGACCGGGGGTGTCGATCAGGTTCAGTTCGTAGGTCTGGCCATCGGCGGCCTCGTAGAACATCCGCACGGCCGAGGCCTTGATGGTCACCCCCTTTTCCCGCTCCAGGTCCATGCTATCGAGGACCTGGTCCTGCATTTCGCGCTCGCTCAGGGTGTGGGTGAGCTGGAGGAGCCGATCGGCCAGGGTGGATTTGCCGTGGTCAATGTGGGCGATGATGCAAAAGTTGCGGATCAGATCGGTACGCATGCGCGCAACACTCAAAGGAAAGCGGCTGACGCCGAAGGCATCAGCCTGAGCACGTCCGCTGATTATACGGAAGAAGACGAGACTTGCCTAAAGCGCAGGCGGCTTTAGGCAGCGGGAAACGTTCCCAAGCCTCACTCCGGAAGAGGCGAAGGGTCTCTGGCATCGGCGACCTCTTCCCCGGCGAAAGGTCCGGTATAGCCCTGGTCGCGCAACCAGGCCCGCTCCTGGGGGGTCAACGGGGCGCGCGCCAGCAAATCGGGCCGGCGTTGCAGGGTGCGCAGCAACGCCTGTTGGCGACGCCAGGCCGCAATGCGGGCATGATGGCCCGAGAGCAGGATATCGGGAACGCGCCAACCTCGAAACTCGGCCGGACGGGTGTAATGGGGCCCTTCCAGCAGACCGGTGACATGGGAATCCTCGACGGCCGAGCGTTCGTAACCCAACACGCCCGGTAAGAGCCGCACCACGGCATCCACCACGACGATGGCGGCAGGTTCACCTCCGGAGAGGACATAGTCGCCGATCGAGATTTCGTCCGTCACGAGATGCTCGCGCACGCGCTCGTCGACGCCCTCGTAGCGACCGCAGATAAGCATCAGGCGGGGGTGGGTGGCCAGTTCCTGGGCGACGGCCTGGGTGAAGACCCGGCCTTGCGGTGTCAGTAAGATGACGGGACAGGAGTCGTCGCCACGGACGGCCTCCACGGCGGCGAAGATAGGCTCCGGCTTCATGACCATACCGCCACCGCCGCCGTAGGGGGTGTCGTCGGTGATGCGATGTTTGCCGGTGGCCCAGTCGCGGATGTTGTGGATGGCAATGGAGACCAGCCCGCGCTCCTGCGCCCGTTTGAGGATAGAGGCGGCAAAGGGTCCGGCGAAGAGCTCGGGGAACAGGGTGAAGATGTCGATGCGCATGGCCGTGACGACCCCAAATAGACGCTGAGGAGCATCTTAGCGGGAGGCGGTGGTATCGTCAAGGGACGACGGGTTTGACGCCGGCATGACGGTGGGCCGGCGGTATGCGACGTCGGACGGTGTGGTCCAGGCGTTGGGTCACGTCCTCCATGGGCAGTATCGCCTCGCGTGGGGCCTGGGGCGGCCG
>JBBINH010000049.1:0-21683 GCA_037443945.1 Caldilineales bacterium
GCAAAACGGCGTCACCCGTCCGCAGGATGGGGACGGCGACAATAACGCCGTGTGCGATATCGGTTCCTACGAGGCGCCGGCGGCCTCGACGCCCACGCCGACGGCGACGCCGCAGGTGATGCGCTTTTACTCGATCGGGGCGGAGGACGGGCGGATTTTGGAATCGGGGGAGAACACGGGCGTCGGTGGGGCGCTGAGCGTGAGGGGGTTGCTGCGGGTGGGGGATGATGCGGCGCGGCGGCAGTATCGGTTGGTGCTGTCGTTCCGCACGGCGCCGCTGCCGGATGGGGCGGTAGTCGTGGGGGTGAGGCTGGAGCTGAGGCAGCAGGGCATCAGCGGGGGCGGGAATCCGGTGCAGGGGTTTGGGGGTTTTCTGGTGGACCTGCGGGAGGGGAGTTTTGGGGCGACGGATGGGTTGGAGCCGACGGACTTCGAGGCGGGTGCGGACAAGACGATAGGGCCGCTGATACCGCCTGTGGTCAACGGTTGGTACACGCTGCAGTTGACGGGCGGGAAGTATCAGATCAACAAGGTGGGGCGGACGCAAGTGCGGCTGCGTTTTGTGCAGGACGATAACGACGACGAGATGGCGAATTATGTGAGTTTGTCGGGAGGGGAGGCGGGTGCAGCGAACCGGCCGCGGTTGGTGGTGGAGTACGTGTTGCCGTAGGGTGTGGTTGGGTGCGGGGGATGGGTGTGGGAGCCCATCCCCCGCCTGGGGTTGGTGTGGGTTGGGCCGGGGTGGTCAGGGGGAAGTGCCCGCCGTGTTCAAGGTCCAGAGCCGGCGGAGGCCGTGAAGGGTGAGCCAGGGTTCAATGTGTTCGATGGGAGGGATGTCGGGGGCGAGGAGGGGAGCCAGCCGGCCGGTGGCGACCACGCGCGTGGCGGGACCTAACTCGGCACGGAAGCGGGCCACCAGGCCCTCGACCAAGCCCACGAAACCGAAAAACAGACCGGCCTGGATGCTTTCCACCGTGTTGCGGCCGATGGGGCTCGGCGGTCGGGCGAGGATGACCTCGGGTAACTGGGCCGTGGCGGCGCTGAGCGCGGTGGCGGCCATCTCCAGACCGGGAGCAATGGCATGACCCAGGTAGTCGCCGTTGGCGGCGAGGGCGTCGAAGGTGGTGGTGGTGCCGAAGTCGACAATGCAAAGAGGCCCACCGAAAAGGGCCTTGGCGGCCACGGCATTGGCCACGCGGTCGGCTCCCAACAGGTGAGGCGATTGGGTGCGAATGCGCAAGCCTGTTTTGACCCCAGGACCGACCACAAGCGCCTCGGTCGCCAGCAGCCGGCGGCACACGCTTTGCCAGACGGGTAGCAGGGGTGGCACCACACAGGCGATGCTGGCGCCGTGGAGGTCGGCAGGTCTGTAGCCCTGTTGCGCCAGCAGCCCTACCACCTGGAGGCCGTATTCATCTTCGGTGCGCCGTGTTTCGCTGCTCAGGCGCCAGGTGGCCACAAGGTCTTCATCGGCGAAGAGGCCAAGGGTAATATCGGCGTTGGCGATATCCACACAGAGTAGCATGGGCAGGAAAGGATGAGAGACGGTGCCGGAGAAAACCCTGAGAAGGAGGACGACGGCCACGTTTGTCGCCGGACGGCCAGCGTTTGCGGTGAGCCTTAGCCTGACCCTCGTTGCTCGGCTCTCGGCGCCACACATTGCCTACGGCGCTTGGGACAGGTCTGTGCAAAAGACGCCCTGTGCGAACGCCGGATAGGCGACTGCGCCTTGACGGCCGTTGCCTGACCATGCCCTCACCGCCGTTGGAAGAACGCTTCGCCCCACGGCCACAGGGATGCCACTCCGGGGCCGAACAACAGCACGTACAAACAGCCGGCCAGAGCCGCATAGGCCACCGACGGACCGTTGACGGCGGCCAGGGTAAAGCCCACGGGGATCAGCATCAGCAGGGCCATCAGGCGACCGCCGATGCCGAGGGCCAGCAACGGCGCCGTAAGGAACAACAGGGTCACAAAGACGGAGGCAAACCCGTCCGCCCCGGGCAGACCCAAAGTGGCCAAAGCCGTCCGATAGGCTCCTGGTGTCTGTGCGAGCAGGCTGCCGGTGATTCCGGTGGCGAAAGCCGCTGCCAAACGGAGCGGCAACGGCAACCAGCGGGCCAGAACCGTCTCGGTCCAGGCGGCGGCACGGCGATAGCCGGTCGTCTGGGCGTTGAGCAAGCAGGCCGCCAGTAGGCCGTCGCGGATGAACACAACCAGGAAAGGCACGGCAAAACCTAAACCGACCCAGGTGGCAAGGGGCGCCGGAGTGATCGGCCACAAGGCCACGCTCAGAACACCCATCTGCAAGCCGGCCAGGACGCGGCGGATGGCGCTGGGCGGTAGATCGCAGGTGGGCCGGCCGCGGCGACGACGAAGGGCCAGGACGCCCACAAAGAGATAGCGGGCCAGACCGACGATAAGCAGAAACGGCGGCCAGCGCTCCCAACGGACGGCCAGAGCCGCCACCACCAACACGCCCAGGGCATCGTATTCGATGTCGAGGATGGCGCCCAACTGCGTCTGCTGCCGCCGCCGTCGCGCCAGATAACCGTCAAGACCGTCGGCCAGCCCGGCCAGGGTGTAGAGGATGGCGGGTAACCAGGCCAGGGCCGGCGGCAGAGGGCCGGCCAGGATAAAACCTGCCAGCAGCCCGCCGACCAGCCCTCGGCCCAGCGTGAGGACGGTGCCGGGGCCGAACACCGGCAACACCGTGTCCTCATCCGGGCGATGATGTTCGCCCAGGTGACGGCCCACCAACCCCAAGACATAGCCCAGGACGGGAACGGCCAGGCCGAGCCACTGCCGGGCCATCGTCGCCGACCCCGTGCCGGTCAGAAGCCGGACCATCGCCACGACGGCCAGGCCGTAGACCCCGATGGTGATACCAAAACGTCGCCGCAGCGTTGCCGGAACTGCCGTGTTCATCGGCTTCGGTCCTTTATCCGGCCAGGGCGATGCCGTCGGCGGCCAAGCGGGTCTGAATCACCGCCAGCAGGCGGACGCGCAGCTCGGCAGCCCGACCCCAACGCGCTTTGGTCAGCAGCTTGAGATCGGTGTGTTCGGCCAGGATGCCCGTCTCGGCCAGGATCTGCCAGGGTTCCAGGATATCCTCTTCGGTGACGGCGATCGCCCGGCCCAGTTCCTCCAAGATCGATAGCGTCCGACTCAGATCGGCCGTCGCAATCCGCAGGATCAACTCGATGCTCGAATACTGCCCGCGGCTGAAATTGCGGATCAGGCGGATCTCACCGTTCGGGATGGTGTACAGTTCGCCTGTGGGCGCCCGCAATTGGGTCGTGCGCAGATGGACCGCCTCGACCACGCCGGTCACGCCGACGATCTCCACCTTCTCGCCCACGGCCATGGTATCCTCGAAGATAAAGCCGGCGCCCGTGAGAATGTCGCGCACCAACGGACTGACGCCGAGACCGAGGGCAGCGCTGAACAAACCGATGATCCAGACCACATTGGCCAGACCGACGATGCGGGTCAGCACGATGAACAGCGCCGTCAACAGACTAAACGCGCTGATGCTGCTGGCGATGATGCCCTGGACCGTTTTCTCCCGTTCGGGCCGCAGCAGGCGACGCTTGCCGGCGCCGTAGCGCAGACGGACGATACGGCCCGCCAGGGGCCAGGACAGACGTCGCATGACCTCGACGAGCAAGAGCAGGAAGACCGCCAGGAGCACATCGCTCCACCACGCCTCGGCCGGAAACAGAGCACGCAGGGTTGCAGTCATAGCGACAGGAAGAACGCACAAGGGTTGTCACCTGATTATCGTCTCTTTGGGTTGCTCTGTCCACCCCGGTGGGGTAACTGCCTACCACCTGGCCTCGCCGTGGTGCGCCGATGGGAAATCGGCGCGTTGGGCGTCTGCGGCGCTGGGCGTCAGCCTGTGCCAAGGCTCCGAAGGGTTGACGTAGGCCGTCCGGAAGCCGAAGGCCTCCGGCAGGAAACTTTTAGCCGCCACGTAGGCCGTTATCCGGTGGACCCTATTTGACACCGCTGCGGCTTTGCTCTACAGTCGGTGGTCAGAACTTTCTCCGTTGTTTCTCCTTCTTAAGGTGGCATTTTGCTTTATAGCGAAGATGACATAACATATGACACAACAACTGGCTATTTTTATCGATTTTGAGAATATCGCCAGATGGGCGGAAAGTGCATTTCTTGATTTTGAAATAACACCGATCATGGAATACTTACAAAGTCGCGGACCTGTGGTGACAAAGAGAGCTTATGCTGATTGGAGTCGTTTTAATCATTATCGCGACGAATTGATGGAAAACGCCATCGATTTGATTCAGATGTACAACGTGCGGGCAGGTAAAAATCGCGCCGATATCCGCATGGCGGTCGATGCTCTGGAAGTGGCCATGACCCGGCCCCACATCCAGACTTTTGTCATCATTTCCGGTGATAGTGACTTCAGCGCCCTTATCCTGAAACTGCGCGAATACGGCAAATACACCCTGGGTATTGGGCCTCGCAACATCACCCATCGGTTGTTGGTCAAATCGTGCGACGAGTTCGTCTATCTGGAAACCTTGCTGGGCGAGGCCCCGGTAGTGGGTGAACACACGACCTCGGAGCAAGAGGCGGCGCGCACGCTCTTGATCAAGGCCCTGCAGGCCCACGGACAACGCGGGGAGGTGCCGGTTCTGGCTTCGCGACTCAAGCAGACCATGCTGGCCATGGATCCCACCTTCAACGAGATCAACTTCGGCTATGCGCAATTTCGGAACTGGCTGGAGGCGAACGGCGATGCCGTTGACCTTTATGTGCGCGATCTCCAACTCTATGTGGCCCCCAAAGGCTTTGTGGCCCAGAATCATTTGCAGTTGACCCGCTACGTGCGGGCCGCCGAAGAGTCGCCGGCGGCCGCACCTTCGTTGGAACAGCAGTATCGTCACATCTTCAGCCGTCTGAAGATGACCTCGGCCGATTTCAGCACCCGCCGCGATGTGCTGCGGGATATCTACCGGGCCTTGCACGATAAGCCCGGCGTCTATACCACCGATATGCTCCTGGAGGAGCTGCGCGAGCGCTACGAGCTGCAAGGCCTCAGCCGTAGCAAGACCCTGCTGCGGCACATCTGGCAAATGGGCTTTCGCCAACGGGCTTTCGATTACGGCGGCCAGATGGCTTCGGTGCGGGTGCCGGTTTCGTTGGCGCCCGGCATCGAGAGCGAAGCCGATTTTGTGCAACGGGCCGAGTCGAGTTTTGTCTATGCCGTCATTCACGCCGGCCTGCCCGTTGACCCGGCTGCCCTGGCGGCGGTTTTGGTCAACGATCGGGACCAGGTGGACTACATCCAGAAGCTGCTGGACGATCTGGAAGCGCGGCATCTGATCGTCAAGGAGAAGGGGCGCTATCGTCTGGCCGGCCGCACGGCCATCCCCTTCCGGGATGAGCCGTCCTTGCAGCGCCTGACCCGAGATATCGAACAGGTGCAACTGCCGGACGACCTTCCGCGTGGGAGTGAGACGGCGGCGTTGTTGGCCCGTCGGGCCATGATCCAGCGATCCCAGGATTTTTCCGCCTCGGCGCGCAGCTACCTCTATGCCTGTCGCCTGCAGTGGGATGCCGTGGAGAGCAACGAACCCGGCGCCACGCTCGAGGACCTGCGCTGGTACATGGCCTCGTATGCGTCGGTGCGTGCGGGCGAACTTTCGCAGGTCGAGCGCAACTACGCCGCGGCCCGCCCCTACTACCTGGCCTTTTTTGCCCTGGTCCGTGAAGAAGACCCCCTATGGGCGCGCATGCGCGGGTTGTTGAACCCCATGTTGACCTACTACTGGGCCAATGCCGGCCGCGAAGTCGGGATCAACATGGCCGATTGGAATCTCAGCTCGGCCTCCCCGGCCCAGGTTGCCGTTCTGGCGGCCACCCACGACCATCCCGAATTGCGCGCCCTCTGGGAGGAGCGCACCCGTGCCCTGGCCGAAGTCAACCCCGAAGTCCTGCATCGGGTGGTCGAGCAGATCCGCCATAACTACGGCGATCAGCCCCACTATCTGGCCGTGGCCGAGCAGATCGCGGCCATGCTCCCGGATTAGGCGCATCGCCTGAGGACGGACGGCCGCGGCCGTGGGCAGCCTTTAGCCCGGATTCGTCGCTCTGCGCACCCGATGCAGAAAGCCTAAGCCCAGCAGCACTGCCGCCACGGCCGTGAGCCACATCCAGCGATAATCGCGGGCGCTTCGTTCCAGCAGTAGTCCCAGCCACTGTGGACCGAGAATCCCGGCCAGAGAGGTGACCGTGTAGTAAAGACCGGTCAGCAGTCCGGCGTTCTCCTCCCCACCCACTTCGTAGAGCAGGGGAAAGAGGTTGATGATGATAAGGGCCCAGGCCAGACCGGCCGGGGCCAGGGAAACCAGCAACAGGGTGGGTGTCGGCACGACGAGGTTGAGGCCGAAAGCCAGGGCCAGTCCGGTCATGCCCAGGACCAGGGCTGGCCGATGCCCCAACCGGGCGCCGCCAAAGCCGGCCGGCACGGCGCCGATGAGGAGGGCGCCGGCAAAAACGGCCAAAACCAGAGGCAGACGACCCGGCTCCAAACCCAGGGCCAGAGCTGCATACGAGCTGAGCCAGGTTTCGACGATGCTAAAGGCGCTGAACACGCAGAAAATGGCGGCCACCAGCAGCACGGTGGGGCGCGGCAGGGTCGGTCGTATCCCGGCCGTGCCGTGGCGAGGCCACCATCGCCACCAGGCCGTGGCATAAGCGCCCTCATCAGGCGCCGGGCCCCACTCCTGACGTTCGGGCACGGCCACGAGGAACAGCAGGACTCCAACCGCCACCAGGAGCCCGCCCAGCCAGAACGGCCACTGCGGACCCAGGCCGTAGGCCCAACTGCTGGCCACCAGGGCCGTCAGGGCGCCCAGTCCGCCCACGAGGTTGATGACACCACTGGCTTTGCTGCGTTCCGTCGGTGCGAACAGATCGCCCAGCAGGGCCAGGCCGGGAGCGCGCACCAGCGCCATGGCCACATGGTGCAGTAGCAGGACCGGCAACAGCAGGGACGTTACGGCCATTTGCGGGATGAGCACATAGCTGAGCGCACCCAGAGGCGCACCGGCCAGGATCCAGGGTCGGCGCCGGCCCAGGCGCGTCCAGGTGCGGTCGGAGCGGGCGCCGGCCCAGGGTGGGATAAAAACCCGCAACCAGTCATCCCAGGTCATGATAAAGCCGATGGCGGCCGGGCTCAGGCCCTGGGCATGGAGCATGAGCGGCAGATACGTGTTGTAGATCGGCCCCAGGACGGTGATGCCGAAAAAGCCCAACCCCAAGAGGATGCCGTAGGTCCAGGGCAACCGCAGCGTGTTCAGACCGTCACTCGACATAACACAGCAAGCCTTTGAGGTAAGCCGCTTCGGGGAAGGTGAGGAGGACGGGATGGTCGGGGCTTTGGCCGAACCAGGTCACGATGCGCGCTTCGCGGCCGGCATCGAGGGCGGCGGCGAAGACGATTTTTTGAAACAGGTCGCGGTCCACCAGACCCGAGCAGGAGAAGGTCGCCAGCAGACCACCCGGCCGCAGCAGGCGCAGGGCCAGCCAGTTGATGTCCTTATAGCCCCTCGTCGCCCGTTCGAGATGCTCCGGTGTCGTGACAAACTTGGGCGGATCGAGGATGATCAGGTCGAATCGGCGACCTTCGTCACGCCACTGCCGCAGTTGCGTAAAGACATCGGCCTCTTGATTCGTCCAGCGGGACTCGGCGAAGCCGTTGAGCCGTAGATTGGCCGCCGCCAAAGCCAGGGCTGCGCCACTGCTATCGAGATTGGTCACATGCCGGGCGCCGGCCGCCAGGGCATACACGGCCAAGGCCCCGGTGTAGCTGAAGGCATTGAGGACCTCGGCCCCGGCGCAATAGGGAGCCAACAAGGCCCGATTTTCCGCCTGGTCCAGGTAGAAGCCGGTCTTCTGGCCTTGCCGGATGTCCACCCAGAAACGATGCCCGTGTTCGGTGATGAGGATGGGCTCGGCGGGCAGGTCGCCGTAGAGCAAGCCCTCGACCGGGTCCAGTCCCTCCTTGCGTCGCACCGGATCGTCGCGTTGCCAGATGCTGAGGGGGTCTAACAAGGCCACCAGATCGGCGACCGTTTGGGCTTTGCGGGCTTCGGCACCGGCCGTGAGGGTTTGCAGCACGAGATGGCGGCCATACCGGTCCACGATCAGGCCGGGCAGGCCGTCGCTTTCGGCGAAAACAAGCCGACAGGCCTCGCGATCGGGCAACAGGCGACGGCGGCGGGCAATGGCGGCTTCCAGCCGTTCCCGCCAGAAGTGCTCGTCCAGAGGCCGTTCGGCTTCCCAGCAAAAGGCCCGCGCTCGGATCTGGGAGACGGGATTGAACTCGGCGGCGGCCAGCCAGGTGCCGTCGGCCGCGCGCACATCCACCACGGCGCCGGCGGCCGGGCGGCCTTCGATGCGGGCGATGGCGCCGCTGAAAATCCAGGGATGGCGTCGGCGGACGGCCTTATCCCGGCCGGGATGTAGGATAAGGGCGGGTCTCATCCTTCCTGCTTCCACCGGCTAAGACGGATGTCCCATAGCGCCGGGCCTTTGCCCGGGGTGATCCCACGGCGCTGCCCCTCGCTAGCACAAGGCAACCCCTCTCGACCGATGCGGGTCAGGTCTGCGATCTGCTTGCCTCGGCGCCGAAGCAGATGCAGGCCATAGGGTCGGGGATGGCAATGACGGGTCTGAAGGAACAGGCGGTTCATGCGTGTGGAGAGGAGCGTCGGGTTCTGGATAACGCCGGCGTCCCATTGTAGTGAGAGCAAAGGACGGCATCCAAAATGCTGACTCGGTTCCGGAGTGTGTTGGCGCAAGAGGGGCAGGCAGGCATAACGTTCAAACGTTCTAACGTTCTCACCAACAAAAGATAGAACCGAGTCAAATGCTTTTGCCCGGTCTGGGTCCCTCTGATACAATGCCCCATCAGGTCTTCGAAGCGAAGGGCAGGACGACCCTTCTGTGCCGCAGTTTTGGTGAGATGAGACGACACGGGGCCGTGAGGAACGCGAACCTGCCCTGCTCGTTCGACAAAGGAGTGCAGCACCATGTGTTCGGCCCGTTTCTTTCGTCTTCTCTTGGGGTGGTTTGTCCCTGTAGCGGCGTTGCTGCTGCTGTGGCGAGGTAGCGCCGCTCCGTTGTCGGCCATGAAAGCCGGCGCACCTCAGGCCCCGGCCCAGGCCGGCCATCTCCTCTGGTTGCCCGTAGCCGGTTATCAGATCGCAATCCAGAAACCACATACCGACTTGGGGGATGCGCCGGATAGCACGAATTCCTTTGGGGCCACCATGACGGCCTATCCCAAAGGCGGTCCCCCCGGCGTGGTGGCCCGTTATCCCACCGTTTTCAAGGCCGGCTCGCCTCCTTACGGCCCCCGCCATCTCAACGCCACCACCCGGTTCTATCTGGGTCCGGTCATGACCCGCGAAGCCGAAGCCGATCTCGGCTTTGACGCCGATCCCACCCACAACCTGCTCCCTTCCGTTGATGATCCCGACCTCGATCGACAAGACGACGGCATCAATCCCAATCCGCCGTTGCCCCATTGCGTGCCCACCCGCCTGAACTTTACCGTGACGGTGGCGCCGGGGACGCCGTCGACCGAGGCCTTTGTCAATTTGTGGTTCGATTGGAATCGCAACGGCGCCTGGGGTGAGGTTTTGGATTGCCCTGACGGCAACGCGGCCCGGGAATGGGCGGTGCAAAACTACCTTATCCCCCTGCCGGCTCCGGGAACCTACACCTTCAACACGCCGGCGTTCTTGCCGTTCCATCCGCCGGCCACGACCGGTTGTCTCTGGTGGCGGCTGACCCTCAGCGATACCCCGGCCCCTGTTCCGGCGAGCCAGGATGGCAGCGGTCCGCCCAACGGTTATCGCTGGGGTGAGACCGAAGACTACTACACTTGTGTTGAGACGGTGGCTCCGCAGCCCGACCTAGGCGATGCGCCCGACAGCACCAACACCTTTGGCGTTACCATGACCGCCTATCCGGCCGGCGGGCCGCCGGGGACGCTCGCCCGCTTCCCCACGGTCTACGCGGCGGGTTCCCCGCCTCATGGCCCGCTCCATCATAACAATCCGCGGCCGCACTACCACCTGGGTCCTCAGATCACCCGCGAGCGCGAGGCCGATATGGGACCCGATGCCGATCCCTCGAACAACATCTTACCCTTGTGGGACCGGCCCGACCTCGATCGGGCCGATGACGGCATCCTGCAAAAGCCCCCGGTTTTCCCCCATTGTGCCATGACCGCCATCACCTTCCAGGTGACAGTACCGCCCGGTGCGCCGGCCAGTCAGCCCTTCGTCAACCTCTGGTTCGATTGGGACCGCAGTGGCCATTGGGGCGGCCAATACGACTGCGGCGTCCTTACGGCCGATGAATGGGCCGTCCAGAATCAGATTCTCTTCCTGCCCGGCCCCGGCACCTATACCTTCACCACCCCGGCCTTCCTCGCCTACAACCCTGAAGAAGACCGCTGCCTGTGGTGGCGGATCACCCTCTCCGACGGCATGGCCACCCACGACGACGGTCGGGGGCCGTTGGGCGGCTACAAACTGGGCGAGACCGAGGACTACTACGACTGCCCGCCTTTCGTGGTCACCCGTACGCCCACACCGACACCGACCCGGCGGCCGACAGAAACGCCCACCCCGACCGCCACGCCACGGCCCACGGAGACACCCACGCCCACCTCGACCCCGACCCGCCGACCGACAGAAACGTCCACGCCGACCCCGACGCCGACGCAACGGCCGACGGAGACGCCCACGCCGACGCCAACCCGGCGGCTGTACCCCACGCCGACCCCTCATGACGATGCGGACGGGCAAGAACCCCTGTCCCGTCCCATAGTGCCACCGGTCTGAGCACCCGGCGTACCGCAAGGCGCCATCGTCTCCGGCCCATTAGGGTGAGTTCCGGCGATGTGAGCGGTCCCCACGGCAAAGGGCACCTCGCAAGGGGCGGACCCGCGGTGCGGGGCGCTCCGGCGGGAGTTGACGCCCGACGAAAGGAGAACCGGCGTGGTTGGGCCTTGCCAACGGTAGGATCGCCCGGCGGGGCTGGGGGGTGCGGCCGGCGGCCCCCAGGCCGCGCGAACGGCCAGACCGGCCAGCAGCGTCCCGTGCGGTTGGGCCCGCGGCGCAGGGGATTCCCTTCGGCAGTCGGTGTCCCGTGCGGTTGGGCCCGCGACGCAGGGGATTCCGTCGGCAAGCCGGCTCACAGACGGCCGCCCCCATACCCTTCATCATAAGAACATCGCGCCGACATCCTCGCCAAGACCGATCCGGCAAGCCGGTGGGCTTCCCCAGAACGGCGTCGCCTTGGCCCTTTTGTCTCCCCTGCGACTATGGTCCGCATACCCAAAATCCCCTCTTCCGAAATCACACCACCCGAACTGTTCTGCGAACGCCGCCGTTTTCTCAAGACGGCCGCCGTCACCCTTGGCAGTCTGGCCCTGGCTGCCTGCGCCGGACCGACTGCAACCCCTACGGCCACCCCGACGCCGACGACGGCCGGCCCTATCGGCAAAACGGACGAACTGGGCGATCCCCTGACCGATCGCGAGGCCATTCTCAACTACAACAACTACTACGAGTTCTCGACGAACAAGCAGGCTGTGGCCCGTCTGGCCAAAGATTTTCCCACCTCGCCCTGGCAGGTCCAGGTGGGCGGCCTGGTGAACAGACCACGCGTCTTCGACCTCGATGACCTGCGGCGTTTCGGCAGCGAAGAACGGATCTATCGGTTGCGCTGTGTGGAGGGCTGGTCCATGGTCATCCCCTGGCTGGGTTTTCCCCTGCGCAAGCTCCTCGAGGCCGTGGAGCCGACCTCGCAGGCCCGCTACGTGCGCTTCGAGGCGGTGTATGACCCGGCCCGCATGCCCGGCCAGCGCAACACCTGGTACGAATGGCCCTATGTCGAAGGTCTGCGGCTGGACGAAGCCATGCACGATCTGACCATCCTGGCCACGGGCCTCTACGGCGAACCCCTGGCCCCCCAAAACGGTGCGCCCGTGCGCCTGGTGGTGCCCTGGAAGTACGGCTTCAAGAGCATCAAGGCCATTGTCAAGATCGACCTGGTGGCCGAGCAACCCAGTTCCTTGTGGATGATCGCGGCGCCCCACGAATACGGCTTCTATGCCAACGTCAACCCCGATGTGCCCCATCCTCGCTGGTCACAGCGCACTGAACGGCGCATCGGCGAATTGGGGCGTCGCCCGACGCTGCCCTTCAACGGCTACGGCGAGCAGGTGGCCCATCTCTACGCAGGCATGGACCTGCGGGTATACTACTAAAGCGAGCCACGCCACGGCCCACCCTTCCCGTTCGCGCCGACCGGATGCCTGCGGGGCCAAAGTCCCGGTGGCAAAACAGGCCCGGTGTCAGCGGCGAGGCGGGGCGGCGCCGGAGGGCTGTGGGATTGGTCATCGCCGGGAATCCGGATATACTGGGGCTCATGTCCATGATCGCCATTTTTTCCGATAGTCATGACAACATCTGGAACCTGGCCCGCGCGTTGGAGCAGGTTCGCGCCCAGGGCGCCGAGGTGCTGATCCACTGCGGTGATCTCTGCGCGCCCTTCGTGGTCAAACAACTGGCCGAGGGCTTTGCCGGCCCCATCCACCTGGTCTTCGGCAACAACGACGGCGACGGTCGCCTGATCCAAACCATGGTGAGCCGGTATCCCCACGTCACCCATCACGGCATCTACGGCGAGATCGCCGTCGGCAACCGCCGTATCGCCGTCATCCACTACCCCGAACCGGCTCTGCGGATTGCCCAATCGGGCCAATTCGACCTGGTTTGCTACGGCCACGACCATCGCCGGCACCATGAGGTGATCGGCGCCTGTCATCTGGTCAATCCCGGCGAGATCCTGGGCAAGGACCATCCCCCCACCTGGGGATTGTACGACGGCGAGCGCCATAGCTTCGCCTGGATCGCCATCGGGACAACGAATTGATCGAACTGCCCTGACGTTTCGGTTTACGTCAGGCGATGGCGCTGGCGTCCGCGCATAATAGCCTGGTTCTGCTGAAAACGCGCCTCGAGTTCCTCCTCGTCGACATAGCCCATCTGCCGGTAGAACTCGGTATCATAGGGCCGTGTCTGCACCACGACCGGCATAGGCACGGCGTGGCCCAGGATCAGGGCCTGTTCTTTGCTGTCGAGTCGGGCCAGGACCTCGCGCAGGGCCTGCCCGCCGCCGATGCCCATAAACACGGCGCGGATATCGTCCTCGTTGTCCAGCGCCAGGGTGATGCGGGTCCCGACCTGGGACATGACTTCGGGATCGATGCCGCTGGGGCGCTGATCGACGATGAGGAGGGTCACGTTGTACTTACGCAGCTCGCGGGCGATGGTGCCAAAGATGGTGTGGCGGGCAATCTGGGGGTCGAGAAACTTGTGGGCCTCCTCGATGGTCACGACCAGGGGCCGGGGTTCTTCGCCGGCGGCGCCGAAGGCCCGTTCTTTCATCGTCACATAGCGCTGGTGGATACGTCGGGTCAGAAAATTGGCCACCAGCAGATAGGCGCCCAGATCGTTGCCGTAACGGCCGAATTCCAAGACGACACTCCGGCCCGCCTGCAGGTACTGCAGGATGAGGTCAACCGAATCCTCACCGGCCTGGGTTGTGATGAACTCATAGCGCCAGTAGCGGTCGAGCTTGCGCCGCAAGGCCGCCAGGGTGGATTGGTGGAGGTCCAGATCCTCGGCCAGGGCCCGCAAACCACCGCCCATCGTTTCGGCGCCCTCGCCCGTATAGGCATCTACCCAGTCGTCGTTCATGAAATCGCTCAACCACTCCGGGCCTAACCGACGCCGCAGGACGTACATGGCCCCGACCTGGGCTTCGGAGAGGTCGAGCACGCCCGCCAGCGTCTCCAGGTCTTCCGGTTCGATGCGGGTGGCCGGAATGGTGACGGTTGCATCGGGATGGGATTGACGACGCCGGCTGCTTTCGGGATCGAGGGTGAAGATGGTCACGCGGCCGGGGAAGAGCTGTTTGAGGCCTTTGACCGTGCGCGTGGCGCCTTCGCTGCTCCCGGCCCAGCCGTATTCGTTGTGCATATCGAAGATGAGGTTGACGGCCACATCGCTCTGAATGAGGCCTGCCAGCAGCAGACGACTGAGGAAGGTTTTGCCGGTGCCCGATTTGCCGAACACGGCCGATGAACGCTCGACCAGCCGCTCCAGGCTCAGGGTGATTTTCACATCCTCCATCTCCAGGGGGCGGCCGACATGAAAATAGTGGACGGTGCGGCCGTCGGCATCGCGGCGGACGCCTTCGGCGCCGAACACATAGGCCACTTCGGCGGGGGTGGCCGTCGTGACCGGTGTGTAATGGCCGGGGATGGTCTTGACCGGTCGCGGGGTGCGGTTGGTTTCGTCCAACTCCAGCAACGGCGCCACATGGAGCCGGCCGAAGGTGCTGGTGCCCAGGTAGACCTGGCGCAGGAAGTCGTTGTCCAGATCGGGTGGGGTCTTCTCGAAGGCGGGATGGGTGCTATCGAGGGCGATGTCGGTGATCATGCCGAAGAAAAGCCGTCCCCCGGCCTTCATGACCACATAACGGCCTACGGCCAGATCCTCCAGGCGACGGTCGTGATCGAGTCGCACCTCCAGGCCGCTGCTGAGCGAACCGGCTACGACCCGGCCCAGGCGGGCGCCGACATCGCCGTGGTCGGCCTCGGCGCGAAGGGAGGCAAGATAGGCATCGGGATGGGCAAAATCGTCCATAGGGCTGTGCTCGCAAAGGGACCGCAAGAACCGACGAAAGCAAATCCAGAGGACGGTTTAGGGGGATGACTCACAAGGCCAAACGGCGCAAAATGGCATCCAGGCGGGGCAGATCGGATGCCAGTAGCCGCGCCAGCTCGCGACCGGCATGGACCAGATAGGCCTGTTGCTGTTCCGGCAGTCTGCAGGCGGCAGCCCGGCGCAGGGCTGCCGCCAGCAGTTCCTCGCTGGGGCAATGGGCGGCGTTGAGCACCGTGCGGAAAAAGGCGCCTTCGGTCAGCACCTGCGCGGTTGTGGCTTCGTCGCAAGCCCAGACGGGCTGCAACGCAGCCGGCGGGCGAGGCGGTAGCCGTTGATAAACCCGGTCGCCCTGGCGATAGGCAACGGTCAGGGCGGTGATCTCAACGGGCACCTGGCGGCGCTGACGCATATCCTCGACGCGTTCGGCCGTCAGCTCGCCGGCGGCGGCGACAACCTGACGCACAAAGGGGTCGTCTTGAATGACCACCTCGTACACCAGGCCGTAAACCCAGATGGGACCGACCTCGGCGGCCACGAGCGCGCCAAAGGCGGGGAGATCGGGATTATCCAGGCTGCCGAAGGTAAAGGTGGTGGTACTGCTGCGCAGGATACGACCAAGCGGAGAAGCCGGGGCAGTCATAGGGCTATAGCAGGCGTTTGGCAAGGGCTTTGGCCGAGGGCGCGGGGACCATTCCCCGCCGCATCAGGGCGATGGTCAGCATCTGTTCGAGTTCCTCACGTTCGCGGGAGCCGACAACGGCCAGCTCATGAGCGCGGGCCAACACATAAGGGTAGTCCATGCCCTCACAATCCCGGTAAATGGCAAGCTGGACCCGATCGAGCAGGTCGGGTTGTGCGGCTACCCACATCGGCACGTCCACGCGCACGATACGGGCGGCCTCCACTCCCGGTGTGCGCGCCACATTGAGGTAGAAAAAGGCGATTTCCTGGCCAGCCTGCCGAAAATCCACCCGATTGAGCCTGGCCGTGCTGCTGAAGAGACCGGAGCGTTCGTTCGGTCCCAGCCAACGCTCGAACAAGGCCCGGTCGGTCAGATGGCGATAACGGGTGGCGCGCAGATTCGCGGTGACAATGGCCGGCAGGTCCAGATCGGCCACGTGCAGCATGCGCAGGACATTGGCCGAGCGTGGCCGGTCCACATAGCCGACGGGTACGGCGCCTACCCGTTGTATGGTGGTCAGTTCGGCCAGATAGGCGGCAATACGGCGTTGTACCTCGTGATCCGGGCTATCTTTTTCGCCTATCCAGATCAACAGCGGCCCATCTGCCAACACGATGAGCAGGCGATCCAGGTCGCCGCCCAGGCGTTCGCGTTCGGCCACGGCCTGGAACGCCATCTCGCGGATCTCGGCCAGTTCGCGGGCGGCGTTGACGATGCGATTGTCGACAACTTCCTGATCCTCGTTGTAGACCGCTTCCTCCCGGAAGAAAAGGGTGGGCCGGGTCTGGGTCAGCGGCGCCTGGCCGCTGCCCTGGCGCAGGACGATGGCGCCCGTGTTGATCAGGTAATAGAGAACCGGGCCATGCCGGTCAGGGTAGATTTGGGAACCATCCACGCCGATGAGCGTGGCATCTACCGCTTCGCTCCGGGGGCGATGCCGTTCGTCCAGCCGTGTTCCCAGGGGAAAGGCGCCGCGCCAGCTGGGGTCCTCGCCGGCGGCGCGGTCGATTTTATCGAGCAGGGCGTCGTCCACCACGGCCAGGCGCATGAGCGCCGCAAGACCCTCTTCGATGTCCGCCTCCAGGTCTCGGCGTTGCCTGATGATCTCCCGGCTCATCGCCTCGATATCGTCCAAAAGCCGTTGTAGCTCCAGCATAATGACAAGCGTTAGAACAAATTTTCGGTGGCATGCTACCACAAAGAGGCCGGGGTGACCAAGCCCGCAGGAGATAGGCGCAAGGGGAAGGGGCCTGGATTGAGGTTGTGCATTCGGTCGGGAAGCAGGAGGTGGCCGGATGGCAGTCTCCCCTCCTGAGTCAAATTAGACAATCGGTTCGCTCTGGCGTATAATCGGCCTTCATATATCTTCGGCATTGCGGCCGAACCCGGCTACGAAGCCCCTGGAAACCCGTCACGCGCGGGCAGGGGCTTTTTCTTTCCCATCCTCTTGCCCGAAGAACGCCTATGATCGCCATTCCTTCCCCTCAATCCCTTCGTGGCACTCTGTACGATCCTCGCCATGAGCACGATGCCTGCGGTGTGGGCCTGGTGGCCGATATTGCCGGTCGCCGCAACCATGAGATCATCAGCATGGCCATTGAGGCGCTGGCCAATTTGGAACATCGGGGCGGCGTGGCTGCCGATGCCGGCACCGGTGACGGCGCCGGTCTGCTGACCCAAATCCCGGTCGGTTTTTTTGCCCGGCTGCTCGATTTGCCCCCGATCAAACACGGCGACCTGGCCGTGGGCATGTTTTTTGCCGATCGCCATCTCGTCCCCGATGAATGGCAGGCCTTGGTGGCGCGTGAACTGAAGGTCGTAGGCCTGGAAGCATTGGCCTGGCGGCAGGTGCCCACGCGGCTGGAAGCCCTGGGCAGGGTCGCCGCCGAGACCCGACCGGCGATCTGGCAGGTGTTTATTCTGCGCCCGGACTTCCTCGATCGCGGGGATGCCTTTGAAAAGGTCCTTTATCTGGCCCGTCGCGCCATCGAGGCGGAAGTGCTTCAGCAGCAGATTTTCCTGTATGCGGCCTCGCTCTCCAGCCGCACCATCGTCTACAAAGGCCTGATGCTGGGTTCGCAACTGGCCAATTTTTACCCCGACCTGGCCGATCCGGAATTCCGCAGTGCCGTGGCCGTGTTCCACCAACGCTACGCCACAAACACCTTTCCCAACTGGAAGCGCGCCCAGCCTTTCCGCCTGTTGGCCCACAACGGCGAGATCAATACCCTGGACGGCAATGTCAACTGGATGAAAGCCCGCGAGCTGGCCCTGCGCGACGACGCCTGGGGGGCAGCCATCAGTCCCATCATCGACCCCGACGGCTCGGACAGCGCCATGCTCGACAATGCCGTCGAGGCCCTCGTCCGCAGCGGCCGAGAGCTACGCCATGTTTTGATGATGCTGGTGCCCGAGGCCTGGGAACACGTACCGCTTCCCCAGGAACGCCGCGACTTCTACTGTTATCACGCCTGCCTGACCGAACCCTGGGATGGTCCTGCGGCCCTTGTGTTCAGCGATGGTCGCGTGGCCGGCGCCACCCTGGATCGCAACGGCCTGCGGCCCTCCCGTTATCTGCGTACCCGGGATGGTCTGCTCATTCTCGCTTCGGAGACCGGTGTCATCGACATTCCCGCTTCCCAAATCGTGCGTCGCGGTAAACTGGGGCCCGGGCAGATGCTGTTCATCGACCTGCGCCGGGGACGGTTGCTTCTCAACGATGAGGTCAAGGACGAGGTGTGCCGGGCCAAACCCTACGGCCAGTGGGTGAACACCCATCTCTACACCCTCGAGCGCATGGCCCAGTTCATCCGACGGGCTAACGGACGTCAGGACAACGCCGCCACCGTTATCGAGCCCGTGTATGAGGAGGGCCTGCTCTGGGAGCCGCCCAAGGGCGAGGAGCTGCCCGCCGATTTGTTGCCCACGCAGCAGCTCTTCGGTTTTACGGCCGAATCGGTGGCCGTGGTGCTCAAGCCGATGGCCATTTCCGGTAAGGAACCCGTGGGTTCGATGGGGGATGACACGCCCAAGGCCGTGCTTTCGCGCCTGCCGCGTCCCATCTACCATTACTTCAAGCAGCGTTTTGCCGAGGTAACCAACCCACCCATCGACCCTCTGCGCGAGCAGGTGGTCATGTCGTTGCGCACCCTTTTGGGGCGGCGCCGCAGCATTCTGGAGGAAACGCCGGAGCATGCCCGCTTGCTCGCCCTCGATACGCCGATCCTCAATCGCCAGGCCATCGCCAGCCTGCGACGGCTGCGCCGTCCGGCTACGGTCCCCTTTGATCCCGGCCATGACGGGCTTCCTTTCTCCTTGGTCGAGTTGGATATGACCTTCCCCCTGGCCGACGGTGTGCAGGGTCTGGAAGCCGCCCTGGACCGCCTTTGTCAGGAGGCCGCAGTAGCGTTGGCCAACGGTCATAACCTCTTGCTGCTCAGCGACCGCAGTGCCGGTCGCGACCGGCTGCCTATCCCCAGCCTGCTGGCCGTGGGCGCCGTGCACCACTATCTCATCCGCCGCGGTCTGCGCATGCATGGCAGCATCCTGGTTGAATCAGGCGATGCCGTTGATGTCCATCATGTGGCCACGTTGATCGGGTATGGAGCCAGCGCCGTTCACCCCTGGTTGGGCCTGGATACCGTGCGCGATATGGCCGCCGACGGTCGGCTCAAGGGCATCGGGAGTCCGGAGCAAGCCGAGAAAAACTACCTGAAGGCTCTGGAAGCCGGCCTGCTCAAGATCATGTCCAAGATGGGCATCAGCACGGTGGACGGCTACTGCGGCGCCCAGATTTTTGAGATCATCGGTCTTGACCAGAAGGTGGTCGAGCGCTGTTTCACCGGTACCCCCAGCCGTATCGGTGGCGTCGGCTTTCTCAAACTGGCCAACGACCTGCTCTATCGTCATGACCTGGCCTATAAAACCTCGGCCGATAAGCTGGAACACTGGGGCTTTTTCAAGTATCGCAAGGCCGGCGAGCATCATGTGCTCAATCCCGATGTAATCGACGTGCTCCATCAGGCCGTGCGCTATCCGGATGCCCTCGGCGCCGGTTTCCACGAGGCCTATGCCATCTACAAGCGCTACAGCGCCATGCTCGCCTCCCAGCCGGCCACCGATCTGCGCGATCTGCTCGCCTTCAAGCCCGGCCGCACACCGGTTCCCCTGGAGGAGGTAGAACCGGTCGAGGCCATCCTCCGCCGCTTCAGTACGGCAGCCATGTCGATGGGCGCGCTGAGCGAAGAGGCCCACGAGGTGCTGGCCATGGCCATGAACCGCATCGGCGGTCGGTCGAACAGCGGCGAGGGCGGTGAAGACCCGGCGCGATTGGGCACCGAGCGCAACAGCGCCATCAAACAAGTGGCTTCGGGACGCTTTGGCGTCACCCCGGCCTATCTCGTCTCGGCCCAGGAACTGCAGATCAAGATGGCCCAGGGCTCGAAACCAGGCGAGGGCGGCCATCTACCCGGCCATAAGGTCAGCGAGCGCATCGCCGCCATCCGTCTGACCACACCCGGCGTGGCCCTGATCTCGCCGCCACCTCATCATGATATCTACTCCATCGAGGATCTGTCGCAGCTCATCTACGACCTGCGCCAGATCAATCCCGAGGCCGATATTTCCGTCAAACTCGTGGCCGAGACCGGCGTGGGCACCATTGCCGCCGGAGTGGCCAAAGGTCGGGCCAACAGTGTGCTCATTGCCGGCGATTCCGGCGGCACCGGCGCCTCGCCCCTTTCGTCCATCAAACACGCCGGCATCCCCTGGGAGATCGGTCTGGCCGAAACCCAGCAGGTGCTGCGGGCCAATCATCTGCGTGACCGTATCATCGTCCGCACCGATGGTGGCCTCCGCAACGGCCGCGATGTGCTCATCGCCGCCATCCTCGGCGCCGATGAATTCTCCTTCGGCACCCTGGCGATGATCGCCGAGGGCTGTATCCTGGCGCGCGTCTGCCACAACAACACCTGTCCTGTGGGCGTGGCCACCCAGGATCCCAAGCTGCGGGCCAAGTTCGCCGGCAAGGTGGAGCATGTCATCGCTCTGTTTACGTTTATCGCCCAGGAAGTGCGTGAGCTGCTGGCCCAGTTGGGCTTTCGTTCCCTGAACGAGGTTATCGGCCATACCGAACTGTTGGAACAGCGCATGACGGGCGATCCGGTGCTCGATTCGCTCGATCTCAGCCCCATTCTGGCGCAGCCCGATGTGCCTTCGGCGTATCGCTTTCTGGCGCGGCCCGACTACCGCGAGCCTCAGGCGCTGGGCCATCGGCTGGCTGCCGAAGTCCTGGCCGCCTTGAAGGCCGGGGAGCGGCGCGTGGTGCGCACCTATGCCATTCGCAACACCGATCGCACGGTAGGCGCGGCTCTGAGCGGTGAACTGGTGCGGGCCGGATTGGGCGAATTGCCGCCTCATACGGTGGATATCACCTTCCACGGCAGCGCCGGTCAGTCGTTCGGTGCCTTCTTGCCGCCGGGCGTGACGTTCCGGCTTTTCGGCGATGCCAACGACTACGTGGGCAAAGGTCTGGCCGGCGGGACTCTGATCATCCGACCACCGGCCGAAGCCGATTTCGTCTGGTCGGAGAACTACATCATCGGCAACACGGTGCTCTACGGCGCCACCGGCGGCGTTCTCTACGCGGCGGGCCGCGCCGGCGAACGGTTTGCCGTGCGCAATAGCCGCGGCAATGCCGTCGTCGAAGGGGTGGGCGACCACGGTTGCGAGTACATGACCGGCGGTACCGTCGTCGTGTTGGGCCGCACGGGCATCAACTTCGCCGCCGGGATGACCGGTGGTCAGGCGTTTGTGCTCGACACGGGCACGGTCGAAGCCCCCGAATTTCCTGCGCGGGTCAATCATGAGTTGGTGTTTCTGACCCGGGTCGACGATCCCGAAGCCCGCAGCCTGCTGTATCGCATGGTCAGCGAACATCTGGCCGCGACCGAGAGTCCGCTGGCCGCCGCCTTGTTGTCCCGCTGGGATGAGGTTTTGCCGCGCTTCTGGCATGTGCGCCCGCGTTGGATGCTGGAGGGTATCCGGTCCGTGGGTGAAGAAGCGGCTATTGTTGAACGGTGAAACAAGTCCGACGGCGCATGGCATCGCCGCCGTCTGGTGTTGCCATGCGCTGCGGGCTCTGGCGAAACTTGTGCAAGGTAGCAAAGAGACGCGCCCCGCGCATCAAAAGGTGCGGCCGGCGGCCCCCGCGG